>JASGJO010000013.1:0-18931 GCA_049840715.1 Pseudorhodoferax sp.
CGGCCGGCCAGCGCCGGGTAGGTGAACGCCAGCGCGTGCACGGCGTTGACGGCGAAGTGCACGCCCACCGCCGCGCCGAGCCGGCCGGTCCAGGCATAGGCCAGCGCCGCGCCCAGGCCCGTGAGGCCGGCCAGCAGCGCCATGCGCGGCCCGCCCGCCAGATGCGCCAGGCCGAACAGCGCGGCCGACAGCAGCACGGCGGCGGCGGTGCGCCCGGCCGATGTCCGGCCGCCGAAACGGCCCGCCAGCGCGTCCTGCACGAGCAGGCGGAACAGCGCCTCCTCGGCCACGCAGGTCAGCAGCAGGTTCACGGGCAGGAACAGCGCCAGCGACAGGCTCCACTTGAGGTCCGGCCGCACCATGCCCAGCCACCACGCCAGGCCGAGCACGAGCGCGGCCGTCGCCAGCGCGGTCGCCGCCGCCAGGCCCATGGCGCGCCGGCCGTCGCCCGACGTGGCCGGCGCCAGCAGCACCAGCAGCGCCAGGCCCACCGAGCCCTTGTCGAAGTTCAGGTGCTGCGTGAACGGCCGCGCGCCGGCCGACCAGCGCACGCCGTCCAGCAGCACCGGGTTGGAGAAGCCCGGCACGCGGTGCAGGGCGAGCGCGGCGCACAGGCCCGCCAGCGCCAGCCAGGACACGAAGACCAGGGCGCGGTTCTGCACGCGCGGCACCGCGGCGGCCAGCACGAACAAGGCGGCCAGTGCCGCCAGCGCCGAAGGCTGCAGCCAGCCCTTGTGCCAGGCCATGGCCACGGCCGCGCCATACAGCAAGGCCCAGGGCGGCACCTGACCCGGCCAGCCGCCGCGCGGCAACGGCCAGCAGGCCGCGGCGATGGACAGCAGCAGCAGGATGAAGGGCGTGGGCATGGGCTACGCCCCGCGCCGCGAACGCGCCATCAGGCCGGCGCCGCCCAGACCACGCGCTCGGGGCGCGTGTAGACGCTGATCCGGTCGCCGCGCGCGAAGCCGACCAGCGCCAGGTTGGCGTCGCCGGCCAGGTCGATCGCCAGCCCGGTCACGCCCGAGACCGCCGCCAGCAGTGCGCTGCCGGCGCGCACGGTCTTGCCCACCATCTCGTAGCTGGCGCGGCTGGTCACGACGACGAAACCGTCCTGGGCCGGCTGCCGCGCCGCCAGCAGCGCACCGACCAGCTTGTCCAGCGCGTTGTGACGGCCCACGTCCTCGCGCACCAGCAGCACACGCCCCTGGGCATCGGCGAAGCCCGCGGCATGCGTGGCGCCGCTGGCATCGCGCAGCGGCTGGCGCTGGTTCAGGTCGCGCATGGCCTGCGACACGGCGGCGGCCGCGAAGCGGGCCTCGCTTTGCAACGGCGCGGGCCGCTGCACGGCCTGCGGCAGGCTCTCGGCGCCGCACAGGCCGCAACCGGTGCGGCCGGCCAGGCTGCGGCGCTTGTCCTTGAGCCGGGCGAAGCAGCCCGAGGCGATCTGCAGCTGCACCGTGAGCCCGCCGCAGCCCTCCACGAGCTCGATGTCGCGCACGTCGGCACGGCTGTCGACGATGCCCTCGGTCAGCGAGAAGCCGAGCGCGAAGTCCTCCAGGTCCAGCGGCGTGGCCAGCATCACGGCGTGCGAGATGCCGTTGTATTCGAGCGCGACGGGCACTTCCTCGGCCACGCAATCGGCGTCGGGCGCGCCTGCGCCGCGCCAGACGGGCACCTTGCGCGTGCCGGAGGAAATGCTGGAGGAAGGAACCTGGGCTTGCATGCCGGCGAGTCTCGCACCAACGGCATGTCCCTGCACCGGGGCTGCGTGGCATCCGATCATCCTTGCAAATTGACCAGATGGCGATCAAAATGCAAGGATGATCGAGCGCCATCTCGCCGCCGACCTGCGCGAGCGCCTGGGCTTCTACCCCGGCATGGTGCTGCTGGGGCCGCGCCAGGTGGGCAAGACCACATTGGCCCGCGCCATCGCCGCCGAACATGCGGATGCGCTGGTGCTGGACCTCGAACGCCCTGGCGACCGGGCCCAGCTGGCCGAACCCGAACTTTTCCTGGCCCAGCACCGCCAGCGGCTGGTGGTGCTGGACGAAGTGCAGATGCTGCCCGATCTGTTCACCCAGCTGCGCCCGGAGATCGATGCGGACCGCCGCGCCGGCCGCTTCCTGCTGCTGGGCTCGGCCAGCGGCGCCCTGCTGCGCCAGCGCACCGAGTCGCTGGCCGGCCGCGTGGGTTATCTGGAACTCGCACCGCTGCTGGCCTGCGAGTTGCCAGCCGACCTGGCGACGCTGCAGCAACTGTGGCTGCTCGGCGGCTTTCCGCAGGCGCAACTGGCCCCCAGCGAACGCCTGTCCCATGCCTGGCGGCAGGACTTCATCCAGACCTTCCTGCAACGCGACCTGCCGCAGATGGGCGTGGGCGTGGCGGCCGACCCCTTGCACCGCTTCTGGCGCATGCTGGCCCATCTGCAGGGCCAGCTGTTCAATGCCTCGCAGCTCGGCATGTCGCTGGGCGGCGCCTCGCACAGCACGGCCACGCGCTACCTCGACGTGCTGGTGGACACGCTGATGGTGCGGCGGCTGGAGCCTTTCCTGCCCAACGTGGGCAAGCGCCTCGTGAAATCGCCCAAGGTCTACATCCGCGACAGCGGCCTGGTGCATGCGCTGCTGAACATCGCCAGCCTGTCCGATCTGCAGGGCCATCCCATCGTCGGGGCGTCCTGGGAGGGTTTCGTCGTCGAGCAGGTGCGCGCGCTGCTGCCGCCGGGCGCCGAAATGGGCTTCTACCGCACGGCCGCCGGTGCCGAGCTCGACATCGTGGTGCAGGCCGGCACGCGGCGCCTGGGCATCGAGGTGAAGTTCTCGGCCGCGCCCACGGTGAGCAAAGGCTTCTGGCAGGCCATGGCCGACCTGCAGCCGACGCGGACCGTGGTGGTGGCACCGGTCGCCCGCGCCTATCCGCTCAGGAACGGCGTGGACGTGGTGCCGGTCTGGGCGCTGCCGGAACTGCTCGCGCCCTGAAGGCGGTTCAGGTGTCCTTCGAGACCTTGATGGTCGGGAACTTGGACGAGAAGTCCTTGTTCTTCTGCGCGATGGCCACCGCCACCTGGCGCGCCACGGCCTTGTAGATGCCGGCCAGCTCGCCATCGGGCTCGGCCACCACAGTGGGCGTGCCGCTGTCGGCCTGCTCGCGGATCGCCATGGCCAGCGGCAGCGCGCCCAGGTAATCCATCTTGTACTCGGCCGCCATCTTCCTGCCGCCGTCGGCACCGAAGATGTGCTCCTGGTGGCCGCAGTGGCTGCACACGTGCACGGCCATGTTCTCCACCAGGCCGAGGATGGGCACGCCCACCTTCTCGAACATCTTGACGGCCTTCTTGGCGTCGATCAGCGCGATGTCCTGCGGCGTGGTCACGATCACGGCGCCGGTCATGGGCACGCGCTGGCTCAATGTGAGCTGGATGTCGCCGGTGCCGGGCGGCAGGTCGACGATCAGGTAGTCCAGCTCCTGCCAATGGGTCTGGCGCAGCATCTGCTCCAGCGCCTGCGTGGCCATGGGGCCGCGCCAGATCATGGCCTGGTCCTGGTCGACCAGCAGGCCGATGGACATCACCTGCACGCCATGGCCCAGCAGCGGCTCCATGGTCTTGCCATCCAGGCTCTCGGGCCGGCCCGACACGCCCATCATCATGGCCTGGCTGGGGCCGTAGATGTCGGCGTCCAGCAGGCCCACGCTGGCGCCCTCGGCCGCCAGCGCCAGCGCCAGGTTGGCGGAGGTGGTGCTCTTGCCCACGCCGCCCTTGCCCGAGGCCACGGCCACGATGTTCTTCACGCCGGGCAGCAACTGCACGCCGCGCTGCACGGCATGGGCGGTGATCTTGCTGGCGATGTTGACGGAGACGTTGTCCACGCCCGGCACGCTGCGGGCCGCCGCCACCAGCGCGCTGCGCAGCGCGGGGATCTGGCTCTTGGCCGGGTAGCCCAGTTCGACGTCGAACGCCACCTCGCCGCCCTGCACGCTGAGGTTGCGCAACAGCCGGGTGGACACGAAGTCCTTGCCGGTGTTGGGATCGACCACCTGCTTGAGCGCGTCGGTCAGCGCCTGTTCCGTCACTGGCATCTTGGCATTCACTCCTTTGGGGGCGCAAAGTGTACCGAGCCGGGTGCGCGGCGCAGCGCACTCCTAAAATACCCGTCCCTTGCGCGCCGGCCGGCGCGCAACGCCACCGCCCATCCCTGAAAGCGCCCTTCCCAGATGTCCGCCCCGCGCAAGATTTTCGCCACCACCGCGCTGCCGTACGCCAACGGCAATTTCCACATCGGCCACATCATGGAGTACATCCAGGCCGACATCTGGGTGCGGTTCCAGCGCATGCGCGGCGCGGAGGTGAACTTCGTGGGCGCCGACGATGCGCACGGCGCGCCCATCATGATCGCGGCCGAAAAGGCCGGCAAGACGCCCCAGCAGTTCGTGGCCGACATCGCCGCGGGCCGCAAGCAGTACCTGGACGGCTTCCACGTCGCCTTCGACAACTGGAGCCACACCGACAGCGCCGAGAACCACGCGCTGTGCGCCGACATCTACCGCGCGCTGCGCCAGGCCGGCCTGATCGCACAAAAGAGCGTCGAGCAGTTCTTCGATCCCGAGAAGAACATGTTCCTGCCCGACCGCTTCATCAAGGGCGAGTGCCCCAACTGCGGCGCGAAGGACCAGTACGGCGACAACTGCGAGGTGTGCAGCGCCGTCTACACCCCGACCGACCTCAAGAACCCCTACTCGGCGCTGAGCGGCGCCAAGCCCGAGCTGCGCACCAGCGAGCACTTCTTCTTCAGCCTGTCCGACCCGCGCTGCGCCGAATACCTGCAGGGCTGGATCACCGACAGCGGCCTGCAGAGCGAGGTGGCGAACAAGGTGCGCGAGTGGTTCACGGTGCGCAAGAACCCCGACGGCAGCACCAGCGAGGGCCTGGCGGACTGGGACATCTCGCGCGAGGCGCCCTACTTCGGCATCGAGATCCCCGACGCGCCGGGCAAGTACTTCTACGTGTGGTTCGACGCGCCGATCGGCTATCTCGCCTCGCTGAAGAACCTGCTCAACAAGCGCGGCCAGGACTTCGATGCCTACATGGCCGACCCGGCGCTGGAGCAGTACCACTTCATCGGCAAGGACATCGTCACCTTCCACACCCTGTTCTGGCCCGCGGTGCTGCACTTCGCCGGGCGCAAGGTGCCCGACAACGTGTTCGTGCACGGCTTCCTGACCGTCAACAACGGCGAGAAGATGAGCAAGAGCCGCGGCACCGGCCTGGATCCGCTCAAGTACCTGAGCCTGGGCATGAACGCCGAGTGGCTGCGCTACTACATCGCCGCCAAGCTCAACGGGCGCAACGAGGACATCGACTTCAACCGCGACGACTTCATGGCGCGCGTGAACGCCGACCTGATCGGTAAGTTCGTCAACATCGCCTCGCGCGCGGCCGGCTTCATCGCCAAGCGCTTCGCCGGTGAGCTCGGCACGCCGGGCGCCGACGGGCAGGCCCTGCTCGCAGCGCTGCAGGGCGAGGCGGAGGGCATCGCCGATGCCTTCGAGCGCCGCGACACCGCGCGCGCGCTGCGCGAGGTCATGCTGCTGGCCGACCGCGTGAACGAGTACGTGGACGCCAACAAGCCCTGGGAGCTGGCCAAGCAAGAGGGCGCGGACGCGCGGCTGCAGGACGTCTGCACCACCTGCATCGAGGCCTTCCGGCTGCTGGCGCTGTACTTGAAGCCCGTGCTGCCGGCGCTGGCCGCGCAGGTCGAGGCCTTCCTCAAGGTGGAGCCGCTGCAATGGCCCGACGCCGGCCGGCTGCTGGGCGCGGGCCACGCCATCGGTGCGTACCAGCACCTGATGCAGCGCGTGGACATCAAGCAGCTCGACGCGCTGTTCGAGCCGCCGGCCGCGCCCGAGCCGGAGAAGGCGCTGCCCGGCGGCGAGGCGGTCGCCGAGACCATCACCATCGACGACTTCGCCAGGATCGACCTGCGCATCGCCAGGATCGTGGCCTGCGAGAAGGTCGAGGGCTCGACCAAGCTGCTGCGCCTGACGCTGGACGCGGGCGAAGGCCGCATGCGCAACGTGTTCAGCGGCATCGCAAGCGCCTACCAGCCCGAGCAGCTGGTCGGCAAGCTGACCGTGATGGTGGCCAACCTCGCTCCGCGCAAGATGAAGTTCGGCATCAGCGAGGGCATGGTGCTGGCCGCCAGCCACGCCGACGAGAAGGCCCAGCCCGGCATCCACGTGCTGGAGCCCTGGCCCGGCGCCCAGCCCGGCATGCGGGTGCGCTGATGCGACGCGCGGCCGCCCTGCTCGCCGCCCTTGCCTGCATGGGGCTGGGCGGCTGCGCCGTCGTGACGGTGGCGGGTGCGGTCGTCGGCGTGGGGGCCACGGCCGTGGGAGTCGCGGCCGACGTGGCCGTGGGCGCCGTCAAGGTCACCGGCAAGGCCGTGGGCGCCGCCGTGGACGCGGTGACGCCCGGCAACGAATAGCAGCGCCCTCGCGGCGCGCCGGCGCCGATCAGTGCGCGCCGTGCGTGCAGGCCCCCGCGATCAGTTCGGCCAGCACCTCCAGGCTGCCCACCTTCTCGGCCGCGTCGACCGTGAACAGCTCCTGCACCGCCGCGCCGCGCAGCGAGGAGAACACCACCGAAGCCACGCCCTGCGGATGGGGGTGCGTCTTCAGTTCGGGGAAGGTGGCGAAGAACTGCGTGTAGAAGCCGCGGTCCACCTCCTCGCGGTAGCTCTCGATGCGCGCGAACAGCGACGGAATCGCCTTGCAGCCGAAGAACAGGCTCCAGGCCGTCTGGTAGTTGGGCGCGCCGAAGATGTGCTGCCAGGCGCGCTCGACGAACTGCAGCGCGCGCTGCTCCAGCGGCAGCGCCGGGTCCGGCCAGACCCCGCCCTGGTCGCCCAGCGGCGCCATGACCTCGGCCACCAGCCGCTCCATCAGCACGTCGCGGCTCTCGAAGTGGTGCTGCAGCGCGCCCATGCTGACCTCGGCGCGGCGCGCGATCGCCTGCAGCGTCGCGCTCTTGAAACCCTCCTCGCGCAGCAGCGTCAGCGCCGCTTCGATGATCTTGCGCCGGGTCGCCTCCACCCGCTCGCTCTGCGGCGTGCGGACGCGGGCTTCGTCGGAGGGCGTGGTGCTGCGGCGAACGGTCATGCACAAATAATAAATTGATACGGCCGCTCCCTTCCCGCGCGTGCCGCCTTAACTTTTTTCCCTGGGCCTGTCCATAGGGTCATCTACTAAACAATAATAATTTATTGATACTGCACAATTTCCGCACCGGCCCACGAGGCCCACCCTGCGGAGGTCACCCTTGCCCCACGACATCGACCGCCTGCCGACCGACGACGACACCAACGGCTGGAGCGCGCTGCTCGGCCCACGCCGGCCGCGCGCGCCGCTGCAGCAGGATCTGTCGGTGGACTTCCTCGTCATCGGCGCCGGCTATGCCGGCCTGGCCGCGGCTCGCCAGCTGGCGGCCCAGGAACCCCATGCCAGCATCGCCGTGGTCGACGCCGGCGTGGTGGGCGAGAACGCATCGGGCCGCAACTCGGGCTTCGCCATCGACCTGCCGCACAGCTCCGCCCCGTCCGACGCCGACGTCGAAGCCGGCCGGCGCGTCATCAAGGTCAACCGCTTCGCGGTCGACGCGCTGGAGCGCCTGGTGGGCGAACACCGCATCCAGTGCGACTGGGCCCGGCGCGGCCGCTACCACGTGGCGGTGACGGACGAGGTGGCCGAGAGCGCGCTGCAGCCCTATGTCCGCAACCTGCAGGCCTGGGACGAGCCCTACGCCTACCTGGACCGCGACGCGCTGCGCAAGCGCCTGGGCACCAGCTACTACGCCGCGGCGGTCTACACCCCGGGCACCCGGTTGCTGAACCCCGCCGCGCTGGTGCGGGGCCTGGCCGACAGCCTGCCCGCGCAGGTGCAGCTGTTCGAGAACACGCCGGTGGTCGAAGTCGACCTGAAGGGCATGAACCCGTACGTGCGCACGGCCCAGGGCCGCCGCATCCGCGCCGGCCGCGTGATCCTGACCGTCAACGCCTACTCGCAATCCTTCGGCGTGTTCCGTGAACGCCAGGTGCCGGTGCTGCTGTTCGCCAGCCTCACGCACCGGCTGGACCCCGCGCAGCTGGCCCGGCTGGGGTCCGAGCCCGTCTGGGGCGTGACGCCCGCGCACGGCGTGGCCGGCTCCACCGTGCGGCTGACCGCCGACGGGCGGCTGATGATCCGCCAGGGATTCGAGTACTCGCCCGAGCTGCGCACCGACGATGCGCGCCGCGCCGAGGCCCGTGCGATGAACCTGGAGCTGCTGCGCCGCCGCTTCCCGCAGCTGGGCGCCATCGGGCTCGAGCATTTCTGGATGGGCTGGCTGGCCGTCTCGCACAACCACGCGCCGGCGTTCGACCAGATCGGCCCGCAGGCCTGGGCCGCCTCCTGCTGCAACGGCTCGGGCATCGTGCGGCACACGGCCGCCGGCATGCTGATCGCCGACCACGCCCTGGGCCACAAGAACCCGCTGATCGACGATTTCCTGGTGCAGGGCCGGGCCAACTACATCCCGCCGCGCCCGGTGCGCGACGTCGGCGTGGGCCTGACCCTGGCCTGGGACATGTGGCGCGGCAAGGCCGAGCAGTAAACCCCTTACCCCCTCCCCCCCCGGGCGATCCCCGCCATCCCCGACACCCCCGACACCCCAAAAGGCGGCCACGAGCCGCCGCCCCCGCACCTTGACCCACGGAGACATTCCCATGACACCCACCCACTCCGGCCACCTGGAGCGCAAGCTCCAGAACCGCCACATCCAGCTGATCGCGCTGGGCGGCACCATCGGCACCGGCCTGTTCCTGGGCTCGGCCGGCATCATCGAGATGGCCGGCCCGGCCGTGCTGCTGGGCTACGCCATCGGCGGCGCGCTGATCTTCCTGATCATGCGTTTCCTGGGCGAGATGCTGGTCGAGGCGCCCAACGCCGGCTCGTTCAGCTACTTCGCCAACCGCCACCTGGGCCGCTTCGCGGGCTTCCTGTCGGGCTGGAACTGCATCGCGCTGTACGTGCTGGTGGGCATGCTGGAACTGACCGCCTGCGGCAAGTTCATCCAGTACTGGTGGCCCGAGGTGCCGACCTGGGCCACGGCCGCCGTGTTCTTCGTGCTGATCAACGCGGTGAACTTCATCAACGTGAAGGCCTACGGCGAGTTCGAGTTCTGGTTCGCGCTGATCAAGATCGTCGCCGTGGTGGCCATGATCGCCACCGGCATCTACCTGCTGTCGACCACCGGCAACCCGACCCAGACCGTCAGCAACCTGTGGACGCACGGCGGCTTCATGCCCAACGGCATCGCCGGCCTGGTCATGTCGCTGGCCTTCATCATGTTCGCGTTCGGCGGCGTCGAGATGCTGGGCTTCGCGGCGGCCGAGACGGACCAGCCGCGCAAGGTCATCCCCAAGGCCATCAACCAGCTGGTCTGGCGCGTGCTCGTGTTCTACGTGGGCTCGATGGCCGTGCTGCTGTCGCTGACGCCCTGGACCGACCTGGTCGCCCAGCTCAAGGCCGGCGGCGACACCTACAGCAACAGCCCGTTCGTGCTGGTGATCTCGGGCATCGGCCAGAACCTGGCGGCCCACGTGCTGAACTTCGTGATCCTGACCGCCACGCTGTCGGTCTACAACAGCATGGTCTACAGCACCAGCCGCCTGCTGTACGGCATGGCCAGCGAAGGCAATGCGCCCCGGTCGCTGATGCAGGTCAACCGGCGCGGCGTGCCGGTGCGCGCCATCGTCTACCCGGGCCTGGCCACCGCCCTGTGCGTGGTGCTGAACTACGTGGCGCCGCACGGGCTGATCGAGCTGCTGATGTCGCTGATCGTGGCGGCGCTGGTGATCACCTGGGTCGTCATCATCGTCACGCACATGCGCTTTCGCCGCGACGCGGTGCGCAGCGGCAAGCCGCTGGCATTCCGCGCGCCATTCGCCCCCGTGTCCAACCTCGTCTGCCTGGCCGGCATGGCGCTGGTGGTCGGCGTGATGCTGCTGACGCCGTCCATCCGCGGCTCGGCCCTGGCCATCCCCGTCTGGATCGGCGTGCTGTACCTCGCCTTCCGCGCCCTGTCGTCCCGCCCGGCCCTGCCATCCGTGCAGAGCGCAGCCTGAACCAACCCATGTCCGCCACCTTCCACCCCGCAACCGGCCCCATGCCGTTCTCCACCGCCGTGCGCGCCGCCGGCCTGCTCATGCTGTCGGGCCAGATCCCGTTCGACGCGGCCGGCAAGCCGCACGCCGGCAGCATCGAAGAGCAGACCCATGCGGTGCTGCAGACCATCGCCCGCACGCTGCAGAGCCTGGGCAGCGCGCTCGACCAGGTGGTCAAGACCACCGTCTGGCTGCGCGACCTGGCCGACTTCGCCGCGTTCAACGCGGTCTACCGCAGCTACTTCCAGGAAGGCCGCTATCCGGTGCGCAGCCTGGTGCAGGCCGAACTGGCCTTCGGCGTGGCCGTCGAGATCGAAGTGCAGGCGCTGGACACGTCCCGCGCACCCGCCTGAACAGGAACAACCCCATGAAGATCGACCGCATCCACCACGTCGCCTACCGCTGCAGGGACGCCAAGGAAACCGTGCTCTGGTACCAGGGCATGCTGAACATGGATTTCGTGCTGGCCATCGCCGAAGACATGGTGCCCTCCACCAAGGCGCCGGACCCGTACATGCACGTCTTCCTGGATGCCGGCAACGGCAACGTGCGGGCCTTCTTCGAGCTGCCCACGCAGCCGCCCATGGGCCGCGACCCCAACACGCCCGAGTGGGTGCAGCACATCGCCTTCCGCGTGAAGGACCGCGCCGAGCTGCTGCAGTTCAAGGCGCACCTGGAATCCAGGGGCGTGCCGGTGCTGGGGGTGACCGACCACGGCGCCTTCCACTCGATCTACTTCTTCGACCCGAACGGCCACCGCGTGGAGCTGGCCTGTCCGGACCCCGAGGAACAAGCCATGGTCCAGCGCCTCGACGCTGTGAAGTGGGACATGCTGGAGGATTGGTCGAAGACGAAACGCGCGCCCAGGCACGCGGCCTTCCTGCACGCCCGCGAACTCGAGGGTGCCGCATGATCGACGCCACCCACGATCCCGCGCTGCGCAGCTGGGTCGCATCGGCCAACGCCGCCGGCAGCGATTTCCCGATCCAGAACCTGCCCTTCGCCAGCTTTCGCCCCCAGGGCACGGCCGAACCGTACCGCGGTGGCGTGGCCATCGGCGACCGGGTGCTGGACCTGGCGGCCCTGCACCGCGGCGGCACGCTGCAGGGCCTGGCCGCCACGGCCGCGGCGGTGGCCGCCCAGCCGCAGCTCAACGCGCTGATGGCGCTGGGCCCGGCGGCCTGGAGCGCGCTGCGCCATGCCCTGTCCGACGGCCTGCGCGCCGGTGCGCCGCAACAGTCCGCCTGGCAAGACTGCCTGGTGCCGCAGGCCGAGGCCGAATACGGCCTGCCGGCCCGCATCGGCGACTACACCGACTTCTACACCTCCGTCCACCACGCCACCAACATCGGCCGGCAGTTCCGCCCCGACCACCCGCTGCTGCCCAACTACAAGTGGGTGCCGATCGGCTACCACGGGCGGGCGTCCAGCATCGGCGTGTCGGGCCAGCGCCTGCGGCGGCCCGTCGGCCAGGCCATGGCGCCAGGCGCCGCAGCGCCCCGCCTGGGGCCCTGCCAGCGGCTGGACATCGAGCTGGAACTGGGCGTGTTCATCGGCACCGGCAACGCACTGGGCGAACCGATCGCGATGCAGGGGGCCGAGGACCACGTGTTCGGCCTGTGCCTGTTGAACGACTGGTCGGCGCGCGACATCCAGGGCTGGGAGTACCAGCCGCTCGGTCCCTTCCTGTCGAAGAACTTCGCCACCACGGTCTCGCCCTGGATCGTCACGCTGCAGGCCCTGGCGCCGTACCGCGTGGCCTTCGAGCGGCCGGCCGGCGACCCGCAGCCGCTGCCCTACCTGGACTCGGCCCACAACCGCGCGGCCGGCGCGTTCGACATCCAGCTGGCGGTGGACCTGCAGACCGCCGCCATGCGCGCAGCCGGCACGGCGCCGGCCCCGATCGTGCAGACCAGCTACCGCCACGCCTACTGGACGGTGGCGCAGATGGTGGCGCACCACACGGTCAATGGCTGCAACCTGCAAAGCGGCGACCTGTTCGGCACCGGCACGCTGTCCGGCCCCACGCTGGACCAGGCCGGCGCGCTGATCGAGCTGACCAGCGGCGGCACGCAGCCGGTCCGGCTGCCGAACGGCGAGGCGCGCACCTGGCTGCAGGACGGCGACAGCGTGGTGTTGCGCGGCTGGTGCGAGCGGCCCGGGGCGGCACGCATCGGCTTCGGCCCTTGCGAAGGCACGGTGCTGCCGAGCCTGAACATCGCCTGAAGGTGCCCGAGATGAAACTGTCCCCCACCCAGCTGCAGCCGCTGCTGGCCCAGCTGCCCGCCTGGCAGGCCGGCACCGAGCGCGGCGGCACGCTGTCGCGCAGCTTCGTGTTCCGCGACTTCGCGCAGGCCATGGGCTTCATGTGCCAGATCGCGGTGCACGCCGAGAAGCACGACCACCACCCCGAGTGGTTCAACGTCTACAACCGCGTGGACGTGACGCTCACCACCCACGACGCGGGCGGCCTGTCGCTGCGCGACATCCGGCTGGCCCGCACCATGGACCAGGTCGCCGCTGCGCTCGCGCTCCAGGCGGCCCCCACCGAGGAACCCACGCATGCATGAGACCGATTCCACCGCCAGCACCCTGCACGGCCTGGCCGCCGGCGGGCCGCGCCCCGAACGGCCCGACTGGACCATTGCCCAGGACTGGGACCGCTACACCGCGCAGGAGCACGCGGTGTGGAAGACCTTGTTCGAACGCCAGAGCCGGCTGCTGCCCGGCCGGGCCTGCGCCGCGTTCATGCGCGGCATGGCCGAGCTGCCGCTGCGCGCTGACCGCATCCCCGACTTCGAGGAGCTGTCGGCGGTGTTGATGCAGCGCACCGGCTGGCAGGTCGTGGCCGTGCCCGGCCTGGTGCCGGACGACGTGTTCTTCGAGCACCTGGCCCACCGGCGCTTTCCCGCCGGCCAGTTCATCCGCAAGCCGCACGAGCTGGACTACCTGGAGGAGCCCGACGTCTTCCACGACGTGTTCGGCCACGTGCCCATGCTGATGAACCCGGTGATGGCCGGCTTCATCCAGGCGTACGGCCAGGGCGGCCTGCGCGCCAAGGCGCTCGGCATGCTGGAGCAGCTGGCACGCGTGTACTGGTACACGGTGGAGTTCGGGCTGGTGCTGGAAGACGGCGCCCCGCGCATCTACGGCGCCGGCATCGTGTCCTCGTCCACCGAGACGCGGTTCTCGGTCGAGGACGATTCGCCCAACCGTGTGCGCTTCGCGCTCGAGCGCGTGATGCGCACGCGCTACCGCATCGACGACTTCCAGGAGACCTACTTCGTGCTCGACCACCTCGACGACCTGCTGGCCCTGGCCCAGGTCGACTTCGCCCCCTCCTACCAGCGCGTGCGCGGCGCGGCCGAGCACGAGCCCGGCGAGCTGCTGCCCGGCGACACCGTGCTGACGCGCGGCACCGGCCGCTACCACGCGCGCAAGCGCCCGCAGGTGGCCGCATGACGGCGCCGACGCCCGTGGTGCTGGTCACCGGCGCGGCCGGCCAGCTGGGCCAGGCCGTGGTCGCCCATTTCCACCAGGCCGGCGCGCGCCTGCTGCTACTGGACCGCGATGCGCAGGCGCTGCAGCGCCTGTACGGCGCGCTGCCCGGCGCAGTGCTGGTCGATGCCGACCTGCTCGACCGCGCGCAGCTGCAGGCCCGCATCGCGCAGGCCTGGCCCCCGTCGCAGCGCATCGACGTGCTGTGCCACCTGGCGGGCGGCTTCCGCATGGGCGAGGCGGTGCACACGCTGGCCGACGGCAGCTGGGACCTGCTGATGGACCTGAACGCGCGCAGCCTGCTGCACGTGGCCGCCGGCGTGGTGCCGCGCATGCTGGCCCAGGGCGCAGGCCGCATCGTGACGGTGGGCGCCGGTGCGGCGCTGCGCGGCGCGGCGCACATGGGCGGCTACTGCGCGTCCAAGAGCGCGCTGGTGCGGCTGACGGAATCGATGTCGGCCGAACTGCGCGACCAGGGCATCAACGTGAACTGCGTGCTGCCCTCGGTGATCGACACGCCCGACAACCGCGCCGCCATGCCCGACGCGGACGCGTCGCGCTGGGTCGCGCCCGCGGCGCTGGCCGAGGTGATCGGCTTCCTCGCGTCCGACGCGGCCCGCGCCGTGCACGGGGCGGCGCTGCCGGTCAGCGGCCGGGTGTAGCGCGGCGCGCTACTGGACCTTGTTCTCCGGCGCCTGCGGATCGGGCACGGAGCCGGTGCGCAGCACCCGGTAGTCGGTGTCGAAGACCACGCTGAACACCATGGAGGTGTTGGGGGGCTGCAGGTAGCGCCAGTCGTAGACCACCTCGCGCTGCAGGTCGTAGGGCGTGATCTTCATCGGCTTGCCGAGCATCCTGCGCACGTCTTCCATCATCATGCCGGGCTGCACCTTGGCGAAGTTCTCGGGCGTGAGCACCTGGCGCAGCGCGCTCATCTTGCCGTCCGGGCCGATGGTGATCATGTAGTTGCGGTGGCCGGCGGGCTGGCGGTTGTACTCGAAGGTGCGGCCGCCGCCCGGCGCGTCCCAGACCTTCTCGGGCTCGCCGAACTGCTTGCGCACGTCGGACTCGGTGGCCACGCCCTCCTCCAGCGCATCGATGCGCTGCGGGTCGCAGGCCAGCAGCATGACGCCCGCCAGCGCCGCGGCGGTCCACCGCGCCATCCCGTCCCATCGCGCCGCCATGCTGCCCCCTTAAAATCCGCGCCTTCGAAAGGTTCAGTGTATGTCCATCTTCCGCCGCCCCGACTACAAGTCCGACGCCACGCAGTTCATCGACCAGCTCAAGGCCCAGCAGCCCGACCTGGAAGCGCGCCAGCGCGCCGGCCGCGCCCTGCTCTGGGACAAGGCCGTGGACCGCAACGCCTGGGCCCAGTTCCGCCAGGGCCGCGTGGCGCAGAAGCCCTACGTCTACCAGACCGACAACAGCTGATCGCCGCAGGCGCCAGGCCGCTTGGAGTCCGAACTGCTGCCGCCGAGCCCGGCGAGGGCGCGTCCATGCCCGAGGTGGTGGACCAGGTGGCCCTGGCACGCCTGTACGGCGAGCCGTTGTTCGCCATCCCGCAGGACCTGTACATCCCACCGGATGCGCTGGAAGTCTTCCTCGAAGCCTTCGAAGGCCCGCTGGACCTGCTGCTCTACCTGATCCGCAGGCAGAACTTCAACATCCTGGACATCCCCATGGCTGCCGTCACGCGGCAGTACCTGGCGTACGTCGACGAGATCCGCACGCGCAACCTCGAACTGGCGGCCGAGTACCTGCTCATGGCCGCCATGCTGATCGAGATCAAGTCGCGCATGCTGCTGCCGCCCAAGCCCGTGGCCGAGGGCCAGGAGCCCGAAGACCCGCGCGCCGAACTGGTGCGCCGGCTGCTCGAGTACGAGCAGATGAAGCTGGCCGGCGCGCGGCTGAACGCGCTGCCGCAGTTCGGCCGTGATTTCCTCAAGGCCCAGGTCACCATCGAGCAGTCGCTGCAGCCGCGCTTTCCCGACGTGCACCTGGCGGACCTGCAGGAGGCATGGCGCGACATCCTCAAGCGCGCCAAGCTCGTGCAGCACCACAAGATCACGCGCGAAGAACTCTCCGTGCGCGACTACATGACCCAGGTGCTGCGCACGCTGCAGGGCCGCAAGTTCGTCGAGTTCGAGGAACTGTTCAACCCCGAGAAGGGCTCGACCGTGCTGGTCGTGACCTTCATCGCGCTGCTGGAGTTGGGCAAGGAAACGCTGGTGGAAATCGTGCAGGCCGAAGCCTTCGCGCCGATCTACGTGCGCCTGGCCTACACCGCCGCCAACTGACCGGGCGGCTACACGCCGTCGGCCGCCGGCTCGCGGCCCATCAGCGCGGCCACGGCCTGCTGCGGCTGCAGCTGGCCGTCGAGCAGGGCCAGCACGCTTTCGGCGATCGGCATCTCCACCTTCAGGGCGCGCGCGCGCTGCACCACGGTGCGCGCGCTGTAGACGCCCTCGGCCACATGGCCCAGCGAGGCCACGGCTTCGTCCAGCCGCATGCCGCGGGCCAGCAGCAGGCCGACCTTGCGGTTGCGGCTCAGATCGCCCGTCGCCGTCAGCACCAGATCGCCCAGGCCCGACAGGCCCATGAAGGTCTCGGCCCGCGCACCCAGGGCCAGGCCCAGCCGCGTCATCTCCGCCAGGCCGCGCGTGACCAGCGCCGCCCGGGCATTGAGCCCCAGCGACAGGCCGTCGCACAGGCCGGTGGCGATCGCCAGCAGGTTCTTGACAGCGCCGCCGACCTCCACGCCCGGTACGTCGTCGCTGCTGTAGACGCGCAGCGTCGGGCCGTGGAAGGCCTGGACCAGCGCCTCGCGCAGCGCCGCATCGGCACTGGCGGCGACCAGGGCCGTGGGCTGGCCGGCCGCGACCTCCTGCGCGAAGCTGGGGCCGCTCAGTACGCCGAACGGCGCCTCGCCGACCACGGCATGGTGGATCTCATGGCCGAGCAGGCCGGCACCGCCGGCCTCGAAGCCCTTGCAGAGCCAGGCCAGCGGCCGGCCCAGCGGCGCGAGTTCGGTCAGCATGGCGCGCAGCGCCGCCATCGGCGTCGCGATGACGAGCAGGTCTTGGTCCGCGCACAGCGCGGCCAGCGGCCCGTCGGCCAGCTGCAGCGACGCCGGCAGCGGCGTGTCGGGCAGGTAGCGGGCGTTGCTGCGCTGCGTGCGCATCTGCGCCGCCTGCGCGGCGTCGCGCGCCCACAGGCGCACGCTGCGCCCCGGCAGCCGGCTGGCGTGCACGGCCAGCGCCGTGCCCCAGGCGCCCGCGCCCAGCACGGCGATCTTCATCGGCTTACTGGATGGCCGGGGCCGCGCCGTTGGCGGCGGTGGCCTGTTGGGCCTGCTGCTGCTCGTACATGGCCTGGAAGTTGATCTCGGCCAGGTGCACGGGCGGGAAGCCGGCGCGCTGCACGAGGTCGGCCACGTTGCCGCGCAGGTAGGGGTAGACGATCTGCGGGCAGGCGATGCCCATGATCGGGGCCCATCTGGTCCTGCGGCAGGTTGCGGATCTCGAAGATGCCGGCCTGCTTGGCCTCGACCAGGAACACCGTCTTGTCGCCGCCGACGCGCGTGTGCACGGTGGCGGTGACCGTCACCTCGTAGATGCCGTCGGCCACGTTGGCGCCGTCCACGCCCAGCTGGATGTCGACCTGGGGCTGCTCCTGCTGCAGCAGGATGGCCGGCGAATTGGGCTGCTCCAGCGAGGCTTCCTTCAAGTAGATGCGCTGGATCTGGAACACGGGAGCTTGGGCTTGGGTCTCGGCCATGGAGGTCTTTCGGGTGTCAAAAAAAGCCCGCCGTGGATGCGTCCGCGGCGGGCGGCAGTCAGCCGGACATTATGGCCGAGCGCGGTGTCAGCTTCCCTGCAGCAGCGGCACCAGGCCGCCGCGGCTGTCCAGCGCGATCAGGTCGTCGCAACCGCCCACGTGGGTGTCGCCGACGAAAATCTGCGGCACGGTGCGCCGGCCGGTCAGTTCCATCATTTTGGTGCGTTCGGCCGGATCGGTGTCGACGCGGATCTCCTCGATCTGCTCCACGCCCTTGGACTTGAGCACCTGCTTGGCGCGGATGCAGTACGGGCACACCGCCGTGGTGTACATGCGCACGGCCTGCATCAGGCCTTCTCCACCGGCAGGCCGGCGTCGCGCCAGCCCTTCATGCCGCCGGCCACGGCCTGGGCCTTCTCGTAGCCCAGCTTCCTGGCGGCCGCCACGGCGCGGTTGGCGCGGGCACCGGTCGGGCACAGCAGCAACAGCGGCACGCCCTTGTTCTTGACCACGCCGGGCAGCTTGGTGTCGAGCTGGCCGAAGGGCACGTTCCTGGCACCGACGACATGGCCGGTGGCGAATTCCGCCTCCTCGCTGACGTCCACCACCACCGCCTTTTCGCGGTTGATGAGTTGCACGGCACCGGCCGGCGTCAATGCCGAGGCGCCGGCGGCACCGGAGACCATGGGCCACAGCAGCAGGCTGGCGGAAACCAGCGCCACGGCGAACAGCATCCAGTTGTCGATCACGAAATTCATGCAGAGGCTTTCTCGTTGAGCCCGCAGCCGATCTGGCGGGCGGGTCGGCGATTCTAAAATGCCCGGTTTCGGCCCGCCGCGCGCGCCGACCCAATTCCCTCTGGCTCTCCCAACCTTGACCACCATGCACAAACTCGTCCTGATCCGCCACGGCGAATCGACCTGGAACCTCGAAAACCGCTTCACCGGCTGGACCGACGTGGACCTCACGGACACCGGCGTCGAGCAGGCCAAGAACGCCGGCCGCCTGCTGCGCGCCGAAGGCTACGAGTTCGACGTGGCCTACACCAGCGTGCTCAAGCGCGCCACGCGCACGCTGTGGCACACGCTGGATGAGATGGACCGCACCTGGCTGCCCGTGGTGCACAGCTGGCGCCTGAACGAGCGCCACTACGGTGCGCTGCAGGGCCTGAACAAGGCCGAAACCGCCAAGCAGTACGGCGACGAGCAGGTGCTGGTCTGGCGCCGCAGCTACGACACGCCGCCGCCAGCGCTGGAGGCCGGCGACCCGCGCAGCGAGCGCGGCGACCTGCGCTACGCCAAGCTCGCGCCCGAGCAGATCCCCCTGACCGAGTGCCTGAAGGACACCGTGGCCCGCGTGCTGCCGTTCTGGAACGAAGCCATGGCGCCGGCGATCAAGGCGGGCCGCCGCGTGGTGGTGGCGGCGCACGGCAACTCCATCCGCGCGCTGGTCAAGTACCT
>JASGJO010000014.1:0-17397 GCA_049840715.1 Pseudorhodoferax sp.
TCCCGGCCCGCTACGGCCTGGCCGCGGACGGCAGCCTGGCCGTCATCGAGATGGCGGCCGCCAGCGGGCTCGAAGCCGTGCCGCCGGCCGAACGCGACCCGCGCAGCGCCACGAGCCACGGCACGGGCGAACTGATCGCCGACGCGCTGGACGCCGGCGCGCGGCGCTTCGTGATCGGCCTGGGCGGCAGCGCCACCAACGACGGCGGCGCCGGCATGCTGCAGGCGCTGGGCGTGCGCCTGCTCGATGCCGACGGCCGGGAGCTTGCGCGCGGCGGCGCGGCGCTCGCGCGGCTGCAGCGCATCGACGCCAGCGGCCTGGACGCGCGCATCGCGCAATGCCGCATCGACGTGGCCTGCGACGTGACCAACCCGCTGCTGGGCCCGCGCGGCGCCTCGGCCGTGTTCGGCCCGCAGAAGGGCGCGACGCCGGCCATGGTGGCCGAGCTCGACGCCTGCCTGCAGCGCCTGGCCGAGCGGCTGCGCCACGACCTGGGCCAGGACGTGGCCGAGGTGCCCGGCACCGGCGCGGCCGGCGGCATGGGCGCGGCGCTGCTCGCGGTGCTGGGCGCGCAGCTGCGGCCGGGCAGCGAGGTGGTGGCCGACGCGCTGGGCCTGGACGCCGCGGTGCGCGAGGCCGACCTCGTCATCACCGGCGAAGGCCGCACCGACGGCCAGACCATCCACGGCAAGGCGCCCATCGGCGTGGCCCGCGTGGCGGCGCGCCATGGCGTGCCCGTGATCGGCCTGTCGGGTGCGCTGACGCCCGATTCCAGCGCCGTGCACGAGCACGGCATCGCCGCCGTGTTCAGCGCCGTGCGCAGCGTCTGCACCGTGGAGGAGGCCTTGCGCGATGCCGCGGCCAACGTGCTCGCCACGGCGCGCAACGTCGCCATGGCCCTGCGCCTGGGCCAGCGCCTGGCTACGCCTGCACGGCCGCCGGCCACACGCTGAAGACGCGCTCGCGCAGCGCGGCCTGCAAGGGCCGCGCCTGGTCCTCGGCCCGCATGAGCAGCGACAGCGGGCAGGCGATGCGCTCGCCGTCCCAGGCCGCGATGCGGCCGGCCGCCAGCAGCTCCTGCGCACGCCGCTCGCGCGCCAGGCACAGGCCCACGCCGGCCTGCACCAGGTCCAGCAGCGTGGATTCCTGGTCCGCCTCGGCCACGGTCTGGCGCGTGAGGCCCTGCTGGCGCAGCAGCCGCTCCACGATGACGGTCTGCGAACTGCCGCGCGCCGTACCGATCCAGGGCAGCACCGCCAGCGCCGCCCAGCCCTGGCCCATCACGCGCGGCGCCCAGGCCGGCGGCAGCACCACGGCATAGGACTCCACCGCGAGCACGATGGCCGAGACCTCCGCATCGTCCACCTCGCCGAGGAAGAAGCAGGCATCGAGTTCGCGGGCCTTGAGCCGCTGCAGCACCGTGCCCGAGATGCCCTGCTCCAGCCGCACGTCCACCTGGGGGCAGTGCTGCTGCATCTCGCCCAGCAGTTCGCCGAGCCGGATCGAGGCCGGGTCGACGATGGTGCCCAGGCGCAGCAGGCCCGTCAGTTGGCCTTGCAGCTGGCGCGCGGCCGTGGCCAGTTCGCCCGCGGCGTCCAGCGTGCGCTGGGCCAGCGGCAGCAGGCGCCGGCCGATGGCGCTGGGGGCCATGCCGGTCGTGGTACGGTCGAACAGCGGGCCGCCCAGTTCCTCCTCGAGCGCCTTGAGCTGCTTGGACACCGCCGATTGCGTCAGATGCAGCTGCTCGGCCGCACGGGTCACATGGCCGACACGGGCGACAGCGACGAAGGCGCGCAGTTGGTAGATTTCCATGTCCAGGGTCTCGGCTTGCCGCGGCAGTTTGACACAGGGGCCCCGGTTTCCTTCCATCCCATCCATACGAGGAGTTCGCTGATGAACGGCGCCCACAGCCTGGTCCACACATTGCTCGCCGCCGGCGTCGACACCTGCTTCGCCAACCCCGGCACCAGCGAGATGCACTTCGTCGCCGCGCTGGACCAGATCCCCGGCATGGACTGCGTGCTGGGCCTGCAGGAAAACGTGGTCACGGGCATGGCCGACGGCTACTGGCGCATCGCGCGCAAGCCGGCCTGCACGCTGCTGCACTGCGGCCCGGGCCTGGCCAACGGCCTGGCCAACCTGCACAACGCGCGCCGCGCCCATGCCGGCATCGTCAACATCGTGGGCGACCAGGCGACCTACCACCGCCCGCACGACGCACCGCTCACGGCCGACACCGAGGCCATGGCGCGCACCGTCTCGCAATGGGTGCGCACCAGCACCCGCGCCGAGGACGTGGGCCGCGACGTGGCCGCCGCCGTGCAGGCCGCGCGCAGCGCGCCGGGCCAGGTGGCCACGCTGATCCTGCCGTCCGATGCGTCGTGGAACGAAGGCGGCGCCGTGGTCGAACCGCTGCCCGTGCCGGCGCCCGGCCCGCTGGACCCCCTTGCCATCGACAACGCGGCACGCGTGCTGCGCGCGGCCGGCCGCGACACGCTGATCCTGCTGGCCGACAGCGCCGTGCGCGGCCCGGCCCAGGCCCTGGCCTGGCGCGTGGCCCAGGCCACCGGCGCCACGCTGCTGGCCGACTTCATGAACGCGCACGTGGAGCGCGGCCGCGGCCGCCTGCCGCTCGAGCGCGTGCCCTACGTGACCGACCTGGCCATCAAGACGCTGGCGCGCTTCCAGCACATCGTGCTGGTCGGTGCCAAGCCGCCCGTGGGCTTCTTCGCCTACCCGGGCAAGCCGTCCACGCAGTACGCGCCCGAGGCCCAGCTGCACCGGCTCTCGCGCCTGGACCAGGACCCGGCCGCTGCGCTGCGCGCCCTGGTGGAGGCGCTGGGCGCGCCCGAGGCCGCGCTGCCCGAGGCCGGCCCGCGGCCCGAGCCTGCACGCGGCAAGCCCACGCCCGAGGGCCTGGCCCAGACCGTGGCCGCGCTGATGCCCGAGCAGGCCATCGTGTCCGATGAGAGCGTGTCCTTCGGCCGCGGCTTCTACGCCCACACGCATGCCGCGCCCGCGCACGACTGGCTGCACCTGGCCGGCGGCGCCATCGGCGACGGCCTGCCCGTGGCCACCGGCGCGGCGATCGGCGCCCGGCGCCAGCGCCGCGTGATCAGCCTGCAGGCCGACGGCTCGGCCATGTACTCGCTGCAATCGCTGTGGACGCAGGCGCGCGAGCAGCTGCCCTGCACCACCATCATCCTGTCCAACCGCAAGTACAACATCCTGATCGGCGAGTACGCGGGCGTGGGCGCCCGGCCGGGCGACACGGCCATGCGCATGCTGGACCTGGGCAACCCCGACCTGGACTGGGTGCGCCTGGCCGGCGGCATGGGCGTGGAGGCCGCGCGCGCCGAGACGCTGGAGCAGTGCGCGGACCTCATGCGCGCGAGCTTCGCGCGCAAGGGCCCGTTCCTGATCGAGCTGGTGGTCTGACGGGCGCTCAGAACGCGACCTGGACGCCGGCCGTGGCCTGGCCCACGTTGGCCTTGCCGTCGAAGGCGTCGGTGAAGTGGTAGCGGTCGTAGCCCACGCGCAGCGCCACGGTCTGGTTCAGGTCGTACTGCACGCCCAGGCCCAGCTTGAGCGCGGGGCTGGAGTCGTTGCCCTCGGGCGTGCGGAAGCGCACGTCGGCCACGCCGGCGCTGCCGTAGACCGACAGCTGCGGCGCCACCGCCACGCTGCCCACGCCGTCCACGTAGACGCCCTGGCCCTTCACGGTGCCATCGATGTCCTTGCTGCGGGCCAGGTTCACATAGCCGCCCTCGACCGCGAAATTGGGCGTGATCCTGTAGCCGCCGTAGAGCTTGGCGCCGGCATCGTGGCCGCCGCCGTCGCCGCCCATGCCGTTGATCCGGTTGCTGTAGTCGGGCGCGGAGACGGCGCCGCCGACGTAGGTGTCGGCCGCCTGCGCGCCGGCGTTCAGGCCGAACAGCGCGACAAGGCCGACGGCCGCGATGGGAGAAAGAATCTTGCGCATGGTGCACTCCTTGTGCCGCAAGCATGCTTGCAGCCGGTGGGTTCCGCACTGCCCTTGCGGTGCGGATGGGAGCCAGTGTGCGGGGCGCCTGTTGCACCGCGGTTCGTGCGCGGCCGGCGCCGGTTACCGCTGCAACACGCCATGCAACACCGGCGATCCTTCCCGCGTCCATTCGTTATTCATTCTTTTTGAATCGAAAGACCAATTCGATTGAAACTTCGCGCACATTGGCGACTCTAGGATCGGACCCAACAACAAAGTGCGGCATTTTTGTGCCGCCCCGCTCCACATGCCCTCATCTCCTGCCGCACGCTACGGCGCCATGGCGATCGCGCTCCACTGGCTGCTGGCCGTGCTGCTCGTCGGCATCTTCGCCGTCGGCCTGTACATGACCAGCCTGCCCTTCTCGCCGGCGCGGCTCAAGCTGTACAACTGGCACAAGTGGGCCGGCGTGACCATCCTGGCGCTGTCGGCGCTGCGGCTGCTGTGGCGCCTCACGCACCGCCCGCCCGCGCTGCCGGCCGCCGTGCAGGCCGCCATGCCGCGCTGGCAGCAGATCGCCCACCACGGCACGCACCACCTGCTGTACCTGCTGTTCTTCGCCGTGCCGCTGATCGGCTGGGCCTACAGCTCGGCCGCGGGCTTTCCCATCGTGTTCCTGGGCCTGGTGCCGCTGCCCGACTTCGTGCCCGTCGACGCCGAACTGGCCGAACTGATCAAGCCCTGGCACGAGATCAGCGCCTACGCGCTGGCCGCGCTGGTCGTGCTGCACGTGGCGGCCGCGCTCAAGCACCATGTCATCGACCGCGACGGCCTGCTCGCCCGCATGCTGCCGGGCCGCGGCTGAACCACCATCTTCTTTTCCCCGGAGTTCCCATGAAGTTCGTCACCACCTTCGCCGGCCTGATGCTGGCCGCCACCGCCGCGCTGGCGCAACAGGCCCTGGTGCCCGCGCAGAGCGAGATCGCCTTCGTGAGCAAGCAGATGGGCGTGCCCGTCGAGGGCCGCTTCAAGAAGTTCGACGCCCAGGTCGCGTTCGACCCGGCCAAGCTGGCGACCAGCAAGGTGGCCTTCACGGTCGACATGGGCAGCGCCTCGCTCAGCAAGGAGGCCGACGCCGAACTCGTCAAGCCGGTCTGGTTCAACACGCCCAAGTTCCCGCAGGCCAAGTTCGAGTCCAGCGCCATCAAGGCCCTGGGCGGCGGCAAGTACGAGGTGGCCGGCAAGCTGGACATCAAGGGCAATTCCCAGGATGTCGTGGTGCCCGTCACGCTCACGCAAAGCGGCGCCAATACCGTGGCCACGGGCGCGTTCACGATCAAGCGCCTGGCCTTCAAGATCGGCGAGAACGAGTGGACCGACACGTCCATGGTCGCCGACGACGTGCAGATCAAGCTCAAGCTCGCGCTGACCGGCGTGCCCAAGCTCTGATTCCCCTCAACCCCAAACCTTTCTCACCCCAACTGGAGATCCCTGGATGCAACGCATTGCCCTGACCGCCCTGGCCACCGCCGCCGCTTCGATCCTGCTGGCCGCCGGCAGCGCCCACGCGCAGAGCGCCACCTACGTGGTCGAGCCGACGCACACCTTCGCCACCTTCGAGATCAGCCACTTCGGCGCCGCCGTGAACCGCGGCCGCTTCGAGAAGAAGGAAGGCCAGATCACGCTGGACAAGGCGGCCAAGACCGGCAAGGTCGAGATCACGTTCCAGATCGCCTCCATCAGCACCGGCACGCCGCCGTTCGACAAGCACCTGCAAAGCGCCGACATCTTCGACGCCGCCCAGTTCCCCACCGCCACCTTCGTGGGCGACAAGTTCACCTGGAACGGCGACAAGGTCAGCGAAGTGGCCGGCACGCTGACGCTCAAGGGCAAGAGCCAGCCCGTGACCTTCAAGGCCAGGCAGTTCAACTGCTACGAGAGCCCGATGCTCAAGCGCGAAGTCTGCGGCGGCGACTTCGAGACCACGATCGACCGCACCGCCTTCGGCGTGGACTACGGCATCAAGTTCGGCGTGCCCAAGGAAGTGCGCATCGTGGCCCAGATCGAGGCCATCAAGCAGTAACGACGGGCGCGCCGCCGCCGGCCTGCGCCGGCGGCAGCACCGTCAGCCAGGGCCAGCGCGCCCGGTAACTCCCGGCCTTGCGCTCGAACAGCGCAGGCGCCGGATGCCAGGGGTTCATGCGCAGCACCCCGGCCTCCAGTTCCTCCAGCCCATGCGGCGCATACAGCGCGCCGCCGGCCAGTTCCAGCCCCACGCAGGTGCAGGCGACCAGGTAGCGGTCGATGCCGTCGCGGGCGCTCGTCAGCTGCGGATAGTCCAGGCCGAAGCGGTCGCGGTACCACAGGTGCACGCGTGCCTGGTTCTTGACCTCGACCTCCACGCCGAGATCGGCCGTGCGTTCGCGCACCTGGCGGATCACGGCGTCCTCGGCCTGCCAGGACAGGTCGCCACCGTCGAAGTAGAAGACGTCGTAGTCCTTCACGCCCCAGCCGGGCGCGCGGCCGGCCTGCCGGTTCCAGACCGACTGGAACAGGCAGCCCGCGACCAGGAAGCCCTGCGGCAGCCCCAGCGGCGCGAGCCGTTCGACCAGCGCAGCGTTGACGGGATTGGCCAGCGCGCCGGCCACCAGCCCCTCGGGCGTGAGCCCCATGCCTACTTGATCAGCGCGTGCACGGCCTTGAATTCGGGGTGCTCGGCGGTCTCCAGCCACTCGAACAGCACCATCTCGGTGGTCACGAGTTCGGCGCCCGCGCCGGCCAGGCGGTCGAAGGCGGCGTCGCGGTTGCGGTCGGTGCGCGAGCCGCAGGCGTCGGTCACCACCCAGACCTCCATCTCCTCCTCGAGCAGTTCCAGCGCGGTCTGCAGCAGGCAGACATGGGCCTCGCAGCCGGCGATGACGATGCTGCCGCGCTCCGGCTCGGCGGGCTTTTGCAGATGCTTGGGCAGGCTGCGCGCATTGCCACCGGCCGGCTTGGCCGGCGGCTGCAGCCACTCGGCCAGACCTTCGGCCACGGCGCTGAAGTGCATCTTGGCCAGGGTGCGCCGGCACAGCGCCCGCAGCTCGGGCAGGTTGGGGCCGAGCCTGGACGGGTTCTGCTCCGTGCCCCAGACCGGCACCTCCAGCAGCTGCGCGGCCTGCGCCAGCTTGAGCGCATTGGCCGCCACCTCGGCATGGCCGGCGATCGCCGGCATCAGCTTTTGCTGGTAGTCGACCAGCACGAGTTGGGAGGAGGAGGCTTGCAGCAGCATGGGCGGACTTTCGGAACAGGGCCCGTATTACACCCCAACGCCCCGGCGGCGCTACTGCCGCGCGATGCCGGCCCGGTCGATCACGGCGCGCCACTTGGCGATGTCGGCATCCATGCGCTGCGCCATCTGCGCCGGGCTGCTGGCCGCGGCCGCGAAGCCCAGCTGCAGCAGCGCCTGGCGCACCTGCGGCGCCGCGACGGCCCGGCCGATCTCCACGGCCAGCCGCTCGACCACGGCCGGCGGCGTGCCGGCCGGCACCGCGATGCCGTTCCACGACACCGCCTCGAAACCCGGCAGCCCGCTTTCGGCCAGCGTCGGCACCTGCGGCAGCAGCGCGAAGCGGCTGGCCGACAGCACGCCGAGCGGCTGCACCGTGCCGCCGCGGATCGGCCCCAGCACCGCCGGCAGCATCTCGACCGCCACCTGCACGTCGTTGGCCCGCACCGCGGACACCAGGTCGCCCACGGTGCGGTACGGCACGATCAGCACGTCCACGCCGGCCATGGCGCGCAGCAGCTCGGCCGCCAGGTTCTGCGTGCTGCCGACCCGCGCCGTGCCGACCGTAAGCCGGCCCGGGTGCGCCCTGGCGAAGGCCAGCAGCTCGGCCACCGAGGACAGGCCCGAGCGGCCGCCCGTCACGAGCACGAGGTCGAACGACGCCAGCGTGGACACCGGGCGGAAGTCGCGTTGCAGGTCGTAGGGCAGCCTGTCGAACAGCGCCGAGGTCAGGGCCGTGCCGCTGCCGGCCATCAGCAGCGTGTGCCCGTCCGGCCTGGCCTTGGCCACCAGCGCGGCGGCCGCCACCGGCACCGGCCGGTTCTCCACGACCACGGGCTGGCCCAGGCCTTCGGCCAGCTGCCGCGCCACCAGCCGCGCCACGGTGTCGCCCGCGCCGCCCGGCGCGAAGGCCACCACCAGTTGGACCGGCTTGGCCGGGTAGGCCTGGGCCAGCGCCGCGCCGGCGCCGGCCGCCAGCACGAGTGCGGCGCACAGCCAGCGCCGCAGGCGGCCAGGGCCGCGGCTGCTTGGAGTACCTTCGCGCTGCGCGCTGCGGTGCCGAGCACCTTGGGGCGGCCCGGCGGTGCTCACAGTGCCCCCGGCGGCACGTACTGGGGCGTGGAGTCTTCCCAGATGCTGTCGGTGACCTGGCGCTTGTTGCGGCCGTCGGCATCCATCACGAACACCTGGCCATAGGGCTGGAAGGTCTGGTCGTAGTGGCAGGCTTCGTCGCGGTAGCCGGCCTGGCCGCTGTTGTAGAGGATCTGCCTGCCGTCGGGCGTCCAGACCGGATGGCCGTCGCTGGCGGGGTGCGTGGTCAGGCGCTGCAGGTCGCTGCCGTCCGGCCGCACCGTGTACAGGTCGAAGTTGGACCAGATGCTGCCCGGATTGCGCACGCCGCGGTTGAACAGGATGCGGCTGCCGTCGGGCGACCAGATCGGCATGTTGTCGTAGCCCGTGGTGATGCGCCGCACCTGGCGCGTCTGCAGGTTCAGCACCGCCAGGCCGCCCAGCGAGGCGCTCTGGGGGTCCTCGTTGGCGATGCGGAACACCAGCTCCTTGCCGTCGGCCGAATAGCTCGGGAAGCCGGCGTTGAAGATGCTGTCGTCGGTCAGCGTCTCCGCGCCGCTGCCGTCGCGGCGCACGCGCACCAGCCGCGCACGGCCCCGGCCGCGCTGGGTGAACCACTCGCCCACGCCGAACACCACCCACTCGCCATCGGGCGACCAGACGGGGAAGAAGGCGCCGGCCAGGCCGCGCCTGACCAGGTTCGGGTCCAGGCCGCTTTGCTTCGTCACGTCGTAGATGCGGCGGCGGCCGCTGCCGTCGGCGCGCATGGTGTCCACCGAGGAATCCTCGCCCTTGGCGGTCAGCACCATCGTGCCGTCCTTGGCGAAGGCGGGCCACACGTCGGTGTAGCGGTAGGCGCGGCGCGGGTCCCAGCTGTACAGGGCCTGGTTCTGCTTCCAGCCGCGCCAGGTGAACTTCTCGTAGAGCACCTGCCGGCCGTCCGGCGACCAGCTCGGCGTGCGCAGGCCGGCGATCTTCACCGGTGCCTTGCCGGCCAGCGTGGAGTACAGGCCCTCGCCCGGCCCGCCCTTGCGGCGGTAGACGATCTCGTCCTTGCCGAGGTACTGCGGGCTGATCTTGAAGCCCGGGCCCTCGGTGTGCACGGTGCGCGCGCCGCTGGCCACGTCCACCGAGACGATCTGCGATTCGGTCTTGACCAGCAGGTCCGGGCGCAGCACCCAGTAGGTGTACTCGGACAGGGTCTCGTAGAACACGATGCGCCGGCCGTCCGGCGACCACTTGGGCGAACCCAGGCAATGGTCCTTGCGGCTGGCCACCTGGCGCAGGCCCGTGCCGTCGGCGCGGATCACGTAGATGCTGAGCTCCTGCGTGTGCTCCCAGCCGGCGCCGTCGTGGTGGCCCTTCCAGGCGGTGTCGCGGTCCGACGAGAAGGCCAGCCACTGGCCGTCGGGCGACCAGCTCGGGCGGAAGAAGCCGTTCGGCGAATCGGCCTTGGCCGGCAGCGCGCCGGTCAGGTTCTGCAGCGCGCGGGTCTTCAGGTCCAGCACCCAGATGTTGGCCAGCAGCGTGTCGCGCGTGCTGACGAAGGCGACCCGGCTGCCGTCGGGCGAGAGCGCCGCGGCATCCTCGACGGCGGGCGAATCGGTCAGGCGCTCGACCGCGGTGCCGTCGACGCGGGCCCGGTACAGGTTGGAATTGCCCAGGCCGTCGCGCTCGGAGGTGAAGACGACCCACTGGCCATCGGCCGAGAAGCTGGCGTTGTAGTCCAGCGTGCCGCTGTCGATCAGCTTGCGCTCGTTGCCGCCGTCGGCGTCGGCGATGAAGACCTGCGAGGCCGAGGGGCCGATGCGGTTGAGCAGCAGCGGCGGCTGGCCGGGCTCGGCCGCCAGCGCCGCCAGCGGCCGTTGCGCCAGCATGCACGCGGCCGCCGAGGCGCCGCCGAGAAACTTCCTGCGATCCATGGGGGATGTGTCTCCTGAAAAAAATGCGTCCATCAGCGGACGAACAGCACGCTGAACGGCGCCGGGACCGGCAGCGCCGGCCCGGCCGGCGCGAGCCGGCCCGAGGCCGGATCGATGGCCAGCAGCGCCAGGCCGTTGCTGCCGTGGTGGGCCACCAGCAGCCAGCGGCCCGAAGCATCGATGTCGAAGGCCCAGGGGCCGGTGCCGCCGCTGGGCAGGCGCTGCGCCAGTTCCAGCGTGCCGTCCGCGGCCACGCGGTAGACCAGCAGCTGGTGCGCGCCGCGGTCGGCCACGTAGAGGAAGCGGCCGTCGCGGCCCAGCGCCAGTTCGGACGCGCTGCGCTGGCCCTGGAAGCCGGATTCGGACAGTTCCAGCGCCTGCAGCGGTGCCAGGCAGCCGGCCGCGCCATCCCAGCGCAGCACCGTGAGCTGCGCGCTCAACTCGCCCAGCACATAGACCGTGCGGCCGTCCGCGCCGAACACCGCGCGGCGCGGGCCGCTGCCGGCCGGAGCGGCCCAGGCGCAGGGCGCGCCGCCCTCGGCCGTGCTGCGCAGCTGCTGGCTGGCGCGGTCGAAGCCGTAGACGAAGACGCGGTCCGCCCCCATGTCGGCCACCAGCGCGAAGCGGCCCGAGGGGTCGAGCGCCACGCCATGCGCATGGGGGCCGGCCTGGCGCCGGTGCGGGCCGGAGCCGCTGTCCTGCAGCGTGCTGCGCAGGGGGCCGGCGCGGCCATCGGCCTGCAGCGCCAGGCTGGACACCGTGCCCGCGCCGAAGTTGGCGACCAGCAGCGCCGGCGCGGCCGCGTCGATGGCCAGATGGGTGGGGCCGGCGCCGCCGCTGCCGGCCTGGCCCAGCGGCGCCAGGGCGCCGCTGCGTTCGTCGAACGTGTAGGCCAGCACCAGGCCCTGGTCGCTGCCGGCGCCCTCGGCCGTGGCGTACAGCACGGGCAGTGTCGGATGCTGGAGCAGCCAGCGCGGCTTGCGCACGGCCGCTGCCGTGCCGTCCAGCGGGGCCAGCGTGCCGGCGCAGGCGTCGAAGCGCAGCGCGCGGATGCCGTCCTGCTCGCTGCCGACGTAGACCAGCGCATCGGGCCGGCAGTCGGCGGCGCCGGCTGCGAACGCCAGACCGCCCAGCAGCAGCGCCGCCAGCCGGCGGCACGCGCCCATCCGCGTCGCGCTGAAATCCATTCCTTCCGTCTCCTGTGCGTCGTGGTCCGGCCTGCCGGACCTGGCATGAAGGATAGGAGCGCGGCCCGGGCCGGTCCTTACACGAAAGGCAGATTCACTGGCACTTTTCGCGCGGCCGGCTCACATGGCCGGCTGGGTGTCCTCGCGCGCGGCGCTGCGGAACTGGCTGGGCGACTGCCCCACCTCCTTGCGGAAGAAGCGCGTGAAGTAGGCGGTGTCGATGAAGCCCAGGCCGTAGGCGATCTGCTCGATCGACATGTCGCCGAAGATCAGGTTGCGCTTGGCCTCGGTGATCAGCCGGGCGTGGATCAGCTTGGTCGGGCTCAGGCCGGCGGCGGCTACGCAGGCCGCGCGCAGCTGGGCCGGCGAGACCGCCATCATCGAGGCATAGGCCTGCAGCCGCAGGTTGGCGCGGTAGTGCTGGTGCACGAGTTCGCGGAACCGGTCGACGAGGCGGATCGCCTGGCGCGTGGCGCCTTCCTTGTCGATCTCGTCCAGCCGCAGGCCGCGCACCAGCAGCAGCTGCAAGGTGGTCAGCAGGGCCTCGGTGCCGACCACGTGGCCCAGGGCCTTGGCGCGGATCTCCTGCTCGATCCTGCGCACCAGCATGTGCACGTCGCCCGCGGCCTCCTCGTGGTAGGCCAGCGCGATCACGCGCGGCTCGGTCCACAGCTGGATGAACTCGGGCAGCCGGGCCGTGACCTGCTTGAGGTAGGTGTCCTCGATGGTCACGACCCAGCGGTCGACATCGATCTCGTACTCCAGCCCGTGTACGCACTCGTTGGGCAGCAGCAGCGCGCAGGGCCCCTCGAACGGCACGCTGCGCCCCTCCAGGTTCATGACGCCGCGCCCGATGCGCACGAAGATCACCTGGCCGTAGCCCGGGTGGGCGTGCGGCGCGGTGCGCCGGCGCCCGCCCTCGGTGACATGGCCCACGTTCACGAACCAGGACTTCTGCTGGTCCGGCTGCTCGACGTACAGGCGCACCTTGGGCACCGGCGCGGGGGCCGCCGGCGGCGACCAGTCGCGCCGTGCCTTGCTGGTTTCAACGGTCTTCATTGCCTGCATGGGATGGATGTCATGGGTCGGCGCCCATCGTCGGCGTGCACGGCGCGCGCCGCAAGCGGGCCGACCCGCAGAAGCTGTGGATGCATCGATCACGGTCACGACGGGGTACGCCGGGCCACAGGCGTAGGCGCAGGCCGCCGCCCAGGCTCGTGCCCGGGCAAGGACTGCAACGCCCGCATGTGGCTTGGCGTGCCCCGGCCCGAAGGGCGAGGCCCCAGGCGCGACGCTGACCATGGAAGCCGGCTTTCACCGGGCCTCGCGTGGCCGTGAGGGACTCGTTCACAGCTTCTCAGCCCAGCGCGCCGGTCAGGTCGTCGAACAGCTCGTCCACGCTCAGCCGGTGCGGGATGATCTTCTGGTCCAGCGCCCAGTCGATCGCCAGCTGCAGGCCCTTGCGGTTGGCCTCCAGGCCCAGCGGCGGGAACGCGGCCGGCACGCCCTCGGCCAGCGCGCGGCTCTCGGCGATCATGCGGTAGATCTCGCGCACCACCTGCGGCTGCTGCTTCGACAGGTCCTTGTGCACCGCGAACATGTGGTTGATCGGCACCACGCCCTCGCGCGCGAACCAGGCCCTGGCGGCGTTATGGGCGTCCGGCACCAGGGTGCGCACGCGCGGGTCCTTGGGCATGTCCTCGCCCAGCAGCGCAGCGGCCAGTTCGCCCCGCATCATCAGGTCGGGGATGGAGGAGCCCGCGGGCAGGCGGATGCAGTTGTCCGGGTCCTGGTACTCGGCCAGGTGGCCGTCGATCAGCGTGCGCCAGACCACCTTGTCCAGGTCCACGCCGTACTCGTGGCGCAGGATGCCGCGGATCCACAGGCCGGTGGTCTGGGCGTAGCTGCGCACGCCGACCTGCCGGCCCTCGATGTCCTTGGGATCGAGGTGGCCGAAGTCGATGTTGAAGCCCGCGCAATGGTGCTGGAAGCGTCCCGAGATCGGCGCCGGCAGCAGCACGTAGGGCTTGCCGTAGGCCTTGGCCTGCAGGAAGGTGACGATGGCCAGCTCGCCCGCGTCGAATTTGTTCTCGCGCACCATGGCCTTGAAGCCGTTGTGCGCGGGCGTGGGGCCGCAGTAGTCGAGATGGACCAGCGCGGAGGTCACGCGGCCGTCCTTCATGGCCTTGGTGACGCCGTAGTCGGCGAGGTTGGTGCGCAGGGTCGGCACCTGGGCAGCGATCGTGCTCATGGGAATGTCTCCGGGGATGGAATGGGGGATGGCTAGAGCCGCACTTCGATCAGGCGCGGGCCGGGCTCGCGGGTCGAATCGACCATGGCGCGGTGGAAGGCTTCGGCGCTGTCCACCGCCACGGACGGCACGCCCATGCTGCGGGCCATGGCCTGCCAGTCGATGCGCGGCCTGTCGATGTCGATCATGGACAGCGCACGCGCGCCAGGGGTGCCCGCGCCCATGTTGGCGTACTCGGCCTTCAGGATCGCGTAGCTGTTGTTGGCGAAGACGATGGTGGTGACGTCCAGCTGCTCGCGCGCCTGGGTCCACAGCGACTGGATGGTGTACATCGCGCTGCCGTCGCCCACCATGCAGAACACGCGCCGCCCCGGGCTGGCCAGCGCCGCGCCCGTGGCCACGGGCGTGGCGTAGCCGATGGAGCCGCCCAGGTTGTTGATGAGGTCGTGCGGCAGCGCGCCCATGGTGTGGCCCATGGATTCGCGGCCGGTGGTCAGCGACTCGTCGACGAGGATGGCGTGCTCGGGAATGGCGGCGGCCAGCGCATGGGCGATGGACAGCGGGTTCAGCGCACCGCTGGGCACCGGCGTCTGCACGCGCGGCTGGCGCAGCGGCCGGACCTGCGTGGCGTTCAGCGCCTGCAGCAGCAGGTCCAGCGCCAGTTCGCTGTCCTCGTCGGCCTCCACCAGCGCGTGCACCTGCGTGCCCTCGGCCTTGAGCAGGCTGGGCTTGTCGGGGTAGGCGAAGAAGGCGACGGGCTCGCGCGTCTCCACGGTCACGAGGTGCTTGAAGCCCTGCAGGAAGGCCTGCGCCTGCGGCACCGCGTAGGGGATGCGCTCGATCGGCGTGCGCCCGGCCCCGCGCTCGATGCGGGCCGTGAAGAACTGCGAGCCGAGCCGCGCGCCGGTGGCGGCCGCCACCTGGCCGGCCTTGTCCAGCGCGGCGCCGCGCGTGGCCTTGTTGGCCAGGATGATGAGCGTGGGCTCGCCCGAGCGCAGCACGCGCGCGATGCTGGCGATGCGCGCGGCATCGGGCGCCTTGCGCCGCGGGGCCTCGGCCGGCGGCAACGGCGGCGCGGCGCCGGCCGGCTCCCAGGCGGTGTTGCCGGGCAGGATCAGCGTGGCGATCTGGCCCGGGTGCTGGCTGGCCCTGGCCACGGCCTGGGCGGCGTCCCAGGCGATGGTGGCGGCCGCATCGGAGCGGCGCACCCAGTGCGACAGCGGCCGGGCCAGGCCCTCGATGTCCGAGGTCAGCGGCGGGTCGTACTTCAGGTGCGAGATGGAATGCTCGCCGATGACGTTGACCATGCCCGAGGACGCCCGCTTGGCGTTGTGGATGTTGGCCAGGCCGTTGGCCAGGCCCGGGCCCAGGTGCAGCAGCGTGGAGGCGGGCTTGTCCTTCATGCGGTACCAGCCGTCGGCGGCGCCGGTGGCCACGCCCTCGAACAGGCACAGCACGCTGCGCATCTTCGGGTTCTCCAGCGCCGCCAGGAAGTGCATCTCCGAGGTGCCGGGGTTGGCGAAGCAGATGTCCACGCCCTGCTCCACCAGGGTCGCGACCAGGCTTTCGGCTCCGTTCATCTTCAGTAGCTCGTCGCGGCCTGCTGGGCCAGGCCCACCACGCCGTAGCTCTTGGTCGGCGCGGCCATCAGGAAGCGGTAGCCCTCCTCCAGCAGGCGCTTGTGGTTCTTGGCCGTCACGTGCGGGTTGCCCACCACCACCTTGTGCTTGTGGCAGGTCTCGGCGATGCGGCGCATCGCGTCCTGCACCTCGGGGTGCTCGTACTGGCGCGGGTAGCCCAGGGCCTGGCTCAGGTCGCCCTCGCCGATCAGGATGAAGCCGATGCCGGGCACGTTGGCCAGGATGTCGTCCAGGTTCTCCACGGCCTCGGGGCTCTCGCACATCAGGCCCACCAGCAGTTCGCCCTCCGGGGCCAGCGGCCAGACGTCGGCCTTCTTGTAGTAGTCGGCCATGGACAGGCCCCAGTAGCGCGAGGCATTGGCCGGGCCGTCGCCGCGGATGCCGCGGGCTCGTACAGCGGCGCGTTCTTCGGCCGCGCGTAGCGGCACGAGGCGACCGCGTTGTACGCCTGCTCCACGGTGGCCACGTGCGGCCAGACCACGCCGTAGCAGCCGCGGTCCAGCACCTGCTTGGCGAAGCTCTGGTTCATCTCGGCGCCGTTGGCCGGGATGCGCGCCAGCGGCGTGACCCTGGGCGCGACCGATCCGCTCTCGGCGATCTGCTTGCGGTTGAGCATGTACTGCAGCGCATCGCCCAGCGCCGACACGTCGTAGGGGTTGTGCTCCATCTCGTAGACGATGCCGTCGTAGGGCGAATCGGCGAACTCGGCGGCGCTCTGCCGGTCGAGCTTGGAGAAGGCCGCGAAGGCGGGCCTGCCGGCCTCGAAGGCGCGGATGATGCTGTTGAGTCGTTCGGTCATCGGGGAGTCTCCTCGGGGTTCCAGTACATGAAGCCCATGCCTTCGCCGGTTCCGGCGGCGGTGCGCCAGCAGGGCACGTAGTCGACCAGCGTCATCTGCGCGCCGGTGTGCTGCAGCGCCTTCATGACGGTGGAATAGATCTTGATTTCGGAGGTGCCCGACTGGACGCAGCCGTCCGGGATGGCGGCCAGGCCTTCGTAGTCGAAGCCGGCCAGCTTCCCCAGGATGTCCTGGTCGAACTCCTCGTCGTTGACGAAGTGCGACAGGCCGCCCGAGGCGATGACGGCCACGCGCACGTCTTCGGGCCAGGCCGCGATGGCGTCGCGCAGCACGTCGCCGAACGCGATGCAGCGCGCCATCGAGGGCTGGGTCGGCGGGTAGAACAGGTTCATCGGCACCGGCACGTGCGGCGGCGGTTCGTCGCCCATGATCTGGTGGTAGACGAAGCTGTAGGCATGTCGGCACGACGGGGTAGTCGGCCTTCTTCTTCATCTGCTTTTCCATCCACACGTTCTCGGGCCAGGCAAACAGGTCCGTCATGTCGAAGCCCCTGGCCTGGAAGGTCTCCAGCAGGTAGCCCGCGAGCGGGGATGGCACTGGTGCACGACATGGCGGTCGGGCGCACTAGACCGCGTCGCTGCGGCGGGCCGTTATTCAGCCTCCGCACCGCTGTAGATGGCGATGGAGGGCGAGTGCTGCGGGAAGATCTCCTGCTGGTCCTTGCCCAGGATGATGGCCACGTCCACCCTGGCGCGGCGATCGCCACCAGCCGTCTTGTCCACGCGGCGCGGCAGCGCGCCGCGCGCGCCGTGCGCTCCTCGAGGCTCAGGTACTTCTCGAACGCCTTGCCGCGGTGGGCCTCCAGCTCGGGATAGGTCCGGGTCCAGTTGCGGAACCAGAGCTGCGGGTTCTTGAAGTCGCGCTCGGCGTTGTCGAGCCAGTCCTCGGGCTTCTGGCCCAGCATGCCGCTGTGCGGCACGGCCATGCCGAATACGATGTTTGCCATGGTTGTTTCAGCGATCTGTTGTGGTGGTTATTCGGCTGCGACCTTGGGCGCCCACACTTGGGGCGCAGCAGGATGGCGGTGTTGGCCGCCCCGATCAGCAGGAACAGGACGATCACCTGCATCGGCAGCGCGTAGCCGCCGCTCACATGCAGCAGCCAGCCCGACAGGCTGGCCGACACGCCGCCGGCCAGGCTGGTGGCCGACTGCTGCACGCCGGTGGCCAGGCCGATGGCCGGCTTAGGTGCTGTTCGGATTCTATCGTGTTTCCCTATTAACCTTAGCAATACGT
>JASGJO010000015.1:0-20025 GCA_049840715.1 Pseudorhodoferax sp.
TCTCACCATGTCCCAAGCATTCGACGTCGTCGTCATCGGCGGCGGCCCCGGCGGCTACATCGCCGCGATCCGCGCCGCCCAACTCGGTTTCCAGGTCGCCTGCATCGACGAATGGAAGAACGGCAAGGGCGGCCCGGCGCCGGGCGGCACCTGCACCAACGTGGGCTGCATCCCGTCGAAGGCGCTGCTGCAGTCCTCCGAGCATTTCGAGCATGCCAACAAGCACTTCGCCGAGCACGGCATCAGCGCCTCCGACGTGAAGATCGACGTCGCCAAGATGCTGGCCCGCAAGGACAGCGTCGTGAAGCAGAACAACGACGGCATCCTGTACCTGTTCAAGAAGAACAAGGTCACCTTCTTCCATGGCCGCGGCTCCTTCGCCAAGGCTCGATCCGGTGACAGCGGCGTCTACGAGATCAAGGTCGCGGGCGCCGAGGAAGAGTCCATCACGGGCAAGCACATCATCGTGGCCACGGGCTCGAACGCCCGCGCGCTGCCGGGCGTGCCCTTCGACGAGAAGAACGTGCTGTCCAACGACGGCGCGCTGCGCGTGGGCGCCGTGCCCGGGAAGCTGGCGCTGATCGGCTCCGGCGTGATCGGCCTGGAGATGGGCTCGGTCTGGCGCCGCCTGGGCGCCGAGGTCACCATCCTCGAAGGTCTGCCGACCTTTCTGGGCGCGGTCGACGAGCAGATCGCCAAGGAAGCCAAGAAGGCCTTCGACAAGCAGGGCCTGAAGATCGAGCTGGGCGTCAAGGTCGGCGAGGTCAAGGCCGGCAAGGGCGGTGTCTCGGTGGCCTACACCAACGCCAAGGGCGAAGCCCAGCAGCTGGACGTGGACAAGCTCATCGTCTCGATCGGCCGCGTGCCCAACACCATCGGCCTGAACGCCGAAGCCGTGGGCCTGAAGCTGGACGAGCGCGGCGCCATCGTGGTGGACGACGACTGCAAGACCAGCCTGCCCAACGTCTGGGCCGTGGGCGACGTGGTGCGCGGCCCCATGCTCGCGCACAAGGCCGAGGAAGAGGGCGTGGCCGTGGCCGAGCGCATCGCCGGCCAGCACGGGCATGTCAACTTCAACACCGTGCCCTGGGTCATCTACACCAGCCCCGAGATCGCCTGGGTCGGCCGCACCGAGCAGCAGCTCAAGGCCGACGGCGTGGCCTACAAGGCCGGCACCTTCCCGTTCCTGGCCAACGGCCGCGCGCGCGCGCTGGGCGACACCACGGGCATGGTCAAGTTCCTGGCCGACGCCAAGACCGACGAGATCCTGGGCGTGCACATCGTGGGCCCGATGGCCAGCGAACTGATCTCCGAAGCCGTGGTGGCCATGGAGTTCAAGGCCAGCGCCGAGGACATCGCGCGCATCTGCCATGCCCACCCCTCGCTGTCGGAAGCGACCAAGGAAGCCGCGCTGGCGGTGGACAAGCGCACGCTGAACTTCTGACGCATGACGGGACCGGTCCGGGCGGCCTACGACGCGGAGCTGGCCGCCCGCGGTTACCAGAGCGACCCCGCGCAGCTGCGCGCGGTGGCCGCGCTGGAGCGTTGCGCCGCCGAATGGGCGGCCTACAAGGACAAGCGCTCCAACGCGTTCAAGAAGCTGATCCACCGCCTGCCCATCCCCAAGGGCGTCTACATGTACGGCGGGGTGGGGCGCGGCAAGAGCTTCCTGATGGACTGCTTCTTCAACGCCGTGCCGATCCGGCGCAAGACGCGGCTGCACTTCCACGAGTTCATGCGCGAGGTGCACCGCGAACTGGTGGACCTGCAGGGCACGGTCAACCCGCTGGACGAACTCGGCCGGCGCATCGCCAAGCGCTACAAGCTGATCTGCTTCGACGAGTTCCACGTCGCCGACATCACCGACGCGATGATCCTGCACCGGCTGCTGCAGGCGCTGTTCGACAACGACGTGGGCTTCGTGACCACGTCCAACTTCGTGCCGGACGGGCTCTACCCGGACGGCCTGCACCGCGACCGCATCCTGCCCGCCATCGCGCTCCTGAACGCGCAGATGGAGGTGGTCAACGTGGACAACGGCACCGACTACCGGCGCCGCACCATGGAGCAGGTCAAGCTCTACCACACGCCGCTCGGCCCCGAGGCCGACGCGCAGATGACCGAGGCCTTCAACCGCCTGGCCGACCACAGCGACGAGGACCCCTTGCTGCACATCGAGGCGCGCGAACTGCGCGCGCGGCGCAAGGCCGGCGGCGTGGTCTGGTTCGACTTCCGCACGCTGTGCGGCGGGCCGCGCTCGCAGAACGACTACCTGGAACTGGCCAGCCGCTTCCACACCATCCTGCTGTCCGACGTGCCGGCCATGCCGGTGCGCATGGCCTCGGAGGCGCGGCGCTTCACCTGGCTCGTGGACGTGCTCTACGACCGCCGCGTCAAGCTCATCATGTCGGCCGCCACGCCGCCCGAGGAACTGTATACCGAAGGCCCTTTGGCGCACGAGTTTCCGCGGACCGTGTCACGCTTGAACGAAATGCAATCGGTCGAATTCCTCGCGCTGGAGCACCGCACCGTGGACACGGGGCTCACATGAAGGCCGCACGCCTGTGCGCCGCGCTGGCGCTGCTGCTGGCCGGCAGCGCCTTCGGCCAGAGCGCCACGCCCATGGCCCCGGAGCAGTTGGCCGCCGAGCGCGCGCGCATCGCCAGCGAGCGCGCCGCCATCGCCACGCGCTTCGCGGCCGAGGAACGTGCCTGTTACCAGCGCTTCGCGGTCAACGACTGCCTGAACCGCAACCTGGCCTGGCAGCGCGAGGCCATGGGCGCACTGCGCCGCCAGGAGATCCTGCTCAACGACAGCGAGCGCCACCGGCGCGCGGCCGAGCGCATGGACAGCCTGGAGGAGAAGAACCGCGCGCGCGCGGCCGAGGAGGCCGGGCGCCCGGTGGCGGAGCCGCGCACGCCCAATGCCGCGTCCCGGCCCGGCGGCGGCAAGCTGCCGCAGGCCGGCGAGCCCGCGCCGCGCGTGCCCGACCAGGCGGCGATCCGCCAGCACCAGGAACGCATGGAGCACAAGCAGCAGCGCCATGCCGAGGCCGAAGCGCAACGCGCCGAAAAGGCCGCGCAGGCGGACGACGAAGCGCGCCGCAATGCAGCGCGCGTGCGCCAGGCCGAGGAGCGCAAGGCCGGCGTGCTGCGGCGCAATGCCGCCGATCCCAGCAAGGCCAAGCCACTGCCCGATCCGGCGCCCTAGCCGGAGCCGGCGGGCGCGCTCCGGCGACGGCCGCCCAGGCTGTCAGGCCAGGTCTTCGATCACGAGCCGGCGGTACTTCTCGGCGAACGAGAACGGCGCCTGGCGCACCACGCGCATGACGGCCTCGGTGTCGTCCGCATCCGGCGCATGCACCATCAGGGCCCAGTGGCCCTGGCCGGCGAGGGCCGCGTACTGGCGCACGGTGGCGGCCTCGGTGCCGGCGGAAGGCAGCGGAATGTCGGCACTGCCCACGGTGCGCACCACCTTCTCCAGGATCTGCTGCGGCGACAGCAGCATGACCGGCTTTTCCGACAGGCCTTCGCGTTCCAGCGCCTCGCCGACGCCGCGGGCATCCTGCTCGGCCGGGAACATCGCGAACACGTAGCCGGTGGGGTAGAAGACGCCCGCCAGGGTCAGCATGTCGGGGTCGAGTGCGAAGGCGTGCATGGGGGAACTCCTTGTGGTGTTCGCCCCATTGCAGTGCACGCCGGGCGCCGCCGCTGTCGGCCGTGGCGGCCGCCCGGTGTAGGACGGGCTCAGAAGCCGCCGGGCGGCAGCGGCTCCAGCCGCATGGTGGGCTCGCCGACCACGCGCGCCTGCGTCTGCAGCGCATCGAGCACGCGGTTGGCGAAGAAGCTGTTCTGCGTGTCCGGCTCCAGCGCGGCCACCACCAGGTTGGCCAGCGGCTGCGACAGCGGCACGTAGTAGCTGCCCATGGGCGTGTCGAGCACGCCGCGGGCCAGGGCCACCTCCACCTGCACGATGGGCGCGGCGTCGGCGATGCTGCCGCGCACGTCGCTGCGCTCGCCGCTGGCGCGCGCGGTCTCGCGGTAGCTTTCGCCCAGCACGGCACCGGGTTCGGCCACGCGCATGACCTGCACGCCGAGCTGCTGCAGACGTTCCACGGCCTGGGTGGCGGACGCGGCGAGCCAGTAGCCGCAGGGGCGCGCGCGCGTCTTGAGCGGACGCAGTTCGAGCGCGGAGTTCCAGTCCACCTCGATCGGGCGGTCGGCGCCCGTGGCCGGGTCCAGCATCACGAGCGCGCGGCGCTGCGGCGTCGGGCCGGCGCTGGTCACCATCTCGCCGCGGCAGGCGTTGCCGGCCGCTTCGCGGTCCATGTAGGAGCGCACCTTGCCGAGGTCGTCGGCGCGCTGCGAGGCGCTCTGCAGCACGCTGGCCAGGGCCACGACCTGGGTGTGCACGCGGCGCTGGATGTGCAGGCGGCCGATGCCCACGCCGCGCGTCTCCAGCAGCAGGCTCACGGAGTTGCGCAGGCCGTAGACGTTGCGGCCCGTGTCGGGCTGGGTGCCGCCCATGGAGATGCGCAGGTCCCTGGGGTCGGTCGAGGTGGTGTAGTACCACTCGCTGGACAGGCCCTCGCGGTTCAGCGCGGCCACCAGCGGGCGGCGGAACCATTCCTCGGAGGCGCGCGGCATGAACTCGGACAGGTTGGCCGTGGTCGCGTACTGCAGCAGCGCGTCGAACTTCTGGATCGCGCCGTACTTCTCGAGGAAGCGGCCGACCACGGTGTACTCGTGCGCGTCCACGGTCACGGCGGGCTGGTAGTCGCGCTGCAGCCGTGCCAGTGCGCGCGCCTCGGGCGTGCGCAGCAGCAGGTGGTCGCGGTTCATGTCGATGCCACTGGCCGTCACGCGCTTGCCGGCGGCCGCGCCGTCGGGGTTGGCGCGCGGCAGCAGCACCACGTTGATGCGGTCCAGCAGCGGCTCGAGCCGGCCCCGGGCCAGTTCGCGCGCGAGCACCAGCAGGGCTTCCGCCGGGGCCGGCTCGTCGCCATGCTGCTGGCCGACCAGCAGCACCGTGGGCTTGCCGCTGGCCAGCAGCGCGGCCGGGTCGGTGGAGGCCGCGCGCGTGAGCACCAGGGCCTCGAGCGGCGTGCCGCTCTGCGAGGCGCCCAGGCCCAGCAGGCCGATGCGGCTGCGGCCGCCGCTCGCGGCCGCCAGGTCGCGCAGCCAGCTGGAGATCTCGCCGTTGCTGCTGAACTGGTCGCGGCCCGGGGCCAGGCCCGGCGTCTGGTAGACGGTGGACGGGTCGGGGAAGCGCGCGGCGACCTCGGGGCCGTAGGGGGCCGCCGCAGCGGCGGGCGTGGCTTCGGCAGGAGCGGCGGCACTGGCCGCGCCCGGTGGCGGCACGGCCTCGACGACAACGGCGGGCGCCGGGCCGGTCGCCGCGGGCGCGGCGGCGCTGCCCATGTCGACGACGGCAGGCGCCGTGCGCGTGGCCGGGCGGTCGGCGGGCCAGGGCGGCAGCGGCGTGCTGCCGCAGGCGGTGAGCAGCGCCAGCGCGGCCGGGGCCAGCGCGTGCAGGGCAAGGGGACGAAGCTTCATGGGGCGTCGGGCAAAGGGGTCAATACTGGCTCTGGCTGGGCGGTGCCAGCACCGACATCAGCGCCTCGGCGGTGACTTCGAAGGACAGCAGCTTGCGCTCGGTGCCGGGCAGCGAGGCCAGCAGTTCGCGCGTGCTGTCCAACTCATGGCGCAGGCCCTTGATGGCGTCGAGGTCGCCCCGGTGCGGCGCCAGCAGCAGCTTGACGGCGGCCAGCAGGGCCAGCTGGGAACCGGCCGCGTCTTCGTAGTTCAGGTGCATGGGGGTTTCCGTCGCTCCTTGCGTGAGGCGCACAGTATGCCTTGCGCTTTCCGGCGGGTGGCCAAGGGCACAATGCCGCTCCGATTGGAGCGACATGGGACCTGCGACCGCACTTTCTCGCCCGCAAGCCCGCCGTTTGCGCGAGGTCTACCGCTCGGCCGGCTGGCCCTGGCAGGACGTGGTGGAACTGGAACTGCTGGCGCTGGGCCTGCTCGAGCGCCTGCACGCCGGCGGGCGCGACAGCGTGCGCCTGACCGAGGCCGGCATCCAGGCCGTGGCGCAGGCCGCAGTGCGCAACCAGCGGGCGCGCTCGGCGCACGAGGCGCTGGTCGAGCGCGTCGCGCGCGAGCAGGGGTGGGCAGGGCGCATCGCCTGGCGCGGCCTGGCGCTGCGCGCGCTGCTGCCGGCCGCCGCCGAGGGCGCGGCCCCGAGTTGGTGCATGGCCTGCCCGGACGTGTTCTCCATCCGCAACACCTCGGTGGCCAGCTACGTGGACCCGGTGGTGCACGAGATCAAGGTCAGCCGCGCCGACCTGCTCGGCGACCTGCGCAAGCCGGCCAAGCGCCAGGCCTACCTGGACCTGGGCGGCCAGTGCTGGTATGTGCTGGGCCGCGACGCGCGCGGGCGCGCGATCGGCGATGCCGACGACGTGCCGGCCGAATGCGGCGTGCTGCTGCAGGAAGAGGACGGCCAGCTGGCGGTGCAGCGCAATGCGCAGCGGCGCGAGCGGCTGGCCTTGCCCTTCCATGTGTGGATGGCGCTGGCCCGCGCCACGCCCTGCGCCGGCCTGGACGAGGACGCCCAGCAGCTACTGCGCGGCGACTGATGCAAGTCCCTGCCGCGCGTGCGGCGGCCGGGAACTTCCTGGCATGGGCGTGGCCTACACTTTCGCGCAGCCCCCCTCCCAACCACATGATCCACCGGCCTTCCCGCATCCTTGCCCTGGGCGCACTGTCGCTCGCGCTGCTGACCGGCTGCCAGTTGCCCCGGCAGAAGCTGGCGCCGCAGGAGCATTTCGATTCGAGCTCCACCTATTCGCGCAGCTTCGGCGCCACGCCGTCGGAGACCTGCGAGGCCGCGCGCCGCGCGCTGCTGAGCCAGGGCTACCTGATCAACACGGCCACCAAGGACCTGGTGGACGGGCGCAAGAATTTCCAGCCGGCCGTGGACACGCACGTGCAGATGGAGATCCGCATCGTCTGCGCGCCCGAGACGCGCAGCGGCAAGAGCACGCTGGGCTTCGTCACCGCGCAGCAGGACCGCTTCTCGCTCAAGAAGAGCGCCACCGCGGCCAGCCTGGGCGTGGGCGCGGTGGGCTCGGTGTCGCTGCCGTTCGCGGCCAGCGACGATTCGCTGGTGCGCATCGGCAGCGAGACCATCGCGGCGCAGGAGTTCTACGAGCGCCTGTTCCAGCTGATCAACCGCTTCCTGCTCGACGAGGACGAGGAAGAAGGGCAGCAGGACGGCGGCGGCCGGCCGCCGCATCCCGACAAGCCGGCCGCCTGAACGGCTGTCGTCATCGGCGCTACGGCGCTGTCGTCCGTTTTCCTACACGGCCGGCTTGCGCGGGAGACGCGGCGTCCATCCATCCCCCGACTCAAAAGCTTTTGGGCGGCAACCACAATCCATTTCAACGGATCACGACCCTTCGCCTGCAGTAGATGCAGGCCCCCGGATCCGCTGACATGCAAAGGAGTGCCGCCATGAACACCGACCAGATCATTGCCGAGATCCGCGAAGCCAACCTCACCTACCTGATGCTGGCGCAGAACCTGATCCGCCAGGACAAGGCGGCGGCACTGTTCCGCCTGGGCATCCAGGAGGAGGCGGCCGACATCCTGGGTACGCTGTCGGCGGCGCAGATCCTGAAGCTGGCCTCCAGCAACATGCTGCTGTGCCACTTCCGCGTGGACGACAACCTGGTCTGGAACCTGTTGACCAACCACGACGTGAAGAAGGTCGGCAACGAGGCCACCAACAAGCTGCACGCCAACATCCTGATGGCCGGCCGCCTGGCCGAAGTCATCTGAGCATCCACCACCGCAGGAGCAGGAACCATGGCCGCCGCCTCGACCAAGAGTGTGCTGAACGATTCGCGCCAGATCGAGCGCGCCGCGATGCTGATCCAGATGGGCGCCCGCATGCAGGTGCTGGAGTCCGAGACGGACCTCTCCTACGAGCGGCTGCTGCGGCTGTACAAGGAGGTGGCGGGCAAGTCGCCGTCCAAGGGGCAGCTGCCGTTCTCCACCGACTGGTTCCTGTCCTGGCAGGAGAACATCCACTCCTCGCTGTTCCTGAACATCTACGAGTACCTGTCCAAGAGCATGGACATGGACCCGATCGACATGCTGACCAAGGCCTACCGGCTGTACCTGGAGCAGGTCGAGGCGGCCGAGATCGACCCGCTGCTGTCGTTCACGCGGGCCTGGCGCCTGGTCAAATTCGTCGATGCCAACATGCTCAACATGACGGCCTGCAGCAGCTGCGGCGGCAAGTTCGTCTCCGAGCTCTACGAGAACCCGCGCACCTACCTGTGCGGCCTGTGCAACCCGCCGGCGCGCGCGGGCAAGTGCAAGGGTGAACGCTCGCTGATGCTGCAGTAGGTCAACTCCACAGGTCCAGCGGCGGCTCGCGCGCCACGGCGCGCACGATGTCGCTGCGCGAGACGAAGCCGACCACGGCACCCGCGTCGTCCACCACGGGCAGGCCCGGCAGGCCGTCCTCGTGCAGCAGGCCGGCCACGCGGCGGATCTCGTTGTCGGCCGAGGTGCTGGGCACGGGCGTCCACATCAGTTCGCCGACCGTCTGGGCCATCCACTCCGACCAGGCCTCCTGCGAGAACGCGGGCTGCGCCAGGCGTTCGGGGCGCAGCAGGTCGGCGCGCAGCAGCAGCCCCACCAGCATGCCGGAGGCACTGACCACGGGCGCCTGCGCATAGCCGTGGTAGGCCAGCAGCTTCCAGGCCTCCAGCACGGACAGGCTGTCGGGCAGCGTGAGCACGGGCTGGTGCATGATCTCGGCCACGCGCGTGAGCGGCTGGCGCTGGTGGTCGGCCGCACCGGTCTGGGCATAGGCGGCCAGCGCCGTCCGGCTCGCCACCGTGGTGCCCGCGGCCGGCTCCAGCGGCGTGTTCAGCGCGGGATCGGCCGAGACACGCTCGGGCAGCACCTCCTCGTTGGAGTCGATGCGGCGCGTGCGCGCCGCCGCGTTCACGCGCTCGATCTGGCGCAGTTGCTCGGCCGAGCCGGTGAACTGGCGCCCGGTGACACCGTAGATGGAAAACATGGAGCCTCCTTGGCACGTGGCGCGGGGCTGGACTGCACGGAAATTAACACAGCGGCCGCTTTCTACAATCGCCGCATGCTTCCTTTCGATCCCCCGGCGGCCGACGGCGCGTCGCCGCTGCTGCGCCAGCTCAACCCCGAACAGCTGGCGGCCGTGACCCTGCCGCAGGAGCACGCACTGATCCTGGCCGGCGCCGGCTCCGGCAAGACGCGCGTGCTGACCACGCGCATCGCCTGGCTCATGTCCACCGGGCAGGTGTCGCCCGGCGGCATCCTGGCCGTGACCTTCACGAACAAGGCGGCCAAGGAGATGATGACGCGGCTTGGCGCGATGCTGCCCGTCAACGTGCGCGGGATGTGGATCGGCACCTTCCACGGCCTGTGCAACCGCTTCCTGCGCGCCCACCACAAGCTGGCCGCGCTGCCCCAGAGCTTCCAGATCCTGGACACGCAGGACCAGCTCTCGGCCATCAAGCGGCTGCTCAAGCAGCACAACATCGACGACGAGCGCTTTCCGCCCAAGCAGCTGCAGTGGTACATCAGCGGCAACAAGGAGGAGGGCCTGCGCCCGCACAACTTGACCGGCCGCGACGAGGACACGCGCAAGAAGATCGAGCTCTACCGCCTGTACGACGAGCAGTGCCAGCGCGAGGGCGTGGTCGACTTCGCCGAGCTGCTGCTGCGCAGCTACGAACTGCTGCGCGACAACGACCCGATCCGCGAGCACTACCAGCGGCGCTTCCGCCACATCCTGATCGACGAGTTCCAGGACACCAACACGCTGCAGTACGCCTGGATCAAGATGCTGGCCGGCAAGGCCGAGGTCGACCAGGGCCTGCCCGAGCACCATGCCGGCAGCGTGCTGGCCGTGGGCGACGACGACCAGAGCATCTATGCCTTCCGCGGCGCGCGCGTGGGCAACATGTCGGACTTCGTGCGCGAGTTCGGCGTGCGCCAGCAGATCAAGCTGGAGCAGAACTACCGCAGCCACGGCAACATCCTGGATTCGGCCAACGCGCTGATCGAGCACAACAGCCGCCGCCTGGGCAAGAACCTGCGCACCGACCAGGGGCCCGGCGAGCCCGTGCGCGTGGTCGAGCAGACCAGCGATTTCGCCGAGGCGCAGTGGATGGTGGACGAGATCCGCCAGCTCGTGCGCGACGCCGTGCCGCGCAAGGAGATCGCGATCCTGTACCGCAGCAATGCGCAGAGCCGCGTGATCGAGACCGCGCTGTTCAATGCCGGCATGCCCTACCGCGTGTACGGCGGGCTGCGCTTCTTCGAGCGGGCCGAGATCAAGCACGCGCTGGCCTACCTGCGGCTGCTGGAGAACCGGCACGACGACACCAGCTTCCTGCGCGTCGTGAACTTCCCGCCGCGCGGCATCGGCGCGCGCAGCATCGAGCAGCTGCAGGACGCCGCGCGCACGCACGGCTGCTCGCTGCACGATGCCGTCAGCAGCCTGACCGGCAAGGCCGGCAGCAACCTGACGGCCTTCGTCGCACGCATCGACGTGCTGCGCGAGCAGACCGCCGGCCTCACGCTGCGCGAGATCATCGAGCAGGTGCTGGACGGCAGCGGCCTCGTGGAGCACTACAAGGCCGACCGCGAGGGCGCGGACCGGGTCGAGAACCTGGAGGAACTCGTCAACGCGGCCGAGAGCTTCGTGACGCAGGAAGGCTTCGGCCGCGACGCCGTGGCGCTGCCGCTGGACGAGCATGGCCTGTCGCAGTCGCCGGCCAGCCAGGGCCTGGACCCGAACGCACCGGTCGCCGACACGCCGCTGCCCGGCGTCGCCCCCGACACCGGCGAGACCCTGTCGCCGCTGGCCGCCTTCCTGACCCATGCGGCGCTGGAGGCCGGCGACAACCAGGCCCAGGCCGGCCAGGACGCCGTGCAGCTCATGACCGTGCACTCGGCCAAGGGCCTGGAGTTCGACTGCGTGTTCATCGGCGGCATGGAGGAGGGCCTGTTCCCGCACGAGAACAGCATGACCGAGCGCGATGGCCTGGAGGAGGAGCGCCGGCTCATGTACGTGGCGATCACGCGTGCGCGCGACCGCCTGTACCTGAGCTTCTCGCAGACCCGGCTGCTGCACGGCCAGACCCGCTACAACCTGCGCAGCCGCTTCTTCGAGGAGCTGCCCGAGGACGCGCTCAAGTGGATCACGCCGCGCCAGCCGGGCTTCGGCATGGGCAGCCGCGGCGCGGCGCCCGGGCGTTTCGGCATCGAGGCCGGCAACTTTCCCTCGGCCGCCGCGCCGCTGCCGCCACAGAAGGCCGCGCCGTCGCACGGCCTGCGCGCCGGCATGAAGGTGTTCCACACCAAGTTCGGCGAGGGCACGGTCAAGCTGCTCGAAGGCAACGGCGACGATGCGCGCGCGCAGATCGATTTCCCGCGCCACGGCGTGAAGTGGCTGGCCTTGGCCGTGGCCAAGCTCACGCCCGTGCCCTGACTACTGGTTTCGCTCTATTTCCGAGCCAATTGGTTCGGATATTGTGGGCGGATTCTGAGCTCTGGCGGCCCGAAACGGCCGGTGTCGACATGGCTGCAACACCCGTTCCGCGTTCTCTCGGCACCGCCCAGCGCCTGGGCATCCTGATCGCCTGCGCACTGGCCGGCGTGCTGGCGCTGTCCGCCGCCTTCCTGTGGTCCGAGCGCAGCCTCATCATGGAGGAGCGCCAGGCCAGCGTGCGCCAGAACGTGGAGGCGGCCCACAGCGTGCTCGTGCACTACCAGCGCGAGGCGGCCGCGGGCCGGCTGTCCGAGGCCGACGCCAAGCGCCAGGCCATGGCCACCATCAAGGCCATGCGCTACAGCGGCGAGGAGTATTTCTGGATCAACGACTTCACCCCGACCATGGTGATGCACCCGATCCGGCCCGAACTGGACGGCAAGAACCTCGCGGAGAACAAGGACCCCACGGGCAAGCGGCTGTTCGTGGAGTTCGTCAACGTAGCGCGCGCCGCGGGTGCCGGCCACGTGCCCTACCTGTGGCCCAAGCCCGGCAGCGACAAGCCGGTGCCCAAGACCTCCTACGTGCAGGCGTTCCAGCCCTGGGGCTGGATCATCGGCTCGGGCGTCTACGTGGACACCGTGGACGCCGCCTTCCACCAGCGCCTGCTGCGCTTCGGCCTCGCGGCGCTGCTGCTCGGCGCGGTGCTGGTCGGCGTCGGCCTGCTGGTCACGCGCGGCCTGCTGCGCCAGCTGGGCGGCGAGCCGGCCTATGCGGCGGAGGTCGCGCAGCGCATCGCCCAGGGCGAGCTCGACATGGCCATCGCCGTGCCGGACCGGGCCGAGGGCAGCCTGCTGCACGCCATGCGCGGCATGCGCGACAGCATCGCCGGCATCGTGGGCGGCGTGCGCCAGGGCGCGGACGCGATCGCCGCGGCCTCCAGCGAGATCGCGGCCGGCAACCACGACCTGTCGGCACGCACGGAGCGCCAGGCCAGCGCGCTGCAGCAGACCGCGGCCTCGATGGAGCAGTTGACCGGCACCGTCAAGCAGAACGCCGACAACGCGCGCCAGGCCAGCCAGCTGTCGGCCACGGCCTCGCAGGTGGCGGGCAAGGGCGGGGCGGTGGTGTCCGAGGTGGTGGCGACGATGGAGACGCTGACGGCCTCCTCGCGCAAGATCGTGGACATCATCGGCGTGATCGACGGCATCGCCTTCCAGACCAACATCCTCGCGCTGAACGCGGCCGTGGAGGCCGCGCGCGCGGGCGAGCAGGGCCGCGGCTTCGCGGTGGTGGCCGGGGAGGTGCGCCATCTGGCGCAGCGCTCGGCCGAGGCGGCCAAGGAGGTGCGCACGCTGATCCAGGCATCGGTGCAGAACGCGGAGCACAGCAGCAGCCTGGTGCACCAGGCCGGCGCGACCATGCAGGACATCGTGGACAGCGTGCAGCGCGTCTCGGCCATCGTCGCCGAGATCGCCGGCGCCAGCCAGGAGCAGTCGCAGGGCATCGACCAGATCAACCAGGCGATCGCCGACATGGACGCCGTGACGCAGCAGAACGCGGCGCTGGTGGAGCAGTCCGCGGCGTCGGCCGCCGCGATGCGCAGCCAGGCCGACCAACTGGCGCAGCAGGTGGGCGTTTTCCGCATCGGCGCGGGCTGAAGCCCGGCGCGACACGATTGCGCCACATTCCGGCGGGGGGCCGGCGGCACAGTCCGGGCACCGCCAAGGAGCCCGACACCGCGATGAGCCTGTTCCCCAACCTCTTTCCCGAGATGAGCATCCGCCTCAAGCTGCTGGGTGCCTTTCTCCTGATGCTGGCGGGCTTCATCGTGCTGGCCGGCGCGGCCGTGGTGCTGCAGCTGGTGGGGGCGCAACGCGCGGCGCTGCAGCGGGCCCAGCACGTGGCCGTGGCGGTGGCGCGCATGTCCGACGAGCCGGGCCCGGCGCAGCAAGCCCGGCAAAGCTACTTCGACAGCCTGAATGCGCTGTTCGACGGCGACATCTTCCTGGTCGACGGCAGCGGCCTCGTGGTCGCCGCCACCGACCGCCGCACCATCGGCAAGTCCTACCGCGCGCCCGAGATCGCACAGGCCGCGGCCCAGGACCAGCCGCGCGACTTCGTCGGCCCCGACGTGTTCGACGGCAGCCAGGCGCGCCAGGTGGTGGTCCCGCTGCCGGCGCCCGAAGGCGCGGCCGGCGGGCATGCGGCGGCCGTCGTGGTGTTCGAGTACACGCAGGTCTACGACACGCTGATGGCCGAGGCCAAGCGGACCGCGCTGCTGACCGTGCTGGCGACCTTCGTGCTGGCCGTGCTGGGCTGGATCCTGGCCTTTCGCGTCACCCATGCGCTGGTGCGGCCGCTGGCCGAGCTCGAACGCACGGTGGCGCTGGTGGCGGCCGGCAACCATGGCGCGCGGCTGCGCGTGCGCTCCAGGGACGAGGTCGGCCGGCTGGCCGCAGCCGTGAACCGCATGGCGGCGGACCTGCAGCGCCAGCACGACGCGCTGCAGGAGCGCAATGCCGATCTGGCACGCAGCAACGCGCTGCTGCACGACGGCATCGCGCGCCAGCAGGAGGCGGCGGAGCGCATCGAGTACCTGGCCTACCACGACAGCCTGACGGATCTGCCCAACCGCAACCGGTTCGGCGTGCTGCTGGCCGACGCGGTGGCCCGCGCCGAACGCGGCCAGCACCCGTTCGGCCTGTTCTTCGTCGACCTGGACCGCTTCAAGCAGATCAACGACACGCTGGGCCATGGCGCCGGCGACGCGCTGCTGCAGGAGGTGGCGCGCCGCCTGCGCCAGACCCTGCGCGCCGGCGATGCGATCGCGCGCCTGGGCGGCGACGAGTTCGTGGTGCTCGTGGAGGAGCTGCGCAGCGACCGCCATGCCGAGGCCGTGGCGCAGAAGATCCTGCAGGCCATCGCCAAGCCCTTCGCGATCCCCGGCTACGAGCTGCGCGTGACGGCCAGCGTCGGCATCAGCCGCCATGGGCGCGATGGCCGCGACGGCCAGGCGCTCATGAAGTACGCCGACATCGCCATGTACCAGGCCAAGGGCGCGGGCAAGAACAGCTTCGCCTTCTACTCGCCCGCGCACGACGACAACTCGATCGCCCGGCTGGAGCTGGAATCGCGGCTGCGCTGCGCGCTCGAACTCGGAGAGCTGGAGCTGCACTACCAGCCCAAGCTGGATCTGCACAGCGGCCGCATCGCGGGCATGGAGGCGCTGCTGCGCTGGCCCAGCGCCGGGCTGGGCCTGGTCCCGCCGCAGCAGTTCATCCCCGTGGCCGAGGAAACCGGCCTGATCGTGCCGCTGGGCAAGTGGGCGCTGCGCCAGGCCTGCCTGCAGAACGTGGCCTGGCAGGCCCGGGGCCTGACGGGACTGACGGTGGCCGTGAACCTGTCGCCGCGCCAGTTCAGCGATGCCGACCTGCTGGGGGACATCGTGTCCATCCTGCACGAGACCGGGATGGACGGCCGGCAGCTGGAGCTGGAGATCACGGAGACCGCGATCATGCAGGACGCCGAGGCCGGCCGCCGGCTGCTGCGCTCGCTCAAGTCGCTGGGCGTGCGGATCGCCGTCGACGACTTCGGCACCGGCTATTCCTCGCTGTCCACGCTGAAGCAGTTCCCGATCGACACGCTCAAGATCGACCGCTCGTTCATCGCCGACCTGGCCAGCGACCCGGAGGACCGCGGCCTGACCGAGGCCATCCTGCAGATGGCGCGCACGCTCAAGCTGCACGTTGTCGCCGAAGGGGTGGAGAACGCCGTCCAGCAGGACTTCCTGCGCGCGCGCGGCTGCGACGAAGTGCAGGGCTTCCTGTTCAGCAAGCCGCTGCCGGCGGCCGAGTTCGCCGCATTCGTGCAGGGCCGGCGCCAGCCCGTGGCCGCCTGAACGCCGCGCCAGCGCGTGTCCTACAGCCGTATCGCCGCTCTCCGACAGCGGCGCGCCGGCGCCTTGCGTACGCTGGATCCGATCCACCAACGAACAGGAGTTCAGCATGCACAACGACACCCCGGCGTTCAACCCCTCCCTGGACGACGGCAAGCTGCAGCGCGGCTTGCACGAGGTCGGCGAGAACCTGCATTCCACGATCGACCGGGTGGCCCAGCCCGTGCACCATGCCGTGGACCGCGCCTCGGCCGGCGCGCACCAGACCGTGGAGCGCATGGCCAGCGGCGTGGCCGGCGCCGCGCAGCGCCTGGACCAGCGCATCGACCGTGTGCGCGCCGCGCCCAACCAGTTGCTCGAGGGCGCGTGCGCGTACGTCGCCGCACGGCCCCTGAAGGCGGTGGCCGCGGCGCTGGCCATCGGCTGGCTGCTGGGCCGCACCGGCGCCCACCGCTGAGCGGCGACGCCGCGGCCGCCGGCACAATGTGCGGCCATGAAATCCAAAGTGCAGTTCCGCCTGCGCATCTACCGCGACGACAGCATCGCCATCGGTCCCGGCAAGGTCGCCTTGCTGGAGGCCGTGGCCGAGACCGGCTCGATCTCCGCGGCGGCGCGCCACCTGGGCATGTCCTACCGCCGAGCCTGGGTGCTCATCGACGAGACCAACCGCGCCTTGTCGACCCCGGCCGTCAACACCGTGGCGGGCGGCGCGCACGGTGGCGGCACCGCGCTGACCGAGGTGGGCATCGAGCTCGTCACGCGCTACCGCGCCATCGAGAACACGGCGCGCCTGGCCGCCGCGGCCGACATCAGCGCCCTGAACCGCCTGCTCGCCCCCTAGCGGCGCCGCCGGCCGCTTCGGAGCGCTGTGCCAGAATCCGCGCTGTATCTTCATGGACACGACGCGCGCACTCCTGGCCGGCATGGACTGGTATCCCCTGATCCTGTCGCTGCAGGTGGCCGCCTGGGCCACGGCCGTGGCGCTGGTGCTGGGCATGGCGCTGGGCTGGCTGGTGGGGCGCTGCCGTTTCCCGGGCCGCCAGCTGCTGGAGGCCGCCTGCATGCTGCCCATGGTGCTGCCGCCGACCGTGGTCGGCTACGGCATCCTCGTGCTGGCCGGCCGGCGCAGCCCGCTGGGCGCCTGGCTGCGCGAACATTTCGACTACTCCATCATCTTCAGCTGGCACGGCGCCGTGGTGGCCTCGGCCATCGTGGCGCTGCCGCTGGTGCTCAAGTCGGCCAGCGCGGCGTTCGCGGGCGTCGACCGCTCGCTGGAGGCGGCCGCCGCGACGCTGCGCCAGTCGCCGCTCTCGGTGTTCCTGCGCGTCACGCTGCCGCTGGCCTGGCCCGGCATCCTGGCCGGCACGCTGCTGGCCTTCGCGCGGGCCATGGGCGAGTTCGGCGCCTCGCTGATGGTGGCCGGCTCCATCCCGCGGCAGACGCAGACGCTGTCCATGGCCATCTACGACGCCAGCCAGGCCGGGCAGGACGATCTCGCGCTGCTGCTGGTCGTCATCACCTCGGTGCTGTCCATCACCGTGCTCGTGCTGTCCAACCGACTGCTTGGCGCCCGTTGAACATGGCCGCACGCATCGATGTCGATCTGCAGCTGACCGTGGTGGACGGGCGCCGCAGCTTCACGCTGTCGGCCGCCTTCGCCTCCGACGCCGCCTTCGTCGCGCTGTACGGCCCTTCGGGCTCGGGCAAGTCGCTCACGCTGCAGGCCTTGGCCGGCCTGCTGCGGCCCACCGCCGGCCATGTGCGCGTGGCCGGCCGCACCTTGTTCGATGCGGCGGCCGGCATCGACCTGCCGCCGGCCGCGCGCCGCATCGGCTACCTGTTCCAGGACTACGCGCTGTTCCCGCACCTCACGGTGCGCCAGAACATCGGCTTCGGGCTGACCTCCTGGCGCAGCCGGCGGCTGACGCAAGAGCAGCAGGCGCGCATCGACACCTTGCTGCAGAACTTCGGGCTGTCCGCCATGGCCGACAGCCGGCCGCGGACCCTGTCGGGCGGCCAGCGCCAGCGCGTGGCGCTGGCCCGTGCGCTGGCCTGCGAGCCCCAACTGCTGCTGCTGGACGAACCCTTCGCGGCGCTGAACCCGATGCTGCGCGAGGAACTGCGGGCCGAGCTCGCCAACGCCTGCCGGCAGGCGGGCATCCCCGCGCTCATGATCACGCACGACGTGGAGGATGCGCTGGCGCTGGCCGACGAGGCCTTCGTCTACGAGGAGGGGTGCGTCGTGCGCCGGGTGGACCTGCGCGCCGGCGTGCAGGTGGATCTGCGGCGCGAGGCGCTGACCGGCACCGCCCCGCAGGCCGTGACACCGCTCGCGCGCCAGGCTGCAGCGCATGCTGCTGGGCGGTTGAGCTTCAGGCCCCGTCGGGCAGTGCCGGCGTTTCGCTTTCCACGAAGCAGTCGCGGAAAGTGAACCAGATCGAGGTCGACATCATGGCCGCCACCAGGAAGGCGAACGGCAGCATGACCATGCTGGCCGCCTCGGCGCTGCCGACCAGCGAGGCGAAGACCGCGATGACCATGCCCATGGCCATCACCAGGCCGGCCCAGGCCAGGCCGTAGACCAGGAAGGCGCGCGCATTGCGCAGGCAGGCCACGATGCTGAAGAACAGGCTCTTGGCCGGCGAGACGCCGTGCCAGTGCACGAGCGCGGGCGCATGCCAGAACATCAGGAAGATCGGCAGGTGCAGCAGCAGCGTGAGCAGCACGGCGCCGCTGACCTGCTGGGCCGCCGGGCGTGCCCGGCCGGCGCGGGCGCCTCGGGCGTGGGCAGCATGGCCGAGACCAGCAGCGACACCAGCATGGACAGCACCGCGTAGGCCAGGCCCAGCACCAGCATGGCCTTCATGCGCTGCTGGCCGGCGCGGAAGGCGCTGGCCAGCACGGTCGGCATCGGGAAACGCCCCTGCGCGGCCTCGCGCGTGGCGGCCATCAGGCCCAGCGTGCTGGCCGGCACCAGCACGCCGGCCAGCAGCACGCCGATGCCCGGCAGCTGCGAGACGATCAGCATGACCGCCATGTACATGAAGAACAGGCCGACCAGGGCCAGCGGCTGGCGGAAGAAGGTCTGGATGCCCTCGCGCACCCATTGGGCGCCGGTGCGGGCGGGGACGATGTTCAGGTTCATGCGACAGGGCGGCGCGAAGCGCGTCGCGCGGGCGCGCAGCACGCGCTCGAAATGGGCGGGGTCGTGCGGGTTCAGCAGCGCGGCTTCGCGCGGCAGGTGGAAATCCCACAGCCGCGAGATCCAGAAGCGCAGGGCGCCGGCGCGCAGCATGGCGGGCAGCAGTTCGCGCTCGGCGGCCAGTCAGCGCGCGTTCGGCGCCGTAGGCGTCGCAGGAAGGCCGCCGCGCGCTCGTCGTCGCCCGCGCCGTCCGCCAGCGTGATGCACCAGTCGTTCAGGCAGACGGCGATGTCGAACAGCCAGGTGTCGACGCCGGCGAAGTAGAAGTCGATGAAGCCGCTGAGGCCGGCGCCCGCCGGCGGCGTCGAACATCACGTTGTCGCGGAACAGGTCGGCATGCACCGGCCCGCGCGGCAGCGCGGCGTAGCTGCGGCCGGCCGCCACGTGGTTCTGGTAGGCCAGCTCGCTCGCGCAGCAGCGCGGCCTGCTCCGGGTCCAGGAAGGGCAGGACCATGGGCGCGGTCTCGTTCCACCAGGCCAGGCCGCGCAGGTTGGGCTGGTGGCGCGGCGTAGTCGCGCCCGGCCAGGTGCATGCGGGCCAGCATCGCGCCCACGGCGGCGCAGTGGCCGGCCGTGGGCGCCAGTTCGCTCGCGCCGCTCAGCCGGTTGACCAGCGCGGCCGGCTTGCCGTTCACGCGTGTGCAGGATGCCGCCCTGGCTGTCCGCGGCCGGGTCGGGCACGGGGATGCCGCGGTGGGCCAGGTGCTGCATCAGGTACAGGTAGAACGGGAGCTGCTCGAGCGCAGCCGCTCGAACAGCGTGAGCACGTGGCGGCCGCTCGCGCTGTCGACGAAGTAGTTGGTGTTCTCGATGCCGCCTTCGATGCCGCGCAGCGACTGCAGCGCGCCCAGGCCCAGGGAGGTCAGCAGGGCCTGGGCTTGTTCGGTCGTGACCTCGGTGAAGACTGCCACGGTCAGAAACCGAGCACTTTCCAGACGCGCTGCCCGGCGTTGCCGGGGGCGCTGTCGCGCTCGTTGCCGGGGCGCACGCGCGCGCCGTTGTGGGGCACGATCTCGTAGGCCGGCAGCGCGCTGTTCAGCGGCTGCACGGTGATGCTCTGCGGCTCGCCGCCGTAGCGCAGCTCGTCGATGCGCGCGCCCTTGTCCTCGGTGCGCAGGTGCTCGATGCGCTGCTCCACCTGGCCGCGCGGCGCGGGGCTGTCGGCCGGCGGGGCCGGCGTCTGCGCCCAGGCGCCGGCCATGGCCGCAAGGCAGAAACAGGTGGGCAGGAAGGCGCGCATCTATGCATTGTAGGTGGGCCGGCGCGGCAGGTGGGCCCAGGCACAATGCCCGCATGAGCGATGCCAAAACCCTGCTGCTGGTCGATGGATCCAGGTGCTGTTCGGATTCTATCGTGTTTCCCTATTAACCTT
>JASGJO010000016.1:0-6803 GCA_049840715.1 Pseudorhodoferax sp.
GACGCGCTGGAACTCAAGGCCTGCGAGGCCGAGGATCTGCTGGACGAGCTGAACCTGACCGTGTACCGCCAGCAGCAGCAGATCGATGCGCTGGTCCGCCAGCTCGAGGCGCTGCGCACGCAGCAGCCCGATCCGACCTCCGCCACGTTCCGCAGCCTGCGCGACGAGCTTCCGCCGCACTATTGAGGGCGTGCATGGGCCGCGTTGAGGCAGTCCTGGAACAGCAGCGCCGCGCGCGAAGGCTGGGGTGAACGCCGCAGCAGGCTCACGAACTGGCAGGCGTAGGAGAAGCGCTCGGGCGCCACGGCCTGCATGAGGCCCTGGGCGACGAAGCCGGCCGCGTAGTGGTCGGGCAGGAAACCCAGGAAGCAGCCCGACAGCACCAGCGTGGCGATGGCCTCCTGGTCGTAGCCGCTGGCCCGGCGCACCAGCCGCTCCTGGTGGCTCAACTCCATGTTGGGCGAGTGGTAGCCCAGGCCGGCGAACGGGTACTGGCGCAGCCGCGCCCAGCCGAGGCCGCCGTGTGCCGCGCCGAACAGCGCATGCGCGCGGCCGCAGTACAGCAGCATGGTCTCGCCGAACAGCTCGGTGTAGCGCAGGCTGCGCGAGGCCCGGTGCGCGGGGATGATGCCCAGCGCGAAGCGGCCGTCGATCACGCCGCGCTCGATCTCGTTGATGGAGGCCACGTGCAGGCTGGGCTGCACCTCGGGCGCCTGGGCGCGGAACAGCGCGATCGCCTCGGCGATGCGGGCCTGCGGATTGGTGGCAGTCTTGTCGAACATGGCCAGTTCCAGCGCACCGCCCATGCGGCCGTGGATGTCGTCGATGCCGCTGCGGAACACGTCGACCGAGGCCAGCAGGCGCTGGGTTTCGTCGTAGACGCGCTGGCCTTCCTCGGTCAGCGCGAAGCCGGCACGGCCGCGCCGGCACAGCACCAAGGCGAGGCGCGTCTCCAGGTCCTTGATGTGGCGGCTGATGGTGGAGGTGCCGATGTTGAGCTCGAGTTCGGCCGCCGTCATGCCGCCGCACTGCACCACGCTGCGAAAGACCTTGAGCAGGCGCAGGTCCATGTCGTCGAGCTGGCCCAGCACGGCACGGTTCTTTACTTTCACAGATCGTCAACTGAAGTTTGATACATCAACATTGTCCAAGAGATGGCGGTGCCGAACAATGCGCGCTTTTCCAACCATTCCCGGAGCCGCCATGACCGTGCTGTCCGCCCCGCAGACCCAAGCCACCCAACGCGACGCCGCCTGGCTGGACGCGCACTGGATGCCGTTCACCGGCAACCGCAACTTCAAGGCCGACCCGCGCATGGTCGTGGGCGCCAAGGGCGCCTACTTCACCGATGCCGACGGCCGCAGGATCTTCGACGGCCTGTCGGGCCTGTGGTGCACGGGCCTGGGCCATGGCCGGGCCGAGATCAGCGAGGCCGTGGCCCGCCAGGTCGCCCAGCTGGACTACGCGCCGGCATTCCAGTTCGGCCATCCGGGCTCGTTCGCGCTGGCCAACAAGATCAGGGAACTGACGCCGGCCGGCCTGGACTACGTGTTCTTCACGGGTTCGGGCTCGGAGGCCGCCGACACCTCGCTCAAGATGGCGCGCGCCTACTGGCGCACCAAGGGCCAGGCCGGCAAGACGCGCCTGATCGGCCGCGAGAAGGGCTACCACGGCGTGAACTTCGGCGGCATCTCGGTCGGCGGCATCGTGGGCAACCGCAAGACCTTCGGCCAGGGCATCGAGGCCGACCACCTGCCGCACACCCAGCTGGCGGCCAACGCCTTCACGCGCGGCATGCCGGAGAACGGCGCCGAGCTGGCCGACCGGCTGCTGGACATCATCGCGCTGCACGACGCATCCACTATCGCGGCCGTGATCGTGGAGCCGTTCTCGGGTTCGGCCGGCGTGGTGATCCCGCCCAAGGGCTACCTGCAGCGCCTGCGCGACATCTGCACGGCCAACAACATCCTGCTGATCTTCGACGAGGTCATCACCGGTTTCGGCCGCTGCGGCGCGATGACGGGCGCCGAGGCCTTCGGCGTGACGCCGGACATCATGAACATCGCCAAGCAGGTGACCAACGGCACGCAGCCGCTGGGCGCCGTGGTCGCCAGCAAGGAGATCTACGACACCTTCATGGCGGCCGGCGGCCCCGAGTACATGGTGGAGTTCCCGCACGGCTACACCTACTCCGCGCATCCGGTGGCGTGCGCGGCCGGCGTGGCCGCGCTGGAATTGCTGCAGGCCGAGGACGGCGTGGGCCGCGTGAAGGCGCTGGCGCCGCACTTCGAGCAGGCCGTGCACAGCCTGAAGGGCGCCAGGCACGTGGCCGACATCCGCAACTTCGGCCTGGCCGCGGGCATCACCATCGCCCCGGTGCCGGGCGAGCCGGCCAGGCGGCCCTACGAGATCGCCATGGCCTGCTGGAAGAAGGGTTTCTACGTGCGCTACGGCGGCGACACCATCCAGCTGGCGCCGCCCTTCATCAGCGAGAAGGCCGAGATCGACCGGCTGGTGAACGCGCTGTCGGACGCGCTGGGCGAAGTGGCCTGAGCGGCACGCGCCGACAGCAGGAAGGGCCTTCGGGCCCTTTTTTCTTGGGTTCAGCCGCGCTCGAAGTGGAACAGGGCGGTGGACGCGCGCGCGTTCGGGAACGCGCGGATCTCCAGGCCGGCCTGCAGGCCGAACGCGTCCAGGATCTTGAGGCCGTTCTTGTACGCCAGCGCCTCGAAGTCCTTGAAGGTGCCGACGCGGATGTTGGGCGTGTCGTACCACTGGTAGGGCAGGCGGCGCGTGACCGGCATGCGCCCGCGCAGCACCGACAGCCGGTTCGGCCAGTGGGCGAAGTTGGGGAAGGCCACGATGCCGCGCCGGCCGACCCGCGCGGTCTCGCGCAGCATGGTCTCGGCATTGCGCAGGTGCTGCAGCGTGTCGATCTGCAGCACCACGTCGAAGCTGGCGTCGTCGAACATCGCCAGGCCCTCTTCGAGGTTGAGCTGGATCACGTCGACGCCGCGCTGCACGCAGGCCAGCACGTTGGCGTCGGCGATCTCGATGCCGTAGCCCGTGCAGCCGCGCGTGGCCTGCAGGTGGGCGAGCAGGGCGCCGTCGCCGCAGCCCAGGTCGAGCACGCGCGCGCCCTGCGGCACGAGCCGCGCGATGGTCTCCATCGTCGATTGGTCGCTCATGCGGCGCCTCCGTACGCTTGCGTCTGCGCCGGGGCCGCAGTGTCGGCGCCCATGCCGCCTTCGCTGGCGATGCGCGCGAAGTACGCGCGCACCACGTTCAGGTAGCGCGCATCGTCGAGCAGGAAAGCGTCGTGGCCGTGCGGTGCGTCGATCTCCGCGTAGCTGACGGCGCGCTTGTTGTCGAGCAGGGCCTGCACGATCTCGCGGCTGCGCGCCGGAGCGAAGCGCCAGTCGGTCGTGAAGCTCACGATCAGGAACCTGGCCTGGGTCTGCGCCAGTGCCTGCGCCAGGTTGCCGCCATGGGCGCGCGCGGGGTCGAAGTAGTCGAGCGCGCGCGTGATCAGCAGGTAGGTGTTGGCGTCGAAGTACTCGCTGAACTTGTCGCCCTGGTAGCGCAGGTAGCTCTCGATCTGGAACTCGATGTCCTGGGTGCTGTATTTCAGGTCGATGCCCTCGCGCAGCTGGCGCCCGAACTTCTCGTTCATGACGTCGTCGCTGAGGTAGGTGATGTGCCCGATCATGCGCGCGATGCGCAGGCCGCGCCTGGGCACCACGCCCTGCGCGTAGAAATGGCCGCCGTGGAAATCGGGGTCGGTCACGATGGCGCGGCGCGCCACCTCGTTGAAGGCGATGTTCTCGGCGTTCAGGTTGGGCGCGCTGGCCACCACCACGGCATGGCGCACGCGCTCGGGGTAGCGCAGGCTCCAGCACAGAGCCTGCATGCCGCCCAGGCTGCCCCCCATCACGGCCGCGAGCTGGCGGATGCCCAGCGCATCGAGCAGCCGGGCCTGGGCGTCGACCCAGTCCTCCACCGTGACGACCGGGAAGTCGGCGCCGTAGACGCGGCCCGTGTCCGGGTTCACGTGCATGGGGCCGGTGGAGCCGAAGCACGAGCCCAGGTTGTTCACGCCGATGACGAAGAAGCGGTCGGTGTCCACGGGCTTGCCCGGGCCGATCATGTTGTCCCACCAGCCCTCGGACCTGGGCTGGCCTTCGTAGCTGCCGGCCACGTGGTGCGAGGCGTTCAGCGCGTGGCAGATCAGCACGGCGTTGCTCTTGTCGGCGTTGAGCTCGCCATAGGTCTCGTAGCTGAGCGCGTAGTCGCGGATGGCCGCGCCGCTCCGCAGCGGCAGCGGCTGGCTGAACGGCATGGATTGGGGATGCGCGATGAGTGGCATGGACGCAAAAACAAAAAAACCCGGCTCGCTGAACAACGAAGCCGGGTTGGTGGGCGTCCGTGTTTAGCAGCATTTCGGAACTCGAAGGTTCCGGCGCCCGCAATCTGGAACAAATCGGCGCAGGATGGGCAGTATAGCCAAGGCAGCGCCCGGCCCCCTGCCCAGGGTCGGCAGGCTCAGCCGGGCAGCCCGAAGCGCCCGGTGCGGTGCACCACACGCCCGCCGACCAGGGTCAGCAGCGCGTGCAGGCGCGGCAGCACCTCGTCGGCCACGGTGAGCGGATCGCCGTCGAGCACGGCCAGGTCGGCCAGCATGCCGGGCGCGAGCATGCCTTTCTCGCTCTCCTCGAAGCTGAGCCAGGCGCCATTGCGCGTCATGGTGGCCAGCGCCTGCGCGCGAGTGAGCGCCTGGGCCGGGCCGATCGCGCGGCCGCTGGTGCGTTCGCGCCGCACCACCGAGGCCCACATGGCGTGGAACAGGCTGGGTGGCACGTTGTCGCTGCCCACGGCCAGCGGCAGACCGGCCTCGACCAGCAGGCGCTGCGGCACCTCGCCGTTGCCCTCGTCGGGGCTGGCCAGCCTCGGCTTGCCGTTTTTCCAGAGCGAGTAGAACGGGATCGTGCTCACGAACACGGCCAGGCGCTGCAGGCGCGGCACGTCCTCGGCGCGCATGGCGCCGATGTGCTCGACGACCCAGCGCCGGCCGGCCAGCGGGAACACGCGATCGATGCGCTCGAACACGTCCAGCACCTCGCCCAGCCGGTCGCCCACCACGCTGTGCACGCGCAGGTCGTGCTCGGCCGCGGCCAGCGCATAGGCCTCGAAGTCCTCGATGCGGTTGGCCCATTCGACGAAGCCCATCCAGCCGGTGCTGGGCAGGGCGCGGCGCACCTTGTCGGCGGCCACGGCACTGCCGCCCAGGCCGATGTAGACCCCGCTGACGCGCAGCATGGTGTCGCCCAGGCCGCGCCCGCGTGCGAACGCCAGCCAATCGCGCATGGCCAGGCGCACCTCGGCAATGTTGGCCCAGGTCGGGCTCACGCACAGCCCGCGTGCGCATGCTCAGTTCGCCGCGCTCCCAGAGCACGCGGTAGTCGGCAATGGTCTGCGGCGCCGAACCATGGCCCTCGTACAGGCTGGTGGTGCCGGTGGCGTGGTAGACCGGCAGCGAGCGGCGCAGGCCTTGGAGCCGGTCGTCGAACGTGAAGGCCGGCACGGCGCGCAGCAGGTCGAACTCGACCAGCGGCCTGCGGTTGTGCTCCACGATCAGGCCGGTCGGCTCGCCGGCGGCATCGAACTGGATCTCCAGGCCCTCGCAGTCGGGACAGCTGTACTTCGTGATGCCGTTGCGCTGCAACGCCAGCGTGTTCAGCGCGTTGTAGCCGGGCGGCACGCCCCAGTTGCCGAACAGGCCCGGGATCAGCACCGGATGGCGCGGCGCCACGCGGTCCAGCTCCTCGCGCGTGGGCATGCGGCCCTCGGCCAGCGTGGCCAGCGCATCGAAGTAGTACAGCGGTTGGCCAACCGGCATCGTCACGATCCATCCGCCCTCGGGCGTGGCCGCGGCCGCGTGCGCCACCACGGCCAGGATGTCGGCCACGCTGCGCGCATGGGCCAGGCTGGGCCGCAGGGTCTTGAGGCCTTCGCGCTCGGCATGGGCATGGGCGTCGATCAGGCCCGGCAGCACGGTGCGGCCCTGCAGCCGCAGCACGGTGGACTGCGGCCCGACATGGGCCAGCGCCCTCGGCGTTCTTGCCCACGGCCAGCACGCGGCCGCCGCGCAGCGCAACGGCCTGCACCAGCGCTGCGCCGGGCACCATGGTCAGCACCTGCGCGTCGGCCAGCACAACATCTGCGCTGATCGCCTGGATTCCCCGCCGTACCACGGAAACAGCCTGTGCAGCAGCCCCGCGAACACCTGGTCCGCCAGGAATCCGATGGCCCCCAGCGCGATCAGGCCGACGAACATGATGTCCACGCGGAACACCAGGTGCGCGAACGAGATCAGGTAGCCCAGGCCCTGCTCGGCGCCCACCAGCTCCGCGGCCACCAGCACCACGAAGGCCACGGCCATAGCCTGCCGCAGTCCCGCGAACACGAAGGGCAGCGCGGCCGGCAGCCCGACCAGGAACACCTGCTGCATCGGGCTCGCGCCCAGGCTGGCGGCCGAGCGCAGGTAGATCGGCGGCAGGTCGCGCACGCCGATGAAGGTGTTGACCCACACCGGGAAGAAAGTGCCCCAGGCGATCAGCATGACCTTGGACAGGTCGCCCAGCCCGAACCAGACGATGGCCAACGGCACGATGGCGATCGAGGGGATAACGCGAAAGCCGTGTAGCAGCGGGTCGCTCAGATCCCGCAGCAGCGCGCTGCAGCCGGTCCGCACCCCACCGCCACCCCCAGGCTGGCCCCCGGCAGAGAAGCCGAGCAGCGCGCGG
>JASGJO010000017.1:0-6719 GCA_049840715.1 Pseudorhodoferax sp.
CGCGCACTGGCGCGCGAGCCGGCCCGACCTGGTGGTCTCGCTGATCCCCAACTTCAACCGCGCGCTGGGCGAGAGCGTGGCCCTGGCCCGGCCCGGCGTGCCCTTCATGACGGTGATGACCGACATGGCGGACCACCCGCCGCATTTCTGGCGCGCCGACGGCGTGGACCAGCACCTGGTCTGCGGCACGCCGCACGCGCTGGCCCAGGCCCGCGCGGCCGGCCACGACGCGCGCCGGCTGCACCTGGTCTCCGGCATGCCCGTGCACCCGGACTTCTATGCGCCCATGGCGCTGGACCGCACGGCCGAGCGCCGCGCACTGGGCCTGCCCGACCCGGGCACGGGCCGGCCGGTCGGCGTGGTCATGTTCGGCGGCGCCGGCTCCATGGCCATGGAACGCATCGCCCGCCTGCTGCCCGAGCAACCGCTGATCCTGCTGTGCGGCCACCACCGCCGGCTCGCCGCGCGCCTGCGCGCGCTGCCGGCGCCCGCGCCGCGCGTGGTGCAGGGCTTCACGCGCGAGGTGCGGCGCTACCTCGCGCTGGGCGATTTCTTCATCGGCAAGCCCGGCCCCGGCAGCATGAGCGAGGCCCTGCTGATGGGCCTGCCCGTGCTGACCACGCGCAACGCCTTCACCATGCCGCAGGAGCGCTACAACACCCGGTGGCTGCAGGAGCAGGGCCTGGGCCTGGTGCTGCCGGGCTTCGCCGGGGTGGCGCCGGCCGTCCGCGCGCTTTGCGAGCAAATGCCCGCCTACCGTGCACGGGTCGCACTGCTACGGAACCGATCTGTCTTCGAAGTGCCCGATTTGATGGCGAAACTGGTGCAACATGCACCACGGACAGGCCATCTGCAACTCGTCGCGTGACAATGGGGTCACGAATTGGTCATTGAAATGACACAATTTTTACAGGGTAGGCGGTGTCCAATCAGGGTTTGCGCTGATCCCCAAGCGCCAGGAAGACCCAGTTGAACGCCATCAAGGAAGCCAAGAAACTCATCGCCAAGGACCCTTTCAAGCCCTCCGCCAAGACCCTGGCGGACCTGGTCCTGTCCCTCGAATCGCACGAGCCGTTCCAGCTGGAGCGGCTGTACGCGCTGCAGCTGAGCGATTTCGACCTGGCGGTACAGATCATCAAGGAGTGGCGCCTGGACCGGTACTACGCCGGCAAGGCCAAGCTGTACGACTTCGCGGTGCAGGCCAACGCGCTGAACCAGCCGGAGCAGGCGGCCGCGCCGCAACAGCAGCAGATGGCCGGCACCGCGGCGAACGCGCCGGCGAACAGCCCCTCCTGAGCCCAGCCTAGGCTCCGTCTCCCTTCTTGCGCCAGAACGGTCGGGCCGCCCCGGCCAGTTCGGCGAGCGCAAGACCGGCCTGGCGTGCGCTGTGCGGCACCCGGGCCTGCAGCCAGCCCACCGCGAACCAGGCGCGCGGCTCCTGGTCCGTCGCTGCGCGGTAGCGCTCCAGCGCCACCACCTCGTCGTAGTACGCGCCCAATGCGTCCTGGGCGGGCTCCAGCGCGTGCGCGTACCGCGCGGCGCGGCGTGGCCCGAAGCAGGCGCCCACGAACTCGGCCAGGTAGCGCAGCCGCTTCAGGCGCTTGCGCAGGCCGTGCCGCGCCTCGGGCGCGAGCTGCTCGAAATGTTCGCCTTCCTTGCCCACGCGGCGGTGCAGTTTGTCCAGCCGCTTGCGCAGGTGGCGCCGCGTGTCGTGCGGCGTGAGGCCCGTGCCCGCTGCCGCGGCGGCAAAGCCGACCAGGCCCACCAGCGCCGCCTGCAGGCCGGCATCGTGCAGCGCCTGTGCCGGCGTGGGCGCGCCGTCGTCCGCGGGCGGCAGCACGATGGGCGGGCTGCCCGCGGCCAGCAGCCGCGGCTGCATGAGCGCCTGCAGCTGCTGGCGGTCGCGCCGCGCGCCCAGCGCGCGGAAGGCCTGCACCAGCGGCGCCTCCCAGGCCGGGTCCAGCCCCGGGCCCAGCGGCGCCAGTTCGCGCAGCGCGGTGCGCAGCCGGCGCAGGCCCACGCGCAGCTGGTGGATCTGCTCCACGTCCTCGCTGCCGGCGGCGATCTCGCTGGCGTTCGGCAGGATCTGCGCGAGGCAGGCGCCGACCACGGCGCGCTGCACCGTGGCGCCGTCCGGAAAGCCGCTGCCGGCCGGCCATTGCGGCGCGCTGGCCCGGGCGGCCGCGCGCGTCGACTGGCCGTGCGCGAGCCGCAGCCCGCGCTCGGACTTGGTCACCGTGCTGAGCGTGAGCCCGTGGCGCGCGGCCCATTCGGCGGCCAGGGCCGTGAGGTCGTGCACATCGCCTTCGAGCAGCTCCAGCTCCAGCTCGCAGACCACGGCACTGCGCGGCAGGCCGCCGTCGGGCGCGGGCGCCAGCACGCGGCCCTGGTCCAGCGCGACCTCGATGCGGCTCGCGCCGCGCTGCAGCGTCTGCGTGGCACGCCAGATGTCGGTGCCGTAGACCTCCACCAGGGGCGTGCCGGCGCGGCGCAGCACATGGTGCAGGCGCCGGCCGACGGGCGTGTCGGCGTGGCGGGCCGGATCGGCCTGCAGCGTCACCGGCTTGCGCGCCGGCCCCAGGTCCACGTTGTGTTCCAGCCGCTGCACCGGGCCGTCGCCCAGTGCTTTGGCGGTCTGCACCCAGCGCGGGCCTTCCTTGCGCAGGCGCAGGGCCACGCCGTGCGCGGCCAGGTCGCCCTGGGGCGTGTCGAAGTAGCGCGCCTGCAGGTGCGTGCGGTGGCTGCCGGGACCGCGCAGCGCGGCCTCCAGCGCGGGCAGGGCGGCGCGGGGGATGTCGAACTTGAACTCGATCTCGGTCATGGAAGAGGACATGGCAGCCATGCTAACGGTCGTTGCTGTCGCGGAAGGCCAGCCAGCCGGCCACGGCGGTGAAGGCGATCACCACGGCCACCAGGACCCAGAAGCCGTGCGGGTTCTCGGCCAGCGGCACGCCGCCCACGTTCATGCCGAACAGGCCCGCGAGGATGTTGATGGGCAGGGCCAGCACGGTGACCACGGTCAGCACGAACAGGCTGCGGCTGGTGCGCTCGTTGACGGCCGCGGCGATCTCTTCCTGCAGCAGCTTGATGCGCTCCTGCAGCGCCGCCATGTCGCGCAGCGCGACCGAGAATTCCTCGGTGGCCTCGCGCAGCTCGTCCACGTCGCGCTCCACCATCCAGGCCGGCGGATGCTGCAGCAGCCGGAACAGCGCGGCCGGCTCGGGCGCGAGCAGCCGCTGCAGCCGCACCAGCAGCCGGCGCAGCACGCCCAGGCGCGTGCGCTTGTGCTGCAGCCGGCCGGCCAGCAGGGCGTCCTCGACCGCGTCGATGCGCCGCGTGACGCCGCGCACCACGTCGACCAGAACCTCGGCCTGCGCGCGCAGCAGCCACTCCAGCAGTTCGGTGGTCGAGCGCAGCGGCTCGCCGCGCCGGATCGCCGTGCGCAGGCGGTCGACCGAACGCAGCGGCGACTGCCGCGCCGTGACCACCAGCCGCCGGTCCACGCCGATCCACAGCGTGGCGATGTCGGAGGATTCGAACGCGAAGTCGAACTGCACGTCGTTGATGACCGCGATCAGCGCGGCCTGGTCGCGCTCCAGCCGCGTCGACCGGTGGTCGTCGTGCAGCGTTTCGAAGAAGGATTCGGGCAGCTGTGCGTGGCGCTGCAGCCAGCGCTCGGCACCGGCGTGCGAGAGGTTGAAGTGCAGCCAGATGAAGCCGCCGCCGGCGGCCTCGGCCAGCCATTGCGCGGCCTCGTCGGAGCCGATGGGGCAGGCCGCGGTGGCGGCCTCGAAGCGGTAGCCGCAGACCAGGCCATGCGCGTCCGCGCCATAGCGGGTGGGTTCGATCGGGAGGTCGCTGTCCATGGCGTCGGGCAACCGGGCATGCTGCGCCTCCTGTGTGTCAGGAATGTGACGGTTCCGCGGCCATCGGCCGGGGCGGCCGGTGAGCCTATGCTCGCGGGTGGAGACCTTCGCCCATGAACCTCGCTGTCCTGCTCGACCAATCCGCCACCCGCCACGCCGGCCTGCCGGCCGTCTGCCTGGGGCACGAGACGCTCTGGACCTTCGCGCAGCTGCGCGAACGGGCCGCGGCCATCGCGGCGGCGCTGCGCGCGCGCCATGCACCCGGCGCGCGCATCGCGCTGGTTTCGGAGAACCGGCCCGAGTGCGTGGAGTTGCTGTTCGGCATCTGGGCCGCGGGCTTGGTGGCCGTGCCCGTCAACTACAAGCTGCACGCGCGCGAAGTGGGCCAGATCGTCGAGGACGCGCAGGCCGCCCTGCTGTTCGCCTCGCCGGGCCTGGCGCCGGCGCTGCAGGGCCTGCCTTGCCCCTGCGTGGCGCTGGACAGCCCGGCCTACGCGGCCCTGCTGGCACCGGCGGCGCTGCGGATCGCGCCCGTGGCCTCCGATGCGCTGGCCTGGCTGTTCTACACCAGCGGCACCACGGGCCGCTCCAAAGGCGCCATGCTCTCGCACGGCAACCTGATGGCGATGACGGTGGCGCACCTGGCGGACGTCGAGCCCGAACTCGGCACGCAGTGCAGCCAGATCCACGGCGCGCCGATGTCGCACGGCTCGGGCCTGTACATCCCGGCCTCGCTGGCGCGCGGCGCGCGCCAGGTGGTGCCGGCCTCCAACGGCTTCGAGCCCGCCGAATTCCTCGCGCTGTGCGACGCGCACCCGGGCGGCGGCGCGTTCCTCGCGCCGACCATGGTGCAGCGCCTGCGCGAGGCGCTGGCCGCGCGCGGCGGCCAGCGGCCGCGGCAGCTGCGCAGCATCGTCTACGGCGGCGGGCCGATGTACCTGGAGGAACTGCGCAAGTCCATGGACGTCTTCGGCCCGGTGTTCGCTCAGATCTACGGCCAGGGCGAAACGCCCATGACCATCACCGGCCTCACGCGACGGACCATGCGGACGGCGACGCCGGCCGGCTCGCCTCGGTCGGCTGGGCGCGCAGCGGCGTGGAGGTCGCGGTGGTCGACGCGCAGGGCCTGCCGCTGCCGGCGGGCGAGCCCGGCGAGATCGCGGTGCGCGGCGACGTCGTCATGTCCGGCTACTGGCGCAACGCCGAGGCCACGGCCGAGGCGCTGCGCGGCGGCTGGCTGTGGACCGGCGACATGGGCGTGCTGGACGCGCGCGGCTACCTGACGCTGCGCGACCGCTCCAAGGACGTGGTGATCAGCGGCGGCTCCAACATCTACCCGCGCGAGGTGGAAGAGGTGCTGCTCACGCACCCGGGCGTGGCCGAGGCCTGCGTGGTCGGCGCGCCGGATGCGGAGTGGGGCGAGGTGGTCGTCGCCCACGTCGTCGCCGCGCCGGGCGCGGCGGTCGATGCGGCGGCGCTCGACGCCCACTGCCTCGCGCAGATCGCGCGCTTCAAGCGGCCCAAGCGCTATGTGTTCGTCGATGCGCTGCCCAAGAACAGCTACGGCAAGGTGCTCAAGCGCGCCCTGCGCGCCGGCTCCTAGATGCGTTGCTAGATGCTGTCGTCGTCGCCCGTGCCTTCGATCGGGTCGTCCTCGCTCTCGCCGTCCTCGCCGGCCAGGCCCGGCACCTCGTCCAGCACGTCGCGGCCGCCGCCCACGCCGGGCGTGACGATGCGGTCGGGCAGGATGTCGGCGTTGGCGCGGCCATCGTCGCCCACGGCCGAGCCACGCTCGCCCGTGCCGGATGCGTCGCTGTCGGAGTCGTGGCCGTTCACCACGGCGCCCCATTCGGCGGCGTTGTCGGGCGCGGTCGCCATGCGGCGTTCGCCCTGCACGTCGCTGCCGCTGTCGGACGTGTCGCTGGGGCCCAGCAGGTCCATGTCGCTGCCGCTGGGACGGGTGGCGGGCGTCTCGCCGCCCATGATGCTGCTGCGTGCCATCGTTCTTGCTCCTTGGTTTCGTGCGTATCCAGCAGCCTAGTGCGCGCACCGGCGCGGCGCTGTAGGCCACCGCGTCGGCAGGCGTAGGAAGGGCGCGGCATCTGGATGCAGCGCAGCGGCTGACAGACGCCCGCGCCGCTGTCCGAAACCGGCGGCGCGGCGGGCCCTGCAGCATGGCGGCAACAGCGATTCCCCAAGGAGATCCCATGTCCCGCAAGAGCCATTCCCAGGACCAGCAAGCCCAGGACACCGCGCGCAAGCAGCAGCGCATCCAGCGCGAACAGGACCACCGCGACGCCGAAGCCCGCGCCCAGGCCAAGGGCCAGCCGCAGGCCGACGGCAAGAAGGGCAAGAAGGCCGCGCCCGGCCCACACCGCGAGGAGCCGGCGCCGCCCATGTCGCGCCAGCACCTGGCCAAGCCCGGCCTGGAGGCCGAGATGGTGCACAAGCCGCAGTTCGCCGCGCCGCACTACCAGGGCAGCGGCAAGCTCGCGGGCTTTGCCACGCTGGTGACGGGCGGCGACTCGGGCATCGGCCGCGCCGTGGCCGTGCTCTACGCGCGCGAGGGCGCGGACGTGGCCATCGTCTACCTGAACGAGCACGAGGACGCCGTGCGCACGCGCCAGCTGGTCGAAGCCGAGGGCGCGCGCTGCCTGCTGATCCCCGGCGACGTGAAGGACCCGGCGTTCTGCCGCGAGGCCGTGGCCAAGACCGTGCACGCCTTCGGCAAGCTCGACGTGCTGGTCAACAACGCGGCCTTCCAGGAGCATGCCCAGGCCATCGAGGACTTGAGCGAGGAGCGCTTCGACGAGACGCTGCGCACCAACGTCTACGGCTACTTCCACATGGCCA
>JASGJO010000018.1:0-152158 GCA_049840715.1 Pseudorhodoferax sp.
CGAGGCCTACATGCACGGCTACAGCGCCTGGGTGCCCGCGGACTGCACCGCGGCGGAGAGCCCCGAGGCCAAGCGCCGCGCGCTGCGCCACATGGCCACCGTCATGAAGTGCAGCGTGCGCGCCTCCACGGCGGGCGCCGCGCCATCGCGCGCGGGGCGCGCGGGGCGGGTGTCAGCGCAGCGCGGCTGATCCTTGCAGGCGAGGTCGTCCGCGCGGGCTTTGCGCTCCCGTCCGACGTGCGGGGCCGCCGCCGCCTGCCAAGCTGTGCGCCATGAACGCTCCCAAGAACACCCCCGGTGCCGTGCCCACCTCCTCCAGCCGCAACCGCTACGCGAGCAAGCGCAGCTTGACCGTGGGGGCCGTCGTCGTCGGCTTCCTGCTGTTCGCGGTGTTCTTCCCCTGGTGAGGCCGGGGCGGGCGCGTTGTCGCAGGCGGTCGGACGCCGCCGGGTCGACGATGCGCCCCGCGCCGACACGGCCGCCGGCACCGGGCACGCAGACTGCGGCGCTTCCTCCACGCTGTCCGCCTGCCCCATGACCCCCTTCGCTTTCCGCCCCCTGCGTGTCGCCGTGCTCGGCCTCTGCGCGCTGTGCGCGCTGGCCGCCTCCGCCCAGCAGGGCGACGGCACCGACGTGCCGGTCCGCACCCATGTCTTCAAGCCCGCCAAGGTCGACGTCACGCAGTCGCGCGTGCAGGCCCTGCAGGCACCGCCGGGCTTCGCGGTCTCGGTGTTCGCGGTCGGGCTCAGGAACGCGCGCATCCTCGCGGTCGCGCCGGACGGCACGGTCTACGTGAGCCGGCGCGAGCAGGGCGACGTGGTCATGCTGCGCGATGCCGACGGCGACGGCCGGGCCGACGGCGCCGGTGTGATCGTGGCCAACCGGCCCGGCGCACACGGCCTGGCGGTCCACGACGGCCACCTGTACATCGCCACCGTCAAGGAGGTGTTCAAGGCGCCGATCCGGCCCGACGGGCTTGCTGGGGCCGCTGCAGATGCTGCTCGGCGACCTGCCCGATGCGGGCCAGCATCCCAACCGCACCATGGCCTTCGGCCCCGACGGCATGCTCTACCTGAGCGTGGGCTCGACCTGCAATGCCTGCAACGAATCCAACCCCGAGAACGCGGCGCTGCTGCGCGTCGCGCCCGATGGCAAGAGCCGCAGCATCTTCGCCAGCGGCCTGCGCAACACCATCGGCTTCGCCTGGGAGCCGCGCACGGGCGCGCTGTGGGGCATGGACCACGGCATCGACTTCCTGGGCGACGATGTGCAGCCCGAGGAGCTCAACCGCATCGAGCGCGGCAGGCAGTACGGCTGGCCGCACATCTGGGGCCAGGACGGCGTCAACCCGCAGAGCACGCCCGTGGGCGAGATCGGCAAGGCGCAGTGGGAGGCCCTGAGCACGCCCATGGTGCTGGGCTACACCGCCCATGCCGCGCCCATGCAGATGCTGTTCTACACGGGTGGCGCGTTCCCGGCCGAGTACCAGGGCGACGCCTTCGTCGCCATGCGCGGCTCCTGGAACCGCAAACCGGCCTCGGGCTACGAGATCGTGCGCATCCGTTTCGCCGACGGCCAGCCGCGCCGGTTCGAGCCCTTCGTGACGGGTTTCCTGACCGACGGCGGCAGCACCCACATCGCGCGGCCCGTGGGCCTGGCCATGGCGCGCGACGGCGCGCTGCTGATGGCCGACGATGCGAACGGCGTGGTCTACCGCATCGCCTACACGGGCCAGGGCGCCGGCGGCAGTGCCGCCGCGCCGCCGGCCGAGCCCATGCGCGAACAGGCCATGCGCGGCAGCGGCGTGCCGCTGGCCATGGAGCGCGAGCAGACGCGCACGGCCGGCACGCTGCAGGTCCGCTCGGCCAGCATCGCGCCGCAGGGCACCATCCCGCTGCGCCACAGCGAGTACGCCGACGGCGTCTCGCCCCAGCTGAGCTGGAGCCCCGTGGCCGGCGCGCAGTCCTATGCGCTCATCATGGAAGACCCGGATGCCCGGCCCGTCACGCCCTTCGTGCACTGGCTGGCCTGGAACATCCCGGCCGGCGTGACGCAGCTGCCCGAGGGCCTGCAGGAACAGCTGCGCCTGACCGAGCCCGAGGGCGTGCTGCAGGGCGCCACCACGCGCGGCTCGCCCGGCTACTACGGCCCGCGGCCGCCGGCGATGGACCCGCCGCACCGCTACCACTTCCAGGTCTTCGCGCTGGACCGGATGCTGGACCTGCCGCCCGGCGCCGACCGCGACCAGTTGCTGGCCGCCATGCGCGGCCATGTGCTGGCCAAGGGCGTGCTGGCCGGCAGCTTCCAGCAGCAGACCGCGCCGCTCAAGTAGGCCGGGGTAGGGCGCCTGTTCTCCTACGCGCCGCGGCCGGCTTGGCCGACGCGGCGCGCGTGCCCGGCCACGCACAGTGCCCATGATGCAGACCACCACCGACCACGAGCGCCCCGAACCGCTTCCGCCCTATGGCCAGCCCGCCGGCGGCTGGGGCTCGATCAAGGCCGTCGCGGTCAGCGTGGTCCACGAAGGCGCGCCGCTCGTCACGGCCAAGGCGCTGCGCCGCCAGAACAAGCCGGGCGGCTTCGCCTGCGTGAGCTGCGCCTGGGCCAAGCCGGCGCAGCCGCACCTCGCGGAGTTCTGCGAGAACGGGGCCAAGGCCACGGCCTGGGAGCTCACCGACAAGCGCCTGGGCCCCGACTTCTTCGCCGCGCACAGCCTGGCCGCGCTGCGCGGCTGGAGCGACCATGCGCTCGAGGCCGGCGGCCGGCTCACGCACCCCATGCGCTACGACGCCGCCAGCGACCGCTACCTGGCGGTGGGCTGGGACGAGGCCTTCGCCGCCATCGGCGCCGAACTGCGCGCGCTGCGCGAAGAGGATCCGCAGTCCGTGGTGTTCTATGCATCGGGCCGGGCCTCGCTGGAGACCAGCTACCTGTACCAGCTGCTGGCGCGGCTGTATGGCAACAACAACCTGCCCGACAGCTCCAACATGTGCCACGAGAGCACCTCGGTGGCCCTGCCGCAGACCATCGGCGTGCCGGTGGGCACGGTGGCGCTGGAGGACTTCGCGCAGACCGAGGCGATCTTCTTCTTCGGCCAGAACGTGGGCGTCAGCAGCCCGCGCATGCTGCACCAGCTGCAGGAGGCGCGTGCGCGCGGCGTGCCCATCGTCACCTTCAACCCGCTCAGGGAAGTGGGCCTGGTGCACTTCGCCAACCCGCAGTCGCCGCGCCAGATGCTGACGCCGGCCGAGACGGCCATCAGCACCCAGTACCTGCAGGTGCGCAACGGCGGCGACATCGCGGCGCTGACGGGCATGTGCAAGTGGCTGGTCGAGGCCGACGACGCGGCCCGGGCCGCGGCGGCGCCGCGCATCCTGGATGCCGGCTTCATCGCCGAACACACGCAGGGCTTCGAAGCCTTCGCCGCGCACGTGCGCGCGGCGCGCTGGGCCGACATCGAGGCCCGCAGCGGCCTGCCGCGCGCCGCGCTGGAACAGGCCGCCGCCACCTACGCCGCGGCCGGCGCCGTGCTGGGCGTCTACGGCATGGGCCTCACGCAGCACCGCCAGGGCGTGGCCAACGTGCAGATGCTCAGCAACCTCCTGCTGCTGCGCGGCAACATCGGCAAGCCCGGCGCCGGCATCTGTCCCGTGCGCGGGCACTCCAACGTGCAGGGCCAGCGCACGGTGGGCATCACCGAGAAGCCCGAACTCGCGCCGCTGGACCGGCTCGCGGCGCTGTACCGCTTCGCGCCGCCGCGCACGCCGGGCCGCAACACCGTGGCCACCTGCGAAGGCGTGCTGGACGGCACGGTGCGCGGCTTCGTCGGCCTGGGCGGCAACTTCCTGCGCGCCGCGCCCGACACCGAACGGCTGGAGGCGGCCTGGGCCCGGCTGCGGCTCACCGTGCACGTGGCCACGCGGCTCAACCGCAGCCACCTCGTGCCCGGCCGCGCGGCCTGGCTGCTGCCCTGCCTGGGCCGCATCGAGATCGACCGCCAGGGCGGCGGCGCGCAGACCGTATCGGTGGAGGACTCCACGGGCTGCTTCCACGCATCCGACGGCGTGGCCGAGCCGGCCGACCCGGGCCTGCGTTCGGAGCTGGCCATCGTGGCCGCGCTGGCCCAGGCCACGCTGCCGCCCAGCGCCGAGGTGCCCTGGGCGCGGTGGACCCACGACTACGCGCTGGTGCGCGACGCCATCGAGGCCACCTGGCCCGAGGTGTTCAAGGACTTCAACGCGCGGCTGCGCGAGCCCGGCGGCATCCCCAAGCCCAACCCCGCCCGCGCGCGGATCTGGAAGACCGACAGCGGCAAGGCCTGCTTCGTCCTGCCGCCCGAGCCCGCGCCGGAGCCCGCGCCCGGCGTGCTGCGGCTCATGACGTTGCGCAGCGACGACCAGTTCAACACCACCGTCTACAGCCTGGACGACCGCTTCCGCAACGTCTGGGGTACGCGCAGCGTGCTGCTCATGCACCCGGGCGACATGGCCGCGCGCGGCCTGGCCGAGGGCGATGCCGTGCTGGTGCACGGCGTCGCCGAGGACGGCCACCCGCGCCGCCTGCCCGGCCTGCGCGCGCTGCCCTACGACCTGCCGGCCGGCTCGGTGGCCGGCTACTTCCCCGAGTGCAATCCGCTGGTGCCGCTCGGCCACCATGCCGAGGGCAGCCAGGTGCCGGCCGCCAAGTGCATCCCCGTGCGCGTGGAGCGCGCCGCCGCCTGACCCGCCCGGCCCCGCATCCGCCGGGCGCGGCATGCCGCGGGCCGTCCATGGCCATGCGGTCGCTGGCGCCCGGCGCGGGCACTTGGCCGACAGCCGCACGGCGTGGCTGCGTGCGCCGGGCGCACCGGGCCATCCCTAGGCTGCAGCCATCGACAAGCTTCAGGAGCACGTGATGGACGAAAGAGACAAGACCGGCGTGGGCGTGGGCGCTGCCGTGGGTGGCGTGACCGGCGGGGTGGCCGGCGCGGCCGCGGCCGGTGCCGCGATCGGCGGCGTGACCGGGCCCGTGGGCGCGGCGGCCGGCGCCGTCGCCGGGGCCGTGGTGGGCGCGCTGGCCGGCAAGGGCCTGGCCACGACGGCCGACCTCGCCGAGGAAGAAAAGTACTGGCGCAGCAACCACGGCAGCCGGCCCTATGCCAGCGGCGCGAGCTACGACGACTACGGCCCGGCCTACCTGTACGGCGCCGACGCGTACGGGCGCTACCCGGGCCGCAGCTTCGACGAGGCCGAGCCCGAGCTGCGCGACGGCTGGGCCGCATCGCGCGGCGCCTCCACGCTGGAGTGGAGCCATGCGCGCCATGCCTCGCGCGATGCCTGGCAGCGCGTCGGCGACGCCGCGGAACGCGCCATCCCGGGCGACGCCGACCGCGACGGACGCTGACGCGGGGTTCAGCGCCAGGCCGCCGCCAGCAGCGCCAGGCCCGAGAGCAGCAGCAGCGCGTCCAGCAGCCGCTGGAACAGCGTCTCGGGCAGGCGCAGCACGAAGGCCTTGCCGGCGAAGGTGCCGGCCATCAGCGCGGCGCCGACGATGAGCCCCTTGGACAGCACCTCCAGCGGCAGCCCGCCCAGCTGCGCGAACGCCATCGACTTGGCCGCGTACAGCAGCAATGCGCTGGCCGCCTCGGTGCCGATGAAGCCGCCCTTGACCAGGCCGTAGGCCGAGAAGGCCGGCACGCTGAGCGGCCCGGTCGACAGCACCAGCCCGGTCAGGTAGCCGATGGCGGCACCGGCCAGCGCGAGCTGCCACAGCCGCAGCCGCCACTGGCGCCGCCGCAGCCCGTGGCGCAGCGGCACCACCAGCACGAAGAACAGCCCGAGCGCGATGTCGACGGCATGCGCCGGCATGGCCCACAAGGTGCGCGCGCCGAGCGCCGCGGCCGGCGCGCCGGGCAGGGCGTAGGCGCAGACGGCCCGCCAGTCCACCAGGCGCCACCAGGCCAGCACGCGCGCCGCGTTGCCGACCACGGCCGCCACCGCCATGATGGGCACGGCCTGCCGGGGTCCGAAGGCGTGGACCAGCACCGGCAGCAACAGCACCGAAGACCCCGTGCCGAGCACCCCGCTGACCGCCCCCGCGACCAGCCCCACCAGCAGCACCGCTGCGTAAGCCTCCCACATGCCTGGCCACTCCCTTGCCGCCGATTGTGGCGTGTGGGTGGCGCGCGGGTGGCGCGCGGGCGCCGCCGGCTTGCCCCCAGCTCCTGTGGACAACACTGTGAAAAACGCCTGGGAAGGCGGCGCCGGCCCAGCAACGGCGCGGCCTGCAACGGATTGCCCAATCGCTAAGCAGTGGCCGGCCCGGCGCGCTTGCTCGGAAAACGCATAAGCACGCGCACTTTGATTCGTTCTCATGAGGGACCGGGCTTCGGACACTGGCGGCACCAACCCTGCCGGAGACCCGCCCATGCCGCCCCCAGCCACCGCGCCAGCCGAAGCACCCGCCCCCGAGGCCCCGCCGTGGCGCAGCGCGCTGCGCCATTTCGTCGCGGCCCTGCTGGCCGTGGCCGTCATCGCGCTGGCCGTGGGCCTGCTGTCCATGCCGGTGCAGGCGCAGCAGCGGCCCGAACTGCGCATCGGCTACCAGAAGTCCGCCAGCCTGTTCGTGCTGCAAAAGGCCCAGGGCACGCTGGAGAAGCGGCTCGCGCCGCTGGGCTTCGGCGTGAAGTGGGTCGAGTTCCCGGCCGGGCCGCAGTTGCTCGAAGGCCTCAACGTGGGCGCGGTCGACGTCGGCTACGTGGGCGAGGCGCCGCCGATCTTCGCGCAGGCGGCCGGCGCCAGGTTCGTCTACATCGGCGTGGACCCGGCCGCCCCGCGCGCCGAGGCCATCCTCGTCGCCAGGGATTCGCCGATCCAGAGCGTGGCCGATCTCAAGGGCAAGAAGGTCGCGCTGAACAAGGGTAGCAACGTGCACTACCTGCTGGTCAAGCAGCTGGAGAAGCACGGGTTGAAGTTCGGCGACATCCAGCCCGTCTACCTCGCGCCGGCGGACGGCCGTGCCGCCTTCGAGAGCCGGAACGTCGACGCCTGGGTGATCTGGGACCCGTTCCAGGCCGCGGCCGAGAAGGCCACGGGCGCCCGCGTGCTGGCCGACGGCACGCCCGGCGTGGTCAACAACTACCAGTACTACCTGGGCGAGCGCGGCTTCGTGCAGAAGCACCCCAAGGTCGTGCAGGCGCTGTTCGCCGATGCGGTGGAGCAGGGCATCTGGCTCAAGAAGAACCTGCGCCAGGCGGCCGAACTGATCGCGCCGCTGCAGGGCCTACCCGTGGACGTGGTCGAACTCGCGTTGCGCCGCTACGAGTTCAACGTCAAGCCCATCACCCGCGAGGTGGCGGCCGACCAGCAACGGATCGCCGACACCTTCCACGCGCTCAAGCTGATTCCCAAACCGATCAAGGTCAGCGAAGCCGTGGTGTTCGCCCAGGACTGACCTTTCCAGAGAACCCGGAAATGACCGCCATCTCCCTTCCGCGCCGCCGCCTGGTCCAGGCCACGGCCGCCGCCATCGCCTTGCCCGCGTTCGGCGCGTTCGCGCAGGCCCCGCAGCGCCAGCTGCGCATCGGCCACCAGAAAGGCGCGCTCAACGTGCTCAAGGGCCGCGGCACGCTGGACAAGCGCCTGGCGCCGCTGGGCGTCGCCATCAAGTGGACCGAGTTCACGGCCGGCCCGGTGCAGCTGGAAGCGCTCAACGTCGGCTCCATCGACTTCGGCGACGTGGGCGAGGCCCCGCCGATCTTCGCCCAGGCCGCCGGCGCGCCGCTGGCCTACGTGGCCGCCACCGTGCACCGCCCGGCTTCCGAGGCCGTGCTGGTGCCCGCGCAGTCGGCCATCAGGAGCGTGGCCGACCTCAAGGGCAAGAAGATCGCGCTGAACAAGGGCAGCAACGTCCACTACTTCATCGTCAAGCTGTTCGAGAAGCACGGCCTGGCCTTCGGCGACCTGAACCTGGTCTACCTGCCGCCGGCCGATGCGCGCGCGGCCTTCGAGAAGGGCTCGATCGACGCCTGGGTGATCTGGGACCCCTTCCTCGCCGCCGCCGAGAAGACGCTGGGCGCACGCGTGCTGGCCGACGCGCAGGGCGTGGTGGGCAACCGCGCCTACTACTTCTCCTCGCTGGACTACGTGGCGAAGAACGCCGACGTGCTGGCCGTCGTGACCGAGGAGATCGATGCGCTGGACCGCTGGGCCGAGGCGAACAAGGACGCCTTCGCGGGCGAACTCTCGGCGCTGCTGGGCCTGCCCAGGCCGGTGCTGGAGCTGTCGGTCGGCCGCAGCCGCTACGGCACGACGCCGATCACGCGCGCGATCCTCGCGGAGCAGCAGCAGATCGCCGACACCTTCTTCGCGCTCAAGCTGATCCCCAAGCCCATCAAGGTGCTCGAGGCCGCCGCGCCCGGCATCGCCGCCTGAATCCACCATGCAAGTCTTCTGGTTCCTCCCCACCCACGGCGACAGCCGCTACCTCGGCACCGGCGAAGGCGCGCGCCAGGTCGACCTGTCCTACCTGCAGCAGGTGGCCGGCGCGGCCGACCGCCTGGGCTACGAGGGCGTGCTGATCCCCACCGGCCGCTCCTGCGAAGACCCCTGGGTCATCGCCTCCAGCCTGGTCGGCGCGACGCAGCGCCTGAAGTTCCTGGTTGCCGTGCGTCCCGGCCTGCACCAGCCGGCGCTCGCCGCGCGCATGGCCGCCACCTTCGACCGCCTCTCGGGCGGCCGCCTGCTCGTGAACCTGGTCACCGGCGGCGACCAGGGCGAGCTGGAGGGCGACGGCGTGTTCCAGGACCATGCGGCGCGCTACGAACAGTCGGCCGAGTTCATCCGCATCTGGCGTGAGATCCTCGCGCGCAGCCACGGCACGCAGAGCTACGACTTCGCCGGCAAGCATTTGAGCGTGAAGGGCGCGCGGCTGCTGTACCCGCCGGTGCAGAAGCCGCACCCGCCGGTGTGGTTCGGCGGCTCCTCGCCGGCCGCGCAGGACCTCGCGGCCGAGCAGGTCGAGGCCTACCTGACCTGGGGCGAGCCGCCGGCCGATGTGGCGGCCAAGATCGAGGCCGTGCGCGCGCTGGCGGCAAAGCAGGGCCGCCGGCTCCAGTTCGGCATCCGCCTGCACGTGATCGTGCGCGAGACTGAGGAGGAAGCCTGGAAGGCCGCCGATGCGCTGATCAGCCGGCTCGACGACGCCACCGTCGAGCGCGCCCAGGCCGTGTTCGCCAGGATGGATTCCGTGGGCCAGCAGCGCATGGCGGCCCTGCATGCGCAGGCGCGTGCCCGGGGCGGCGCGTCCAGCCGCTCGCGCGAGGCGCTGGAGATCAGCCCCAACCTGTGGGCCGGCATCGGCCTGGTGCGCGGCGGGGCGGGCACGGCCCTCGTGGGCAGCCCGCAGAGCGTGGCCGCGCGCATCCAGGAGTACGCCGCGCTCGGCATCGACACCTTCATCCTGTCGGGCTATCCGCACCTGGAAGAGGCCTACCGCTTCGCCGAACTGGTGTTTCCGCTGCTGCCGTTGAAGCTGCGCGAGCGCCTGGCCGGCACCCACGTGACGGGGCCGTTCGGCGAGGTCGTGGCCAACCTCGATGCGCCGGCGCGGCTGGCGTCCCAGAGCTGAGGAAGGCCGATGAGCACGCTGAGCCCCGACATCCGCGAGCCGCAGGTCACGCCGCTGCCGGACGTGGCGGACGCACCCGACCGCAGCGCGGCCCCGGCCTGGATCGCCGGCGCGGCGCGCCAGCTGCTGCCCTGGCTCGTGCCCGTGGCCCTGGTCGTGGCCTGGCAGGCGGCCTCCAGCCTGGGCTGGCTGTCCACGCGCGTGCTGCCCGCGCCGATCGACGTGGTCACCGCCGCCTGGACCTTGAGCGCCTCGGGCGAACTCTGGACCCACGTGAAGGTCAGCGCCGGCCGCGCGCTGCTGGGCCTGGCCATCGGCGGCGGCCTGGGCCTGCTGCTGGGCCTGCTGACGGGCTCGGTCAGGTTCTTCGAGACCCTGCTCGACTCCACGATCCAGATGGTGCGCAACATCCCGGCGCTGGCGCTGATCCCGCTCGTGATCCTGTGGTTCGGCATCGACGAGTCGGCCAAGCTGTTCCTGATCGCGGTCTCGGTGTTCTTCCCGATCTACCTGAACACCTTCCACGGCATCCGCAACGTGGACCCGCAGCTCATCGAGATGGGCCGCACCTACGGCCTGTCGCGCTGGCAGCTCTACAAGGAGGTGATCCTGCCCGGCGCGGTCTCGTCCATCCTCGTGGGCCTGCGCTTCTCGCTGGGCCTGATGTGGGTGATCCTGATCGTGGCCGAGACCATCTCGGCCCAGGCCGGCATCGGCTACCTGACCATGAACGCGCGCGAGTTCCTGCAGACCGACGTGGTGCTGGTCGGCATCCTGCTCTACGCGCTGCTCGGCAAGCTGGCCGACCTGCTGGCGCGCGGGCTGGAGCACTGGTGGCTGCGCTGGCACCCGGGCTATGCACGTTGACCTCCCCCGCTCGGAGGGCTCGCTGCGTGCAGCCATCCCATGCCCCGCAGGGGGCGCCGCCAGCGGCCTGGCGGAGCCAGGGCCGAAGCGTCTGCTGGCATGGCCTGCTCCACGGCCCGCCGATCCGCTGCATGCCGGCCTTGTGTTGAACGACCACGGACTCGACTTCCACGATGAATAGCATCCCCTTCCAACGCCGCACGCTGCTGGGTGCCGCGGCATCGCTCGCCGCAGGCGCGGCCTGGGCCCAGCCCGCACCGGCCACGGTGCGCATCGGCTACCAGAAGTCGTCCACGCTGACCGTGGTGCTCAAGGCCCAGGCCACGCTGGAACGCCGGCTCGCGCCGCTCAACACCAAGGTCAGCTGGCACGAGTTCACGAGCGGCCTGCCGCTGCTCGAGGCGCTGAACCTGGACAACCTGGACTTCAGCGCCGACGTGGCCGACACCGTGCCGGTGTTCGCGCAGGCGGCCGGCGCGCAGCTGACCTTCGTTGCCCAGGAGGCGCCGTCGCCCACGGCCCAGGCCATCGTGGTGCGCGCCGATTCGCCGCTGCGCGGCGTGGCCGATCTCAAGGGCAAGAAGGTCGGCTTCGCCAAGGCGGCCGGCGCGCACTACCTGCTGATCGCCGCGCTGGAACAGGCCGGCCTGTCGTTCAAGGACATCGAACCCGCGTACCTCACGCCGGCCGACGGCCGCGCCGCGTTCGAGCGCGGCGCCATCGACGCCTGGGTGATCTGGGACCCGTTCCTGTCGGCCGCGCAGCGCCAGTCCAACGCGCGCGTGCTGGCCGACGGCACCGGCATCGCGAGCTACCAGCGCTACTACCTGGCCAGCACCAGGTTCGCCCAGGCGCGGGCCGACGTACTGGACGTGGTCTATGCCGAGCTGGCCAAGGCGGGCCAGTGGGTCAAGGCCAACCCCGACGCGGCGGCGGCGCTGCTGTCGCCGATCTGGGGTGTGGACGTGCCCACCGTGCTGCAGGCCAATGGCCGGCGCAGCTACGCCGTGCGCGCCGCCGTGCCCGGGGGGCTCGCGGAGCAGCAGAAGATCGCCGACGCGTTCTTTGCCGAGAAGCTCCTGCCGCGGCGGGTGAACGCGGTGGACGTGCCGCTGTTCCAACCGGGGCGCGCGACATGAGCGAAGGCGGCGTGCGCCTGCAGGCGCGCAACCTGTCCAAGCGCTACGGCGCGCGCACCGTGCTGCAGAACACGCAGCTGGACATCGCGCCGGGCGAGTTCATCGCCATCGTCGGCCGCAGCGGCTGCGGCAAGAGCACCCTGCTGCGCCTCGTGGCCGGCCTGGAAGCGGCCAGCGGCGGCAGCCTGCAGGTCGATGGCCAGGCCATCGCCGGCCTGAACCCGCGGACCCGCATCATGTTCCAGGAAGCGCGGTTGCTTCCCTGGAAGCGCGTGCTGGACAACGTGCTGCTGGGCCTGCCCGAATCGGCCCGCCCGCGCGGCGAGGAGGTGCTGACCCAGGTCGGCCTGGGCGAGCGCGCACGCGAATGGCCGGCCCGCCTGTCGGGCGGCCAGCGCCAGCGCGTGGCGCTGGCGCGCGCGCTCGTGCACCGGCCGCAACTGCTGCTGCTCGACGAGCCGCTCGGCGCGCTGGACGCACTGACCCGCATCGAGATGCACCGCCTCATCGAAGGCCTGTGGCAGCGCCACCGCTTCACGGCGCTGCTGGTCACGCACGACGTGCAGGAGGCCGTGGCCCTGGCCGACCGCGTGGTGCTGATCGAGGACGGCCGCATCGCGCTGGACCAGCGCATCGCGCTGCCGCGCCCGCGTTCGCAGGGCGACGCGGCCTTCGCCGCCATCGAGAAACGCATCCTCGACCGCGTGCTGCAAAAGCCCGCCGTTCGAACGCGCCGAACCCGACCGCCCGCACCCCGCGCATGCCCTGCGCTGGGCGGTCTGATCCTTCACCACAACAGGGAGTCATTCCATGAGCATCCAAGCCATCAACGTGCGCAACCAGTTCCGCGGCAAGGTCAAGGAGATCATCCGCGGCGACGTCGTCTCCGAGGTCGATGTCGAGACGCCGTGGGGCATCGTGACCTCCGTCATCACCACGCGCTCGGTCGACGAGCTCGCGCTCAAGCCGGGCTCGGACGTGGTCGCGCTCGTGAAGTCGACCGAGGTCTCGATCGCCAAGCTCTGACGCCGGGCCGCGCGCGGCCGGGCGCGGCGATGGCTTAGCATCGCCGGCGCCCATGCCTGCCAACGACGACCCTCCCGTCTCCTTCCTCGCGCGCATCCGCGAGCTGCTGGACCAGCTGCCGCCCACCGAGCAGCGGCTGGGCCGCTTCATCCTCGACTTTCCGGGCGAGCTGGCCAGCTACAGCGCTTCCGAACTCGCCGGCCTGGTGGGCGTGTCCAACGCCAGCGTGACGCGCTTCGTGCAGCGGCTGGGCTATGGCAGCTACGAGGAGGCGCGCCGCCATGCGCGCGACCAGCGTTCGGCCGGCTCGCCGCTGTACCTGGCGCCGCGCCCGGCCGGCACGCCCGGCGGCGGCCTCGCCGCGCATGCGCGGGCCGCGCAGGACAACATCGCCGCCACCTTGCGCGGCATCGACGACGCCCAGCTGGACGCGATCGCCCAGGCCATGGTGCAGGCGCGTGCGGTCTGGTTCCTGGGCTTTCGCAACAACCGCAGCTTCGCGGCCTACCTGCGCTGGCAGCTGGCCCAGGTGCTGCCGCGCACCCAGGTGCTGCCCGGGCCCGGCGAGACGCTGGCCGAGTACGCGGTGGACATCGCCGCCGGCGACGTGCTGGTGGTGTTCGCGCTGCGCCGCAGCCCGGCCGTGGCGGCGGCCTTCGCGCGGCGCGCCGCGCAGGCGGGCGCCCAGGTGGTGTTCGTGACCGAGCCCTCGTCGGCCGACGGGGCGGGCGCGCGCTGGGTCCTGCATTGCCACACGGCCGCGCCCGGCGCGCTGGACAGCCATGTGGCGCTGATGCTGCTGTGCGAACTGCTGGCCACGCGCACGCTGGACGCGGCCGGCGCGGCCGGCCGCCAGCGGCTGGCCGGCGTGGAGGCCGCGCACGAGGCGCTGGGCGAACTGCGCGCCGCACCGAGAGGCGACGCCGCCGAACGCTGACGCCCTCGCCGGGGCGCGCGTCGAAATACCTGACAAAGCGTCATGCCGATGGCATGGTTTGTCACGCTTTTGTGCGGAATTTTCCTGTTGTGTCAAAGACTTGCATCATTTGGCACAGATGCTGCTCTAAATGGCATGTTCGAAGCACGAGCTTCGTTCATTTCTTTAACTATTTGGAGATCTCATGCTGTTTTTCAAGCAAGCGGCCGCCGTGCTGGCGCTGGCCGGCGCCGTGGTGGCGCCTGCCGCTTACGCTGCCGTCGTCACGCTTCCGACCTCGGCGCTGAGCGCATCGGGCGGCGTCTACACGCCCAATGGCTACTACACCAACGACCTCGGCCAGGTCGCCGTCATGACCGGCGGTGGCGCCACGCCCAACATCGGCGGGGCGAACGGCCGCAACGACGACGGCTACATGGCCCTGGACCTGGGCTTCAACTTCACCTTCTTCGGCCAGACCTACAGCAGCCTGTTCCTCAACAACAACGGCAACGTGAGCTTCGGCAGCGGGATCTCGGCGTACACGCCCGAGGGGCCGACCGGCGCCAACGCCCCCATCATCTCGACCTTCTTCGGCGACGTGGACACCACCGGCGCCGCGTCGGGCGTGATGCACTACAGCCTGAGCGCCAACCAGCTGGTCGTGACCTGGGACCAGGTCGGCTACTACAACGGCAATGCCGACCTGCTCAACAGCTTCCAGCTGGTGCTGCGCGGCAACGACTACGTGCTGCCCCAGGGCGAAGGCCAGATCGGCTTCTTCTACGGCAACATGGACTGGGAGCAGACCGACACCAGCCAGACCGCCGCCGTCGGCTTCGGCGACGGGCAGGGCAATGCCGTGGTCATCGCCGGCTCCAACACGCCGGGCATGAACAACGTGGTCGACAACCAGTACATCTGGTTCGACCCGAACCTGCGCCCGGTGGAGCCGCAGGAGCCCGGCGAAGTCCCCGAACCCGCCTCGCTGGCCCTGGTCGGCCTGGCGCTGGCCGGCCTGGCCGCCAACCGCCGCCGCAAGAAGGCCTGAACGCCTGAACGGTCCCGCTCCAGGCGCGCACCTGGACACGGGGCCGGCAGCCGCGGCCCGCGGCTGCCGCCATGCGCGGCACAGGCCAGCCCGCGGCCGGCCTGCCGCGCCACCTGGGGCCCGCCGCCGGCCCCAGCGCCTTCCTCGCTTCCCTCACCTCCACCTGCCGCAAGCCCCGGGTTTGTCCGGATGTTTGTGAAAACTGAATTTCACAAACAATCTGGTCTGAAAAATGCTTTTCATAAACCGGTGCCCGATCGAAGGCACCACGCGGGTGCGGCCATGGTGGCCGCCAACCCTTCAGCGCAGGCAACACGGAGGTTTCCACCATGGCCGGAGAAGCAATCATCCAGGCATCGGCGCCCAGGACGGCGCAGATGCACCAACTCGAATCGGCGCTCGAGCAGATCGGCGTCACGCGCTCGCACAAGAGCATCATCTTCCTGGTCGTCTGCGGCGTGCTGTTCGACGTGTTCGAGCAGAACGCCGTGGGCCTGGTCGGCCCGCTGCTGCGCCAGCACTGGGGGCTGGACGCGACCGACATCGGTTTCCTCAACACCATCACCTTCATCGCCGCGGCGCTCGGGCGGCTGGGCTCGGGCTACTGCGCCGACCGCTTCGGCCGGCGCTTCATGCTCAACGTGAACCTGGCGCTGTTCACGCTGGGCGCCGTGCTGTGCGCGCTGGCGCCCAACTACGCGGTGCTGGCGGTGGCGCGCTTCATCGTCGGCCTGGGCCTGGGCGGCGAGATCACCACCGCGGTGACCATGCTGGCCGAGTTCTGCTCGTCCAGGTTCCGCGGCACGGCGGTCGGCCTCATCAACGTGGGCGGCGGCGGGCTGGGCAACATGCTGGCGCCGGCCTTCGCGCTGGGCGTGTTCGCGCTGTTCCCGGGCGAGAACGCCTGGCGCTGGCTGTTCGGCGCGCTGGTGCTGCCGGCCGTGTTCATCGTGTTCTACCGCCGCTTCGTGCCCGAGACGCCGCGCTACCTGCTGTCGCAGGGCCGGGTGGAGGAGGCCAACCGCGTGCTGTCCATGCTGGCCGCGGGCAAGCTCGCCAATGCGCAGTTCCCGCTGCACGCCTACATCACGGCCGATGCGCAGGCGGCCGCGGCGCCCGTGCGCAGGACGCGGCTGGCCGACATCTTCAGCGGCGGCTACGCGCGGCGCACCATCGCGGTCGGCGTGGCCTCGTGGATGACCTTCGGCGCGCAGCTGTCGGTGCTCACGCTGATGCCCACCATCCTGGTGGCCCAGGGCTACTCCATCACCAAGAGCTTCGCCTTCACGATCGTGATGCAGTGCGGCAGCCTGCTGGGTGCCGTCACGGCCTCGGTGCTGGGCTACAGGTTCCCGCGCAAGCGCGTGCTGACCTTCGGCGCCATCGCCGCCTGCCTGGCGGGTTTGGCCTTCGGCAACCTGACCAGCAGCGTGGCCATGGTGCTGGTTTGCGGCGCGCTGTTCCAGTTCTGCGTGCTGACGCTCAACACCTCGATCTGGATCTACGCGCCCGAGCTGTACCCGACCCGCATGCGCGGCCTGGGCACCTCGTTCCTGCTGGCGCTGGGCACGGTGGGCGGCGCGCTGTCGCAGCTGCTGGCCGGCAGGATGTTCGACCTGCATGGCGTGGCCGGCATGTTCGGCATGATCGCGGCCATGTACGCCGTTTTCGCGCTGGCCGTGCAGTTCGCGCCCGAGACCTACGGCAAGTCCATCGAGGACGAGGCCGAGGCCGGCGCGTCCGGCGCGGCCTTGCAACCGGCGCAGGCCGCGCGTTGAGGGGGAAGGGCATGGCGCGCACGGTGCTGCTGATCAACCCCAACACCTCGGCCGCGACCACCGCGATGATGGCGGAGCTGGCCCGCGCGGCGCTGCCGCCGGCGCTGGCGCTGCGCAGCGCCACGGCGGCGCGCGGCGCGCCCATGATCACGAGCGACGCCGAACTGGCCACCGCCGTGGACGAGGTGCTGGCCATCGCCCTGCGCGAGGCCGGCCAGGTCGCGGCCATCGTGGTCGCCGCCTTCGGCGACCCGGCGCTGGCCCCGCTGCGCGCGCGCGTGGCCGTGCCCGTGGTCGGCATCGGCGAGGCCTCGATGCAGGAAGCGGCGGCCGGCGGCCGGCGCTTCGGCGTGGCCACCACCACGCCGGGCCTGGCCGGCTCCATCGCGCAGGCCGTGGCGCGGCTGGGCCTGGCGGCGCAGTTCAGCGGCACGCGGATTCCCGCGGACGATCCGCTGCGCCTGGCGGCCGACCCCGGACTGCAGGACCGGCTGCTGGGCCAGGCCGTGCGCGCCTGCGTCGAACAGGACGGCGCGCAGGCCGTGGTCATCGGCGGCGGGCCGCTCGCGCAGAGCGCGGCGCGGCTGGCCGGGCAGTTCGGCGTGCCCGTGGTCTCGCCCGTGGCGGCGGCGATGCGCCGCGTGGCGGCGCTGCTGCAGGCCCCTGTCGCCTAGCAGGCTGTCGGGCCTGGGCATGGCGCCGTGTTGCGCCAGACAGGGCGCAGGCAAGGCGCCGGGCGCCAGCCTGCTAGCGCGGCGCGCGCGTCACCAGCCAGATCCCCGCGCACACCAGCACCAGCGCGACGGCATTGCGCCAGGCGAAGATGGTCTCGTGCAGGAACAACGCCGACAGCAGCGCGCCGAACACCGGCACCATGAAGTTGAAGGCCGTGACCAGGCTCACGCGGTTGTGCTTGAGCAGCAGGCTCCAGATCGAGATCGCGAGCGAGGACAGCAGCACCATGTAGGCCAGCAGCGCGCCCGATGCCGGCGTGAAGCGCGTGAGCCGGCCGCCCAGCCCGTAGCCCAGCGCCAGCAGCGCCGCGCCGCCGATGGCCAGCTGCCAGCCCGTCATGACGATGGGGTCCACCCCCTGGGAGATGCGCTTGCCGTAGATGCTGGCCGCGGCCAGCACGGCGGCCGCGACCACGACGAAGCCTTCGCCAAGCAGCGAGAAATCCAGCGCCGGCAACCCGTCCAGGCCCGCCCCGAGATTGACCACCATCACCCCCGCGAAGCCCACCGCGCAGCCGATCGCCTTGCCGTAGCTGAGCCTGTCGTTGTGGTAGATCCAGTGCGCCAGCAGCACGCTGAAGAAGGTGCCGGTGGCGTTCATGATCGAACTCTTGACGCCCGTGGTGTGGGCCAGGCCGACGTAGAAGAACACGTACTGCAGCGTGGTCTGCACCAGGCCCAGCAGCGCGAACTGGCCCAGCGTGCGCGCCGGCCAGCCGCCCACGCGCTTGCCGCTCGCCGCCGCGTAGATCAGCAGCACGGCGCCGGCCAGCGCGAAGCGCCAGCCCGCGAACACCAGCTTGGAGGCGATGTCGTCGGTGGCGATGCCGAACAGCGCATAGCCGCCCTTGATGGCCGGGTAGGAGCTGCCCCAGAGCAGGCAGCAGAACGTGGCCAGCAGGAACACGGTCTTGCGGTCGGTCAGTGGGGAAGGACGGGCCGGCGGAACAGGGGCGGTGGAGGCCGACATGGGCAGCGTGAATGAACCAAAGCGGTGCATTGTGCCTCGTTGTACGACAACGTGCAGGCGGTCATCCAAGAGAAAGGCGCTGCGCGCGCAGTCGTGCGGGGCTGGGTTGTGCGATGACTTGCGCGCGGCCTGTCACCGCGCGGTCAGGCTGGCTTTGGCATGATGGCGCCCCATGCCAGCCAATGCCCCCGCTTCCCGCGCCGCAGCGCGCCATGTCTACTGCCTGTGCGCCGAGTGGTGCGGTGTCTGCCGCGAGTGGCGCGCGCGCTTCGACGCGCTGGCGGCGGCCCACCCGCGCGACCACTTCGTCTGGGTCGACGTGGACGCGCAGGAGGCCGTGCTGGACATCCTGGACATCGAGACCTTCCCGGTGCTGCTGATCGCCGAGGACGGCGAGCCGCTGTTCTGCGGCCCGGTGCAGCCCCAGCTGCCGGTGGCCGAGCGGCTGCTGCAGGGCTTGCAGCAAGGGGCCGCGGGGGTCGATCCCGCCGCACGGCAGCTGCTGGACCTGCTGCGGGCGCGCTGACGGGCCGCGCATAGCCCCCGTTGCATTCGTCCACAGCGCCCCCACCTGCCGGCAAACGATTGCCCATCCGCCCCATGACCGCTTCCACCACGCCACGCCTGCCCACCTACTTCATCTCCCACGGCGGCGGCCCCTGGCCCTGGATGAAGGCCGAGATGGGCGACACCTACGCGAAGCTGGCGGCCGCGCTGGCCGACATGCCGCGCCAGCTCGGCCGCAAGCCGGCCGCGGTGCTGATGGTCTCGGCCCACTGGGAGGCGCCGGCCTTCACGGTGCAGGCCGCGGCCCGGCCCGGCATGGTCTACGACTACGGGGGCTTTCCGCCGCACACCTACCAGGTGCACTACCGCTCGCAGGGCGCGCCGGCCGTCGCAGCGCGCGTGCAGGCGCTGCTCCAGGCCGCGGGCCTGCCGGTGGCCGTGGACGCCGAGCGCGGCTACGACCACGGCATGTTCTCGCCCATGCAGGCCATCTACCCGCAGGCCGACGTGCCGGTGCTGCAGCTGTCGCTCCGGCGCGGCCTGGACCCGGCCGAGCACCTGGCGCTGGGCCGGGCGCTGGCGCCGCTGCGCGACGAGGACGTGCTGATCGTGGGCAGCGGCCTGAGCTACCACAACCTGCGCGCCTTCGGCCCGCAGGCGGCGGCGCCGTCCAAGGCCTTCGACGACTGGCTGGGCCAGGCCCTGGCCAGCGCGCCCGCGCAGCGCAGCCAGGCCCTGGTCGACTGGGAGCAGGCCCCGGCCGCGCGCATCGCGCATCCGCGCGAGGAACACCTGATCCCGCTCATGGTGGCGGTCGGCGCGGCCGAGGGCGAGCAGGCCGCCCGCGTCTACCACGAGAGCGATTTCGTGGGCGGGCTCTCGGTGTCGAGCTACCGGTTCGGCGCGGCGGCCGGCGACGCTGCCGGCTGAGCCGCCAGGGCGGGGCGCCGCCTGAACGAAGCCAGCAGTGCGCCCGTGCCCACGTCGAGCAGCTTGAGCGCGATGGCCTCGCCCAGTCCGGCCGAGTGCTTGAAGCCATGGCCCGAGCAGGCCGAGGCCACCCAGACGGGCAGGCCGTCGCCGAGCCGGTCGACGACGAAATCGCGGTCGCGCGTCACCGTGTACATGCAGGCGCGCGAGCGCAGCGCCCGCGGCCCGGCCTGCGGAAAGCGGCCCGCGACGCGGCTGGCGTGCATGGCGGCCGCTTCGTCGGCGCCGACCTCGCGCTGCAGTGCCTGGGGCGTGGTCGGCGCCAGGTACTGTTCGGTCGCCACCTTGAGCGCGGGCTGCGCCGGGTCGGCCGTCGGGAAGCCGTAGAAGTAGTCCTCCTCGCCCTCGCCGTACATCCAGATGAAGACCGGAAAGCGCCCCGGCGCGAAGGCCGGCGCGGCCTCGGGCGGCAGCGCGAACCAGTGCATGGTCTGGCGGTACACGGCGAACGCTTCGGCCCAGCCCTGCTGCCCCAGGCCGCGCAGCAGGCCGGGCAGCCAGGCGCCGGCCGACAGCACGACCTGGCGCGCGCGGTGGCGGCCCTGGTCGGTGACCAGCGTCACGCCGCCGTCGCCGTTGGGCTCCAGCGCCAGCACGGTCTCGCCGCTGCGCAGCTGCGCGCCGGCCGCGTGCGCCACGGCCAGCTGGGCGCGGATGGCCTGCTCGGGCCGCAGCACGCCCGCCTCGGGCTCCCAGTAGCCGGTCTCGTCGCCGCGCAGCGCGAACGGCGGAAAGCGGCGCCGGATCTCGCGCGCGTCCAGCAGTTCGTGCGCGATGCCGTGGCGCTGCGCGCTGCCGATGGTGCGGTGCAGGAAGTCGGGCTTGCCGTGGTGCAGGCGGCGGCTGCGCTCGCTGCCCAGCACCAGGCCGCCCGTGGCCGCGTAGAGCGCCAGGCCGGTCCGGCGCTCGAGCTCGCGCCAGATCGCATGCGAGCGCCGCACCAGCGGCACATAGGCGTCGCCCTCGCCGATGGCCAGCCGCGTGATGCGCGATTCGCCATGCGAGGAGCCCAGGTCGTGCGGCGGCGCGTGCCGGTCCAGCCCCAGCACGCGCGCGCCGCGCTGGGCCAGCGGGCGCACGATGGCGCTGCCCAGCGCGCCCAGGCCGACCACGGCCACGTCGTAGGGTTCGTCGGCAGCGGCCATGGGTCAGACCAGGTTCAGGTCGAGGAAGAAGGCAGGGACATCGGAGGAGATCCGTGGTGACGACGGCGCCGAGCGTAGGCAGGCCGCGGCACCGGCGCCACGAAGAACTTCGCATGTGCATATGCGCGCGCTGCGGCTACAGTCGGCGCGTCGCCGCCCAGGCCCGATCGGAGCATCCGCCATGCAGGATTTCGCCGCGTTGGTTTCCGCCCTGGCATCGCTGGCCTGGCCGGCCGTCTGTGTCTTCCTGCTGGTCTGGCTGCGCGGGCCGGTCGGCGACCTGATCGCCACGGCCAAGCAGCGCAAGTTCAAGATCGTGCTGGCCGGCAACGAGCTCAGCATGGAGGAGGCGGCCCAGCAGCAGAGCCAGGTGGTGCTGGACCTGCAGGCCAAGCTGGCGGAACTCGAAAAGCGGCTCGGTCCGCCGCCCGAAGCCGCGGCCGCGCCGATGGCGGCCCGCACGGTGCCGACGGCGCGCGGGCGCCGCGTGCTGTGGGTGGACGACATCCCGCGCAACAACAGCTACCTGATCGCCGCGCTGCAGGAGCGCGGCGTGGAGGTGGACACGGCGCTCACCACCGACGAAGGCCTGGCGAAGTTCGCCGCGCAGCGCTACGACGTGGTCGTCACCGACATGGGCCGGGCCGAGGGCCGCACCGCCGGCATCGACCTCGTGCGCCGCCTGCGCGCGCAGGGCGCCCAGGTGCCGCTGTACATCTACTGCAGCGCGGACTCCGCGCAGCGCTGGCGCGACGAGGCGCTGCAGGCCGGCGCGAGCGATATCACGGCCTCGGGCACCAGCCTGCTCGGCGTGCTGCCGTGACCGGTCAGGCGTTCAGCCGCGCACGCGCGCGAAGAACTCGAAGTTGCGCCCGACCCGCATGAACAGCACGTCCTCGGACTGCCGGAAGAGCGTCGCGGTGTGGGTGGGCCGTCCCGTCACGAAGCGCAGCGACAGCGACGAGCTGGTGGCGCCGACCACCCGGTAGGGCAGCACCTCCCGGTGGTCGGGCGTCCGGGCGTCGCTGGCGATCAGGCGCTGCGGCTCCACCGTCCAGCGCATCTGGCCGAACATGTCCAAGAGCCGTTGCCGTGTCCGGGGCGAAGGTTCGGTGTCCTGGAAGCGCCACAGCGCCAGGGTGCGTTCCGCGTCGGAGCGCCAGTGGCCGAGCAGCCAGGCGGCGCTCAGTTCGGCGGACCAGGCCGGCAGCACGGTGCCTGCGAGGCCGGTCCACAACAGGGTTCTGCGCTGGAGCATGGTGGTCTTTCGTTCGTGGTCGGATGTCATCGTGCCGCGGCGGACTGCCGGGCACCGCGCGCGGCCAGGTCGGTTGCGGGCGCGGCACGGCCCCTCGGCCCCTCGGCCGTTCCCCGCATGGCGCCGGGTCCGGCGTCTCCCTGTCTCCAAAGATGAGAATGAATCGCATCCATCAAGAGTATCGCCTGCCGTCTTGCTTGGCAACGATGCCCCTGCGGCCCGGTGGCGTGGCGCGGCTACTGGATCTGCACCGCCTGCTCGCCCGGCGTCGGCAGGGCGCGCGGCAGCGCCGCGGCGAAGCGGATCGCCCAGTGCCCCGCGCTGCCGTGCAGCGCGTAGCTGCAGCAGTTGGGCATGGGCAGGCCGAGCTGGAAGGCGCGGAAGGCCTGCATGGCGCGCGTGCTGTCCACCGGAAAGCCCATGCAGCGCCAGACCAGCATGGCCAGCCACATGCCGTGGCCGAACACCACGCTGCGGTCGGGCAGGGCCTCCAGCCGCGCGCGCACCTGGTCCACGCGGCCGGCGAAGGCCAGGAAGCTCTCGGCCCCCGGGCCCGTGCAGTGCGCGGGCTCGGCGCGCGCCCAGTAGGCGTCGATGAGCGGCTTGCGCTCCAGGTTGGTGGTGCCGGCCACCTCGTCGGGCGGCAGCGTCACGAACTCGTGCAGGTTCTCGATGGTCTCGATGGGCAGCTGCCAGCGCGCGGCGCATGGCGCGGCCGTGTGCTGCGCGCGCTGGTAGTAGGAACTGAACACCTGGGCCGGCTGCCAGTCCATGCTGCGGGCCCAGTGCTCGGCCTGGGCGATGCCCGTCGCGGTGAGCGGGATCAGGGCGGGGTCGCCGCTGGCCAGGCCCGCATTGGCCTCGCTCTCGCCATGGCGCACCAGGGTGATGGTCTTCATGCGGCGGCCAGCAGGTCCAGCACCAGCTCGCCGGGCCGGCACAGCCGCGTGCCGTGCGGCGTCTCGACGATGGGACGGTTCATGAGCACCGGGTGCCGCACCATCTGCGCGATCAGCTGCGCGTCGGTCCAGCGGGCATCGTCCAGGCCCAGTTCGGTGTACAGCGCCTCCTTGCCGCGCAGCAGTTCGCGCGGCGCGATGCCCATGGCGGCGACCAGGCCCGTCAGGCGTTCGATGCTGGGCGGGGTCTTCAGGTACTCGACGATCTCGGGTTCGATGCCCCGCTCGCGCAGCAGGGCCAGCGCGCTGCGCGAGTTGCTGCAGGCGGGGTTGTGGAAGATGGTGGCGTGCATGCGGTCGATGATACGGACCGCGGCGCCGGTCAGCGGCTCATGGAGGCGTCGCCCCGGACTCTCTCGGGCAGGCGCAGCGGGGGAACGACCGGCGCCGCGCCCGGCCGGGGCGGCCGCGGCTCGGTGAGCTGCCAGCCGTCGCCGGCGCCGATGTCGATGAACTCGGTGTCGGTGCCGGTGTCGGTCAGCACATCGTGCGCGGCCCTGCGGCTCGGCTCGCCGAGCCTGGCGCCGTCGGAGCGGTTGAAGCTGTAGCTCGAGTCGCTGTCCATGACCCAGGTGACCTCGCCGTTGGGGCCCACGCGCGCGTTCAGTTCCCCGCCGGCGCGGGCCGTGCCGCGGAACTCGCCGCCCGCGCCCGGCGTCAGGTCGCCGTGCACCACGCGCGACTTGAAGCCGGGCTGGTTCTCCGGCGCGATGATGAAGTTGCCCTCGGCGTCCACCACCCACAGGTACTTGCGCGCCGGATCGAGCTGGCTCACGTCGATGGGCTGGCCGCGGCGCGCGGTCATCATCTCGGGCGGGTTGCGGTAGGGCATCTCCCGGGCCCGCAGGGTCTCGGCCGTCGAGGGCTCGCCGACCGCGTCCAGCAGCTCGGGCGGCGCGCGCGTCGGCTCCGCGCCCAGCACCCGGGTGCGCACCCACTCGTTCAGGTTGCGCGCGCCCGCGCGCAGGCCGGTGTACATCTCGATGCCCGTGACGCGCATGCCGCGCCAGGCCTGCGGCAGCGCGGCGCGCCAGCCCACCCAGCCGCGCGGCAGCAGGTTGGGCCGAAAGAAGGCACCGCCCGGCGGGCCCTTGATCGCGGCGCGCGCGCCCAGCACCAGGGTCACCAGCGTGAACGCACCCATGACGCCGCGTTCGGTCTGCTCGCCCTGGGTGAGCTCCCGCCCCGTGACGAAATCGCGGCCGGTGATGCCTTCGGCGATGCCGGTGATGCCCACCGTGTCCGCCAGCGCATAGCCGGCGATCGCGTACCAGGGGCTGTCGGCGAGTTCCGCCTGCCCGCTGCGCGCGGCGACCGCGAGCACGAAGCCCACCACCAGCAGGATCGCGCCGGCGATCATGACCGCGGTCCAGGCCGTCAGGATCACGCCGAATGCGGCCGCGATGGCGGCGACCACGAGCGCCACCGCCACCATGATGACCAGCCCGACCACGATCTGCCCGATCGCCCGGCCCAGCCCCGACAACCAGCTGTCGTCCACCTGCGCGGCGGCTTCGTGCGCGCGGTCCTCGACCTGGTCGGTGCGCGGCAGGATGGCCTCGGCGATGCCTTCGTCCACCGCTTCGCGCAGGTCGCCGGCGAACCGGGCGTTGATGGCGTCCAGCTCGGCCGTCGCCTGCTCGATCGCGGTGTCGATCTCGGCCATGACGCCCGCGGTCAGCTGTTCCTGGCGGCTGGCGAGCGTGGCGATGGCGCTCTCGCCCTGGCTGGCCTGGCCCGCGAGCACGGCCGCGGCCGCGGCGCTGCCGCCCTGCACGACGGCGGCCGATGCCGCCGCGGCCGCGCCGTCCAGCGCGCCCGCCTGCGTGGCGAACCCGGCCGCCGCATCGGCCAGCTGGCCGAGCGTGGCCGTGGCCGACTGGGCCAGGCCGGCGCAGCCGTCCGCGGCGCTCGCGGCGATGGCGGCGCGCGTCGCCTCGATCACGTCGCGCATGCCGCCGGGCAGCGGCTCGGCGGCAGCGCCCACGACCGCCTCGGTCTCCTGCAGGCTGGCGTCGATGCCGGCCTGCAGCGTGGCCGCGTCGCCGTCCAGCCGTGCGGCTGCCGCCTGCGCGGTCTGCCGGATCGACGCGAGCGTCCGGCCGCTGGCGGCGTCCACCTGCGCCAGCGCGCCGGCTTCGGCGGCATCCAGGGCCGCCAGGTCGGCGGCGAGCCGTTGGTCCAGGCTGGCGGCGGCACCGGCTTCGCCCGCCTGCAGTTCGGCGATGGCCGTGGCAGCAGTCTCGGCGAGCAGCGGGATCAGGTCGGCGCGCGCCTGTTCGATCTGCGCGTTGACGCTGTCCGCGTACTCGAAGTAGCCGCCGGAGAAATCGGCGGCCCGCTCGCGCACGTCCGCGGCCAGCGACGGCTTCTTGTCGCGGATGTCCGCCGCGCTGTCGGCGGCCACTTCCCGCGCGGCCGCGCGCTTCTCCGGATTCGGGTCTTCGCTGCCGGGGTAGCGCGCCGCCTCGGCACGGCCGGCCCGCTCGCATTGGCCGGCGGCGGCTTCCAGCTCCCGGTCCGAGCGCCCGGCTTCCTGTTCCGCGATCGCGCCGGGTTCGCGGCTGCGCGACGCGGCCGCCTCGTTCATCTGCTGCGAACGCTGCGCGAGCTGGCCTTCGGCGTCCGCGATGCGCAGCGCCGATCCGGCTTCGAGCGCCGCGACCTGGCCGGCGATCTGCGCCGAGAGTTGCGCCCGGTTCTGCTCCGTGGCGGCCACGAGCGCGGCGCGGGCGCCGGCGTGGTGCGCGCCGATGCGCGCGCGCAGCGCCGCCGCTTCCCGCTGCACGGCCGCCGCCTGCTGCTGGGCTCCGGCGAGGAGCAGGGCCTTCTGCGTCGCGGCTTCGGTGGCGATGGCGGCCTTGTGCGTCTCGGCCTCCGCGCGCAGCGCGGCGAGCAGCGCCGCCACCTGGGCGCGGTCCTGCTCCGGGCTGGTGCCGGAGTCGAACAGTTCGAGGAACTCCTGCTGCGTGGGCTCGCGCTCCGGAATCGCGGCCTGCAACGCGGCCGGGTCCGGCGGCGGCACCTCCGCGGTCTGCGGCGCGGCAGCGGCGGCCCCGTCGCCCGGTACTGCGGCGGACGGTGCGCCGTCCGCTGCCTCTATGTCGCTTGCATCGCCGGCGCCGTCGTCCGCGCTGGGCGATGGCCCTTCCTCGCCGGGCAGCGCGGCCTCCCGGGCCTGCTCCAGCGCCTGGGTTCCGGCCGTCAGCTTTTCGGCGATGGCGCGCTCGCCCGCGGGCGGCTCCGTGGCCGGGGCCGGTCCTGCGGTCGCAGGGGCGGGCTGGGGCCGCGGCTGCGCGACGGCGGGCGCCGGCGCGGGCTGCTCCTCGGGCATGGCGCCGCTCGGCGCCAGGACCGTGGGCTGGCCCGCGCGCCGCTCGGCCCGGATGCCGCCCATGGCCAGGACTTCGGCCAGTTCGCCGCGCATGACGCTGTCGTCGACGTCCTCGCTTGCGCTGGCCGCCGCCGCGGGCCCGAGCACCGTGCCGGCCATGGCCTGCGCCGCGCTCGGCGCTTGCGCATCCGATGGCGCCGCGCCGGGCTGCGCGGTGTCCGCGGCGACGTCTTCGGCGGTCCGGGCCGTGGCGGCGGCGTCGTGCGGTGCGGTGCCTGCGTCGGCACGCGGGGCGCGCGCCGCGGGCCGTTCGGCGCCGCCGGCCCGCGGCGCGGGCGCCGGCCGCGCCATCGTCGCCAGGTAGCGCGGCATGCCGGCCGGCGCGGCCGGCGTGGGGGCCGCCGGCTGCGGCACGGCCTGGCTATCCGCGGGCGCTGCGGCCGGGCGGCGGCGCGCACTTTCGCGCGCGGGACGCGGCGGGGCCAGCGCGGCGCGCATCAGGCCTCCGGCGCCAGGCCGGCCGGCGCCTGCCGGCCGAGCTTGCGGCATTCCGCCGCCACGGCGGCCAGCGCGTCGCCGTACCCGATTGCGCGGCCCGCGTGCCGCGCGCGCGCCGCGGCCGCGAGCACGATGTTGCGGATGTGCCCGCCGCTGAGCTCGCAGGCGGTGGCCAGGCGGTTCAGCTCGCCGTCGCCGAGCGCGTGGCCGTCGCCCAGGTGGCCGACCCACAGCGCGCGGCGCTCCTGCGGCGTGGGCTGCGGGAAGTCGACGATGGCGTCGAGCCGCCGCGTGAACGCGCTGTCGAAGCGCCCGCGGCTGTTGCTGGTCAAGAGCGCGATGCCCTCGAAGGACTCGATGCGCTGCAGCAGGTAGTTGGTCTGCGCGTTGGCGAAGCGGTCGTTCGATTCCTTCACGTCGGTGCGCTTGCCGAACAGCGCATCGGCCTCGTCGAACAGCAGCACCACCTCGGCATGCTCGGCGCGCGCGAACAGCTGGGCCAGGTTCTTCTCGGTCTCGCCGATGTACTTGCTGCTGATGGCAGCCGCGTCCACGCGGTACAGCGGCAGGCCCAGCCGCGTGGCCAGCCAGCCCGCGGCCAGCGTCTTGCCGGTGCCCGAGGGACCGACGAACAGCGCGCGCACGCCGGGCCGGTAGCGCGCCCGCGTCGAGGCGCCGAGGCCGGCGGCCAGGTCCTCGCGCAGCGCGCAGCGCTGGCTGAGCGCGGCCAGCGCCTCGCGCAGCGGCGCCGGCACGATCAGCACCGCGTCGGCGATGGCTTCGGGCATCAGCTCGGCCAGCGTGCCGAGTTCGGCCGCCAGGCCGCTGCGCGCGGCCTCGGCCACGTGCGCGAGCAGCGGCGCGGGCGCCGCGGCCAGCCGCGCCTGGTAGCGCGCCGCCTGGCCGATCTGCGCGATGCGTGCCGCGTCGTAGCGGTACTGCCGGCCGGCGCTGCGCGACAGCGCCGCGTCGCCCAGCAGCGGCTGCCACAGCGCGGCCCGCTCGTCCGCCGGCGGCAGCGGCACGCGCCAGCTGGCGACGGTGCTGCCGTCGCGCTCGAAGCTGCCCTCGGTGCTGCTGGCCACGAGCAGCGGGCCGCGGTAGCCGGGCAGCGCCGGCAGGCGGCGCGATTCGCCGGGCGCGAGTTCGGCGCACAGCACCGGCACGCAGCCGCACAGGGCCAGCCACAGGCCGGCGCCGGGCGCGGGGTCCTGCTCGAAGAACGCCGGCCGGCGGCCCAGCGCGTGCACCACCCAGGCCGCCGCGTTGCGCGCCTCGCGCGGGTGGCCGCTGCGCACGACGAGCTCGCCCGAGCCGGCCTGCAGCGCCTGGGCCTGGCGCTGCGCGGCTTCGCGCAGCGACGGCGCGACGGCGAAGGCCGGTGCATCGGCCGCCACGCCGGGCCAGCGCGAGGCGCCATCGCGCAGCGCCAGCACCAGCGGCAGCGGCACGCGCAGCGCCTGCTCGGGCAGCGGGCGGGGCGCGGGCTCGGCGTCGCCGAGCAGCAGGCCCGCCGCACGCGCCGCGCCGTCGAGCAGCGCGGCCAGCGGCGCCTCCAGGCCCAGCGCCCGCGTGGCCGCGACCGCCAGGCCCACCGTGGGCCGCGAGCCTCCGGCCGGCGCCTGCAGCCAGGCCACGGCGCGCGCGGCCATCGCGTCGAGTTCGACGGCCATGGCCAGCGCCACGGCGACCAGTTCCAGCGGCAGCAGCGGCAGGCTGCGGGCCAGCGCGTGCAGCAGCCGGTCCTCGGCCGGCGGTTCGGCCAGCCAGGCCTGCAGCGCGCCGGCCGGGTCGGCGGCGCCGGCGGCGGCCAGCCAGTCGGCCTCGGGGCCGGCATGCGCGTCGGCCGGTGGCACCAGCGCGGCCAGCGCGAGCCGGTGCAGCGGCAGCAGCTGCAGCACGGCCTGGGGCTGCGGGGCGTTCATGTTCCGTGCCCGCCGTAGTGGAAACCGACCACGCGGCCGAACCAGGGCAGCCAGCCGGGGTCGATGTCCAGGCCCAGGCGGCGCACGGCCAGGTCGGTCCGGTCCAGCGCGAAGAACAGGTCGGCGTGCGTGGCGGTCAGCGCCAGGCCGGCCGGGCGCCGCACGAGTCCGGCCAGCGGCGGGCCGCCCGCGCGCCGCAGCCCCAGGCGGCAGGCGGCCAGCCAGGCGGCGGCCTGGGCGCCGCGCGTGCCGGCGCGGGCCAGGCGTGCGGGCCAGCGGGTCGGCGCGGCCGGGCGCAGCGGTGCGGCCGCGGCCTCGGCCGCCGTGGCGGCCAGCCACCAGGCCGGATCGTCGGCCGGGGTGCGCAGGTGCAGCAGGGCGGCGCGCAGCACCAGGGCGGCGAAGCGCTGGTCGTCCGCGGGCAGCCAGTCCGGCAGGCCCAGCCGGGCCAGCAGCGGCAGCAGGAACAGCAGGCCGCCGTGGCCGGTCGGCGTGTGCCAGGCCGGCCCGGCGGCGGGTGCGGGCCTGGCCAGTGCGGATGCCGCGCCGGGCTCGGCGGGCGTGGCGTCGGGCGTGCCGCGCGGGGCGGGTTGCAGCGCGTCGGCGCGCAGCGGCCGTGCCGGCGCCGTGGGCGTGGGGGCGTCCTGCGCCGCCGGCGGCGCCATGGCACCGGCAAGAGGCGGCGCGTCCACCGGGGCGGGCAGCGGCACGGCGGTGCCGGCGGCGTGCATGCCCGGGGCGAGCCGCAGCAGCTGCGCCAGCCAGGCCGGCAGCGCCGCTGCGGCCGCAGGCTGCAGGCCGGGTGCGGCAGGCACCGGCCGGGCCGCGCCGGGCGTGGGCTGCGGCAGCCCGGCGCGCGCCAGCAGGGCCGCGCCCTGCGCCGGCGCCAGCGCGCGGGCCAGCGCCATGGCGTGGCCGGCCTGCGCGAGCGCCGCGGCCCAGGCCGGCAGCGCCACGCGGGCCTCGGGCCAGCCCGCGAGGGTCCAGGCCATGCGCTGCAGCTGTTCGGCCAGCGCCATGGCGCGGGCGCACTCGGGCACCGCCAGCGGCCAGTACCAGGCGCTGCAGGGCGCGCCCCGCAGCCGCCGCAGCGCGAACTGCACGCGCGCGTCCAGCGCGCCGGCGAAGGCGACGCAGGCCGCGTCACCGGCGGCGTCGCTGCCCGCGTCGACCCAGTGCCGCGCGGTTTCGGCCAGGCGCTCCTCGATGCGCTGCGCCAGGGCGGGCGCGGTGATGCCGGAGGCCACCGGCCCCAGCGCGAGCCGGCGCACCACGAACAGCCGCGTGCCTTCGCCCTCGCCCAGGCTGGCGCAGCGCAGCGCGTCCTCCAGCACCGGCAGCAGCCGGCGCGCCTGCGCGGCATCCGCTGCCTTCAGGCGCAGGTGGCGGACGGTGCGCTGGGCGGCGGGCATGGCGGCTCACCGGAACAGCGTGCGCCGCGCCGCGGTGGCCGCCAGGCTCACGGTGGCGGCCATGTCGAAGTGCACGCGCACGTCGTCGCCCAGGTCCACGCGGGTCTGCGCGGTGTGCACCACGCGCGCCATCACCTCGCCCTGGCCGAGGTCCTCCACCGTGGCGCGCGCGACGAGCTGGTCCTGGCGGTACAGCAGCGCGGCCATGCCCACGCGCAGCGGCGCGGCGTCCAGCACCGCGAGCGGGATGCGCACGCCCGGGCCCACGCCCGGCGTGGGCCGGGCCATGCGGCCCTGCACGATGCGGTCCACCGGCGTGTGGCTGGCCAGCAGCAGGCACATGCGCACCACGTCGTTGACCAGGGCCACCGCCTGCGGCTGGCCGGGCTCGATCTGGGCGAACAGCCAGTCGACGTAGGCCTGCATCTGGCGCCGGTCCAGGTACGGGATCTCGGCCCAGCGCGGCAGGTTGGCCAGGTTGCGCAGGTTGGGCGCGGCGTCGAACCCGGACAGCAGTTCGGCCCACTGCAGCCGGATCGCCGGCGGCACGCCGCTGAACTCGGCATGCAGGCAGGCCGCGACGCCGCGGATGCGGTCGAGCTCGTCGGCCGCCGCGCGCGCGACGTCGGCGCGGCCGTGGCCGCCCTCGGCCAGGTCGCCGAAGCTCACGACCTGGGCGGCCTGGTCGCGCACGCCCTGCCAGCTGAGGCTGCCGAGCAGGCCGAGGTTGATGGTGTGCAGCGTCGCCACGCGCGGCGCCAGCGCCTCGGTCTGGCGCGCGGCCAGCTGGGCGATGCCGGTGGCCAGGCGGCCGGCGCCGGCCACCGCCTGGGTGGCCAGGCGCGGCTGGGCCACGCCGGACAGCGCGCGCAGCTGCGCGCCGTCGAGCAGGCGCACGAGGTGGTCGACCTTGTCGAGCCGCTGCAGCATCGGCGGCACCTGCACGAACCAGGTCGCGGGCGCCTCGCGCACGACGCGCAGCATGTCCAGCAGCTCCTCGGGCGGCTCGGGGTGGGCGCGCAGGCAGGCCGGCACCGCCGGCTCGACGAGGCCGGGGTCGACCGCGTGGGTGGGCGTGGCCAGCAGGTTGTCGGCCTCGCGCGGCCGCACGTAGGCGATGAACTTCACCTCCTCGGCCAGCACCTTGGCGCGGCGCGCGTTGATGGCGGCGATGCGCTCGGTCTCCTCGGCCAGCAGCGCGCGCGTGACGCTGACGTCGTGGCGCGCCTCGGCCAGCTGGCTGGCGACCTCGGCCTGGCGCGCGTCCAGCTGGCCGATCTGCTGCTGCAAGGCGCCCAGCGCGGTCTCGCAGCGCGCCAGCGCGTCGCGGTAGACGGTCAGCCGGGCCTCCAGCCGGCGCAGCATGGCGATGGTGCTGTCCGACAGGCTGACGGCCTGGGTGAACAGCGTGGCCTCGTCGAGCGCGTCGTCGCTGCCGCTGGGCGGGCGGGCCAGGCTCTCCTGCAAGGCGGCGTCGCCGCGGAAATCGGCCAGCGGGCGCTGCAGCGTGCCGGCCGGCAGGCCGGCCAGGAAGGGATCTCCCGCCAGGCCGGGGACCTGGAAGTCCTGCAACAGCGCGGGCACCTCGCCGCTGTCCTCGGCGGCGAAGGTCTCCAGCAGGTTCAGCAGCGACGCGACGGTGCGCGCGCGGTTGGACAGCGCGTAGTTGCGCGCCTCGGGCGAAGGCGGGTTGCGCAGCCGCTCGGCGAGCGCCGTGGTGCGGATCTCCGACAGGCCGACGATGGGGTTGGCGTAGACGATCCTGGGCGGCGCCGTGGGGCGCTGCAGCAGCACGCCCTCGTCCAGGCGCTGGCTGGCCACGCCTGTGAGCCTGGCGCCGGCGGCCACGCTGGCGCTGGCGCCCAGGTCGGCCTGCAGCGCGGCCGCGCGCGAGGCGAGCGTGCCGACCGTGGCCGTGCTGCCGATGCTGGCGCCCGTGACGGTGCCGATGCGCACGGCCGAGATGCCGCCGAGCCCGGTGGCCAGGTTGAGCCGCGAGGGCGCGGGGCTGGGTGCCGGAGGCGGCGGGGGCGGCGGCGGCGGTGGGGGCGGCGGGGGCGTCGCGGCGCCCTGGCGCACGCGGTCGATGTAGGCGCCGATCTCCTTCTGCACCTCGATGGCGCTGTCGGACTTGGCCAGCGCGGCCAGCGTGGGCGAGATCGCGAGCCGGCCGGCGTCGGTCGCGCTCATGGTCAGCTGGCGGATGCGGTGCATGTCCACCTGCATGTGGGCGAAGCCGAAGTCGGTGATGTCGTCGGCCCGGTCGATGCGCTGGCGCAAATAGTCGATGAAACCCTGCAGCCCGCGCAGCAGCAGCTGCGACTGCTCGTGGCCCGACAGGCGCAGCAGCAGCGGGTCGCCGACCAGTTCGGTAGTGACGCTCACGGTGCCGATGCGCGAGGACGGCGTGGGTGTCAGCACGCCCAGGTTGTGCTGCGGGATCGGCGCCGGCGTCAGGAAGGGCGCATAGGGCGGCGTGGTGGTCGGGCGCGGGTCGGCGCTGATGGCGGTGGGCCACAGCAGCACCGGGTCGGGCGTGGCCTGGCCCTGGACCGGCGGCGGCCGATGCAGCAGGTCGCTGACGGCCAACTGGCCCTGGTAGGCCGTCAGCACCATGCCGATCACGGCGTAGCGCGAGGCGCCCGCGGGCACCTCGGCGGCGGTGGGCAGGCGCAGCGGCAGCTCGACCCAGCTGCCCGGGCGCGGCAGCGCGCCGGCGCGCCGCGTGCGCGCGTTCAGCGCCTCCAGGCCGGGCACGGTGCGCATGAGTTCGGCCTGGCGGTTCTCGCCCCAGTAACCGAACACGTACTGGATGCGCGAAGCGGCCGGCACGTCCGGGCGCAGGTCCAGCAGCATGAGGCCGGCCCACAGCGAACGCGGCGGGTTCAGCTCGTCCAGGTAGATCCAGCAGCCGATGCCGTCGGCCGCGCCGATGGCGATGCTGGCCAGCCCGCCCTGGCCGTTGGTGACGGCGCTGCCGACCACGCTGTGGCCGCGCCAGCCGGTGGCCGGCGGGTAGACCAGGCTGAAGCCGCTGTCGGGCACGGCCAGGCGCCGCGGCGCGGTGCCCGTGCCGGGCGCGCCCGGGTCGAAGATGCCGCCGCCGTCGCCGCCCTCGGCCTGCAGGTCGGGCAGGCTGGGCTCCACGCCGCGCTGCGGCTCGAACGGGGCCCACAGGTCGTTGGCGCTGAGCAGGTCCCAGGGCTCGTCGCCCTGCACGCGCGCGCCGGCCGGCAGGAAGTTGCAGAACCACTTGCGCCAGACCTCGGCCGTGCGCGCGCCCGTCAGGCCGAAGGCGGCGCGGCCGTCGTGCAGCGCGAAGGCCATGCCGTCCACGTTCTGGCCGGCCAGGCCCAGCGCGCTGGCGGCCACGGCCAGCATGACCCATTGGCCCGGCGTGGGCAGGTCGGCCACGCGCAGCCGCGCGGCCGTGCCGTCGGTGCCGCCGGGGATCAGGTTCTCGCCCCAGTAGGCGCGGTGCTCCCAGCCGTTGGGGCCGTGCCAGCGCAGCATCAGCTGGCGCGGCGGGTGGTCCGGGTCCAGGCAGACCCAGCAGAACAGCGACTCGGCGGCCTGCACCGTGAACGGCGGCGCGGCGCCGTCGAAGAAATGCTGGTGCAGGCCGGCGCGCAGCGCGCTGCGGTGGCCGCCGCCGGGCGGTGGCTCGCCCCAGGGCGCGAGCGATTCGGTCTCGACCGCGAGCGGGTCGTCCTTGAACGAGGGCACGGCCTGCACCTGGCCCGACAGCGCATGCGCCAGCATGGCGGCCTGCTGGCGCAGGCCCTGGCGCAACCCCAGCGTGCGCGCGCGGCGCAGCAGATGCTCGTCCAGCGTCTGCTGGAACAGCGGGTCGATCTGCGCGCGCTGCAGCAGCCCGGGCTCCCAGGACGACAGCGGCACCGGCACCATGAGGCGCACGCTCTCGGCCGCGCCGACGGCCAGCGGCGCCAGCGCGGCGCTGGCGCGCACCGCCAGGTCCAGCTGCTCGACCGGAACGGGCACGGCGTCGATGTCGAAGCCCACCGGGAAGAACGCGCTGCGCGGGCCGGCCGCGTCGAAGGCGTTGCGCGGCAACAGGCCCACGGGCGGCAGGAAGCGGCCGAAGGCATCGTTGAGCGTGCCCGGCTCGGGCGCGGGCTCGCCGGCGGCGGCCACCTGCTCGGCCAGCTGCTCGATGCGGGCCTGCCACAGCGCGGGCCGGCGGCTGTCGGCCTGCAGCCGGCCGCCCACGGCCACCAACCGTGCGTCGCGCGCCTGGCCGCCGCGGCGCACCACGCTGGCGCGGTCCAGCCAGAGCGGCGCGCGCGTGGCCGGGTCCAGCGCCACCAGGGCCAGCGGCTGGCCCCAGGCCTCCCAGGGCAGCATCTGGCCGGCGGGCAGGGCCTCCTCGGCCTCGAACACGGTCCAGGCCAGCGCATTGCGCAACTGCACGTCGGGCACGGCCGGCACGCCGCGCCATTCGCCGGGCCAGACGTACCAGAGCAGGCGCGCGCCGTCGGCCATGCGCCAGTCCTCGAAGGCGGCGGCGTCGCCGTAGGTGCCTTCGTCGCAGGCGCTGCGCGCGCAGGGGTCCAGGGGGTCCAGGCTGGCGCGGTCGGCCATGACGGGCTGCAGCACCAGCACGCCGACGGGCGGCAGCGCGGCCGGCACGGCGGGGCGGGTCGGCACGCCGTCCTCGCCGGGCAGGCCGAGCGCGCCCAGCGCGGCGCCGATGCGGCGCGCGCGCAGCGTGGGCGGCGCGCCCTCGGTGCCGGGGCCGACGCCGCTGCCGTCCTCGAAGAAGCCGGCCGGCGCCACCACGGGCACGTCGGCCAGCAGGCAGCGCAGCGGCTGCTGCAGCACCAGGTCCTCGCCGCTCGCGGCCAGGGCCAGGCCGCGGCCCAGTTCCAGCTCCACCGCGGCGAAGCCGGTGGCGTCCGGCAGCAGCCGGGCCGACAGCTCCAGGCCCTCGACCACGCCGGCCGTCCAGTCCTGCCCGCGCAGCGCGAGGTGGCCGGCCTGCCAGGCCTGCCACTGCGTGAGCGCGCCGGCCGTCAGCGCGCGGCCGGGGAACACGTTGGGCCGCCGGCGCCAGTCGCTGGCGGCCTCGGTGGCGCTGGCCGGCGACAGGCCGACGACGCGCTCGCCGGCCAGCGCGCCGCTGATCGGCGTGGTGCTCACGGTGTGTCTCCCGGCTTGGTGGCGGTCTTGGCCGTGGTCTTCCTGGCGGGAGCCTTCCGGGCCGGCGTCTTCCTGACCGCGGTCTTGCGCGGCGCGGGTTCCGTGGCCGGTGCAGCCACGGGCGCGTCGGCCGGCGGCCAGGCGGGTGCGGCGGTGCCGCCGCCCGGCACGCGCGTGAGCCGCTGGCCGAGCTGGGCCAGCCGGGTGCTGTCGGCGCTCTGGGCGGCGCTGTCGAGCTTGCGCCACTGGTCGTTGCTGGCCAGGCTGTTCAGCGCGGTGCGCGTGACGGCCTCGCTGCCGGTGGCGCGTTCGAGCTTTTCGAGGCCGCTGCCGGCGCCGCCTTCGAGTTCGGCGCCCACGCGCAGCACGCGGGCCTGGTCGATCTGCGGCGCGCCCTCGACCTTGGCGTTCAGCGCGCCCAGCGCGGCGGCGGTCAGCGTGGGCGAGGCCGCCACGCGCGGCGTGGCCAGCAGCGCCACCACGTTGGCCGCGGCGCGCGTGCTGGAGGCGGCCAGCACGCGGTCCAGCGCCGGCTTGAGGCCCAGCGCGTCCACGCGCGCCAGCACGCCGCGCTCGACCGGCACGTCGTCGCCGCCGGCCACGGCCACGGGCCGGCCGACCAGGTCGTCGCGGTAGGCCAGGTTGCGCCGGCGCACGAACCACAGTTCGGGCAGCTGGGCCAGGCGCGCCCATTCGGCGTCCGAGGGGTTGGCCACGTCCACCGGCAGCAGCGGCTGCGGCAGGCGCAGCCGCGTGAGGATCTCCAGCGGCTTGCGCTGCGCGATCAGGTTGGGCGCGGCCGGGCGCAGCGCGCGCGTGACGGCCGTGAGCCGCGCGCGCACGGCACGGAACTCGGCGCGCGGCACGGGCGCGAGGACCAGCACGGCGGTCAGGTCCAGCGCGGCCTCGCTGGCCAGCAGGTCGATCGGCGGCAGGGCCAGCGCTTCCTCGACCAGGGCCGGCAGTTCGTCGTCGGGGATGATGGAGAAGTCCACGTCCACCTCGGACGGGAAGTAGCGCTGCGTGAAGTCGCGCGTGTCGATCACGCCGGGCGGCAGCGGCCCGGCCGGCGGCAGCGCCGGGAACTGCGTGGCGGCCGGAAAGCTGCGGCTGCCCAGCTGCGCCACCACGTCGGCCAGGTGGGCCTGGTACTGCAGCAGGTGGGCCAGGCGCAGGCCGCGCGGCACCAGGCCCAGGCCGGGCAGGTCGCCGCGGTCGGCGCCGAGCTCGCGCCGCACCAGGGCCTCGTCGATCCAGACCAGGCTGTTGGACTGCAGCGCCAGCATGGCCACGGGCAGCACGTTGGCCGACCAGCCCGGCGCCTCGGGCTGCGTGAAGATGCGCCGCGCGGCCGTGCCGCGGCGCGCGTCCAGCGCATCGGCCGCGCCGTCGTCCTGCCAGGGGATCAGCACCACGGCCGTGCCCTCGACCACGTCGCCGTCCTCCACGGTGCGCGCGCCGGTCAGCGTGGTCGGGTAGGCGCCGATCGGGTTGGCCGTGAACTCCACGGGCCGCAGGCCCAGCACGAACAGCCCGGTGCGGCTGCGCAGCGGCGCGGCCGGCAGGCGCGACAGGCCGAAGCGCACCGACAGCTGCTCCGCGAGCGGGATGTCGGCCAGGTTCAGCGTGAGCGGGCGCGGCAGCAGCACCAGTTCGCCGGCGCCCGTGATGCCGTCGCCGGCCGCGATGGCGATGCTCTGCAGCGTCGCGCCGCGCGCCACGTCCAGCCCGTGGGCCACGCCGCTGCCGGCCGCGCGGCCCAGGTCGGCCTCGCGCGTGAGGAAGTACTGCTGGTCGCGCACCAGGTCGCGCGCGGCCAGGAAGCGGCCGTCGAAGTAGCGCGGGCGTTCGCGCCGCGCGTCTTCCACGAGCACGCCACGCTGGCGCAGCTGCGGCGCCTCGGCCGGGTCGATGCGTTCGCGGGCGGCGCCCTGGGTCAGGTTGATGGCCATGGCGGGCTCCTCGGGTTATGCGCCGGCCCACTGCGCGAACAGCGAGGCGGGGGGCAGGAAACGGCGGCCCCAGTTGTCGACCAGGGGCAGGGCATCCGTGCGGGCCGGCGGCGTGGCGCCGTCCACGGGCAGCAGCACGCGGGCCAGGAACACGGCGCTGTGGTCGGCCAGCTCGGCGGGGTGCTCGGGGGCGGGTTCCAGGCCGCCGTCCTCGCCGCCACCCACGTCATTGCCGGCATGGCCGCTGGCGGACCAGCCCAGCAGCACGGCGTCCTGCAGCGCGTCGCGGCGCTCCTGGGCCGTCGCGCCGGGGTTGCCCAGCGCCGCCGCGCCGGGCGGCAGCGGCAGGCCGTCGTAGCCGTCGTCCAGGCCGGGGCGGGCGATCAGCTGCAGTTCGTAGGCGTCGCGCAGCCGCGCGATGGACACGGCGTTCAGCGCGTCGAACGGGCCCTGCGCGAAGCTGGGCGTGAGCCCGCGCGGGCAGGCCACGAAGCGCAGGAACACGTCGGCCACCAGCGCGCGCGCGGGCAGTGCGGTGCCGGCGTCGGCGAAGCGCTGCGAGACGAAGCCGGCCGGCGCGTCGTAGCTGGCCTGGACCAGCGCGCTGCCGTCGCCGGCGGCGGCCAGCGCCTCGAACCAGCGCGGCAGCCGCAGGCAGGCCGGGCGCGGCAGTTCGATCAGCCGGCCGAGCCGGTCCACCGCCAGGCCGGGCTGCACGCGGATCTCCTCGACCTGCCCGGCGCTGCCGGGCACGTGCTCCACGCGCAGCCCGGCCAGCGTGCCGGGGCCGGCCAGGAAGGCCAGCGCGCGCGCCAGCCGGCCGCGGTGGTAGGTCTGCTCGTCGCTGAAGTCCTGCGCGTCCAGCAGCATGCCGGTGGCGTAGGCCAGCCGGTCGGCGTTGGGCCGGGCCAGCAGCGGGTCGGCATCCGGGGCCAGGGTACTCATCGCGGTCTCCTCGGTTGTGGGGTCCGCACGGGCGTGACGACCGGACGCACCGGGGCCACGACGGGGGGATTGACAGGGGTGACGACCGGCGTCACGACCGGCGTGATCACGGGGCCGGCCGGGTCGATCGGGGGGGGCCGCACCGGATCGACCGGGATCGGCCGGTCGGGCACCACCAGGCGCTGGACCTGCACCACCAGTTCGTCGGCCACCCGGCTGCGCAGCCCGGCGGCGTCCAGCACCACGAGGCTGAAGCGGTGGCTGCCCACGGCCAGGCCGGCGTCGACCGTGACGCCCGGGGTGTCCGTGGCGATGGACTGGCCGACGGCGAACTGGGCCATGGTCCGGTTCCTGCGGGTGCGGCGCCTGCGGCGGCGTCAGGTCACGGGACCCATGTAGGTCCAGACGTAGCGGACCACGCGGCCGCCGCCGGCGTCGAACGAGGCCGAGCCGTCCAGTTCGAAGCTGCGGCCGAAGGCGGCGATGCGCGGCCCCCGGATCACGGCCGTGGGCGCGTCCTGGTCGGCGACGATGATGACCACCTCGTCGGGCTGCGAGGCATTGCCCGCGTCGTCGACGACGACCAGCCGGAAGGTCTGGCGGCCGATCGGCATCGGGTTGTTGGGGCCGACGGTGACCTCGATGGTCGGCGTGTCGGTGGCGATCTCGACGCCGGGGGTGAATTCAGCCATGGTGTGCTCCTTCGGGTTGCGGGTTCAGGATTCGGCAGGCGGCAGCCAGCGCCAGCGGTATTCGGCCAGCGTGCGGCCCGGCGCGGCGCGCGAGCCGCTGCCGTCCAGCACGAAGCTGGCGCCGGGCAGGGCGCGCTGGTCGGCGCCGGCATCGGCCTGCGGCGCCGACGTGGCGGGCGCGCCGGCCAGGCGCGGGTCCAGCACGGCCGCGCTGACGAGGTAGTCGCCCAGGCCCAGGCCGCTGCGCTGGACCTGCACCGGGCGCGGCAGCCGCGGCGGGCCGAGGTAGGTGTCCACGCCGACCAGGCTGGCGATGCCGACCAGCAGCGGCCAACTGGCCTGGGCCACGCGCAGTTCCACGTGGGCCGGCGCTTCCAGCTGCGCGATGCGGCGGATCAGGCCCAGGTCCTGCGGCTCCACGGCCTGGTGCACGAGCACGGTGGCGCGGTGCGCGAGTTCGCTGTCGAAGGCCAGCGCGGCCGCCTCGCCGGCCGCGCCCAGCTGGCCGGCGTCGAACAGCGCGGCGAGTTCGGCGCGCGCCTGCTCGCCGACGAACAGCGTGTCGCCCACGACCGAGTTGCCGCTGACCTGCAGGCCGGGCAGCAGCGGGTCGTGTTCGTCGGCCAGGTCCACGCCCAGCAGCGTGGCCAGGATGCGGCGCAGCCGGAAGTCCTCCACCACCAGCACCTCGCCGCCGCGCACGGCGCCGCCGGTGGCGATGTCCAGCGCCAGCTGCAGGCCGCGCCGCGTGCCGTGCCAGCGCGCCAGGTCGGGCGCGCCGCGCAGCCAGTCGCGCCGGCGCGCGGCCGGCAGCGCGGGGTCGAAGGCCACGCCGATCCAGCCGGCCAGCCAGTCGAGCCGGCCGTCGTCGGCGAGGGCCGGGTCGCTGAGAAGGTGGGCGTGGGCCACGCGGTCTTCCAGCCGCGTCAGCACGCCCTCGAAACTGGCCAGCAGGCGCGCGTTGAAATCGGCCGGCGTGGCGCGCGGGCGGTAGATGGCGATGAGACCGTCCTCGCGGCGCAGGCGCCAGGCGCTCGCGCCGTCCTGCAGCAGCCAGGCCTGGCCGGCCTGCTCCACGGCGATGCTGGCGGCAGCCCCCAGCGCGACCTGTTCGAGCAGCAGGCGCCCGCGCAGTGCGGCGTCGCCGGCGTCGGCCGCGTCCAGTGCCTCGCCGAATTCCGGGTCGATGGCCGCGAGCCGCTCGCCGGGCTGGGTGGCGGCGCCGCCGAACTGCGACTCGCGGTACAGCCGCGGCAGGTAGTGGTCCACGTAGGAGAAGCGGCTGCCCCAGACGCGCAGCGCGGCGATTTCTGGCGTCGCGTGGCCGTCGCCCTGCAGCGCCAGGCGCAGCCAGAGGTAGCGGCCGGCCAGGGAGCGCACGCGCTGGCGGCTGTTCTGCACCAGCACCGAGAACAGGCCCGCGCGGCCGGGCTCCTGCGCGCCGCCCAGCAGGCCCGGGTGGTGCGGCAACTCGCTGGGCACGGGCTCCCAGACGGCCTGCGGCAGCTGCGGCGCGGTCAGCCCGGTGCTGCCGAAGCCGTGGGCGTGCCAGGCCAGCAGGTCGTCGGCGGCCGGCGGCGCGGGTTCGTTGGTGGCGGCCAGCCAGGCGACGAAGCCGGTGCGGGCGGGCAGCACGGCCTCGGCGAACACACGGTGCCAGACCGTGGTGGTGTCGCCGCTGTCGATGAGGCGCGCCACCAGCCCGGTGGCGCTGTCGGCATAGGTGCGTGCCTCGCCCCGGGCCGCGAAGCGGTGCAGCGACAGCGCATGCAGCGGCTCGGCGCCGGCCGGGCCCGCCGGGTAGCAGGGCGGCTGCACGGGGCCGTTGCAGAACGGGGCTTCGCGCGCATCGGGCGCGAGCGGGTAGACATCGCCCAAGGGGGGCAGCGGGCCGGGCGTGGCGCCGAGCTGCCAGGCCGGTGCGTCGCGGCGGCCCGGCACGCGCAGGGCCACGCGCCCGGGCGACAGCCAGGCCAGCGCGTAGGCGTAGGCCGCGCCCTGCGGCGCATGGGCCGCGTCCCAGCGCTGCGCATCGGCCCGCCAGCAGCGCAGGCGCGGCGCGCCGTCGGTGGCCCAGCTCAACAGCGCGAGCGCGCCGTCGGGGCCGCTGGCCAGCGCCACGGCGTTCTCGCTGCCGTCGCTGGGCGGGCCGGCCAGCAGGCGGATCTGCGGCGCGCAGGCGTTCTCGGGGCTGGGGCGGAACACGCGCGGGTCGTAGTCGTCGGGCTGCGGCGTCTCGGTGCGGCGCGGCCGGCCCGTCAGGCGCGCGAGCCGGCCGGTGCCGCGCTCCAGCAGCCAGGCACCGCCGTCGGCCGCCGGCGCCGCGCGCCAGGGCGTGAAGCCGGCGAGGGCCACGCGCACGTCGGCCCAGCGGCCGCGCAGGTCGTGCAGCAGCACGGCGCCGGGCAGCAGCACGTAGAGCACGCCGTCGGCGCCGTTGCACAGGTCGCTGGGCGTGGCGTCCGGCACCAGCAGCACGGCCTCGTCGGGCAGCACGCTGCGCACGCGGATGGCGCCGCTGTCGGCGTCCCAGCGCGCCACGCATTCGAGCGTGTCGATGGCGCGCGGCACGCGCTCCAGCGCCTCCTGCGCGGCGTTGAAGGCGGCGGCCGGGGCCAGCGCGGGCGTGAGCGTGCGTTCGGAGGCCAGGCGCAGGCGGCGGCACTCGGCGTCCCAGGCCGTGTGGGCATGGGAGGGGAAGTGCGCGGACTCGCCGAGCAGCCAGAAGCGTTGGCCGTTGGCGTCCATGTCAGTGCTCCAGGCCAGATGCCATGGCCGGGCGTACCTTCCGGCCTCTGGTGCCAGCAGGAAACACTACGGTGGGTCGAAGTGAGGAGGCGGGGATTTCGCCCCCGCACGACGACTCCCTTTTCTTGTCTCGCCAAGAAAAGGAAGCAAAAGAAGGCGACCCCGGTGCCCCTGTCCCTGCGCTTCGCTCCGGGCAACCTGCGGTGCTCGCGCCATGGGCTGCATTGCGCAACTCGCTTCGTTCACTGCGTTCACTCCGCTCAAACAAGCGCAATGAGTCAGAGGACGAAGCGCAAGGTGCCCTTGCGCAGCCCATGGCGCTGCGCTCCTCGGCAGGGGCACAGGGGAAATTCCGATCCGGGCCATCGCTGCGCTCGGCCTGGGGCTCGGGCCGTCGCTGCGCTCGGCCTGGGTTTCGGAGGTGGCGGGCGTTCCGTTCCATCAGCACAGCTCCGGCACGACGGGCACCGCCACGGCGCTGGCGTCGGCGAAGGGGTTGGGCAGGGCGCGCAGGTCGGTGGGCGCGCTGGCGCCCTCGACGGCGATGACCGACAGCAGTTCGGGCAGTTGCCAGGGCGAGAGTGCGAGCTGCTGGGCGCCGTCGGCCGCGATGGCCGGCAGCGCCTGCCAGTCGTCGCCCTGGCGCTGGAACAGGCGCAGGCCGCGCAGCTCCTGCACGCCGGCCACGCGCGAGACCTCGACCTCGAGTTCGCGCGAGCGCACGGCGCGGCCCAGCGGCCAGCCGCTGCCGTCCAGGCCGCCCGGGGCCAGCGGCCAGAGCAGGCGGCGCAGGGCCTCGCGCACGTCGAGCAGCACCCGGTCGCGCGCATGGCCGTCGCGCACCAGCACGGCCACCGACAGGCCCAGCGCCACGTAGTCGCAGCCGATCACGTAGAGCTCGGTGGCCAGCGGCGTGCGCACCGAGAGATGGGCGTGCAGGCGCTCGATGAAGGGCCGGTCGGGCCGCGGGTTGGGGGCCGGCGCCAGCGGCGCGGCCGGCAGCGCGAGCACGCTGACCACGCCGGGCACGTGGAAGCGCCGGTCGCGCGGCTTGAAGCGCGGCAGCACCTCGATGCGGCCGACGTCGATGGCGGGCGCCTCCAGCGCCAGGCTGCGGTAGTCGTCCTCGGTCACGGCGCGATCGCGGTGGCGCAGCCGGGCCGGGATGCGGCGCTCGGCCACGGCCAGGGTCTCGGCGTCCTCGCCGCCGGCCAGCGGCAGCGGCTGCAGCACGCGGATGGGCGGCGCGGTCTGGCCGGAAAGCAGGGTGCCCGCGAGTTCGGCCAGCGCCAGCGGCGGCAGGTTGCCGGCGCGGCCGCCGCCGAAGCGGCCCAGCGCGAGCCGCACGCGCATGCCGGCCTCGGGCACCTTGCCGCGCAGGCCGTCGCCCAGGCGCAGGGTGCCGGCCTCGGCGTCGAGTTCGTAGGCGGTGGCGTCGCGCGCGACCTGCGGGTCGGCATGGATGGCGGCCAGGTCGTCCACGCGGCTCCAGGGCTGGTAGCCGCGGCCCGGCGCCTCGACCTCGATCTGCAGGCTGGCGGCGTCGACCGAGCCCAGCGGCAGCGCGAACTGCTGGTCGGCCGCGCCGTTGGAGGCGCCCAGCACGCGGCCGGCCAGCGTGCTGCGCTGGTCGATCTCGACCGCGTTGACGCCGATCCAGGCCAGCGGCAGCTGCTGCACGGGCTGCCCCGGTGTACTCGGTTCGGGGCGCAGGCGCAGCCAGGCCACCAGGCGCGCGGCGCGGGCCGGGTCGTCGAGCCGCGGTGGCGCGTCGCCGACGCCGGCATGCGGGTTCTCGCCCACGTCGTTGGAGGGCGCCCAGATCGCGCGCTCGTCGGGCAGCTGCAGGCGCAGCGTGCCGGCGCGGGCCAGGCCGCCGCTGGTGTCGGTGCCGCCCTGCACGGGCAGCTGGGTGTAGGCGGTGTCGAAGTCGGTGCTGCCGCGCGTGGTCATCTCCCACAGCACGGGCACCGGCGTGGCGGCCGTGACCTCGTCGAAGGGACCGGCCGGGCGCACGGCCGGCACCACGCCGACCGAGAGCAGCGGCGGCAGCGCGGCGTCGCCGCCGCCCAGCGCGTTGCGCACGGCGGTGTTGACTTCGCCCTGCAGTTCGGCCTGCCGCGCGGGCGGGGCCAGCAGCGCGATCCACAGCGCGCGGTCCACGCTCTGCGCGAACACGTCCACGCCCTCGGGCGCGGCGCGGCCCTCGGCGAACACGGGCGTGGTCTGGTAGGCCTTGAGCGTGCCGCCGATGCGGTGGATGCGCGCCAGCCCCTGCAGCAGCTCGCTGCGCTGGGCCGCCTGCGCGGGCGGCAGCGCGCGCTTGATGTAGGCCTCGCCCGTGACCGGCAGCACCGTGGTCTCGGCCAGGGTCTCGAAGGGCACGGCGGCCTTGAGCAGCGCGCGCGGCTGCAGCGTGCAGGCGGCCAGCTCGGTGTCGCGCGCGAAGGCCAGGCCGACGATGCCGCGCGCCGGCAGCGCCGGCCGCAGGCCCATGCCCAGCAGCTTCAAGAACACCAGGCGCTGGCGCTCGGGCACCAGGTTGGCGCGGTACAGCAGCGTGTCGCCGAGCCAGGCGAACAGCTCGATCAGCGTGCGGCCGGGGTCGCCCTGGCGCGGGTGCGTCCATTCCGGCGTGTGGGCCGGGATGCGCGCGATGAGTTCCTCGACGAGGTCGTCGAAGCGGCGGTCGTCCAGCGAGGGAGGCAAGAGCGGCATGGGGCTAGCCCTCCAGGTCCACGGTGACGTTCATGGCGCCGGCCTGGCCCGTGCGGGCCAGCCGGTAGGCGATCTCCACGCGCACCTGGCTCGGCGCGCCCGCGACCTCCCAGACCTCCACGCCGTCGAGCAGGATGCGGCTCTCCCAGCGGGCCAGCGCGTCCTGCACGAGGTCGCGCATCTCGCGCCGCGTGGCGATGGTGTTGGGCGCGTGCAGCAGCCGGTCCAGGCCGCCGCCGAACTCGGGCCGCATGAGCTGCTCGCCGGGGCGCGTGGACAGGATGGCGCGGATGCCGTCGCGCACGCTGGTGGCGAGGTCGGGCCAGGCCAGCGCGCCGTGCGCGTCGGGCAGCGGCAGCAGGGGCCAGCCGAGCAGGGGGCGTGGATTCGCGCTCATGTCTTCGGCGGAATCTTCGGGAACGGCAGGCAGATCTTCATCGAGAACATCCAGCCGAACACGATGTTGAAGAGCCCCAGGAACAGGTTCAGCACCAGGAAGGCGCAGACCGTGATGATGGGGATGTTGAAGCCGCAGATCCAGGTCAGGCCGAACTTGCTGCTCGCGCCCTCGCCGTCCAGCAGCTGCTTGCTCGCGCCCGACAGCAGGCTTTGCAGCGAGGGCGGCACGACGAAGGCCACGCTGGGCTTGAGCGCGTCCAGCAGGCCCTTGTCGCTGGGGTCGGGCAGCGCGATCTGCACGGGCGGCGCGCCCGCGCCCTCGTACCAGGCGGCGATCACGAAGGGCTCGCTGGCCTCACCCCAGACGGTGCGCGCCGGGCAGGCGCCGTCCGGCGCGAGCCGCACGAAGGCGCGCAGCTGGTAGCGCGCGCCGGGCTCGTCGAAGCGCCCGCGCTTGCCCTTGACGGCGGCGAAGCGGCTCTGCATGGCGCCGTGCAGCGCGTCCGCCAGGCGCTGGGCGGCGGCACCGTCCATGGCCGGCCACTCGGCGGGCATCTCGACGCTGCCGGCCTGCTGCCGCAGCACCAGGGCCTGGGCCTGCTGCAGGAACTGGTCGGCGCGCACGCGGCGCGGCTGGGTCTCGCCGCTGCGCAGCACCAGCGGCAGCTGCAGCGTGGAGAGCGCCTGCAGGATGGGCGCGCCGGCGCTGCCGAAGGCGTCGAACTCGCTGGCCAGCTGGCGCAGCAGCAGCACGAAGCGGGTCAGCGCGGCATCGGCGCCGGCCTGCTCGCTGTCCTTGAGCCAGGCGGCCGTGACGTTCTGGCCCGTGCGCGGCAGGCCCATGGCCCGGCCCTGCAGGGCCAGCACCAGGTGGTCGCGGAAGGCGGCCGAGCGCGGGCCGAAATCGGTGCCCGGCGCGGCGGCCAGCTGCTCGTCGGCCTCGCTGATCTCGCTGCTGACGGTGGGCACCAGGCCGTAGTAGAGGGTCTGGCCGGCCTCGGCGCAGACGTCGGGCGGCGCGAGGTAGAGCGGGATGGTGGCTTCCTCCAGCGCGCTGTCGGGCTGGGCGCGCACGAAGGCGGCCAGCTGGCGGTCGATGTCGGGCACGCCGGTCAGGCCGTGCTGGCCGCGCAGGGCGGGCAGGGGATCGGCGTCGGCGCCGCCCACGCGCGCGAGCGGCAGCCAGCCGTGGATGCGGCCGCCCGACTTCATCCAGCCCTCGGCGCGGCCGTCGGCGCCGATGCGGCGCAGCACCAGGCCGGCGGCCTGGATGCGCCGCGGGTCCAGGCGCGGCTCGCCGGCCGTGTCGCACCAGGCTTCCAGCAGCGCGAGGTGGAACTGGCGCTGGATCGGCTGGAACAGCTTGAGCGTGCCCTGGCCGTCGAGCGCGCGGGCGCGCAGCGCGCGCAGCCGTTCGCGGCCGGCCGCGCTGCGCAGGTCGTTCAGCGTGGCGGGCAGGAAGTCGTCGTCGCTGCGCTGCAGCAGCCACGGCCGGCCGCTGCGGGCCAGGCCGCGCGGCGCGCCGATCAGGATGGGGTGGTGTGTCATCCACGCTCCCCTTGGCAGATACCGGGCCGAGCGCAGCGATGGCCCGAATGTGAGCGGCAGGTGGTGGTGATGCAGGTGGGCAGGCTCATGGCGTCACCACACATTTCCCGCACCCGGCGTATAGCTCGCGCTGATCACCGCATTGGTCTGCAGCACCGCGCACTTGACCATGCCCGAGAAGTCGGACAGGGCCGCATCGACCTTGACCATGCCGGCCGTGACCTCCACGTTGGCCGCCTGCACCGAGACCTTGGCCGCGGCCGTGACCGTGATGCCGGCGCTCTCCAGCTTGATGCTGTTGCCGTTGGCGTCTTCCAGCGTGAGCTGGCTGGGGCCGTCCTGGAGCGTCACGCGCGTGCCGCCCGGGGTTTCCAGCGTCAGGGTTTCCTGGCCGCTCCGGTCGTCCAGCGTGACCGTGATGCCGTTCCTCGAGCGCAGGCGCTTGAAGCGGTTGAGGCCGCCGGCCTCGATGTCGGCCGGGGCCGCGGCGCTGCCGTTCCACAGGCCGCCCACGATCAGCGGCGCGCGCGCGTCGCCCTGGGCCATCAGCACCAGCACCTCGTCGTCCACGTCGGGCAGCATGCAGCAGCCGCGCTGGTCGCCCGCGAACGGGGCGACGACGCGGGCCCAGAGCGGCGCGTCCTGGCCCGCCGCGCCGTCGAAGGCCAGCAGGCGGATCTGCACGCGGTTGAGCCGCTCGGGATCGTCGAGCGAGACCACGCGCGCGAGCTGGGCCAGCGCGGCCCAGGGCGGCGTGGTCAGGAAGGGCAGGTCGCGTTGCATCAGGCCCCCAGGTAGGCCGTTTCGGCCGTGAACTCGGTGCGGTAGCCCTGGCGCTGGTCGAACAGATGGCGCGCCTGCACCACGTAGTAGCTGTTGTCGAACTGCGGCGCGATGCCGGCCAGCCGCACGTGGCAGCCCACGCGCAGCCGCGCATTGCCCTCGGCCACGCCATCGGCGCGCACGAAGCGGCGCGCGCGCTGGTCGAACGCGGCCTCGGCCACGGCGCGGGCCTCTTCGTCGCTCTGCACGGCCGGGCCGGCCAGGTGCAGCGGGCGCGCGCCGAGTGCATCGCCGGCCCAGTCCGGACCGCTGCGGCCGCTGCCGGGGCCGCCGTGCGCCAGCGTGCTGGCCTGGCCGCTGACGGGGGCGCCGTCGCGCGCGTTCCAGCCCGACACGCTGACGGCGCTGACCTGCCCGGCCAGGTCGGCCGTGATGCGCACGCGCGCGAGCTGGCTGTAGAGCGTGAGCTCCAGGGCGCCGCGCTGCACCTCGCCGCGCGGCGCCACCTGCAGGCGCTGGCCGACCACCTGCAGGTCGGCATCGAAGCGCGCGAGCAGCCGGCGCAGGAAGCCCAGGTCGGTCTCGTCGAGCTGGGCCCAGGTGCCGCGCGGCCGGTCCAGCGCCGTCACGTCGATGGCCAGGCCCAGTTCGCCCGCGATGGTGCGCGCCACCTCGGCCGGCGACTGGTCGGTGTAGACGCGCGTGCGCCGCGCGCGGCGGGCGGCGCCCAGTGCGTCCTCGGCCAGCACCACGAGTTCGGGCGGCTTGCCGTAGTCGCAGACCAGTTCCAGCGCGCTCACGCGGCCCTGGAAGATTTCCGTGGGCGCGGCGGCATCGCCGCCGTAGACGCCCAGCTCGGCGCCCAGGCGCAGCGTGGAGCCGGCGTCGAAGGCCAGCTCGGGGCTGCCGCCGGTGGCGACCCAGTTGTTCAGCCGCAGTTCCAGGTGCGAGAGGCCGCCTTCGTCCTCCTCCATGCGCAGCGCCAGCAGCTGCGTGGCGAGCCGCGCATCCTCCTGCCCCGCGATGCGGAGCGTGGGGCGCGCACTGAAGATGGCGCTGCGGCTCAAGGTGGCTTCGGTCATGGCGGCTACCGGTCGTTCAGGCGCGCTTCGCGCTCGGCGCGCACGCGCAGGGTCTGCTCGATCTGTTCGGCCAGCGCCGTGCCGTCGGGCGCGGCGGCGGCCGGCGCGGGCGCCTGGGCCGGCGGCGTGGGGCGGATCTCGGTGCTGACTTCCTCGAAGGTGACGGCCATGGTGCTGCTCCTCAACCGAACTGGATGCGGCCATGCAGGTCGGCCTGGACACCGACTTCGGCGCTCAGGCTGCCGCCGGCCTGCACCACGGCCCGGCCGCCGGGGCCGAAGGCGGCGCCGGCCACGGGCGGGGGCGGCAGCAGGCTGGCGCGCGCGGCGCCCAGGTCGACCGACACATTGGGCGGCGCGATGGACAGGCCCGCGAAGGCCGGGCCGGCCGTGGCCGTGAGCGCGGCGCCCACGCCCAGGCCCGCGCCGGCGCCGACCGACAGGCCCGCGCCCGCGCTGGCACCGGCGCCCAGCGACAGCCCGGCGCCGGCCGAGAAATCCGCCGCGGCCGAGAGCGTCACGCCGCCGCCCACGGACAGGCCGGCCTCGGCGCCGAAGCGCAGGCTGGCCGAGGCGTTGGCCCCGGCGATGGCGCGCGCGGCGCGCGGGTCGCCCAGCGCGTTGGCCACGCTGGCGGCGCCGGCCCCCGGCGCGGCGCTGACCGGGTCGGCCGGCAGGCTGCGGTCCACGGGCGGGGCCGGGCTCCTGTTGCTCTGGAACTCCACCTCCTGGCTGGCCAGCGTGAGCGCGATGGACGAGCGCAGCGGCACGCCTTCGGCCGAGAAGAAGTCCAGCGTCTCCTTGAACTGCTCGATCACGCCGCGAAAGCGCAAGCTGCCCCAGCCGAACTCGACCTTGGGCGCGAACTTCTTGCTGCCGTCCCTGGCGGGCTCCAGCAGGCCGCCGATGTGGGCCGTCACGTCGCGCACCGAGACGCCGGTCTCGGTGGTGTCGAACACCAGCGTCATGCCGAGCTTGCCGCTCCTCTTCTTGACGAACTGGCGCGCGCCGTTGTTGCCGTTGCGGTCGTCGAACTCGTTGCTGACGGTGTATTCGAGCGAGGCCGGGTTGAACTGCACCTCGAACGGCGCGCCGCCCGCGCCGGGGCCGTCCAGCACCTTGAAGGTGGCGGCGGCCACGGTCGGGGCGTCGGGCAGCCAGGCCATCACGCGGCTCCTTCGTCGTACAGGCGCAGGCCTTCGTGCGCGAGGTGCAGTTCCTCGATGCCGACCTCGGCGCCCTTGGCATCGAGGTCGGCGGCCTTGAACTTGACGGGCAGGCAGCGGTCCAGGCCCCAGGTCAGCACCGGGTTGCCGGCGCCGTCCTGCACCACGATCTCGGCCGACAGCCGGTAGGCGTAGGCGCCGCCGCCGACCAGCTGGAACCAGCGGAACAGGTCGCGCGAGCGCGTCATGCCGCGCTTGAGCACCACGGTGGCGAAGCTGACCTGGCCGGCGCGCTGCGTGGCGCCGTAGTTGGCGCCGCCGGCGTGGATCAGCTTGGGCTCCATCGTGGCCTCCAGGCCCGTGCATTCGGCGAAGGCGCCGCTGCAGACCTCGACCGCGCCGCCGCCGCCGCTGCCCGCGCGCTTGAACGTGACCGCGAAGCGGAACACGTGCAGGCCGATGAAGGCGGTGTCGGCGGTCATGGGGATTCTTCCGCCAGCGCGTCGACGCTGGCCGCGTGGCCGAGCTTGAGCACCACGGTGATCTGCTCGATGGCCATGGCCGGGCGCACCTGCAGCACGGCGACGAGGCGGCCGGCGTCCAGGTCGGCCTGGGTCATGGTGCTGCGGTCGCAGCGCACCGAGAAGGCTTGCGCGCGCGTGGCGCCGCCGAAGGCGCCGGCCTGCCAGAAGCCGTCCAGCAGCTCCTCCAGCGTGCCGCGCAGGCGGGCCCACAGGAACGGGCCGTTGGGCTCGAAGACGGCCGTCTCGCCGGCGCGCTGCGCGGCCTGCAGCAGCGTGGCCAGCAGCCGGCTGGCGCCGCCGAAACGCCAGGGCTCCAGCGCCGAGGCGCTCACGTCGGACTGCAGCGCCCAGCCCTCGGCCTGCTGGGCGAACAGGCACACGCGCCTGGCCAGCAGGGCGGACGGGCTGTCGGCCGCCAGGCCCCAGGCCGGCACGGGCTCGGCGCCGCCGACGTCGCGCAGCAGGGCGAGGGAGCGGTCGCCGGCCACCGAGCGGTGCGTGCCCAGCGTGACCGCGCCCTGGGCGACGAGCCCGGCCAGCACGCCGTCGGCCGGCTCCAGGCCCTGCGGCAGGTCGCCGGCCGCGGCGCGCGTGCGCAGCCAGGGCCAGGCCAGCTGCGACAGCGCCTCGGCCGGCCGGCCCTGGGCCTGGTCCTGCGCCGCGCTGCCGGCCAGCACGCCGGCCTGCTCCAGGTAGCCCAGCAGGTCGGCCTGGGCATGCGCGCCGGCGCCGCTGCGCGTGGCGGCCTCGGGCAGCGGCAGGGCGGCCAGCAGCGTGGCGCCGCGCCGGTGCCGGGCCAGGAAGCCGCGCACGCGGTCCAGCGCCTCGCGCCATTGCTGGTAGCCGGCGGCGTCGAGCCGCGGCGCGGGCACGCGCAGCAGGGCGGTGTCGGGTTCCGGCGCCTGCTCCACGTCGCAGGGCGCGAAGCCCTCGGGCGGCGGCGCGAGCGCGCGCGCGGTGTCGGGCGGCGGCGGCAGGCCGGCGCACAGGTCGGGCAGGTCGGGCAGCAGCAGCAGGCTGGCCTGCGGCAGGCCGTAGAGGTGCTGGACGCCGCGCCAACTGGCCGGCTCGTGCGGCGCGAAGGGCGTGGCGGCGGGCAGCAGCCGGTCCAGGCGCGTGGCGCGCTGGGCGGCGCGCGCGGCGCTGTCCTGCTGCACGGGCCAGGGGTCGCCGACGCGCACCACGATGGCCCGCCGGCCGCCGCGCGCGAAGAAGCTGCGCACGGCCGCGCCCAGGTAGCTGGCGCAGCGGCGCGTGCCGTCCGCGTCCACGGCGCGGTGCTTCCAGTCGTAGAAGCGGTCGAACAGGTGCCAGCTGTCCAGCGCCAGCGGCACGTCCAGCAGGTCTTCGATCTGCGCCGCGGGGCGCGCCCAGGGGCCGTCGATCCAGCCGCCCGCGGCCAACTGCGCGCGCAGCGCATCGGGCAGCGGCCGGCCTGCGCGCCGGCCGACATGGCCGACGAAGCAGGCCACGTCCGACCGGTACAGGTCGGCGGGCGCGCTCGGCGCGACGGGTTCGAAGACCAGGCCCATGGCTCGCCTCGCTGGATTCAGGCGCTGTACTCGAGGGCTTCGGCCGAGAGCACGACCTCTTCCATCGCCACGTCGCCGCCGCCCTTGCCGGCCAGCGTGGGCCCGGTGTACTTCATCGGGATCACGCCGCGCAGCACCCAGGACTGCACGGGCTTTTGCGCCTCGTCCAGCAGCGTGATGGTGACGCTACGCTGGGCGGCCGGGCCCTGCACGCGCGCCGCGCCGATCCAGTCGAACAGGCTCCTGGAATTCAGGATGCCGCGCTTGAGCGTGACGTCGGACACCTTGTGCACGCCGGCGACCTTGCGCACATGGTTTTCCTTGTCGTTGCCGAAGCGGTACTCGGCCACGGTGAGTTCGGTGCCGATGCCCGAGACATCGGAGAAGCCGCCGAACACTTCGCCGCCGTCGAAGTTGACGATGAAGTTGAAGGCGCCGTAGGGCGTGGTGCGATTCGCCATGGTGTTCTCCTCAGTTGTCCATCACGCTGCGCCATGCGCAGGGCACGGCAGGGCCGCGCAGGCCACGGGTCGAAAGGCCGCGGAGCAGGCCATGCCAGCGCACTCGCGGAACTGGCTCTGCCAGGCCGCGGAGTGCGCCCCTGGAGGGGGATGGAATGTCTACACGCAGTGAGACATTCAAACGGGGTGGTCTCATGATGCGTCGGCGGTCATCTGGCCGATGCGGAAGATCACGAACTCGGCCGGCTTGATGATGGCCACGCCGATCAGGCAGACCAGGCGGCCGTTGTCCAGGTCGTTCTGGGTCATGACGCTGCGGTCGCAGCGCACGAAGAAGGCCTGCTCGGCCGTGCTGCCCAGCAGCGCGCCGTTGCGCCACTCGTTGTAGAGGAAGTCGGCGATGGTCTGGCGCACGTTGGCCCACAGGCGTTCGCCGTTGGGCTCGAACACGGCCCATTGCGTGCCGCGGTCGATGGAGGACTCCAGGTAGTTGAAGTAGCGCCGGTCGGACACGTACTTCCACTCCGGATCGCTGGACACCAGCCGCGCGCCCCAGACGCGGTAGCCGCGCCCGGAGAGGTAGCGCAGGCAGTTCACGCCGAGCGGGTTGAGCAGCTCCTGCTGCGCGAAGTTGATGTCGAGCTCGAAGCGCAGCGCGCCGCTCACGACCTCGTTGGCCGGCGCCTTGTGCACGCCGCGCTGCACGTCGTTGCGCGCGTAGATGCCGGTCACGAAGCCCGAGGGCGGCAGTTCGATCTCGCGCGGGATGTCGTCGCGGCCGGGCCGGGCCAGCGGGTTGGCCACCACCACCCAGGGGTAGTAGAGCGCGGCATGGCGCGAGTCGACGCGGCCGCGCGCGGTGCGCATGTCGCCGGGCGTCTGGCGCGGCGCGCAGTCGAGCACGGCGATGCGGTAGGCGCGCCGGCGCTCGGCATGCGCGATCAGCGCGTTCTGCACGGCCGGGCCTTCGGCATAGGCGCTGCTGCCGGGCGCGGCGACGATGGACACGTCTTCCAGCCCCGACAGCAGGGCCAGCGCGGCGGCGTAGCTGCCCTCGGTGGTCTCTGCCCCGAGCGTGGGCGCGCTGCCGTCGCTGCCGCCCGCCAGGGCCAGCAGCCGGCGGCCTTCGGCGTCGCCGGGCACGGCCGGCAGCGCGCGCACGGCGGCCAGCAGGGCGAAGGCGTCCACGTCGGCGCCGACATCGGCCATGACCAGGTTGTTGAGCGCCTCGGCGCGGCTGCCGGGGGTCTGCGCCAGCACCGTGCCCAGCCAGCGCGGATGGGCGCGCGCCAGGCCCAGGTCTTCCCAGGTCTGGGCGCCGCCGTCGGCGTCGACCACGTCCAGCGCCAGCGTCAGCAGGACGGCGGCGGCGCCGTCGCCGCCGGGCACGTCGGCCGGGCCCAGGCCGGCGAGGTCGAGCGCGGTGGCGTCCGCCTCGGCCCAGGCGGCGCCGCTGCCCTGGTACAGCGTCTCGGTGCCGGCGACCGTGATGGCCAGCAGGCTGCCGGCCGGCGCGGTGGCCATGGTGCGCAGCGTGGCCGGACGCTCGGCCACGCGGAACAGCACGCGCCCGTTGGAGGCCGCGCCCGGAAAGCGCGCGCGCACGACGACGCTGGCGGCCGCGTCGGCGTCCGTCAGCAGCGCGCCGGAGGCGAACTGCGCGCCGTTGACGGTGCGCACCACGTACAGCCGCGAGCCGCCGTTGTCGAAGTAGGCGCGCACGGCGTGGGCGACGTAGTTGAGGTTGCGCGTGGCGTCGGCGAGGTCGGCCAGGCCCAGGTTCTCCAGCCCTCCGTAGATGTGCTCGAAGTCGGTCAGGCTGGTGACGAGTTCGGGCACGCCCGTCACTGGCCCGCGCCGCGTGGGGCCGACGAAGGCCGTGGTGCTGGTGCCCACGCCCTCGATGGATTTGGCGCGGAAGCTGGTCTCTTCCACGTAGACGCCGGGTGCCAGGTATTCGGGCATGGCCTAACTCCTTTCATGCAAGCGGAAAACGCGCTCGGTTGTCATGGCACCGCGAGCACGAGGGACAGGGACAGGGACCTTCCCGCCGCGAGCGCCACGGCCTGCGTGGCGCTGGGCAGCGTGGCGGCGCGGGATTCGAGCTGCTCGGGATCGACCAGCGGCGGCGCGGCCGGCGCGCGGCCGGCCTGCACCGAGGCCAGCGGCGTGCGCAGGCCGGCGGCGGGGTCGAACACCCATTGCAGTTCGGCCGCCAGTTCGCTGACGACCACGGCATCGGGGTCTTCCGACCAGGTGGTGACGGGCACGCCGGGCACCGGCACCAGCGCCTCGCCGCGCCAGTCCGTCAGGCCGCGCGCCAGCACGCGGCCGTCGGCGCGCACCAGCAGCAGCGCGCCGCCGAGCGCGTCGCCGCCGGCCTGAGCGTGCAGGCTCACGCGCAGCAGCGACCAGTTGGCGCCCGTGGGCGCGGCGGCGGCGGGGTAGAGCGCCAGCTCCAGCGGCGTGAACAGGTCGTCGGGCTGGCCGGCCACGGGGTCGCGCGGCAGCGCCAGCACGGCGCGGCGCGGCAGGTAGCGGCCCAGCGGGTCCTGCACGGTGAGCGGCAGCCGGACGCTGCCGGGCGCGGGGGCCGCGGGCGGCAGCGCGAAGGCGGCCTCGTGCGCGGCCAGCGCATCGGCCCGCACCACCACGTACAGGCCGCCGCGGTTGCGGCGCAGCGTGCCGCCGTCCAACTGCAGCTGCAGCGGGGTGTCGATCTGCATGCGCGTGACGGCGTCGACGCAGCGCACGGCGCCCAGCACGCGCGTTTCCACGCGTTCCAGTTCGCGCAGCAGCATCGCCGTCATGCCCCGGCTCCGCCAGGCACCGCGCTGCCGTAGCCGAAGCGCGTGGCGACCACGGGCGCGGCGTCCAGCAGCGCGTCCGGGTCCAGCCGCACGCGGCGCGCGATGTAGGAGACCGACAGCCGGTAGGGCGGCTCCAGCGCGTCCCAGATGCGCATCATGTCCTCGGTGGACAGCTCGGACGGGATGATCTGCACCACCTCGTCCGGCCCCCAGCCGGCCTCGGGCGAGAGCGCCGAGGCGTCCAGGATGGGGTGCTGGTAGAGCTGGCGCATGGCCCAGGCCATGGGCAGCAGTTCGTCCTGCGGGTTGCCGGCCCAGGCCGTCAGCAGCAGGTGCAGGTCCAGGCCCAGCGGCGGCTGCTGGTCGGGCGACATGCGGTCGGGCCGGGCCTGGCGCAGGTGCTCGTTGACGGTCAGGCGGTAGCAGTAGAGCGTGAGCCGCGTGGCATCGTCCTGCGGCGTGGCGAGTTCGCCCGAGGACAGCAGCGCGAAGTCGCACTCGGGCATGGCCTGGCCGGCCACCTCGGCCGGGTAGGTGTTGCGCAGGTAGGTCACGAGGGACTGCCCCACCGAGTGGATCGCCTGGATGTTGGCCATGGTCGTCGCGTCTTGCCTTTCAATGCCTGTCCGACGGGGGGCGTGGTGCGCGGTAGATCGCGCCGTGGCCCGGCAGCGGCACCCGCTCGATCCGGCCCTGCCGCTGCAGCCTGGCCAGCGCCTGCTGCAGTTCGTCCGCCGTGACCAGCACCCCGGCCGTTCCCAGCCACCACTGCGCGATGCCTTCCTCGGAATCGGCCGCGAACGGATGGCGCGCCAGGTAGTCCAGGATCGCCTGTTTCCGCCTGCCGCCACGCTGGTTCCACCGATCGTAATCCGCGCCCGTCCAGTCCTGGGCCATGCCATTGCGAACGCCGTGCCGGCCGCGAGCCGCGGCCGGGCAAGTGCTTGATGGGATTGGGATTGCCGCCGCGCGGCGGGCCCGGGTGGGTCGCCGGCGACCCGCTGCGGCGGACCCGCCGGGTCGGCCGCGGCCCGGCTGCTACAGGCCGTGCTTCTTGAGCAGCTTGCCCAGCGCGCGCCGTTCCTTGCCGGCCAGCCGGGCCGCGTGGGTGACGTTGCCCTGGGTCCCGCTGCATGAGGTCCTGCAGGTATCGCGCTCGAACTGCAGCAGCGACTCCTCGCGCGCATCATGGAAGCTGCGCAGCGCGCCAGGGGCCACGCTGGCCGGTGTGACCACGGTCCACGCCAGCCCGCAGCGGCGAGAGCTCCAGGGTGTCGCCATCGGACAACATCAGCGCGCGCTGCACGCGGTTGTCGAGCTCGCGCACGTTGCCGGGCCAGGCATGGCAGGCCATCCAGTCCAGGCTGGCCGCGGTCAGCCGGCGCGGCGCCAGCGCATGGCGGCGCTGGTGCTCGGCCAGGAAGTGCTCGGCCAGCAGTTGGGCGTCGCCCGGGCGTTCGCGCAGCGGCGGCAGCTCCAGCAGCAGCACGTTGAGGCGGAACACCAGGTCGTCGCGGAAGTGGTGGCCGTCCAGCAGCGCGTCCAGGCGCGGGCTGGCGGCCGCGAGGATGCGCACGTTGCCGCTGCATTCGCGCGCGCCGCCGACCGGGCGGTAGCGCTGGTCCTGCAGGAAGCGCAGCAGCGCGACCTGGGCGCGCAGCGGCAGCGCGTCGAGCTCGTCGAGGAACAGCGTACCGCCTTCGGCCGCGGCCACCAGGCCGGTGCGGGCCTGGCGCGCGTCGGTGAAGGCGCCGCGCTCGCAGCCGAACAGCTCGGTCTCGATCAGCGTTTCGGGCAGGGCGCCGCAGTTGACGGGCACGAAGGGCCCCGTGCCGGCGCGCGGAACCGTAGTGGATGGCGCGCGCCGCCAGTTCCTTGCCGGTGCCGGTTTCGCCCGGATCAGCACCGGCGCGTCGAAGCGGGCCATGCGCTCGATCAGCTGCAAGGCCTGCAGGAAGGCGGGCGAACGACCGATCAGGCGTGGCGCGGCAAGGCTGGCTGGCTGCATGGATCTCCCCGGGTGGGCGATCCTCGAGCCTAGCGCCGCCGGTGCCTGCCGGGCAAGCCGGCGGCCCCGCTGCCGGCGCGGCAGCGGGGCCTTTTTTCGGCCAGATGGTGGATGACTCCAGTCACCCACCCGGTGGGTCAGCCGGCGCTCTGTCCTTGAGCTTCTCGCCGCCGCGGCGGATCGCGTCGCCGCTGCGCTCCATGCCGTTGCGCCACGGCTTCGCCGGTGCGCTGTGCGCCGTGCTTGATGGCCTCGCCGGTGCGCTGGGCACCGCGATTGACGGCAGCGCCGGCGTTGTGCGCGCCTTCCTTGATGTTCTGCTCCGCACGAGCGGCGGGGCCGGGCTGCGGGTTGCGCGGGTCGGCGCTGCGGTAGGCCGGCGGCTGCGCGTCGCGTGCGGCCGGGGCGGCGTTGCCGTTGCGGTAGTTCTGCAGGGCCTGGTCCATGCGCTGTTCGCGCGTGGTGTCCTGGGCCTGGGCCTGGGCCGCGGGCAGCAGGCCGGCGAGGGCGATGGTGGCGGCGGCGATCAGGCCCAGTTGGCGGGGAGAGGTCATGGTGCGATCCGTTGTCGTTGGCATGGCACAAGCGTAAGCAGGCGCCCGCGCCGGGGCCGTCGGCTGGCCGCGCGATGCGGCGTGGGCCTGCGACTACGCGGCGCGCGGTTCAGTGCGGCGCGCGGTTCAGATCTCGTAGCCCTCGGCCGTCACGCGGTCCTTGTCGGCCAGCATGGCCTGGTCGACCACGCTGCGCTGCAAGGTCGGCGCGAAGGACTCGATCAGCGCGTAGACGTAGGCGCGCAGGTAGCTGCCGCGGCGCAGCGCGAGCCGGGTCAGGTTGATGCCGAACAGCGCGCCCGCGTCGATGGCGCGCAACTGCGTGTCGCGCTCGGCCTCGAACGCGATCGAGGCCACGATGCCCACGCCCATGCCGAGTTCCACGTAGGTCTTGATCACGTCGGCGTCCATCGCGCTCAGCACGATGCGCGGCTCGATGCGGTGCCGGGCGAAGGCCTGGTCGATGTGGCCGCGGCCCGTGAAGCCCGCGCCGTAGGTGATGAGCGGGTAGCGCGCCAGCTTCTCCAGGCTCAGCGGGCCGTCCAGCAGCGGGTGGTTGGGCGGCACGATGATGGAGTGCGTCCAGCGATAGCAGGGCAGGGCCACGAGCTCGGTGTACTGGGCCAGCGCCTCGGTGGCGATGCCGATGTCGGCCTCGCCCGACAGCAGCATCTCGGCCACCTGGCGCGGCGAGCCCTGGTGCAGGTGCAGCTTGACGTTGGGGAACTGCAGCCGGAACTCCTGCACCGCCGTGGGCAGCGCGTAGCGGGCCTGCGTGTGCGTGGCCGCGATCGACAGCGCGCCGCTTTGCTGCGCCACGAACTCCTGGCCCGCGGTGCGCAGGTTGTGGCTGCCCTGCAGGATGTTCTCGATGATGGGCAGCACGTGGGCGCCGGGTTCGGTCAGCCCGGTGAGCCGCTTGCCGGCGCGCACGAACAGGTCGATGCCCAGTTCCTCCTCCAGCTCGCGGATCTGCCGGCTCACGCCGGGTTGCGAGGTGTGCAGGGTGTGGGCCACTTCGGTGAGGTTGAAGCCGCAGCGCACGGTCTCGCGCACGGATCTCAATTGCTGGAAGTTGATCGTGCCGCATTGTTCGGGGCGGCACGCGAATCTCAAACGATTGATTCGTAGGTTCTATATGGCCAAAACATCGCTGGAAAAAAAGCCCCATGCCGGCTGGCATGGGGCCCAAATCCCCTTCCGAGGGAGCAGCCGCTGAAAGGTGCGACGGAACCACTGTAGGCGCAGCGCGGCACGGCGCCAACGAAGCTTCGCGTGCTTGCATATGCGGGCAGTGCGCGGTCCCCGCTGCGCACGACGCGGATCTGCGCGCCGAGGTGGCGTTCTCCGCGCGCGACTTCCAGTCGGTGGACGTGCCGGGTCGATGTTCAGCGCGCAGCAGGCGCTGCGCGCGCTTCGAGCCCTACGCCCCAGGCCCCGCTGCACGGCGCTGAAGATCGAGGCCAGGTTGTCCATGCTCGGGTTGCCGGCGGACGACAGCATGCGGTGCAAGCTCTTGCTGGGCTTGTCGGTGGCTTGCGCGAGTTGCTCGAAGCCGATCGTCGCGTTGACCAGGTCGCGCAGGATCAGCCGGGCCGTTTCGGCCTCGCCCTGCAGGAACAGCGTCGCGGCCTCGTCGAGCAAGGCCTTGGCAAATGCCGGGTCGCGCTCGACGCGTTCGACCACGGTGTCCTTGAAGTGGCGGGTCAATGCCATCGTTTCACCTCTTGATGCTGCGGCCCGGCTGCACGCCGGTGCCTGATGACTTCTTGCGCGACTTGTATTCGGCATGCAAGGTCTTGGCCTTGTCGATGTCGCGTTGCTGGCCGCGTTTGGTTCCGCCGCCGAACAGCACGACCAGCCGGTCACCGTCCCTGGCCAGGTAGATGCGGTAACCCGACCCCCAATCGATGACGTACTCCCCATGCCATCGAACCATTTGATGCTGGACGTGTTGCCCAGTTCCAGGCGCAGCTTGGCGGTCACCACCTTGGCGGCAGCCTGGGCGTCCAGGCGGTCGAACCAGGCCTTGTAGGGGTTCGAACCGTCTTCCCGCACGTACTCGTGAACCACGATGCCCATGCGCTATGGTAACGCATTCGTTACTTTCGGGGGTAGATTCAGCGCGGCGCGTCCCTCAAGTCCTCCGCATGTCCCAACCCCTTTCCCGCGCTGGAACAGCGCGCGGCGCGCAGTGCCGTCGACGGCCTGTCGACCAAGGGCGGCCTTGCCCACTGACCGCCGTGCCTGGGACGAATTGCCCAGGCGCGCGCGCCGGCCCCTCATGCACAATCGCCACCCCATGCACGCCTTGCTCCGCCTGATCGCCCGCATGCCCCTGGTGGCAGGCCGGCGGCCGGGCGCGGGCCTGGTGCGCGCCATGCTCGCGCTGTTCCTGCTGTCGCTGGGCGCGGCCATCGCCTCGCCCATCGTCAAGCCGCAAGCCGTGGAGCTGATCTGCTCGGGCGCCGGCGTCGTCAAGGCCGTGGTCCACACCGACGACGGCGTGCAGGAGATGGGCGCCAGCCACCTGGACTGCCCGCTGTGCGTGCCGGGCGGCGCGCCGCCGGTCCCGCCCACGCTGGCGCAGCCGTCCGTGCCGCCGCTGGGCCATGCGGTCCGGCCCATCCCCGCCGCGCGCATCGCCGCGGCCACCGCGGCGCCGCTGCCGGCGCGCGGCCCGCCCTCCCTCGGCTGACATCGCCCCCGGTGGCGCAGCGCAACCCGCGCGGGCGGGGCGTTGTGCCGTCCCTCGTCATGCAGCGGCGGGCCCCGGCCCGCCATCCGAGAGAGTTGTTCCATGCACAAGATCACCGTGCTGCTGTCGGGCGCCGCCCTGGCCGGCGCAGCCCTGGCCCAGGCCGCGGACGACGCGCCCGAGCGCCGGAAATCCCTGGGCGTCGTGACCGTCGGCGGCGGCCAGCCCACGTCGCTGCCCACGCAGATCCCGACCACCATCGAAGGCGTCACGCGCGCGCAGATCGCCGCCACCGTCAACGCCACCGACGCCGAGGACGCGCTGAAGTACCTGCCCAGCCTGCTGGTGCGCAAGCGCTACATCGGCGACTACAACCACGCCGTCCTGTCCACGCGCGCCTCGGGCACGGGCAACAGCGCGCGCTCGGCCGTCTATGCCGACGGCATCCTGCTGTCCAACTTCCTGGGCAACGGCATCGCCAACGGCACCAACTACGCGCCGCGCTGGGGCCTGGTCGCGCCCGAGGAGATCGAGCGCGTGGACGTGATGTACGGCCCGTTCTCGGCCGCCTACCCGGGCAACTCGGCCGGCGCCGTGGTCGACTACGTGACGCGCATGCCGAAGAAGCTGGAGGCCCACATCCGCCTGGGCTACGCGGCCCAGCCCAACACGCTGTACGCGACCGACCGCACGTTCACGTCCTGGCAGACCAGCGCCTCGCTGGGCAGCCGCAGCGGCGACTGGTCCTGGTGGCTGGCGCTGCAGCGCGGCCGCAGCGAAGGCCAGCCGCAGACCTTCGCCACCGTGCTGCAGTCGGCCGGCCAGGCTGGCGGCGACGGCGTGCCCGTCACGGGCGCGCTGCCGGGGCGCAACCTCACGGGCCAGCCCTGGTGGCTGCTGGGCAGCGCCACGCAGTACACCACCGCGCAGGACCAGGCCAGGCTCAAGCTGGCCTACGACATCGCACCCACGCTGCGCGCGAGCTACACGCTGGGCTGGTGGCAGAACCGGTCCGAAGGCCGGTCGCAGAGCTGGCTGCGCGATGCCGCGGGCCAGCCGGTCTACAGCGGCCCGGTGCAGATCGACGGACGCAGCTATACGCTGGGCGCCACGGCCTTCCCCTCGACCGACGACGACCAGACGCACTGGATGCACGGCTTCTCGCTCAAGCGCCGCACGCAGGACACCTGGGACTGGGAGCTCGTGGCCAGCCTCTACGACTACGCCCGGGACCGCCAGCGCGCGCCCACCACCGCGCTGCCGCAGGCCGCCGGTGGTGGCGCCGGCACGTTGCAGACGCAGGACGGCACGGGCTGGAACCAGCTCGCGGCCAAGGGCACTTGGCGGCCGCAGGGCATCGCCGGCGCGCACACCGTGGACTTCGGCTTGGGGCGCGATGCCTACGAACTGAACATCCTCAAGACCGCGGTGGCCGGCGACTGGCGCAGCGGCGAGGGCGGCGCGCTGGTCAGCCAGGTCGGCGGCCGCACCAGCACCTGGCATGCCTGGGCGCAGGACGCCTGGGCCTTCGCGCCGCGGTGGAAGGCCGTGCTGGGCGCGCGCTGGGAGCACTGGCAGGCCGAGGACGGCGTGAGCGCCGGCGCGGGCAGCCGGCTGGCCCATGCGAAGCGCAGCCAATCCGACCTTTCGCCCAAGGCCGCGCTGGCCTGGCAGTGGACGCCCCGGACCGTGCTCAAGGCCTCGCTGGGCCGCGCCGTGCGCTACCCCACCGTCGGCGAGCTCTACGGCGCGACCTCGGGCGGCGCGCTGGACTTCGTCAACGACCCGAACCTCGAACCCGAGAAGTCCTGGACCGGCGAACTGACGGCCGAGCGCGACCTGGGCACGGGCCTGGCCCGCGCCACGCTGTTCCACGAGACCACGCGCGACGCACTCGTCAGCCAGCTGGTCCCGAACAGCACCGTCTCGCGCGTGCAGAACGTCGACAAGGTGCGCACGGTCGGCGTGGAACTGGCCGCCAACGCGAGCGACGTGGCGCTGCGCGGGCTGGACCTCTCCGGCAGCCTGACCTTCGCCGACAGCAAGACCGTGGCCAATGCGGCCAACCCCGCCAGCGTGGGCAAATGGCAGCCGCGCGTGCCGCGCTGGCGCGCCACGGCGCTGGCCACCTGGCGCGCGGGCGAGCGCTGGTCCGCCACGCTGGCCGGGCGCTACAGCGGCCGCCAGTACAGCAACCTGGACAACAGCGACACCAACCCCTTCACCTACTTCGGCGCCAGCCGCTACCTCACGCTGGACCTGCGGCTGCGCTGGCAGATCGACCGGCAATGGTCGGCCGCGTTCGGCATCGACAACCTCAACAACCAGCAGTTCTGGGCCTTCCATCCCTATCCGCAGCGCACCTACCACGCGCAACTCCAATTCGATCTTTGAAAGGATGACCACCATGCGCAAACTCCTGCTGCCCCTCATCGCCGCCGCCGCGCCGGCTTTCGCCCACGTCACGCTGCCGCCCGGCGGTGCCGCCGCCGGCAGCGACTACGAGGCCGCGTTCCGCGTCGGCCATGCCTGCAAGGACAGCCCGGCCACCACGGCCGTCACCGTGCGTCTGCCCGAGGGCTTCACGCTGGTGGAGGCGCTGCCGCGCGCGGGCTGGCAGCTCGCCAGCAGCGCGCGCGAGGTGCGCTGGAGCGCCGACGCCGCCAGTGCGCTGCCCGACAAGGAGCGGGCCGAGTTCGTCGTGCGCGGCAAGCTCACGGCGACCCCGGGCACGCTGTGGTTCCCCGTGCGCCAGGACTGCGGCGCGCAGAGCGCCGACTGGGCGCAGCTGCCCGGTGCCGACGCCGGCGCCAGGCTGCCGTTCCCGGCTGCGCGGCTGGAGGTGCTCGCGCCCCGGCGTGGCCGCCGTCGACGTGAAGAACGCCTGGGCCCGCCCAGCGTGCCGGGCCAGAGCGGCACGGGCGCCTTCATGCAGCTCAACGCGCCGCAGGGCCTGCGCCTGGTGGGCGCGGCGACGCCGCTGGCCGGGGTGGCCGAACTGCACGAGATGCGGATGGACGGCAACACCATGCGCATGCGCGAGCTCAAGGACGGCCTCGCGCTGCCCGCGCGCCAGACCGTGGAGCTCAAGCCCGGCGGCTACCACCTGATGCTGATGGACCTCAAGCAGCCGCTGGCCAAGGGCACGCTGCTGCCGCTGACGCTGCGCTTCCTCGATGCCAGGGGCGTGGCCAGCCAGCGCGAGCTGCAGGTGCCGGTGGGCGTGCCCGAGGGCGCCGCCGCGCCGGCCGGCGGCCACGTGCATTGAGTCCGTAAAATGTGATGTCGAATGACGACGGGTGAATGCATGTGATTTTGGATTCCTCGAATCCATGGGCCGGATAATCGAATGTCAATTCGATTCGTCGGAATATCTGACATTCTCGAATTAGCCTCTCCTCGAGAAATCCGGAAGGTCCATGATGGCGATGGAAAATCGCCCGAAAAGGCATGCGGATTGCTGATTCAACAGGGTCAACCCCGGTTGGCTTTTCTCTGTTCCAGCACTTGAGGATCTGTTATGCGCAACATCACATTCACCCGTATCGGCCTGGCGGCCGCCCTGGCCCTGGCCGGCGCGGCGGCCTCGGCGGCGCCCGTCACCACCTGGACCTACACCATCACGAGCGCGTTCGACACGTCCGCCACGACGTTCGTGAGTTCGGGCACCAATCCCTCCAGCCCGGTCAACAGCAGCACCAGCTACTGGGTCAGCGACACGCTGCTGCAATGGGGCCAGAAGACCGGCAGCATCGCGGCCGGCACGCGCAGCGGCCTGGAGATCACGAACACGCCGGCCACCGGCACGGTGGACACCAACGGCGACTACGTGGCGGCCAACAGCTACACCCACTACAACAACAACGCGCTGGGCGCCAACAGCTACACGCTGTCCACCACCAAGATCGATTCGGTGCTGACGCTTTACGCCAATGGCATCGAGCAGGCATTCTCGACGACCTACAGCGTTTATTTCGTCGAAACGCCGAACAACAACGAAACCTGCCCCGTGCAGGAAACCAATCCCTGCAGCGACATTTTCGTCCTGGTGGGCTCCTTCGGTGAATCCTTTACCTACAACGGCTACACCTACACCTTCGAATTCGTGTCCGATCCCTCGTTCACGCAATTGACGGATTCGCAGTGCGTGGCGGCGGGCTACGAGGCCGGCTGCTATGGCTTTGCCACGCCGGAAGGCCAGGACTACACGGTGAACTTCGCGTTCCGCCTGATCGCCACCGAGGTGCCGGAGCCGGCCTCGGTCGCGCTGGTGGGCCTGGGCCTGCTGGGCCTGGCCGGCGTCCGCCGCCGCAAGGGCGGCAAGCAGGGCTGATTCAGCCCTGGGCCAGCGCGCGCAGCCCGGTGCTGCTGCGCTGGCCGACATGGCGCGCGGGGCCGGCCAGCCAGGCCTGCGCGGCCGCGCGGCCCGCGTCGCGCAGGCGTTCGAGGAAGGGCAGGTGCGCGATGAGCCGCGTCTCGCCGCGCAGCGCGGCCAGCACCGGCCCGCCGTCGACCAGGTGCCAGCGCGCGCGGGCGATGCGCGCGGCCACGCCGCCGCCGGGCCACCAGCGCGTGCCGGCATCGGCCTGCAGCGTGGCCAGCAGGTCCAGCTCCCGCAGGAAGGGCGCCTGGAACGCGATGTCCATGGCCCGCTCGGCGATCTCGGCGCGCTGGCGCGGCGTGCGCGCATGCTGGCGCGGCGCCAGCAGCACCAGCAGCGTGTCGGCGGCGCAGCGCGCGTCCGCCAGCAGCGGCAGCAGGGCCGGGTTGGCGCTGTAGCCGCCGTCCCAGTAGGGCTCGCCGGCGATCTCCACGGTGTGGTGCAGCGTGGGCAGGCAGGCCGAGGCCAGCAGCGCATCGAGGTCCAGCGTGGCGTTGTCGAAGACCTTGAGCCGGCCGCTGTTCGCATGCGTGGCGGCGATCGCGAGCCGGGGCGCCCCCGCGCGGCGCAGCGCCGCGAAGTCCAGCTGCTCGGCCAGCAGTTCGCGCAGCGGATCGCGGCCCAGCGGGTTGAGTTCGTGCGGCGCGAACAGCTGCGACCACTGCAGCATGAGCCGCGCCAGCGGGTTGAAGGCCAGCGCATCGTCCTGGCCCATGGTCAGCCACTCGAAGGGCACGCGCGTGCCGATGGCGCTCCAGAAGCCGGCCAGCGCCGCGCGCGCGGCCGGCGGGCCGCCCTGCACCAGCCCATGGGCCAGCAGCACGCCGTTGACGGCGCCGGCGCTGGTGCCGCTGATGCCGGCGAGGGCGAAGCGGTCGGCCTCCAGCAGTGCGTCCAGTACGCCCCAGGTGAAGGCGCCGTGCGCGCCGCCGCCCTGCAGGGCCAGGTTCAGGGCCGGACGGTGCGGCGAGAGGAAGGGCAGGGTGGGCCAGCGCATGCCGGCAGCATGCCATGGCCATCGGTAGGCCCGGCGTCGGCAGGCGAATGCGCTCGGCGGCGGCAGGCGGTCAGCCGCCGATCAGGCGTCACGGCTTGCCGCGGTAGCGGCCGGGGCGGGCGGCGCCCTCGATGATCTGGCGCCAGGACTTGCCGGCCGCCTGCAACTGCCCGGCCGAGGGCCCCAGCGCGTTGCCGTAGCGCGAGCGGGTCCAGGCCTCCAGGCGCGCCAGCTCGTCGGCCGGCGTGCCGGCGCGAAAGCGCTGCTTGAGCGCGTTGCGCTGCGCCACGATCCAGTGCGCCACCTGCTCCTCGCCGCTGCCCGTGGCGAGCCGTTGCAAGGCCTCGGCGCGCAGGGCGGCGACTTCGGCTTCGTACTGCGCGCGCAGGTTCCCGGCCACGGTCTTCAGCGGCGCGCGCCGCGCTTCTTCGCCGCGGCCGGGCGCGCGGGTCGTGCGGCGCGCAGCGCGGCGTCCCAGGCCAGGCGGGCCCAGCGCGCGGCCTCCTCGCGGTCCTCGAAGACCTCGGCCGGCGCCTCGTGGTAGTTCATGCGTGCGGTCTCGCCCCGGCGCGCGTATTCGAAGGGCGGCAGGCCGCGGGCCTCGAACGCGGCGCGGCTCTGCGCATCGGTCTTGAGGTACAGCCGCTCGCTGGCCACCAGCGCGAACATGCGTCCCTCGTGGAACACGCCGTGGCCGCCGAACATGCGCCGCACCGCGATGCGGCCGAAGCGCTCGAACACCTCGTGCAGGTTGTCGCTGAACTCGCTCATGGGGCGCCGCGGTCCGCCGGGCCGGCCTGCGGCGCCGCGTTCGTGCGGCGCCGCTCGCGCAGCATGAACAGGTACAGGCCCTCGACCTTCTCGCGCGCCCAGGGCGTCCTGCGCAGGAAGCGCAGGCTGGAGCCGATGCTGGGATCGTGCGTGAAGCAGCGCACGGGAATGCGCTGGCCCAGGCCCGGCCAGCCGAAGTGGGCCACGAGCTCGGTCAGGATGCGTTCCAGCGTGAGGCCGTGCAGCGGATTGCGCGGCTGCGCGGGCGGGGATGGGGGCGGGCTGTGGTTCACGCGGCGATGCTGCCACAGACGGGCCGCGGATGCGGTCGCCGCGGTGCCGGCGCGCCGTGCGGGAATCCGCCGACAGCAGGACGGCGTGGCGCACGCTGGACCGGCCTGCACTCGCCGCCATACTGGCGGCTTCTCCCGGAACCGAGGATTCCTGCGTTGGCCAGACCCCCCCGACCGGCGCCGCCGCGCGCTGCCCCGCCTGCCCAGGACCGCGCGGGCTTCGTCCAGGTGCGCGGCGCGCGCGAGCACAACCTCAAGAACGTCGACGTCGACATCCCGCGCAACGCCTTCGTGGTGTTCACGGGCATCTCGGGCTCGGGCAAGTCCTCGCTGGCCTTCGGCACCCTGTTCGCCGAGGCGCAGCGGCGCTACCTGGACTCGATCGCGCCCTATGCGCGCCGGCTCGTGGACCAGGCCGGCATCCCGCAGGTCGACGCGGTCGAGGGCATGCCGCCCGCGGTGGCGCTGCAGCAGCAGCGCGGCACGCCCATGGCGCGTTCCTCGGTCGGCAGCGTCAGCACCATCTCCAACCTGCTGCGGCTGCTGTTCTCGCGCGCGGGCCACTACCCGGCCGGCCAGGCCATGCTGTTCGCCGAGGACTTCTCGCCCAACACACCGCAGGGCGCCTGCCCGCAATGCCACGGCCTGGGCCGCATCTACGACGTGACCGAGCGCTCGGCCGTGCCCGACGACAGCCTGAGCATCCGCCAGCGCGCCGTCGCGGCCTGGCCCAGCGCCTGGCAGGGCCAGAACCTGCGCGACATCCTGACCACGCTGGGCCACGACGTGGACCGCCCCTGGCGCGAACTGCCGCAGCGCACGCGCGACTGGATCCTGTTCACCGACGAGCAGCCGACCGTGCCCGTCTACGCCGGCTTCGACCGCGAGGAGGTGCGCGCGGCGCTCAAGGCCAGGATGGCGCCGAGCTACATGGGCACCTTCACGGGCGTGCGGCGCCACGTGCTGCAGACCTTCGCCAACAGCCCGAGCGCGGCCATGCGCAAGCGCGTCGCGCCCTACATGGTGAGCACGGCGTGCAGCCTGTGCGCGGGGCGCAGGCTCAAGCCCGAGGCGCTGGCCGTGCGCTTCGCGGGCCACGACATCGCGGCGCTCGGCGCGATGCCGCTGGCCGACCTCGCGCAGTGCCTGGCACCCGCCGCGCAGGGCCGCGCCGCCGCGCCTTCCGCGCCGCGCGGCGCACGCCCGCGCACGGCCGCCAATGCCCGCCATGCGGGCGCGGACGACGTGCTGCGCACGCCCGAGGATTCGCAGGAGAAGACCCTGGCGGCGCAGCGCCTGGCCGGCGAGATCCTCGCGCGGCTGCAGACGCTGCAAAGCCTGGGCCTGGGCTACCTCGCGCTGGACCGCGCCACGCCCACGCTGTCGGCCGGCGAACTGCAGCGCCTGCGCCTGGCCACGCAGATCGGCTCCAAGCTGTTCGGCGTGGTCTACGTGCTCGACGAGCCGTCCGCCGGCCTGCACCCGGCCGACGGCGAGGCGCTGCACCAGGCGCTGGAGCGGCTCAAGGCGGCCGGCAACACGCTGTTCGTCGTCGAGCACGACGTGGCCACCATGCGCGCGGCCGACTGGCTCGTCGACGTGGGGCCGGCCGCCGGCAGCCACGGCGGCGAGGTGCTCTACAGCGGCCCGCCGGCCGGGCTGGCGGCCGTCGCGCGCTCGCAGACGCGGCCCTACCTGTTCCCGGATGCCGCCACCCCGGCCGCGCCGCGCCAGGTGCGCGCGCCGCGCGGCTGGCTGTGGCTGCAGCAGGTGCGGCACCACAACCTCGACGGCGTGGATGCCGGCTTTCCCATCGGCTGCCTGAGCGTGGTCACGGGCGTCTCGGGCTCGGGCAAGTCCAGCCTGGTCAGCCACGCCGTGCTGGAGCTCGTGCGCCGCCAGCTGCATGCGCCGGCCGAGCCGGACGAGGAGCAGCCCGCGGCCGAGGGCGACGACGCCGCACAGGCCCCCATGCCGCCCGTGCAGGGCCACGTTGCCGAGGGCCTGGAACACATCGCGCGCGTGGTGCAGGTCGACCAGCGGCCCATCGGCCGCACGCCGCGCTCCAACCTGGCCACCTACACCGGCCTGTTCGACGCCGTGCGCAAGCTGTTCGCGGCCACGCCCGAGGCACGCCGGCGCCGCTTCGATGCCGGCCGCTTCTCGTTCAACGTGGCCAAGGGCCGCTGCGCGACCTGCGCGGGCGAAGGCTTCGTGAGCGTGGAGCTGCTGTTCCTGCCCAGCGTCTACGCGCCATGCCCCGCCTGCCAGGGCAAGCGCTACAACGAGGCCACGTTGAAGGTGGCCTGGCAGGGCATGAGCATCGCCGACGTGCTGGACCTGACGGTGGAGGCCGCCTGCGCGCGCTTCGCCGCGGAGCCGGCCGTGCTGCGCCCGCTGGAGGTGCTGCGCGACATCGGCCTGGGTTACCTGCGGCTGGGCCAGCCCGCGACCGAACTGAGCGGCGGCGAGGCCCAGCGCATCAAGCTCGCCACGGAGCTGCACCGGCCGCAGAACGGCCGCACGCTCTACGTGCTCGACGAGCCGACCACGGGCCTGCATCCCGCCGACGTGGACCGGCTGCTCGCGCAGATCGACCGGCTCGTGGCCGCGGGCAACACCGTGGTCGCGGTGGAGCACGACATGCGCGTGGCGGCCGCGGCCGACTGGCTCGTCGACATGGGGCCGGGCGCCGGGCCCCAGGGCGGGCGCATCGTCGCTGCCGGCCCGCCGGACGAAGTGGCCAGGCGGCGCGGCAGCGCCACCGCGCCCTACCTGGCGCAGGCGCTGCGCCGAGGCGGGCAGGCATAGCGCGTTCTGCGCATGTGCGCATGCGCAAAACACGCTTGTGAGATCGACCCTGCCGGCACAGAAGTTTTTCGCATAAGCAAGCAAATAAACAATCGTTGGTCGGCGCGCACGCGCGGCCTACAGTGCGGCGCATCGCTGCCCCATGCAGCCTCTTCCTGCCCACCATGTCCGCCTTGCTCGATTCCCCCGCCCTGTCCGACGCACCCGCCCAGGTCTTCGACGTCCGCCGCCTGGACGCGCCCTTCGGCGCCGAGGTGCTCGGCCTGGACCTGGCCCGGCCGCTCAACGACGCCGACTTCGCGCGCCTGCACCGCGCCCATCTGGACCACCACGTGCTCGTGCTGCGCGACCAGCGCATCACGCCGGCGCAGCACGTGGCCTTCACGCGCCGCTTCGGACCGCTGCAGATCCATGTGCAGAAGAAGTTCCAGCTGGACGGCCATCCCGAGGTGCTGGTCGTCTCCAACATCAAGGTCGATGGCCAGCCCATCGGCCTGGGCGATGCCGGCCACTACTGGCACTCGGACCTGTCGTACAAGGAAAAGCCCAGCCTGGGCTCGCTGCTGCACGCGCAGGAGCTGCCGAACGAGGGCGGCGACACGCTGTTCGCCGATCAGCACGCGGCCTACGAGGCCCTGCCCGCAACGGTGAAGACCCGCATCGCCCACCTCCAAGCCGAGCACAGCTACCTGGCCAGGTACGAGGAACTGCGCGCGCGCAGCCCCTGGCGGCCGGCGCTCACGCAGGCCCAGCTCGAGGAGGTCAAGCCCGTCGTCCACCCGGTCGTGCGCACGCACCCGGAGACCGGCCGCAAGGCGCTGTTCGTCAGCGAGCACTTCACGACGAAGATCGTCGGCCTGCCCGAGAACGAAAGCCGCGCGCTGCTGGACCTGCTGTTCGCCGCCGGCACGAAGCCCGAATTCCAGCTGCGCCACCGGTGGCTGCCCCACGACATCGTGTTCTGGGACAACCGCTCGGTGCTGCATCTGGCGGCCGGCACGCCCGACAGCGAACGCCGCAAGCTCTACCGCACCACGATCGAGGGCGACCGGCCCTTCTGATCCCGCCTTCGCCCCCGCCCGTCCCCGTTCCTTCAGCCCGCGCCGCGGCGCGGGCCGGCTTCGCTCACCCTGGAGATTCGCACCACCATGCACCGCATCACCCGTCGCCTCGCCACGCTCGCCACCGGCGCCGCGCTGCTCGCCGGCAGCTTCGCCGCCCATGCCGAGGGCCGCATCCGCATCGCCGAGCAGTTCGGCATCGTCTACCTGCTGCTCAACGTGGCGCAGGAGCAGAAGCTCATCGAGAAGCACGGCAAGGCGGCCGGCGTGGACATCCAGGTCGAGTTCGTCAAGCTCTCGGGCGGCGCCGCCGTCAACGACGCGCTGCTGTCGGGCAACATCGAGGTGGCCGGCGCCGGCGTGGGCCCGCTGCTGACGATCTGGGACCGCACCAAGGGCCGCCAGAACGTCAAGGGCGTGGCCTCGCTGGGCAACTTCCCGTACTACCTGGTCACCAACAACCCCAACGTGAAGTCGATCGCCGACTTCACGGACAAGGACCGCATCGCCGTGCCGGCCGTGGGCGTGTCGGTGCAGTCGCGCGTGCTGCAGCTGGCGTCCGCCAAGCTCTGGGGCGACAAGGACTTCGCCAGGCTCGACAAGATCAGCGTGGCCGTGCCGCACCCCGACGCGGCCGCCGCCATCATCAAGGGCGGCACCGAGATCACGGGCCACTTCGGCAACCCGCCGTTCCAGGAGCAGGAGCTGGCCGGCAACCCGCAGGCCCGCGTGGTGCTGAAGTCCTACGACGTGCTGGGCGGCCCGTCCTCGGCCACCGTGCTCTACGCGACCGAGAAGTTCCGCAGCGAGAACCCCAAGACCTACAAGGCCTTCGTCGATGCGCTGAACGAAGCCGCGCAGTTCATCGCCGCCAATCCGGAACAGTCCGCCGACATCTACCTCAAGGTCTCGGGCGCCAGGACCGACCGCGCGCTGCTGCTCTCGATCATCAGGAACCCCGAGGTGCAGTTCACCACCGCGCCGCAGAACACCTACACCCTGGCCGAGTTCATGCACCGCGTGGGCGCGATCAAGAACAAGCCCGCCTCGGCGCGCGACTACTTCTTCGACGACGCGCACAGCGCGCAGGCGAACTGAACATGGCCGAGCTGGTGCTTCGCCACGCCGTCTCCGCCGTGCCGCTGCGCGGACCGGGCGACGTCGCGCAACCGCTGCGGGCCGCCGAAGCCCAGCCGCTGCTGCAGGTCGACGGCGTGAGCCTGGAGTACCGCACGCCCGAACGCGTGGTGCGCGCCACGCACCGCGTGGGCTTCGACGTGCACGCGGCCGAACGCTACGTGCTGCTGGGCCCCTCGGGCTGCGGCAAGTCCACGCTGCTCAAGGCGATTGCGGGCTTCATCGCGCCCGTGGAAGGCGAGATCCGGCTGGACGGCCGGCGCGTCACGGCGCCGGGCCCGGACCGCATCGTCGTGTTCCAGGAGTTCGACCAACTGCCGCCCTGGAAGACCGTGCGCGAGAACGTGATGTTCCCGCTGCTGGCCTCGCGCACGCTGGGCCGCAAGGAGGCGGGCGAGCGCGCGCTGCACTACCTCGACAAGGTCGGCCTGGCCGGGTTCGCCGACGTGCACCCGCACCAGCTGTCGGGCGGCATGAAGCAGCGCGTGGCGATCGCGCGCGCGCTGGCCATGCAGCCGCGCGTGCTGCTCATGGACGAGCCCTTCGCGGCGCTGGACGCGCTCACGCGCCGCAAGATGCAGGAGGAACTGCTCGCGCTGTGGGACGAGGTGCGCTTCACGCTGCTGTTCGTCACGCACTCGATCGAGGAGGCGCTGGTGGTCGGCAGCCGCATCGCGCTGCTGTCGCCGCACCCGGGCCGCATGCGCGCCGAGATCAACAGCCATGCCTTCGACCTGCAGAGCACGGGCGGCGCGGCGTTCCAGGCCACGGCCCAGCGTATCCACCACCTGTTGTTCGAAGAAGAGAAATGAGTGCATCGAATCCCCCCGTGCGGCCCGAAGCCGAGTGGCAGCTGGAGCCCTACCTGGAAGGCAGCGTCGAACGTGCGCTGCCGCTGGGCACGCGGCTGTGGCAGCAGGCCTGGCTGCGCAAGGGCCTGATCCTCGCGGTGCTGGCCGTCCTCTGGGAACTGCTGGCCCGTTGGCAAGACAACGACCTGCTGCTGCCCACGTTCACGGCCACGATGCAGGCCCTGGTCGAGGGCTTCGCCAGCGGCGAGTTGCTGGCGCGCGTGGGCATCTCCTTGTCGGTGCTGCTGCAGGGCTACGTGGCCGGCGTGCTGCTGGCCTTCGCGCTGACGCTGCTGGCGGTGTCCACGCAGCTGGGCCGCGACCTGCTGTCCACGCTGACCTCGATGTTCAACCCGCTGCCGGCCATCGCGCTGCTGCCGCTGGCGCTGCTGTGGTTCGGCCTGGGCAAGGGCAGCCTGGTGTTCGTGCTGATCCACTCGGTGCTGTGGCCGCTGGCGCTCAACACCTTCGCGGGCTTCCAGGGCGTGCCCGAGACGCTGCGCATGGCCGGGCGCAACTACGGCCTCAAGGGCCTGCGCTATGCGCTGCAGATCCTGGTGCCGGCGGCGCTGCCGGCCATCCTGTCGGGCCTGAAGATCGGCTGGGCCTTCGCCTGGCGCACGCTGATCGCGGCCGAACTCGTGTTCGGCGCCAGCTCGGGGCAGGGCGGCCTGGGCTGGTACATCTTCCAGAACCGCAACGAGCTCTACACCGACCGCGTGTTCGCCGGCCTGGTCACCGTGGTGCTGATCGGCCTCGCGGTGGAGACCCTGGGCTTCGCCACGCTGGAGCGGCTGACCGTGCGCCGCTGGGGCCAGCAGCGCTGACGCCTGGAAGGCCGGGCCGAGGTCGGGTACAAGGGCGGGAACCACCACCGCCCCCCGTTGCCGCACCATGTCCGACCTGAAAGAACGCAGCCTCTCCCTTCTCGCCGCCCTGGGCGTGGACCGCGCCGCGCTGGCCGTCGGCCCGCTCGCGGTCCGCTCGCCCGTGGACGGCAGCCTGCTGGCCGAACTGGCCATCGAAGGCCCGGCCCAGGTGGCCGGCGCCATCGGCATGGCGCGCACGGCCAGCCTGGCCTGGCGCGACGTGCCGGCGCCGCAGCGCGGCGAACTCGTGCGCCTGCTCGGCGAGGAACTGCGCGCGGCCAAGCCCCGGCTGGGCGAACTGGTCTCCATCGAGGCCGGCAAGATCCTGACCGAGGGCCTGGGCGAGGTGCAGGAGATGATCGACATCTGCGACTTCGCCGTCGGCCTGTCGCGCCAGCTGTACGGCCTGACCATCGCCTCCGAGCGGCCGGGCCACCGCATGATGGAGACCTGGCATCCGCTGGGCGTGGTGGGCGTCATCACGGCCTTCAACTTCCCGGTGGCGGTGTGGGCCTGGAATGCGGCGCTGGCGCTGGTCTGCGGCAATGCCGTGGTCTGGAAGCCCTCGGAGAAGACGCCGCTGACCGCGCTGGCCTGCCAGGCCATCTTCGAGCGCGCGGCGCAGCGCTTCGGCCAGGCGCCCGCGCAGCTGAACCAGGTCGTCGTGGGCCTGCGCGAGACCGGCGAGGCGCTGGTCGACGACGCGCGCGTGGCGCTGGTCTCGGCCACGGGCAGCACGCGCATGGGCCGCGAGGTCGGCCCGCGCGTGGCGCGGCGCTTCGGCCGTTCGCTGCTGGAACTTGGCGGCAACAACGCCGTGATCGTCACGCCCAGCGCCGACCTGGACCTCGCGGTGCGCGGCATCGCCTTCGCGGCCGTGGGCACGGCCGGGCAGCGCTGCACCAGCACGCGCCGGCTCATCGTGCACGCCAGCGTGAAGGACGCGCTGGTGGCGCGGCTCAAGACGGCGTTCGCCAGGCTGCCGATCGGCAGCCCGCTCGATGCCGGCACGCTGGTCGGCCCGCTGATCGACCGCCAGGGCTTCGAGGCCATGCAGGCCGCGCTGGCCGCGGCGCGCGCCGAGGGCGGGAGCGTGACGGGCGGCGAACGGGTGCTCGCGGCGCAGTGGCCGCAGGCCTTCTACGTGCGCCCCGCCATCGTCGAGATGCCCGCGCAGACCGACACCGTGCGCCACGAGACCTTCGCGCCCATCCTCTACGTGCTGGCCTATGCCGATCTCGACGCGGCCATCGCGCTGCAGAACGACGTGCCGCAGGGCCTGTCGTCCGCCATCTTCAGCAACGACCTGCGCGAGGCCGAGCGCTTCGTCTCGGCCAGCGGCTCGGACTGCGGCATCGCCAATGTCAACATCGGCACCTCGGGCGCCGAGATCGGCGGCGCCTTCGGCGGCGAGAAGGAAACCGGCGGCGGCCGCGAGTCGGGCTCGGACGCCTGGCGCGCCTACATGCGGCGCGCCACCAACACCGTCAACTACTCGCGCGCGCTGCCGCTGGCGCAAGGGGTCAGGTTCGACGTCTGAGCGCAGGGGCATTGCGGGGCTGGCACACTGGCCGCTTCGTCCACCGGAGAAGCCCGTGAACCTGAGACTGTCCCTGGGCCCATGCCTGCGTCGTGCGGCCGTGCTGGCCGCCTGCGTCCTGTCGCTGTCCGCCGCGCAGGCCGCGCTCAAGCCCGGCGATGCGGCCCCGGCCTTCACGACCGAGGCCGCGCTGGGCGGCAAGACCTTCCGCTTCGTGCTGGCCGAGGCGCTGGCCAAGGGGCCGGTCGTGCTGTACTTCTTCCCCAAGGCCTTCACGCAGGGCTGCACGGTGGAGGCCCACCTGTTCGCCGAGGCCAGCGAGCGCTTCGCCGCGCTGGGCGCCACCGTGGTCGGCGTGTCGGCCGACGACATCGAGACGCTCAAGCGCTTCTCGGTCGAGGCCTGCCGCGACAAGTTCGCCGTGGCCGGCGCCAGCCCCAGGACCATCGAGGACTACGACGCGCGTTCGTCCTGGCGCGCCGACATGGCCGACCGCATCTCCTACGTGATCGGCAGGGACGGCAGGATCGTCTTCACGCACCACGGGTCCGACCCCGAGGCGCATGTGACGCGCACGCTGCAGGCCGTCGAGCAGCTGGCCAGATCGGCGCGCTGATCAGCGCGCGGCCAGCGCAAGCGTGGCGCGGCGCGGGCGGGGCCCGGGTTGTTCCGCGGTGCGCGGCGGTGCCTGCTCCAGCGCGTGCAGCAGTTCCAGCCCCTGCGGCCACGCGCCGTGGCCCGATTCCACGTTGATGTGCCCCGCATCGCGCAGCTGCACCAGCTGGCTGCCCCAGGCGCGCGCGTAGGCGCCGGCCAGGCGCACGGGGCAGTAGGGGTCGTTGGTGCTGGCCACCAGCGTGCTGCGGAACGGCAGCCGCGCATGCGGCACGGGCGCGAAGTCCACCAGCACGGCGCGGCGCTCGGGGTCGGCCGGCGCCACCAGCAGCGCGCCGTGCACGCGGGCCTGGGCTGCGGGCGGCAGGTGCGACACCACGATGCAGCCCAGGCTGTGGGCCACCAGCAGCACCGGGTCGGGCCGGGCCAGGATGGCCTGCACGGTGCTTTCCAGCCAGGCCGCGCGCCGCGGCGCGACCCAGTCGTCCTGCTGCACGCGCGCGACGTCGGGCAGCTGCGATTCCCACAGGCTTTGCCAGTGGCTGGGGCCGGAGTTGCGCCAGCCCGGGATGATCAAGGTGCGCATGCGGCGTCGTCGTCCAGAAGAGGGAGCGGCCCATTCTGGAAGCCACGGCGCGCACGGCCAACGAAGCTTTTCGAGGAAGCTTAGACGCGCGTGCGGCGGCTGCGGGCGGGGGAGATGGACGGCGCCGCGGGCCAGTGCCCGGGCGCGGCGAACCAGTCGACCAGGAAGTCCAGCAGCGCACGCAGCACGGGCGGCACCCGGCGCTGCGGCTGGTACAGCGCATGCACGCCCAGGGCCTGCGGCACCCAGGGCGGCAGCAGGGCCTGCAGCCGCCCGGCCGCCAGCAGGGGGGCCGCTGCATAGACCGGCTGCAGCGTGATGCCCACGCCCTGCGCCGCGGCCGCCAGCAGCACCTGGGTCTCGTTGGCGCTGAGCGGGCCGCCCACGGGCACGCCGATGGGCCGGCCCTGGGCGTCGGCGAACTCCCAGACGCTGCGGCCGAAGTAGGAGTAGGTCAGGCAGCGGTGCGCGGCCAGGTCTTCGGGCCGCTGCGGCGTGCCGTGGCGGGCCAGGTAGTCGGCCGAGGCGCAGACCACCGAGGCGCAGTCGGCCAGGCGCCGCGCGACCAGGCCCGGCTCCAGCTGGTTGCTGATGCGGATGGCCAGGTCCACGCGCTCCTCGACCAGGTTCACGGCGCGCGAATCCACGCGGAAGTCGATGGCCGCGAGCGGATGGCGCTGCAGGAACACCGCGGCCGCGGGCGCCAGCACCTCCTGCGCGAGCGACTGCGCGCAGGCCAGGCGCAGCAGGCCGCGCACCGGGTCGGCCTGGCGCTCGTCCTCGGCCACGCGCGGCAGTTCGCGCGCCACCTCGAGCAACTGGCGGCTGTGGGCCAGCGCCTGCTCGCCCGCGTTCGTGAGGCTGAGCCGGCGCGTGGTCCGGTGCAGCAGCCGCGCGCCGGCCCATTGCTCCATCTGCGCCAGGTAGCGCGTGACCATGGCGCGCGACATGTCCAGCGCCGTGGCCGCCGCCGCCATGCTGCCGCGCTCGGCGATCTGCACGAAGACCTCGGCGGCGGTCAGGCGGTCCATGATTCCATCGAATGAGGCAACAAAGCATTGCATGGTAGGCGGTTTTTCCACCGGATGGAGAAACATAAGATGCACGCCGACCGCTGCCTCCGTGCCCACCATGTCCGACACTCCTGCCACCGACACCGCCACGCTGCACTACATCTTCGACCCGCTGTGCGGCTGGTGCTATGCGGCCGCGCCGCTGCTGCAGGCCGCGCGCACGCTGCCGGGCCTGGCCATTGCGCTGCACGGCGGCGGCATGCTGGCCGGCAGCAACCGCCGGCCCGTCACGCCGCAATGGCGCGCGCATGTGCTGCCGCACGACCAGCGCATCGCGGCCCTGTCGGGCCAGCCCTTCGGCGATGCCTACTTCGACGGCCTGCTGCGCGACACCGGCGCGGTGCTGGACTCGGCCCCGCCGACCACGGCCATCCTGGCCGCCGAGGCGCTGGCCGGGCGCGGGCCCGAGATGCTGGCGCGCCAGCAGCGCGCGCACTACGTCGAAGGCCGCCGCATCGCGGATGCAGCCGTGCTGCAGGCCCTGGCCGCCGACATCGGCCTGGACCCGCAAGCCTTCGCCGCGCAGAGCGCCGCGCTGGCCGGCGCGCCCACGCAGGCCCATGTGGCCGACAGCCGCCAGTGGCTGGCGCGCGTGGGCGGCCACGGTTTTCCGACGCTGGCTCTGGCCCGCGGCCCGCAGTTGAAGCTGCTGGACGCCGGCGCCTGGCTGGGCCGGCCCGAGGCCTGGCGCGCCGAACTGGCGCGGCAGCTCGCCTGATCCTCCATCCGTTTTTTCACAAGGAGCACTCCATGTCCAAGATCGCCATCCTCGGCATCACCGGCAACGCCGGTTCCCGCATCGCCAGCGAACTGCTGGCGCGCGGCCACAGCGTGACCGGCATCGCGCGCGACCCGTCCAAGGCCCCGGCGCGCGCCGGCCTCACGCTGGTGGCGGCCGACGCCACGCAGGCCGCCACGCTGGCGCCGTTGCTGCGGGGCCACGACCTGGTGGTCAGCGCCACGCGCTTCGTCGATGGCATCGATGCCGCCACGCTGGTGGCGGCGGCCAGGCAGGCCGGCGTGCCGCGCGTCGCGGTGGTCGGCGGCGCCGGCAGCCTCGAGGTGGCGCCCGGCGTGGCCCTGATCGACACGCCGCAGTTCCCCGAAGCCTACAAGGCCGAGGCCAGCGCGGGCCGGGTGTTCCTGCAGGCGCTGCGCGCCGAGCAGGGCATCGACTGGACCTTCCTGTCGCCCTCGGCGCTGTTCGCACCGGGCGAGCGCACCGGAACATTCCGCCTGGGCGGCGACCAGCTGCTGGTGGATGCGCAGGGCAACAGCCACATCTCGATGGAAGACTTCGCGGTCGCGCTGGCCGACGAGATCGAGCGGCCGCAGCACGCGCGCCAGCGCTTCACGGTCGGGTATTGAGTCCGCTCGGCGCCGGGTCGAACAGCGTGAGGCCCGTGCAGGAGTCGAACATCTTGCGCGGCACGGTGGGCTCCACCGTGACCATGATCTCCAGCGTGGGGGAAGCCACTGTGCCTGCGCAGGCGGGCGGCCGTGCGGCAGCCTTCACTCGATCGCGACCTTGGCGTCCTTCACGAGCCGGGCGTACTTGGCCGTGTCGTCCTTGATGCGCGTGGCCATCTGCTCGGCCGTGTCGCCCACGGGCTCGGCGCCGATCTCGTCCATGCGCTTCCTGAACTCGTCCGAATGGATGATCCTGACCATCTCGGCGTTGAGCCTGGCCACGAGTTCCCTGGGCGTGGCCGCGGGCGCGAGGATGCCGAACCAGGTGCCCTGGTCGAAGCCCGGCATGCCGGACTCGGCCAGCGTGGGCACCTCCGGCAGCGTGCTGGAGCGCCTGGCCGTGGTCACGGCCAGCGCGCGCAGCTTGCCGCCCCTGATGTGCTGCACCAGCGGCGTCAGCGTGTCGAACGAGAGGTCGATCTGCCCGCCCAGCAGGTCGGTGGTCAGCGGCGCGCTGCCCTTGTAGGGCACGTGCACGAGCTCGACGCCTGCCAGGCCCGAGAACTGCGTGCCGATCAGGTGCTGTACCGTGCCGTTGCCGTTGGAGCCGTAGGCCACCTTGCCCGGCGCGGCCTTGGCCAGCGCGACCAGGCCCTTCACGTCGGTGGCGCTCGACCTGGCGTTGACCACCAGCACGTTGGGCACCATGGCCACGGTGGTGATGGGCGCGAAGCTTTTCTCGAAGTCGTAGGGCAGCTTCTTGTAGACGCTGGTGGCGATGGCGTGGTGCACCGCGCCCATCAGCAGCGTGTAGCCGTCGGCCTTGGACTTGGCGACGAAGTCGGCGCCGATGGTGGCGCCGGCGCCGGGCCGGCTCTCGACGATGACGGGCTGGCCCAGCGCCTGCGACAGCGGCGTGGTCAGCGAGCGCGCGAGCGCGTCGGAACTGCCCCCGGGCGGGAAGGGCACGATCAGCGTGATCGGCTTGGCCGGGAAGGACTGGGCCGCGGCCAGGGTGCAGGTCAGGGCCAGGGCCAGCGTGGCGAGCGTGTTGCGTCGGTTCATGCGTGTCTCCAGGAATCAGCGGGCAAAGGCCGTCCCCGCAGCGCTTGGCGGCTGCTTCGCGGGGGAGGGCGGGGAGGGTGGGGAGAGGCGCGGGCGTGGGCCCGCCGGCTTCAGGCGGCCTTGCGCTGGGCGCTGCCGGCCACCAGGGCGCAGACGGCCTGCGTGACCTGGGCCGTGGTGGCCTGGCCGCCGAGGTCGCGCGTGTGCAGCCTGGTATCGGCCGTGACCTGCTCGATGGCGGCCATCACGCGCTGGGCGGCGGCGTGCTCGCCCAGGTGCTCCAGCAGCATCACGACCGACCAGAAGGTGCCGACCGGATTCGCCAGTCCCTGGCCCATGATGTCGAAGGCAGAGCCGTGGATGGGCTCGAACATCGAGGGGTAGCGCCGCTCGGGGTCGATGTTGCCGGTGGGCGCGATGCCCAGGCTGCCGGCCAGCGCGGCCGCCAGGTCCGACAGGATGTCGGCGTGCAGGTTGGTGGCGACGATGGTGTCCAGCGTGGCGGGCTTGTTGACCATGCGCGCCGTCATCGCGTCCACCAGCTCCTTGTCCCACTTCACGTCGGGGAAGCCGGCGGCCACCTCGGCGGCGATCTCGTCCCACATCACCATGGCGTGGCGCTGGGCATTGCTCTTGGTCACCACGGTCAGCTGCTTGCGCGGGCGGCTCCGGGCCAGCTGGAAGGCGTAGCGCAGGATGCGCTCCACGCCCACGCGGGTCATGATGGACACGTCGGTCGCGGCCTCGATCGGGTGGCCCTGGTGCACGCGGCCGCCCACGCCCGAATACTCGCCCTCGGAGTTCTCGCGCACGATGACCCAGTTCAGGTCGTCGGGACCGCAGCGCTTGAGCGGTGCGTCGATGCCGCGCAGGATGCGCGTGGGCCGCACGTTGGCGTACTGGTCGAAGCCCTGGCAGATCTTCAGGCGCAGGCCCCACAGCGTGACGTGGTCGGGGATGTGCGGGTCGCCGGCCGAGCCGAACAGGATGGCGTCCTTGTCCTTGAGCGCTTCCAGGCCGTTGGCCGGCATCATCTCGCCGTGGGCGCGGAACCAGTCGCCGCCCCAGCCGAAGTCCTCGAAATCGAAGGCGAAGCCGCTGCTGCCGGCCGCCACGGCCTCGAGCACTTCGCGGCCGGCCGGCACGACCTCCTTGCCGATGCCGTCGCCGGGGATGGTGGCGATCCTGTAGGTCTTCATGGTCCGTCTCCTTGGGGAACAGTGTTGGGATGGACGGACTGTAAGAACCACGGCAGGTGCTGGATCGGCGCTAAAGTGAATCCATTCTTAACTTGAACTCAACACCATGGGCCACGGCATCCAGCCCGCCGACCTGGGCTTCTTCTCCACCCTGGCCGGCGCGGCCAGCCTCAGCGCGGCGGCGCGCGAACTCGGCGTGACGCTGCCGGCCGTGAGCAAGCGGCTGGCGCAGATGGAGGCGCGCCTGGGCGTGCTGCTCGTGAACCGCTCCACGCGCCGCATGGGCCTCACGCCCGAGGGCGAGCTCTACCTGGAGCATGCGCGCCGCATCCTGGCCGACATCGACGGCCTGGGCGAACTGCTGGGCCTGTCCAAGGCCACGCCGCAGGGCCTGCTGCGCGTGAACGCCACGCTGGGCTTCGGCCGCAGCCACGTGGCGCCGCTGGTCTCGCGCTTCGTGCGCAGGAACCCGCAGGTGCAGGTGCAGCTGCAGCTGTCGGTCAGCCCGCCGGCGCCGACCGAGGACCTGTACGACGTCTGCGTGCGCTTCGGCGCGCCGCCGGACAGCCGTGTCATCGCGCGCAACATCGGCGCCAACCGCCGGCTGCTCTGCGCCGCGCCGGCCTACCTGGCGCGGCACGGCGTGCCCAAGGTGCCGCACGACCTCGCGGCGCACAACTGCATCGGCATCCGCCAGGGCGAGGAGGCCTACGGCGTCTGGCGGCTGACGCCGGCCAAGGGCAAGGGCCGCAGCGCCCGGCCCGAAGCCGTGAAGACGCGCGGCAGCCTGGCGACCAACGACGGCGAGATCGCGGTGAACTGGGCGCTGGACGGCCACGGCATCGTGATGCGCGCCGAATGGGACGTGCAACGCCACCTGCGCAGCGGCCGCCTCGTGCAGGTGCTGCCGCAGTACGACACGCCGGACGCCGACATCTACGCCGTCTACCCGCAGCGCCACCAGACCTCGGCCCGCGTGCGCGGCTTCGTCGATTTCCTGGCGCAGGCCTTCACGCAGCAGGCGGCGGCGTGAACGCCACGGCGCCTCAAACCCAGGCCAGCCAGAGGTTGATCGTCAGGAAGGACAGCGTCATCGCGGCCAGCAGCGCGGCCGCGCAAAGCCCTTCGAGCTGGTACTTCTGCGCCAGCACGGCGTACACGCTCATCATGGGCACGCAGGCATAGACCAGGGCGGCCTTGGCCAGCTCCGTGTCGCCGGGCGGCAGCAGCGTGATCGCCACCAGCACCATGAGCGGGTGCAGCACCAGCTTGCCCAGCGTGATGGTGGCCACGTCGGCCAGCATGCCGCCGGGCTTGAGGCCCACCAGCGCGCCGCCGATTGCGAACAGCGCCAGCGGGCTCGCGCTGCCCGCCACGATGTTGACGGTCTGGTGCAGCACGGCCGGCACATGCAGGTCCAGCGCCGAGACCGTGATGCCCACCGCGATGGCCACGACCAGCGGGTTGCGCACCATGGCATGGGCCAGGCCCGCGAGGCGCCGCAGCACGCTGCCCGAGCCGCCGCCGCTGTCGGCCACCGACAGCGCGAGCGGGATCATGAGCAGGTTCTCCACCAGCATCACGAGCGCCAGCGCCACGCCGGCCGCGGGCCCCAGCAACTGCGAGGCGATCGGGTAGCCGACGAAGGCGCTGTTGGAGCCCGACATGCCCATGCCCATGATCGCGGCCTTGGTCACGCCCTCGCGCCGCGCCCAGACGAAGCCCAGCACCAGCGCGGCGAGCGAGCCGGCCGCGTAGGCCAGCAGGAAGCGCGGGCTCAGCACCTCGCCCAGCGGGCGGCTGGCCAGCGCGCGCAGCAGCAGCGCGGGCAGCGCGACCAGCGTGGCGAAGCGGCCCAGCACGCGCACCTGCGTGGCGTCGAACACGCGCAGGCGCACGCACAGGAAGCCGGCCAGGATCAGCAGGTAGATCGGCCCCGTGGCCGCGAGCACATTGCCGACGGCGTTCATCGGGGAGAAGGGAGGGCGGGATGCATCGTGGGGAAGGGGCGGATTCTGGTGGACCGCCGCCATGTTGCAAATCGCATGCCCGCCATCGGCCGCATGGCGGTGTGCGAACACCCATGGCGACGGCCCATGGCGTTCAGCGCGGAGCCTGGTGCCGCGTCGCGTGCGCCATGACCTGCCCGATCGACTGCGCGCCCGGCGCATAGGCCGCCATGCCGGCGCCGACCAGCGCGACGAACACGGCCGTGGCCGCGAACGGCAGCACGGTCCGCCGCACCGTGCTGGACAGCCAGTGCGCCGGGTCCTGGCCGCGCAGATGGCGGAACAGCGCATAGGAGAGCGCGCCGTCCACGAGCACCTCGGCGAACAGCACCGGCGCGATGTAGACCACGTAGAGCGAGGCCAGCGCCAGGCCCACGGCCAGGGCGATGGCCACGAGCGGGATGGCGAGTTCCTCGCCCTCGGCGGTGGCACTGGCGGCGTTGCCCAGCGCACCCGTGGGCGAGGTGTCCGCGGCCACCGCATCGTCGAACGAGGCCGATGCACCGCCCCCGCCGAAGTCGCCTCCCGCGCCGCTGCGCAGGCCGGGCGCCCGTTCCGGCAGCCGCGGCAGGGCGTCCGGCAGACCCGGCAGATCGGCATAGTCCGCGGCGTTGGTGCGCAGCCAGAGCCAGACCAGGAACAGGAAGAAGCCGTAGGCGCAGCACAGCGCGAGCGGATAGCGCAGCGCCATCGCGTCCACGCCCAGCCGCAGCAGCACGAAGGAGGCGAGCAGCCCGAAGCCGCCCGTGAGCGCGACGATCAGCGCCATCTGCAGGCGCGGGAAGGCATCGCGCGAGAGGCGCTCGGTCATCTGCCGGATGGCGCGGGCGCGCGGTGTCATGCGCGCCAGGCCTGCAACAAGGGCACGTGCAGGGCGACGAAAGCCGCGGCATTGAAGACCACCGTGCCCCAGAACGCCGCCCGGAACGCGGCCTTGCTCGTCTTGTGGCGCAGCAGCTGCTGCGCCAGGATGGCGCCTGGCCAGCCGCCCACCAGGCCCAGCAGCAACAGCGTGCTTTCAGGGGTACGCCAGCGGCCCGCGGTGGCGGCCGACTTGTCGAGGGCATAGGCCAGGAAGCAGACGGCGCTGGCGATCAGGTACAGCCCCGCGACCCAGGCAGGCACATGCCACAGCAGGGCCACGGCCGCGTAGACGAGGGCGAACACCGGGATCGCCAGAGCGCTCGCCGTGCTCCAGGGCGCCGGGCCGTCGTGGCGCCGCGGTGTGCGCGGGGCAGGCGCGCGCGTCATCTGCACCGGCGCGACGTTCCTGGCGCGCTTCTTCCCATCGCGGCCGATCTCGACCTCGAAGCTCACGCGTTGCCGGGGCTGTGGCCGGCCGCTGCGGGCGGGAAAGGCCTTGATGTGGGCGAAGACTTCCTGCCCACCCTGGTCGGCCTGGATGAAGCCGAAGCCGCGTTCGTCGTTCCAGGCCGTGACGGTGCCGGTGAAGCGCATCAGGGCTGGCGTGCCTGCAGCATGGCCGCCATCTTCTGGTGCACGAGGTTGATCGCCTTGAGCGGGCGGATAAAGACCTTGAACGCGGTGATCCGGCCGTCGGCGTTCCACTCGAAGCTGTCGATGCCGTTGACGGCGATGCCGTCGATGTCCACCTGGAACTCCAGCACCGCGGAGCTGGGGCCCGTGGTCTCGCGGACATAGCGGAAGCTCTCGTTGAAGAAGACCTGGAAGGCGGCCGACAGGTACTGGGTCGTCACGGCCTTGCCGACCTGCGGCGTATGGACCACGGGCGAGTGGAACACCACCTCGTCGGCGAGCAGGTCGGCGAGGCCCGCGGTGTTGCGCGCCGAGACCAGGTGGTGCCAGGTGGCAAGCGTAGCGATGGCCATGGGAAGTCCGTTTCAGGGATGTGCGGCCACGAACGATAGCCGACGCCGGCCTACCGGATCGCCCCGTGGACCAGCCCCTGCACCCCGAACACCGGCCCCAGCTGGTCCTTGCGGTGGTAGTTGCCCATGAAGATCACGTAGACCAGCTCCGGGCCCGGCACGACCACGAGCCGCTGACCGCCCAGCCCGATGCCCAGGGTGCCGAAGGACGACCCATCGGGCCGGCGCGCCAGGTACCAGTGGTAGCCGTACTGCACGCCGTCGAAGGTGGCGGTGCGCGGGGTCAGCGAGGCCGTGATCCACTCGGCCGGCACCACGCTGCGGCCTTGCCAGCGGCCCTGGTCCAGCACCAGCTGGCCCACGCGCGCGAGGTCGGGCGCGCGCATGCGCAGGCCCGAGGCGGCGGCGGCCTCGCCGTCGCTGCCGGAGGTCCATTCCACGTCCTCGATGCCCAGCGGCGCGAACAGTTTGGCGCGCGCGTACTCCAGCAGCGGCATGCCCGTGCCGTGCGCGATCAGCCGGCCGAGCAGGGCGGTGGCGCCGCCGCTGTAGCGCCAGGCCGCGCCCGGCGCGCCGACGATGGGCTGCGACAGCACGTAGTGGCAGCGGTCGGCGCTGCGCTCCATCGCGATCTCGCTGTTGGCCGGGTCGGTGTAGGGCAGGTCCTCGTTCCAGGCCAGGCCCATGGTCATGGACAGCACATGGGCGACGGTGATGGCGCGCCGGGCCGGCTCGGCGGCCAGGTCGGCGTAGGACGGAAAGGCGTCCAGCACGGGCCGGTCCGGCGCGGGCACCTTGCCTTCGGCCAGTGCGATGCCGTAGAGCAGGCCGACGATGCTCTTGCTGACCGAGCGCAGGTCGTGCCGCGTGCGGTCGTCGAAGGCCACGCGGCCCAGCGGCGTGCCCCAGCGCTCGTCGGGGCCCGCGTAGTAGCGCTCCAGCACGATGGCGCCGCGCTGCACCACGACCACGGCATGCAGGTCGGCGAACTTGCCGCTGCGCACGCCCGCGTCGAGCTGGGTGCCGAGCGCGGCGGCGGCCGCCGCATCGGCGCGCGGCCAGGCGAACGGGTCCACGGCCGGCGCGGCGATGGCGGGCGCGCAGGCCAGGGCGGCGGCCGCTTGCAGCAGCGTGCGGCGGTCGCACGCGGCCGGCGGCGTGGGCGGGTTCGCGGAGTGCATGGGGGCTCCCGGGAGGGTGGGTGTCCGGCGCACTGTAGCCCCTGCCTCGTCGCCGCGCCGGGCAGCGCGGCACGGGCCGGCCGCCTAGTCCGGCTGGATGTTGGCCGCCTTGATGACCTTGGCCCACTTGGCCAGGTCGGCGTGGATCAGCGCCGCGTACGCCTGCGGCGTGCCGCCCTGGACCTCGATGCCCGCGCCTTCGAGCTTGCTGCGCACGTCGGGCAGCTTGAGCGCGGCGTTGATCTCGGCGTTGAGCCTGTCGACGATGGCCTTCGGCGTGCCGGCCGGCGCGAGGAAGCCGCCGTTGGTGTTGGCGTCGTAGCCCTTGAGGCCCTGCTCGTCGGCGGTGGGCACGTCGGGCAGCGCCGCCGTGCGCTTGAGCGTGGACACGGCCACCGCCCGCACGTTGCCGCCCTTGACCTGCGGCAGGATGGCGCTGATGGTGTCGATGTACAGCGCGGTGCGCCCGCCCAGCAGGTCGGGGTGCGCGGCCGACGAGCCCTTGTAGGGCACGAGCAGCATGTCGGTGGCGGCCGCCATGCGGAACATCTCGGCCGCCATCTCCTGCGCGCTGCCGCGGCCCGAGGTCGCCACCTTGGCCTGGTCGGGATGGGCCTTCATCCAGGCCACGAGCTCGGGCAGGGTCTTGGCCGGGATCTGCGGATGGATCGCGAACACCAGCGGCACCACGTGGGTGTAGACGATGGGCTCGAAGCTCTCTCCGGGTCCCAGCCCAGGTTCTTGAACAGGAACTTGTTGATGTTGTGGCTGCCGCCCACGATGCCGATGGTGTAGCCGTCGGCCGGCGACTTGGCCAGCACGTCGGTGCCCAGGTTGTTGGAGGCGCCGGGCCGGTTGTCCACGATCACGGGCTGACCCAGGGACGTGGCGAGCTTGTCGCCGACCACGCGCGCGATGGTGTCGATGGCGCCGCCGGGTGGGGCCGGCACGACGATCCTGATCGGGCGCGTGGGCCAGGTCTGGGACCAGGACAGCGTGGGTGCCAGGGCCAGCACGGCCGCGGCAGCCAGTGTCTTGAGCAGGGTCTTGCGTTGCATCGTTGTCTCCTCGGGTGTTTCCGGGATCAGCCGCGGCCCACGAAGGGCATGGCGCTGGCCATCACGGTCATGTTCAGCACATTGGCCGACAGCGGCAGCGCGGCGATGTGGCGCACCGCATCGGCCACGTGCCTGGCGTCCATCATGGGTTCGGGCGCGGTCGTGCCGTTGGCCTGCAGCACGCCGCGCGTCATGCGCTCGGACAGCTCGGTCAGCGCGTTGCCGATGTCGATCTGGCTGGCCACGATGTCGAAGGCGCGGCCGTCCAGCGCGAGCGACTTGGTGATGCCGCTCACGGCATGCTTGCTGGCCGTGTAGGGCGCCGTGAAGGGCCGCGGCACATGGGCCGAGATCGAGCCGTTGTTGATGATGCGGCCGCCCCGCGGCGACTGCCGGCGCATGAGGCCGAAGGCCGCGCGGGCGCACAGGAACACGCCCGTCACGTTGGTGTCGAGCACGGCGAACCACTTGTCCAGCGGCAGCTCGTCCATGGGCACGGCGGGGGCGTTGACGCCGGCGTTGTTGAACAGCACGTCGAGCCGGCCGAAGGCGGCCTCGATGCGGTCGAACAGGGCCTGCACGCTGGCCGGGTCGGTCACGTCGGTGGGCACGGCCAGCGCGGTCCGGCCGCGCGCCGCGGCCTGGTCCACGAGCGCGTTCAGGGGCTCGGCGCGGCGGCCGGCCAGCACGACGGTGAAGCCGTCTTCGAGCAGGCCCAGTGCGGCGGCGCGGCCGATGCCGCTGCCGGCGCCCGTGACGAGGGCGATGCGGGGGGTGGAGGTGGTGTTCATGTCGGTTCGGAAGTGACGGTCATGGAGAAATCGCCGATGCCGGTGACGCCGCCCGTGATGCGGTCGCCCACCTGCAAGGGGCCCACGCCGGCGGGCGTGCCGGTGAAGACGAGGTCGCCGGGCTGCAGCGCGACCGAGCGCGAGAGCATGGCCACCAGCGCGGGCACCGGCCACAGCAGGTCGGCGATGCCGGCGCGCTGGCGTTGCGTGCCGTTCACGGCGAGCCAGACGACGCCCTGGCGCGGGTGGCCGATGGCGGCCGCCGGCACCAGGGGCGTGCAGGGCGCGGAATGGTCGAAGGCCTTGGCCGGCTCCCAGGGACCGCCGGCGCACTTGGCCTGCTGTTGCAGGTCGCGCCGCGTGAGGTCCAGGCCAGCGGCATAGCCGAAGACATGGCGCTCGGCCTGGCCGGGGTCGATGTTCCTGCCGCCCAGGCCGATGGCCGCCACGAGTTCGATCTCGTGACAGAACTCGGCCGTCTCGGGCGGGTAGGGCAGCGGCCCCTCGGCCGGCACCACGGCGCTGGCCGGTTTCATGAACCAGGCCGGTAGCGCGGTGGGCCGCGGCTCGCCCGGGCTCCAGGCGTAGTTGCGGCCGATGCAGAACACGCGGTTCACCGGGAAGCGGGCCGGCGTGCCGGCCACGGCGAGCGTGGCCGGCGCGGCGGGCGGCAGCACGTAGATGCTCAACTCAGTTCTCCACGGCGCTGGCGCGCCACCCGCAGAGCACGAAACCGGGTCGCAAGCCGCTGATCGAGAGGCCGCGGAGCAGGCCATGCCAGCAGACGCCGCGGAACTGGCTTGTATGGTTGAGGTGTTGGGGTGGAGGGCCTGAAATACTGGAAATCGGCTCGGACCGACTGGCAGAGATAGCCCCCATCCCGCCTTCCAGCGTCGATAAGGAACTGAGCGGTAGGCAGACCGCCGATCTTCATGCAAGCCAACGCGGCTGGCGGGATTGCACCCCAACGATCGTCATTGTTCATTGGAGGAATCTCGTCATGCAAGTGCTCCGCATCTTCATCGGCGTGGACGTGTCCAAGGCCGAACTCATCGCTGCTGTGCACGGCCAGCCTGGCTGTCACAGCATTGCCAACGACGCCCAAGCCATCGGTTCGTGGCTGCACCAGTGGCCCGCGGGCTCGTTGCTGGCCATGGAGTCCACTGGTCGCTTCCACCAACTGCTGGCCACGCTGGCGCGCCAGGCCGGCCTGACCGTCTTCGTGCTCAATGCGCGCGACGTGTACTTCTATGCCAAGAGCATGGGCGCGCGCGCCAAGACTGATCGCGTGGACGCCTTGGTCATCGCTCGCTACTTGGCGGAGCACCATGACCATCTGCACTGCTGGCAAATTCCCAGCGCGTTGCACCAGCAGCTCCAATGCCTGCTCGGCCAACGCCATACGGTGGTAGCCAAGCAGACGGCTTTGCGCGAATCGCTGCGCGTGGGCCGCCAGGGCCTGGAAGCGGCCATTGCCACGCTGGACGACGGCTTCAAGTGCTTGCTCAAGGCCATTGACCAGCGCATCGCCGAGCTGTTTGCCACCGATCAGGCGCTGCAACAACGCCGCCACCTGCTGAGCACCATCGTTGGCATCGGTCCACTGTCCAGTGCCTTGCTCGCCGATGCGCTCTCGCGCATGACGTTCGCCAGTGCAGATGCGCTCGTGGCCTACAGCGGCCTGGATCCGCGCGCCAACGACTCCGGACGCAGCCGCGGGCGCCGACGCCTGTCCAAGCGGGGAAATCCGGCGTTGCGCCATCGCATGTTCATGGCGGCTATGTCGGCGTGCCATACCAGAACCTTTGCACCGCTTTACCAGCAACTGCGCGCCAGAGGGCTGAAAACCACCGAAGCGCTCGTCGTCTTGGCCCGCAAACTGTTGCGCATCGCCTTTGCTGTTTGGACATCGAATCAGCCCTTCGATCCTCATCGCACGGCCCTGCCGGCTTGACGCAGACCATAGAACCTCTGCCAGGCCGCTGGCGGCGCCCCCTTGGGGGGGATGGGATTTCTACACGCAGTGAGAAATCCAAACGGGGGGGAGCTCATCTCAATCGATGGTGATGTTGCGGGCGCGGATGATCTGCGCGTAGCGTGCGCGGTCGTCCTGGATCAGCCTGGCGAACTCGGCCGGGCTGGTCGCGCGCGGCACGCCGCCCAGCGCCACGAAGCGGGCCTTGACGGCCTCGTCGGCCAGCACGGCGCGCACGTCGGCCGCGATCTTGTCCTGCACGTCCTGCGGCGTGCCGGCCGGCGCCAGCAGGCCGATCCAGGAGATCGCGTTGAAGCCGGGCAGCGTCTTCTCGGCCAGCGTGGGCACGTCCGGGAAGGCCTGCACGCGCTTGTCGCCGGTGACGGCCAGCGCGCGCAGCTTGCCGGCCTTGATGTGGCCCGAGGCTTCGAGCACCGTCATGAACGACAGCTGCACATGCCGGCCAGCAGGTCGGCGATGGCCGGGCCGCCGCCGCGGTAGGGCACGTGCAGGATGAAGGCGCCCGTCTGGTCCTTGAACATCTCGGCCGCCAGGTGCGGCGCGCCGCCTGCGCCCGAGCTGCTGTAGCTCATCTTGCCGGGCTGGGCCTTGGCCAGCGCGATGAACTCGGCCGCGGTCTTGGCCGGCACCGCAGGGTTGACCATCATGGCCAGCGGCAGTTCGGCCACGAGCGAGACCGGCGCGAAGGCCTTGTCCGGGTCGTAGGGCATCCTGGGGTACAGCAGCGGGTTGATGGCCTGCGTGCCGATGTTGCCCAGGAGCAGCGTGTAGCCGTCGGGCCTGGACTTGGCGACATGGTCCGCGCCGATCTGGCCGGCCGCGCCGCCCTTGTTCTCCACGATCACGGGCTGGCCCCAGCGCCGGCCCAGCTGCTCGGCGATCACGCGGCCGCCGGTGTCGGTGCCGCCGCCGGGCGGGAAGGGCACGACCAGCGTGACCGGCTTGTTGGGAAAGCCCTGCGCGAACGCGGGGGCCGCACAGGCCAGGGCCAGGGCGATGAGAAGGTGGCGTTTGATCATGGCTTGTCTCCGCAGTGAGGTGGGGGTCGGGGGTCAGGTCGTCAGGCTCATCGTGGGGCGCTGGCCGGCCAGGGCCTGGTCGATGGCGTCGAGCACCATCTGCGCCATGGCCGTGCGCGTCTCCCAGGTGGCGCTGGCGCGGTGCGCCTGCAGCGTGACCTGTTCGTGCGTGCGCAGCGCCTGCGGCACGCGCGGTTCGTCGACGAACACGTCCAGGCCCGCGCCCGCGATGCGGCCGGCCGCCAGGGCCTCGGTCAGGTCGGCCTCGTTGACCAGGCGCCCGCGCGCCACGTTGACGAGGAAGCCGCGCGGGCCCAGCGCGTCGAGCACGGCCGCGTCGACGATGCCCTCGGCCTTGTCGGCCGCGGCGCACAGCACCAGCGCGTCGGACGCGCGGGCCAGTTCCACCAGGTTCGGCACGAAGGTGTAAGGCACGTCGTCCATGGCGCGCAGGTCGGTGTAGCTGATGGGGCAGCCGAAGGCGGCGGCGCGCACCGCCACGGCACGGCCGACACGGCCCAGGCCCACGATGCCCACGCGCATGCCCGAGAAGCGGCGGGCCAGCGGGATCGCGCTGGGCGAGGGGTTCGCTTCCCACAGCCCGGCGCGCACGAAGCGGTCGCCCGCGCACAGGTTGCGGCAGGCCGCGATCAACAGGCCGATGGCCAGGTCGGCCACGTCCTCGGTCAGCGCACCCAGCGTGGCCGTGACGGGCAGGCCGCGGGCGCGGCAGTAGGCCAGGTCCACGGCATCGGTGCCGACGCCGTTGACGGCCACCACCTTGAGGCGGGGCATCTGCTCCAGCAGCGCGCGCGAGATGCCGGTGTGGCCGCCCGTGGTCACGGCCTGGATGTCCGCGCCGTGCTCGCGCATCCAGCCGGCCGGGTCCTTCAGCTCGAAGTAGCGGTGCACTTCGTAGCGCTCGGCCATCTGCTGGTTGATGGCCGGGATCAGGATGGGATTCAGTTGCAGGACATGCGGTTTCATGGGCATTCGCAGGGCGGTTGGCGGAAGGTGGCGCATCGTAGTTTTATATTGATCTACATGTAAATATTGATGTATAAAATCAATATATAAGCAGCCCAACACCAAGACCATGGCTTCCTGGATCTCGATGGACGAGGCGTGCCGCCAGCTCGGCGTGCGCGCGCAGACCGTCTACGCCTACGTGAGCCGCGGCAAGCTCGACGTGATGCCCGACCCGGCCGACACGCGGCGCAGCCTCTACCGCGCCGAGCACGTGGCGGCGCTGGCCAAGCGCAAGCAGGCGGGCCGCAAGCGCGAGACGCTGGCGGCCAACGCGCTGTTCGGTTCCGACCCCAGCATCCCGACGGCGCTGACTGCTCTTTCATTCAAGCGGGCGTCCGCACTACCGCGGCCGCGACGCGGTGGCGCTGGCCGATCGGCCACGCTGGAAGACGCGGCGCAGTGGATGTGGGAGGCAGGGCAGCCGGTAGACTTTTCTGCCTCGGCCGCGGCCTGGCCCGTGCGGCAAGCCGGGTCGAAGCGCGGCGTTCACCACGCTGGCGGAGCTCGCCGCGTCGGGGCATTCGACGCGCGGCCGCCTCACCCGCGTGCTGCACCACGAGGGGCAGGGCCTGATCGGCCTGTTGGCCAATGCTTTCGGCGCCGCGCCGGGCACGGAGCCGCTGCATCTGCGCCTTGCGCACGGCTGGAAGCAGTCAGCCCGCGGCGGCCGGTCTGCTGCGCACGGCCATGGTGCTGCTGGTAGACCACGAACTGACGAGTTCGGCGTTCGCGGCGCGCATCGCGGCTTCCAACGGAGCCTCGCTGCCGGCCTGCCTGCTGGCCGGATTGGCCACGCTGTCGGGCCCGCTGCACGGCGACGCCTCCGGCCGCGTGCGCGCGCTGTTCGGCGAGGTCGATGCGCCTGGGCGAGGAGCAGGTGATCGAGCACTACCTGTCGACGGGTTCAGCCGATCGCGGGCTTCGGCCACTTCCTGTACCCGGACGGCGATCCGCGCGCCGCGGCGCTGCTGGGGCGGTTCGAGCCGCCGGAAGTGGTTGCGCGCTTCATCGAGAGGGTCACCGCACATGACCGGCATGCAGCCCAACATCGATGTGGCGCTGGCCGCGTTGGTCGCGCACCAACGGCCTGCCGCCCGATGCGGCGTTCGGCATGTTCGCGACGGCGCGAAGCGTCGGCCTGCTGGCACACAGCATGGAGCAGCTCGGCGAGACGCAGGTGATCCGGCCGCGGGGGCGTTACGTCGGGCCGATGCCCGAAAGCGCCCAGGCGGTGCGCTGACGCCGCGTCAGCCCCCGATGTTGCACTCCCGGCGCAGCAGTGCCAGCGCGTCCGCCGTGGCATGCACCTGGTCGCTGCGCAGCGCGGGCTCCGCCTCGGCGATGAAGGCGTTCCACAGCTGCAGGTAGTCGGCGCGCAGGTCCACGGGTGCGTGCTGCGCGATGAACCGGCGCGGCAGCTCGGCATCCAGGCCGGACTTCTGGACCTTTTTGACCAGGGCCAGCGCGGTCCTTTCGCTGATCATCGTGGCGTGCCTGCCGCCGGTGGCGATGCGCAGGAACAGCGTCAGCAGCGAGCTGTCGTCGCCGTGGCCTTCGGTGGCCTTGTCCCACAGCGCGCTGTTGCTGCGCTCGAAGTGTTCGAGCTCGGCCAGCGCGTCCTCGGACCAGAAGTAGCGGCCCAGGAAGGCCGGGTCTGGTCGAACAGCTTGCGCACGCCGATCTGGACGTCGAGGATGCGGGGCAGGTCCTGCACGACGGACGCCTGCACGGACTGCACCACCTCCACGAACGGCGGCGGCAGGTCCCGGGGCAGGCCGAGGGGCACCTGCTGCGCCTGCGCGTACTTCCTGCGCAGGCCCAGCACCATCTTCTCGAAGGCCGGCCAGTCCGGCATGGCGCTGCGCCGGCACGGCGCGCACGAGCAGGGCGGTGCGCAGCACGGCCTCGGCGTCCTTGCCGGCGTCTTGCAGGTCGTCGGCGTCCAGGCCCAGTTGCGCGGCCATCCAGACGGCCGCCTCCACGAGCGCCGCGGCATGGCCGCGCGCGGCGCGCTCGGCCTGGACTTCGGTCAGGCTGCGCAGCGACCACCTGGCCAGCAAGGGGATGTGCCTGTCCTCGAACGTGCGCTGCTCCTGCATGCCGAAGTGGCTGCTCTGCGGCATCACGATCAGCGCCTTGAGCATGTCCGATCCGCCCTTGGAGCGCGACAGCAGGCTGTGGTCGCGCAGGGACTGGGCCGCGCGGTCCAGGTCGCCGGCGCAGGAGTCCTCCAGGTACAGGCTCACGAGGTTGACCAGGCGCGTGCGCGCCAGTTCGAGGTCGGGGCGCAGGTACTCGGTGCCGAAGTAGCGCGCGATCTGCACCATGCCCTTGGGCGCCTCCTGGCACATCGCGGCCAGCTTCTCGGGCACGAGGATGCCGTGGCGCACGCCGTGCTGCAGCGCCTTCTCGAAGAAGGGCCGCTCGTCGAACAGCGCGACGGCCTGGGCGGGGCGTTCCATCAGATGGCGGACTCTTCGTCGTCCTCGCGGGCGGCCGGCGTGCTGCTGCCGCGGTCGGTGTCCTTGGTCTCCACGCGCACGTCTTCCTCGCCGGCCTCTTCCTCGTCGTCCGCGCCCAGGTGGTGGGCGCGGGCCTGGGCGCGCAGCACCAGCAGGGTTTCGGTGAACAGGTCGGGGCATTCGTAGCGCATGCGCCAGGCCAGTTCCATCCAGTCCTGGTCGGCCACTTCTTCGAGATCGACCCTGGGGCTGGCGTAGGCCGAGGCCAGCAGCGCCTGCTCGGACAGCATCTCGCCGTCTTCCTCGACGGTGTCGAAGGTGCCGGTGCGCGCGAAGGCCTCGATGCGGGCCCACTTCTCGGCGAAGTAGTTGGCCATGGCCTCGCTGCCGCCTTCCAGGTCGCCCACGGCGGTCAGGAAGGCGACCGGGTCGGCGTCCTCGCGGAAGACGATGGAATTCACCATGCCGCGCAGGTGCGTGTGGGTGAGGTCCTTGTAGCGCTTCTCGATCACGATGGCCCGCGCGAACTGCTCGGGCGTGACCGAGCAGGTTCACGACCGATTCGCGCGAGGGGTCGTACTCGCGCATGACCGCCAGGATGTCCTTGGGCGCGAGCTGGTCCAGCACCACCATCAGGGCGCGGTCGCCTTCGGCGTCGGCCAGTTCGGTCAGGGCCGATTCGGCGCCGGCGATGTCGCCCGCGGCGATCAGGCTCTGGGTCTTTTCGATCAGGGCGAGGTGCGTGCTCATGTCATTCCTTGCGGTCGAAACCTTGCTCGGCCATCCAGTCGGCGCGGGCTTCCTCGCGGGTCTGGGCGTCGGCGTCGTCGATGTCGTCGGCCGAGAGCGGCTGGCGTGCGTCCATGTCCTCGTCGTCTTCGCGTTCGGCATCGGCGTCGTCCGCGTCGTCGCCTTGCGCCATGCCTTCGCCCGCGGAGCGCGTGCTGCCGACCATGAATTCCAGCGCCGCGGCCACGCACAGGAAGTCGTCGCCGGCCGGATGCTTGCGCAGCTGCTGCACCGTGGCGTCGGCCCAGGGCGCGATGGTGAGGCTCTGCTGCAGGCTGTCCCAGGCGGGCAGGCTGCCGGCCTCGCAGGCCAGCAGGCGCTCCAGGGCCGGCCCGGACCGGAACTGGAAGGCCTTGTGCAGCACCACGGCCACCATCTCGGGGCTCATCTCCATCATGTGGACCAGGAAGCCGAGTTCGCCGCGCCGATCGGCCAGCCGCCGGTCGAGCACGTCGCCGCCCTCGGAGTCGTGGCGCATGTCGTCGAGTTCGGCCAGGTAGGCGGAGCGCAGGTTGCGGAAGAAGGGGGAAACGTGCATCGGGGGGCTAGATCAGCGTCTGGAAATAGTCTGCCCAGATCCCGCGGGCCGTTTCCAGCGGGTCGTCGAGCAGGTTGCGCTTGCGGTTGTTGTCGTAGGCCTCGCGCCTGGCCTCGTCGCCCAGGACGTCGTAGGCCTCCTGGACGGCGCGGAAGCGGGTGGCGGCGTCGGGGGCGGTGCTGCGGTCCGGGTGGTGGAGGGCCGCCTGGTGGCGGTAGGCCTTCCTGATGTCCGCCAGGCTCGCGCCAGGGCCGACACCCAGGGCGAGATAGTGGTCTTGCATGCGGCGTCCTGCTGCGGTCCGCTGGTGACGGCGAACGGCAAAAGGCAGCGATTGTAGGTGGCGCCGGCTCGTCAGCCGGCCGCGGTCTCCAAAGCCCGCACGGCCACGCCCATGTCGCGCCACAGCGCGGGGTGGCAGGTGAACAGCAGCACCTGGTGGCGCTGCGCGGCGTCGAACAGCACGCGTTTCATGCTGGCGAGCCGTTCGCTGTCGCTGTGCACGAGCGCGTCGTCCAGGATCAGCAGCGTGGGCCGGCCGGCCTGCTGCAGCAGGTCGGCGTAGGCGAAGCGGCTGATCAGGCCCAGCTGCTCGCGCGCGCCGAAGCTCAACGCGTCCACGGCGCCGGCCTCCAGCCGCGCCCGCAGCGCGCGGCCGCGTCAGCAGCGCCGGGGCCAGCTGCTCGTCGATCTGCACGCTGGCGCCGGGCAGCAGCAGCGGCAGGTAGTGCTGCAGGCGCTGGGCCAGCGGCGCCTGCAGCCGGGCCAGCGTGGCCTGGCGGCGCGGCCTGCAGGCGTTCGCAGAGCAGGTCGAGCGCGGCCGCGCGGCGCTGCAGTTCGCTGCTGGCGGCGCGCGCGCGCTGCAGTGCGCCGTCGAGCGCGGCGCGCTGCTCTTCCAGGCCCTGGGCGCCGGCCTGCTGCAGCGCGCTCTGCAGCACGAGGATCTGCTCGTGGCGCTGCTGGTGGCTGGCGCGCAGCTGCGTCGATGCTGCGCGCCAGCCGTGCGATGTCCTGGGCCACGATGTCGGGCCGGGCCGACTGCAGGCCGGCAGCCGTCTGCGCCACGCGCGCGTCGCAGCGCCTGGTGCTCGGCCTGGGCCTGCAGCAGCTGCTGCTGCGCGGCGTCCTGCTGGGCGCGCGCTCGGGCGCGGCGAGCCGGGCCTGGGCGGCCTGCAGTTCGGTGCGCGCGGCATCGCGCCGGCTGCCGGCCGCGGCCTGCCGCGCCTGGGCCTGGCCCAGCGCGTCGCGCGCGCTGGCCAGGGCCTGTTGCGCGGCCTGTTCCGGCCGCCGCGGCATCGGCCGGCCGGCACGGCGTCCTGCGGCGCAGCCGGCAGGCGGGCGAGGGCGGTGTCGGCCGCCTGGATGCGGGCCTGGGCCTGGCGCGCAGGCCGCGTCGAGCGCGTCCAGCCCCTGCGGCGCCACGATGGCCAGGGCCTGCTCGGCCAGTTGCACGGCCGCCTGCGCGGCGCTGCAGGCGGCAAGCCTGGCCTCGGCTTCGGCCAGGTCGGCCAGGCCCAGCGCGGCCAGGGCCTGCTGCAGCTGGTGCTGCGCCTCGCGGTCGGCGCGCGCGAGATCGGCCAGGTCCTGCCCGCCGGGCGTGATGCGCAGTTCGCCGCCGCCGGGCAGGCGCAGCAGGGCGGGGGCGGTCAGCAGCAGTTCGCCGTCGGCCTGCAGCGGCTGCGTGTCCGAGCTGCAGGGTCTGGCCGTCCGGCAGTCGCCAGGCCAGCCGCGTGGCGACGGCCTGGCTGGCGCAGCGCGGCCTGCTCGCGGGCCTGCGCCAGCGCGCGCAGCTGCTGCAGCTGCCTGGGCGTGAGGACGGGCAGCGCGGCGGCCTGGGCGCGCTGCGCGGCCAGTTCGGCGTGGGCGGCCTGGGCGCGCTGCAGCGCATGGGCTGCGCGGCTGCGGCGTCGGCGCGGGCCTGTTCGCGCTGCTGCTGCAGGCTGTCGCGCAGGGCCTGCTGCTGGGCGGCCTGGGCCTGCGTGCTGCGCGGCCTGCGCGCGGGCCTGGGCGGCGTCGGCCTGCTGCCGGGCCTGCATGGCGGCCTGCGTCGGCCGCTTGCGCGGCCGCCTCGGCCTGGGCGAGCGCGGCCTGACGCTGGGCCAGGTCGTCTTCCTGCTGGCCGAACGCGGCCAGGCGCTGGCCCAGCAGTTCGCGCGTGCGGGCCAGGTCGGCCAGGCGCTGGCGGTCTTCGCCGAGCTGGCGTGCGCTGGCGTCCAGCGTGGCCTGCAGCGCGCGCGCCTGGGCCAGGTCGCGCTCCAGCGCGTCCCAGGGCTGCTGGCCCGGCGTCGGCGGCATGCGCGCGGCGCAGCTGGTCGAGCCGGTCGACCTGCTCGCGGTACTGCGCGATCTGCGCTGTCCAGCACGGCGATGTCGGCCTGCTGCCGGGCCACGGCGTCGATGGCCTGCTTGTAGCTCGCCGGTGGGCTTGCCGGTGCCGGTCAGCAGTTCGGCGCGGTCCTTGCGCAGGCGCTCGCAGCAGGGCGTCGCCGCCGCGTCGCGGCCAGTGCGCCCGCCCCGGCATCGTTCTGGCCCTGGCCTTGCAGCGCGTCGTGCAGGTGCTCGCGCGCGTGCCGCACCTCCAGTTCCTGCCCGCTGCCTTGTTCCACCCACAGCAGGCCCGGGATGCCCTGGTGCTCGGCCTTGCTCGCGCCCTTGCCGGCGTAGGCGTAGCCGAACAGCTGGGCCAGGTGGTCCTCGGCCTCGGCGCCGTCCAGCTGGCGCGTGCCGATGGCCAGCACGCAGCGCTTCCGGCCCAGGAAGCTCTTGACCAGCCGGTGCGGCTGGCCGCGCGAGTTCGAAGTCGATCTCCACGCGCGGCGCGGCGCCGCTGCCTTCGTCCCAGGGCCGCAGGTCGTCGACCATGCTGGACTTGTGGCGCTCGAAGAAGGCGGCGCGGATCGCGCGCACCAGCGTGCTCTTGCCGGCCTCGTTGGGGCCGGCCAGGATGTTCAGGCCGGGCGTGAAGCCGTCCAGCTCCAGCGGTGCGCGGAAGCGGCGCAGCTGCTCGACGCGCAGGCGGGTGATCCGCATGGTCATGCGCGCTCGGCCAGGATGCCGGCGAGCAGGGCCAGCGCGTCCTGCGCCTGTTCGGAACCGCCCTCGGCGCGCAGCTCGGCGATCACTTCGCCGAGGTAGCCGTCGGCCTGCAGCGCCGGCGATGTCGGCGTCGGTCGGCACCAGGCGCAGCGCGGCCAGGTCGGCCTGCAGGTGGCGCACGCGCGCCTCGGCCTGCCGCGAGGCCGGCCTGCAGCCGCGTGCGCGCCGGCCAGGTCCAGCTGGCCGCGCAGGCGCAGGTCGACCACGTGCTGCGGCGCCAGCGCGGCGAGCTGGTCGAGCAGCATGTCGAGGTCGCTGTCGACCTGCAGCGCCGCGTCGATCTGCTGCCAGCGGTACTGGCCGACCGCCACGCTGGCGCACCTGCGGCGCGGCGCCGGGCGCGGCGATGTCCACCAGCAGCGCGTTGCCGGCCTCGTTGGCGCGGAAGCGGTCGGGCTCGGGCGTGCCTGCGTACCAGGTGCGCGCGTCGATCGCCTTGGTGCCGTGCCAGTCGCCCAGCGCCAGGTAGTCGAGCCGCGCGCGCGTGGCGCGGTCCGGCGCGATCGGGTTGGCCGAATCGATGTCCTCGGCCAGGATGCCCTGCACGCTGCCGTGCGCGATGCCGATGCGCAGCAGGCCGGCCGGCGTGTCGGCGCCGTCGAACCAGGCCGTGAGGTCGTGGTGCGTGTGGCGCTGCGTGAGCGGCGCGGGCAGGGCGGCGAAGCCCTGGGCCTCGAACAGGCGCACGCCCGGCTCCAGCAGCAGGTGCGCGTTGGGTGGCACCGCGCCCAGGCGCTGGGCACGGCTCCAGACGCTTTCGGCCAGCGCCGCGTCGTGGTTGCCGGGGAGCAGCAGCCAGGGGCCGGCGAAGCCGGCCAGGGCGTTGAACAGCCGGCGCACGGTGCGCTCGGAGACGGTCTGGGCGTCGAACACGTCGCCGGCCACGAGCACCGCGTCCACGCGCTCGGCCGCGGCCAGGGCCGCCAGCCGCTCCACCGCCTGCAGCCTGGCCTCGGCCAGCATCGGTGCGTTTTCGGGGGAGAGGGTGGCGAACTGGCGGCCGATCTGCCAGTCGGCCGTGTGCAGGAAGCGGGGCATGGGCGCGGATTGTGCCGCGCGGCCGCGCTGGCCGCCCGCAGCGGGCATTGGGTCTATTTGTGCGCCTATCGTTACAAATTTGGGGGATTACCCGACTGTCTGATGAACAGGTTGGTATGACATGTTCGAGGGCGGGAACAGTTTCGCCACAACGAGAGGAGACCATGAAGAACGCCATGATCCGCGCCACCGTCCGCGCCGTCTGCGCCGCCACCCTCCTGCTGACCGGCACGGCCGGCTGGACCCAGCAGAAGGCCGAGGAAGAACCCGGCTGGGCCAAGGGCCGGCCCAAGACCGACACCGCCATGCGCATGGCGCCGGTGCCGGCCTTCCCGATCCCGACGGCCGTCGACCAGCTGCCGACCAAGAAGTTCAAGCTGCCGCCGGGCTTCAAGGTGGAGACCTTCGCCTCCGGCCTGCTCGACGCGCGCGGCCTGCGCCAGGGCGAGAAGGGCACGATCTTCGTCAGCACGCTGTTCGTGGGCAACAAGGTCTACGCGCTGCCGGCCGACGGCAAGGGCCCCGCCAAGACCATCATCGACAAGATGCCGTTCGCCACCGGCATCGAGATCCACAAGGGCGCGCTGTACCTCGCCACCAACACGAAGATCCTGCGCTACGACGACGCCGAGGCCAAGCTGGACAACCTGGGCGAGCCCAAGGTGCTGTACGACAAGCTGCCCGGCGGTGGCGACCACAGCTGGAAGTACCTGCGCATCCGCGACGACAAGCTCTACTTCGCCATCGGCGCGCCCTGCAACATCTGCGACCCGGGCGAGTACGCCAAGATCTACCGCATGGACCTGGACGGCACCGGCATGGAGACCGTGGCCGCGGGCGTGCGCAACACCGTGGGCTTCGACTTCAACCCCAAGGGCGGGCAGCTGTGGTTCACCGACAACGGGCGCGACTGGCTCAGCGAGGAGATCCCGAACGACGAACTCAACGTGGTGACGGCGCCCAACCAGCACTTCGGCTACCCGTTCTGCCACCAGGGCAACATCTCCGACCCCGAGTTCGGCTGGGGCAAGGACTGCCTGGGCAGCGAGTACGCCAAGCCGGCCGCGCTGCTGGGCCCGCACGCGGGCTCGCTGGGCCTGAAGTTCTACACCGGCAAGATGTTCCCGGCCAAGTACCAGGGTGCGATGTTCATCGCGCGCCACGGCCCCTGGAACCGCACCGTGAAGTACGCCGACGTGTCGGTCGCCTGGCCCGACGGCAAGGGCGGCGCCAAGGTCGAGCCGTTCATGACGGGCTTCGTCGAGAACAACGGCTACCTGGGCCGCCCGGTGGATTTCCTGGTCATGAAGGACGGCTCGCTGCTGGTCTCCGACGACCACGCCGGCGCGATCTACCGCATCACGTACAGCGGTAAATGACGCGGCGGGCCAGCCTGAAGCCAGCCCTGGTCGTCGCCACTGCGCTGCTGCTGCCCATGGCAGCGGCGGCGCAGCAGCAGCCGCCCGCCGGCGGCAACGCCTACGCGCAGCGCTACGCCAGCCTGTGCGCGGCCTGCCACGGCGCCAACGGCCGCAACGACATGGCGCTGACGCCGGCCCTGGCCGGCCAGCATTCGTTCTATGCGATCACGCAGCTGTTCCTGTTCCGCGAGGGCCGGCGCAGCAACGAGGCGATGACGGCCATCGCCAAGACGCTGACCGACGCCGACCTGCGCGGCTTCTCCGACCACATCGGCAGCCTGCCGGCCCAGCCGGCGCCGCCGCCGGCCCAGCCTGCCGACGCCGCGCGCATGGCCCGCGGCCAGGCGCTGGCGCAGGAGCACAAGTGCTTCGCCTGCCATGGCGCCGACCTGTCCGGCGGCCAGCAGGTGCCGCGCATCGCGCAACAGCGCGAGGACTACCTGCAGATGACGCTGCAGGAGTTCAAGTCCGGCAAGCGCCCCGGCTACACCATGGCCATGGGCGAGGCCGTCGGCCGCATCCCGGTCGAAGACCTGGACACGCTGGCCTACTTCATCGCGCGCTTCACGCCCGCCGCTCCGGCCCGCAAATAGGCCGCAAACAGGCCACGCCCTCGGCCTATACCCACGCGGGCCAAGGCTTTCACGCGCTGGTTTACATCCGATACAGTTCCGAACAAATATCGGACCTCTTTCGTCAGGTTAGTGCACAAATATGTGCTAGCGCGGCACAATCCTGCCTTCAGGCCGGGCGCTGCCGTGGCGGATGTGCACGAGCGCCGGGGCAACACGCTGGGACATGGCAGAGACTGTTTTTCGATTCGACCGGGCCGAGCTGCGGCTGGACACGCGCGAGCTGTGCGTGGATGGCGCTCCCGTGGCCGTGGGCGCGCGGGCCTTCGACCTGCTGCAGGCGCTGGTGACCCACCGCGACCGGCTGCTGACCAAGCACGAGCTCATGGAGATGGTCTGGCCCAGGCTGGTCGTCGAGGAGAACAACCTGCAGGTGCAGGTCAGCACGCTGCGCAAGCTGCTGGGCAGCAAGGCCATCGCCACCGTGCCGGGCCGCGGCTACCGCTTCGCGTCCTCCTTGCTCGACGAGAGCCCCGCGCCGGCGCGCGTGGTGGCGCCGCCGCCCACCGCGCGCGGCCATGTCGGCAACCTGGGCCAGGGCGCGCCGCTGCTGGGCCGCGGCGCCGACCTCGCGGCCGTGGCCGCGCTGGTGCGCTCGCAGCGCCTGGTCAGCCTGCTGGGTGCCGGCGGCATCGGCAAGACCAGCCTGGCCCGCGCCGTGGGCTGGGAACTGGGCCATGCCTTCGCCGACGGCGTCTGGCTGGTGCCGCTGGCCGACGTGGCGGACGCCGCCACGCTGCCGCTGGCCGTGGCGCGCGTGCTGCAGATCAACCTGCCCGGCAGCGACCTGCTGGCCGCGCTGGCCGAGCGGCTGCCGCCCCAGGCGCTGCTGGTGCTGGACAACTGCGAACACCTGGCCGGCGCCGTGGCCGCGCTCGTGGACCGGCTGCTGCAGGCCAGCCCCGGGCTGCACGTGCTGGCCACCAGCCAGGAGCCGCTGCGCCTGGCGCGCGAGCAGCAGGTGCGGCTGGACGCATTGGCCGTGCCCGAGCCTGGCACGCGCGCAGCGGCGCAGTCGCACGGCGCCGTGGCCCTGTTCCTGGCGCGGGCCCAGGCCGCGCTGCCGGGCTTCACGCTGGACCCCGGCAACGAGGGCGCCGTGGTGGAAATCTGCCGCGCGCTCGACGGCGTGCCGCTGGCGCTGGAGTTCGCCGCCGCGCGCGTGCCGCTGCTGGGCGTGGAGGGCGTGCGCCAGCACCTGGGCCAGCGCCTGCGCGTGCTGAGCCGCGGCGCGCGCGACGCGCCCGAGCGCCACCGCACGCTGCGCGCCACGCTGGACTGGAGCCACGCGCTGCTGCGCGAGGACGAGAAGAAGGTGTTCCGCCGCCTGGGCGTGTTCGTCGGCGGCTTCGGCCTGGAACTGGCCCAGCAGCTGGCGGCCGACGAGAGCACCGACGCCTGGGACGTGCTGGAACTGCTGGGCAACCTGGTCGACAAGTCCATGGTGGTGGTGGACACCGCCAGCGCCACGCCGCGCTACCGCCTGCTGGAGACCGCGCGCGCCTACGCCTGGGACCAGCTCGCGCTGGCCGGCGAGCGCCCCGCGCTGCAGCTGGCCCATGCGCGCGCCATGGTCGCCATGTTCGACCGCCGCACGCGCATGGAGCGCCTGGGCATGGAGACGGTGGACCAGTGGATGCAGGCCTGCCAGGGCGAGGCCGACAACCTGCGCGCCGCCATCGACTGGGCCGTGGCCGGCGGCGAGCGTGCGCTGGCGCTGGACCTGGCCAACACCGCGGCCGAGTTCATGTACGAGGCCGGCCGCTACCCCGAATGCGTGGCCTGGATGCGCCGCGCCGAGCCGCTGATCGGTGCCGACACGCCCGAGCTCGTGCTGGCGCGCTTCCAGTTCGGCCTGGCCATGGTCGGCCTGCACGGCGGCGTGGACGGCGCCGAGCGGCTGCGCCTGCTGGATTCCGCGCTGGCCATCCTGGAGCGCCACCCGCCCTCCATGGTGCTGGTCTACGCGCTGTGCATGCGCGGCTACGTGGCCGGCATCTGCGGCGACCTCGCGCTGGCGCGCCGCACGCTGGACCGCGTGCACCAGCTCACGCAGCCCGCGCCCTTCGCGCCGCTGCGCGGCCTGCCGCTGTACATCGAGGGCATGGTGCGCCGCTTCGAGGGCCGTTCGCACGATGCCCTGGCCGCTTACACCGAGGCGCTGCCCTACGTGCGCCGCCACGGTGACGGCCGTACGCTGTTCTACCTGCAGAGCAACATGGCCGCCGTGCACCACGAGATGGGCCACCTGGACGAAGCCGTGGACCAGTACCGCCGCGCCATCGCCGCGCTGGAGGATTCGCCGCGCACCGACGCGCAGATGATGTCCTTCGCGCTGGTCTGGTACGCGCATGCGCTGACCGCGCAGGGCGCGCTGGACGAGGCGCTGGAGCAGGTGCGGCGCAGCCTGCCGTACTGCCGGCGTTCAGTCGGGCTGCGGCACTTCGCGGGCATGCTGGCGCTGCTGGCGGCGCGGCGCGGCAAGCTGCGCGAGGCGGCCCTGCTGCTGGGCTGCGACGACGCGGCGCGGCAGCGGCGCGGCGAGGTGCGCACGCCGTTCGATGCGCGGACCATGAAGGCGGTGCTGGCGCTGGTGGGTGCGCAGCACGGCGGGGAGCGCGTGGCGATGTGGCGGGTGCAGGGTGGGGCGTTGGAGGAGGCGGAGGCGGCGGAGTTGGTGCTGGGGGCGTAGGTGGCTGCGCCATCAGCGGTTCGAAGGCGGCGGACGGTCAACTGCGGTCGTTGCACCCGCCGTGGCGAACGTCTGGTCAAGAATGCCTGCAGACTTGGTGGTGATGCGACAACCGCTCAGCCGCCGCGCGGCGGCCGCTGGAAGAAGCCGCTGGTGCGCGCCACATATTGAGAGCGATCGGCAGACCCTATCGTCCAGTTCGACAAGTTCTCGGCGCCAACCATTCACTCTCAGATCGCCCGGAACCAGTGCTTGCCAGCCCGCCCATCCAGCGGACAGCGAGCGCATCGCGCCGCCATCCGGTCGCAGGAAGTGCGGCTACCAGCGATCGACCGCGCAGATTGAGGGCTTGGGGCATCCACACCAGCGGTACCGCGGGCCCCGTAGCCGTCAGTGGCGATCTTCCTCAGCGAGTCTTTGTCGATCCCTGAGTGCTTGCCGCCCATGGGGTGGCTGTGCCAGATGCCTACAAACATTAGGTGCCCAACACTCGCCGCATCGCTTCCGTCAGGGCCTGAGTCAGACCTTGCCAGTTTGGCGTCAATGGTGGCAGACGCTGCATTGCCGACGTCCAAGTTCGCCAAGCGACGTAAGCGTCCGGCGAAGTCATCTTGACTTCGCCAAGCAGGCTCAATGCAGCGTGGGCAACGGCGTCCAGCGATGCGGCAGCAGTTCCTCGATCCGACTTGCGGGATGTGTCGGCAGCCTCTCCAGCACGTCTTTGAGGTAGGCGTACGGGTCGTGGCCGTTGATCTTGGCCGAGTGCACCAGGCTCATGACCGCCGCGGCCCGTTGGCCCGCGCGCAGGCTGCCGGCGAACAGCTGCCCGGTGATGAGCGAAAACGGATCCGCCAGCGCAAGTCACGCCGGGTGCTGGCCGTCTTGCATCGCTGATTGCTCAAGCAGCGGCAGTTGGTGCCGGCGGGCTCGGCCACGATGAAGGCCATCGACTACAGCTTGAAGCGCTGGACGCAACTCACACGCTTCGTGCAGGACAGCAACGTGCCGATCTCCAACAACTGGGTGGAGAACCAGATCCGGCCGATTGCCATCGGCCGCTCGAACTGGCTGTTCGCTGGCAGCCTGCGCGCAGGGCAGTGAGCGGCAGCCATCATGAGCCTGCTGCACTCGGCGCGCATCAACGGGCATGAGCCCTACGCGTACATCAAGAACGTGTTGGAGCGGCTGCCCACGCACCCGGCCAGCCGCATTGACGAGTTGCTGCCGCATCGCTGGAAGCCTGCGGCATCCGCGTAGCAGCGCGTCAGATCAACGGATTGCAAATCCGTCCAGGTGAGTTGGCCGGACGGATACGGCGCCGATGCAAAAGCGAGCCACTGGTAGGTCAGGATTAGGGGGGAACCAAAACAGTGGCAGTTCATGGCGTCGTGCTGTCGATGCGTGATGCCGTTGCAGGTCATGGCGACGGTGCGCAGATAGCCATGCCGTGCAGGAAGACTAGCAAGATGCAAGTGCGCTCGCTGCTACTGATTACCTAGTTCTTGACGCGTGAATTCAACGATGCGCTCCGCAATGGCCTGAATCTGGAAGTCTGCAGGATTGATGAACGTCGCAATATCACGCAGTGATGCAACGAAGTTCTGCGGCCCAGGCGTATCGATTCCCGCTGAAAGCTGTTCGACCGCGGTGCCCAGTTGCGCGCGTATTTCCTTGGCGTAGGGGTTTTCAGCCTGAATCGCATAGTGGGTCAGCTGATCACGTCCGGCAACGCGGAGCAACAGGCCTAACATCGTTTTCTGAATCGGGGTCGCCAAGCTCCATATCGACTCAAATGGCACAGCGCCATTGCACAGCACGCTACCAAAAGCCAGCAAGGCGGCATGTGGCAGCACCTGGATCGCGGCCATGGTCCGGTCGTGCGATTGCGCATCCAGTCTTGTTACCTGCGCCCCCCAGCCGGCAACAATGCGCTCAAACGCCGAGCTACGCGCGTTGGCGCGCAGTTCAACAACGGCCATCGCTCTTCCCGAAAAATCATCTAGCGGTGCGAACATCGGATGTAGTCCAAGGTGCCCGGCACGCAGCCCGCTGATGTGGTGAGCGGCGGCGATGCGACTCTTCACAGAAGCAATGTCTATCAGCAAGGCTTCTGCAGGCAGGGCCTCAGCAAGCTGTGGCATTACCGCGATCAAGGCGTCCTCGGGTATGCACGCTAGCACGCAGTCACAGCAAGCTGCTTGCGCCAGTACCGTTGCGTCTAGGCCGACGGGCTGCATCGACCAATAACTTCCGTTCAAATCGGCGTGCCTCCCGACCTCGTGTAAATCTGCGCCATGGACAAGCATCCCAGCGGCGCGCAGCTTGCGTACGAAGATGCGCCCGAAATGGCCCTCAGAGCCGAGAACCAGGGCCTGTGCAAAGAGATTCACTTCAGCTCTCCTTCATGAATGCGGACGATCTGCCGGATCGTTGCTTTCGTACGCCAGCGCAAAGAACGGAGTGCCAGTAACACGCACGATCGCGCCATTCTCTAGCGTGTGTGCTCTCTGCCCAGGTCGCAGATCGCGCCGTAGCTGCTCTGCCGTGGGCTGGCCACTCACGCTGGCGCGTGGCGCCCATGAGCGCGCATCGCTCTTGCCCAGAACGATGGCCACAGAATCGATAAGCACCACTCGAATACCGGAGATCCGCGGGCGGTCAATTAGTGGCTCGGCGTCCCGCGCCTGCAACGCCAAGCTTGAAAACGGATCGCGGGGCAGATCGACAACAGCGTCGAGAATGCCCAGGAAATTTCCATGTGCATCCCAGCGTGGCACTGCGAGCACCAAAATTTCCACGGGCCGATTGCGGACGCGGCGGTCGGCTGTGTCAAGCATGTCGCAAACCACAGGGGCCATCTGCTCCACGCAATCACGAAAATACGAGCGGTGGCCGAAAGGCTTGCCGCGGATCTGTACCTCAGGGGGCGCGGCGTGATCGAGCATCACGCCATCCTGATTGAGCACGTAGGCGCCGCTAAACGCCGGGTCAAGTTGCTGCACGAGGCTTTGCAGTTGCGCCGCCATTGGCTCGACGTCATTGTTCGTCAGTGCCTTGCATGCCGCACAGGATGTTAGAAGCGCAAACTGCTCATTGAACCAGTTTGTCACTGCACTCGCTAGGCGCTCCGCACGGTCTAGGAAAATGGCGCCCTTGGCACCAAGCGGATTTGCGTGCTGCATGGCCATGGCAAGCAGATCGCACAGCGACCGACTTACGGCATCGGCTTCTTCGGCTTCGACAAAACGCGGTAAGTCGTCGCAAGCGTCGCCGGCGAGCAACAGCCCTACAAGGCGATCGCCATGCTCAATTGGCCAGACCAAGGGCGAGCGGATATTCGACCGCACTCCTGCTGCCCCAGCGCGCCGCCAACTCAGATCGCGCTTCACTTGGAGCAGCAAGGGATCGTCGGCATCGAGCCAGCCAGGCACGCCGTCGATGGCGCCCACGAGCTCGAAATGCACACCGTTCAAGACGTATATCGCAGTCCCGCGCAAGCCGAAAATGTGATCGATCCCGCGAGGTACGTATTCGAACAACTTTTGCTGCAGCGAAATCTCGTGCGCTTCACCGGCTAACTGCCCGACCTGTCCAATGCGCTCACGCACTGGACGGTCGAGCCAATGTTTCGCGAGATGCTCGAGCTTTTTCTCCGCAAGGTAAGCCACCACCGCCAGCAACACCAGTAGGGCACCGAACGCCGGCAGACTCCTTTTCAGCAAGTCGGACGCGGCATCAGACAGGTAATAAAGCGTTGCTGCGATCAGCACCCCAACAATGGTGAGTCGCGTCTTAAGTCGGATTTTGGCGAGCGTCCGCGCGAGTCGACGCTGCCAACGCGCCTGTGTGACGGGTTCGGGCAGGCCAAGTCCAGCATCGCCGCCTTCGACATCCGTTCCGTCACCCATGCTGTCCTCCGAAGGTTCGCCAGCGGCCCCAGATTAGCAGAACATGGCCGATGCATGGTGAGGGACCGACAGCAACGGGCGCAAAGCAGTATTCCCCAATTCGCTGATTCAGCTTCAAAACCGCCCCGCCCGCAAGCAGCGCCGCCCACTTCGCGGCCCACCCCCGCGCCGCCTCAATTGAACCGATCCAACTCCCCCACCACCCACGGATACACGTCCTTCGCCGCCCCGCGCCCCACGAACAGGTCCATGTGCGCATACCCCTCGAACACCTGGCGCCGGTACAGCGCCGGGTCGTTGTGGCGCTGCAGCCAGGCCTGGGTGCGCAGCGAGGTCTCGGGGAAGAACAGCTGGTTGTCGGCCCCGGCCATGAAGCTGATCGGCAGCGCCAGCTGCGGCGCGTTGGCCGGCGTCGCATAGCAGTCCCTGCCGTCCGCGTCCACGGCCTTGCCGCGCTGCATGATCAGGCTCAGCTGCTCGAAGGGGTGCAGCGAGACCGTGCCGAACATGCCGGCCAGCGCGGTGTGCGTGGCGTGGCCGAGCTGGCTGTGCGTCCACGACGGGCCGAACACCGCGAACACGCGGCGGCACAGCGGGTTGGTGCAGGCTTCGCCTTCGGGCACGGGCAGCTTGTAGGCCAGCGTGTCGATGGTCCGGTCCAGGTCGGTGGTGCCGGGCACGCTGTCGAAGCGGCCCTGCAGCGGCGCATAGCCCTCCAGCAGCCGGGCCAGGCCGATGTCGGCCTTGGCCGCGTTGAGCCAGTTGGTGACGGGGTGCAGCGTGAGCTGCGAGGCGATCAGCGAGCGCACGCCCTGCATGCCGTCCAGCAGCGCCATCAGCAGGCTCATGGCCCCCACGCAGTGCGCCATGGCCTGCACCGAGGCCGCGCCCGTCGCCTCGCGGACGGTGCGGATGGCGGCGGGCCAGTCCTCGCGCACGATGTCGTCGATCGTGAACGGCGCCACCGGGCTGCCCGAGTCGCTGCTGGCGCGGTAGTCGAACAGCCAGCAGTCGTAGCCGCGCGCGCAGAGCGCCTCCACGAGGTTCTGGTCCACGGTGTCGGTGGCGAACGAACTGGCGCGCACCGAGAAGCCGGGCGCCAGCACCACCGGGCCGCGCGTGCCGCCGCGGTAGCGCGTGAGCCGGATCTGGAAGCCGCGCGCCGGGTCGCCCACCGGCACCTGCACCGCCTCGGGCCGCGGCGCGCGCAGCATGCGGCGCGGCAGCTGCGCCGCGTCCTGCGCCGGGAAGTTGTTGAGGTCGGCCAGCAGGCCGCCGTAGGCGCGCATGAGCGTGGTGCCGAAGAAGCCTGCGAACTTGCCCAGGTAGACCTGCGCGATCGCATCGCGCGCGCGCGGCACGGCGTTCTCGATCTGGCCGATCCAGTTGGCCGGCGGCGCCAGGCGGATGGTGGAGGCCTGCCAGGCCAGGTCTTCCAGGCCCAGCGTGAGCAGGCCCTGGGCCACCAGCGGCATGGTGGCCTCGTCGAGGTCGTAGACCTTGACCATCAGCGTGGTGGTGTCGGTCCAGGGCGAGGAGCCGGGCCGCTGGCGCAGCACCTTGTGGCCCTTGAAGCGCAGCCGCGTGCCGTTCTCGCGCTGCAGCACCATCTCGTAGCCCATGGTCCAGGTCTCCACCTGCTGCGGATCGACCGGGAACAGGTGGAACACGCCGCTCTGCACGGCCATGGGCGTGGGGCTCAGGGCCGGGCAGGTCACGGTGCCGCGGATCTGCGCCGGGTGCGTGGGGTCGTCGAGCAGGCGCGCCAGGTCGTCGGTGTGGATGGTCAGCTCGAAGGCCATGGACTGGCCGGCCGCGCGGCCCCAGGCGGCCGCCACGGCGTAGTCGCTGGCCAGGCGCTGGTCGGGGTTGCTGCGCGGCGTCACCGCCTGCGTGCTGATCCAGCCCGACATGGTCTCGGTGAACGCGAAGCCCGGCGACAGGCGCGCCGGGTCGTGGGCGATGAGTTCGGCCACGGCCTTTTTGGCGGCGTCGAGCACGCCGTCCTCGACCACGTCGAGCGCGCGCTGCCACCAGTGGCGGTGCTTGCCGGGCGGCGGGGCCGGTGCGGGCAGGGGCTGGCGCGGGTGCAGCGCGGTGTCGACAGTCCAGCCGCGCGCCTCGCACAGGTGCTGCAGCGCGCGCTCGGCCAGCGCGGAGATGGTCAGGAGCGGGTTGACGCCCACGGCGCCGGGCAGGATGGCGCCGTCGCAGACGAACAGGCCCTCGTGCACGGCCGTGCCGGTGGCGCCCGCGAACACGCGGCCCAGGTGGTCGACCACGCCGCGCCCGGCGTCGTCGCCCATGCCGCAGCCGCCCAGCGGGTGTACGGTGATGAGCTTCCTGCCCAGCGGCTGGCTCCAGAGCGGGTTGGCGACGAACTGGGCCGAGATGGCCTGGCTGGCCAGGTCGAGCCAGTCGTTGTCGCGCACGATGGCCGGGCTGCTGCCCGCGCCGGGCCAGTGGATGCGCAGGCGGTCGTTCTGCAGGCGCAGTTCGCCGGCCGACTCGTCCACGCTCATGACCAGGTAGGTCTGCGTGCGCGCCACGGCGCCGGCATAGGCCGTGGCCGCGAGCTGGCTGGGGTGCTGCACGGCGTCGGCCATGGCCTGGGCGTCGAGCAGGCGGGCCTTGGCCTGGCCGGCGCCGAAGGTGAATTCGCCGCCGTTCAGCGCTTCGTTGAAGAACAGCGCGGGCGTCAGCAGCGTGGCCAGCGCGCCCGGGATCACGCCTTCCTCGATCACGAGCCCGTCGGCCAGCTGCGGCGTGGCACGCATGTCGATCAGGCCGGTGATGCAGGGGCCGGGCAGCTGTTCCTTGGGCACGGGGTTGGTGCCGGCGCCCACGCCGTTGATGTTGCGGCGCGGATCCTGGCCGTCGGCCGCCGCGGGGTTCGCGGGCCGGGGGTCCCAGTCGGCGTCGAAGCCCAGGGCCAGCACGTCGCCGTTGCCCGAGAAGCGCTGGCCCAGGCGGTCGGACAGGGCCAGGCCCCGTTCGCGCGAGCGCAGCAGGATCTCGGTGGAGCCCAGCGCGCCGGCGCCCAGCAGCACCATGTCGGCGTAGACGCTGTCGGGCGCCGCCGCGCCGGGTTCGGCGCCGCGCAGCGCCACGGCCTCGAAGAACACGCGCCAGCCCTGGCCTTCGCGCGCCACGTGGCGCACGCGCGCGCCCGTGAAGATGTGCGCGCCGTGCGCATGCGCGTCGGGCAGGTAGTTCATGCGCGTGGTGTTCTTGGCGCCCACGTTGCAGCCGCTGGTGCAGTCGCCGCACAGCGTGCAGGCCGGCTGCGGCACGCCGAAGGGGTTGGTCTGGTTCTCGAAGTTGACCGTGATGGGCGGGCGCGAGAAGGGCTTGCCCAGCACCTGGGCCGACTTGCGCAGCGCCTCGAGCTTGTTGAGCGGGGGAAAGTGCTCGGGGTAGGGCGTGGGCGCGAGCACCTGGCGGGCGCGTTCGATGTAGGGCGCGAGCAGGGCCGGGTCGTCGCGGAAGGGCTGGGGCCAGGCCTCGGTGGCGAAGTGGCGCGGATCGACTTCCAGCGCCACGTTGGCGTTGATCAGCGAGGTGCCGCCCAGGCCGCAGCCGACCATGGCCAGCATGTCGTCTTCGAGGTGCAGGTCGTACAGGCCGTCGGCCGCGCCGAGCCGGCCGCGCGCGGTGTCGATCTGCATGTCGGCGCGCGCGCCGGCCAGGTCGTCGGGGAACTGGCCGGGCAGGATCTCGCGGCCGCGCTCGAGCACGCAGACCGACTGGCCGGCGCGCGCCAGCCGCGCGGCCGCCACGCCGGCGCCGTAGCCCGAGCCGACCACGACGGCGGTGTAGCGCGCGGCGATGCCGTGCAGCGGGCGGGCGATGGGTTGCAGGTTCAAAGGGGGCTCCTCGGGGGTCTTGTCGTTGTGGTCGCGGCCGTGGGGTGGCCGCGTTCAGGCCGCTTCGGCGGCGTCGAAGAAGTCGTCGAGCAGCTGGCGCGCGCGCTGCTCCAGCGCTTCCTGCGCGCAGCCCGAGAACTGTTGCCAGGCGCCGGTGGTCTGCGTCAGCGCCTCGGACAAGGCGGCCAGCATGGGGTTGGCCGCGTCGCTGAAATCGCCGACGCCGGTCGCGCGCACGGGCGCCATGCGGCCGTTGATGGGGTCGTTGAACAGGCGCAGCGCGGCCATGTTCAGGTCGGCATCGAGCAGCACCATGGAGGCGCCCTGCGTGGGCGTCAGCGTGGGCTGGTCCATGACCCAGCCGCCGGTGTTGAACACGGCCACGGGACGCTCGAAGCCGGCCACGGGCAGGCTGTCCTCGAAGGGCTTGTGGGTGTGGCCGAAGACGAAGCCCAGGTCCAGCTTCTCGGGGTGCAGGATGCCGCTGCGGCGCAACTGGCGCCGGGTCGGGCCGCCGATGTACCAGGCCAGGTCGGCCGTGTCGCCGGCCGTCATGGTCTGCGCGTAGCTGGCGCGCTGCGACTGGGCCACCTGGCCCAGCGTGGCGTCCACCGCGCCCAGCACCAATTGGTCCAGCGTGACGCCCTGCACCAGCGCGGCGCGGCCGCTGGTCTCGAAGGTCTTGCCGATCCAGGCCACGAGCTTGGCCGCCAGCTTGCGCGAGAAGCTGTGCGAGGCGCCGCCGTCGCGCATGATGTCGTACAGCCGCATGGCGGTGTGGCCGGTGCTGCCGGCACTGCCCAGGTCGGACCACAGGAAGTCGACCCAGGCGCCGTTCTCGGCCTCCAGCTGCGCCACCGTCAGCGAATCGGCCGGTCGCGGCGTGCGGGCCAGGCCGGGCAGCTGGGCGTTGAGCGTGGAGACCATGCGGTACATCGGGTCCACGTAGTGGCCGTGGTGCAGCACGCGGCAGCGCGTGGTGCCGGCATCGACGAGCGCGAGGTTGGGGTAGGCGATGTCGCAGCGCATGCCGGCCAGACCTGGCACGCCGCGCAACAGCCGCGTGAGCAGCGGCGAGGGCGGCAGCGGCGCGTCGGGCTGGTCGTGCAGCGCGGTGTGCTGCAGCAGGTCGCGCGGGATGCGGCCGGCGTCCAGCGCGGCCTGGAACTGCTGGTCCTGGGCGGCGCGCCACAGGTGGTGGTCGTGGTTGCCGGGCACGCACAGCACGCGCGGGGCGAACAGCGGCTCGCCGTCGGCATCCACCAGCGCCGCGCGCGCGAACTGGGCGAAGGACTGGGCCACGGCGCCCATGGGCGACAGGCCCATGTCGAGCACGTCGCCGAGCAGGATCAGCGTGGGGCGCTCGGCGCCGGGCGGCACCAGGCGCTGCAGCAGCTGGCGCAGCGCGGCGCCGAAGGCCGAAAGCGTGTCGCTGCAGCGCGTGGGGTCGGGCTGGCCGCCCGCGTCGGTGCCGACGAGGCAGCTGTAGGCCGCACCCAGGTGCAGGTCGGAGAGGCAGAGGTAGCGCAGTGCGGTCATGGGCAGGGGCTGGTCTTCAGTGGTTCACGCGCAGGGCACGAAGCCGGCACGGCGGGGCGCCCGGTTTCAAGCCGGCTGCGGGGCGTAGCGCGGCACCGGGCGCGGCGCGGGCCGGGCGTCGGCGGCGGGCAGGTGGGCGCTGATGTGGCGGCGCGGCGGGAGGACGTCCAGGTGGCGGGCGAAGAAGCTGGCCACGCGAATCTCGTAGGCCAGCGGCAGCGCGCGGTAGGAGCCGCTGTGGCCCTCGCTGTCGGTGCGCCAGCATTCTCCGCCACAGGCCGTGGCCAGCGCATGGGCATCGGTGGCGGGCACGAAGCGGTCGCCCTGGCTGTGGATCACGAGCACGGGCCGGCCGCGCAGCCGCGGCATGCACGACAGCGGCTGCACGCGGCGCACGTCCACGCCCAGCAGCAGCCGGCCGGCCGCCAGCGTGCCGGGCAGGAACCAGCCCGGCGCGCGCGACAGGCGCGAGAACTGGCGGCCCAGCATCTGCTCGAAGCTGGCGAAGGCGCTGTCCAGCACCAGTGCGCCGATGGCCGGCTCGTCGGCGGCGGCCAGGGCCGCGGTGCCGGCGCCCAGCGAGACGCCCAGCACGCCGATGCGTCCCGGCGCATAGCCTTGCGCCAGCAGGAAGTCCACCGCGCCCAGCACGTCGTGGCGCTCGTGCCAGCCATAGCTCAGCCGCGCCGGGCTGCTGCTGCCATGGCCGCGCAGGTCGATCAGCAGCACCGACATGCCGACATCGCGCAGCCGCTCGGCCAGCGCCAGCGAGGGCGCCTTGTTCTGGTCGCCGCGGCAGGTGGCCTTGCCGTGCACGAGGATGACGGCGCCCTGGCGCGGCTCGGCCGGCAGGTACCAGGCGTCGATCCGGGCGCGGCCATCGCGCGCGGCGAACTGCACGGCATGCTCGCGCAGCTGCGGATGGCTCTGGTGCGGCGAGCGGCGGTCCGGGCGCACGCGGGTGAAGCGGTGGGCGATGCAGGTGCAGGCCAGTGCATAGGCCAGGCCCAGCACGGCGAACAGCACGAGGCTGGCCAGGGGAGGGGCGAAATCGGAAAGGTTCATGGCGCGGCGCTCCGGTGAAGACGGGCAGGCCGCTACTGTCGGGAAAACCCGCGCGAAAGTCCTGAAACGCGCCTGAAAGCTGTCTGAAACTTAGGTGTTGGCGGCCCCGGCGCCCCGCCGGCCGGGTCGGGCAGGAACCCGGCGGCCTGCCCGCCGGCCGCGCCCGGGGCCCCGCCTCACGGCGCGGCGCGCGCGGCCGAGGGCGTGCCCGGCGTGCCGAAGCGGTGCCAGGCGCGGCGCAGCTGCGTGTCCGAGGCGAAGCCGGCCAGTTCGGCCGCGCGCTGCACGTCCTGGCCGTTCTGCAGCGCACGCTGCGCCACGGCCAGGCGGATGCGGCGCAGGTAGTCCAGCGGCGCCACCTGGGCGTGCTGCATGAACAGGCGCGTGAGGTGGCGCGGCGAGACATGGGCCACGGCCGCCATGCGCGGCACGCTCCACGCGGCCTGCGGTTCGCCGCTCACGGCGTCCTGCACGCGGTGCAGGGCCGGGTGCAGGTGGCCGCGGTGCGCGAGCAGAGGCGAAAGCTCGGGATCGTGCGGGCCGCGCCGCAGCGCCACCACCATGGCCTGGGCCACCTGGGCGGCGATGGCTTCGCCGCAGGCCGCGGCGATGCGGTGCAGCACGAGGTCGATGCCGGTGGTCACGCCGGCACTGCTCCAGACCGGCGCGTCCTCGACGAAGACGCGGTTGTCCACCACCTCGCAGGCCGGCTCCACGGCGCGCAGTTCGTCCAGGTGGTGGTGGTGCGTGGTCACGCGGCGGCCGGGCAGCAGGCCGGCGTGGGCCGCCAGCAGCGTGCCGGCGCAGACCGTGAGCAGCTCGAGCCGGCCGCTGGCCAGGCGCAGGCCGCGCAGCCAGTGCAGCAGCGCGCGGGCCGGCGCGCTGCCGACGGCGATGCGCTGGCCGGGCATGCCGACCAGCACCAGCCAGGTGCGGGCCGCGGGGTCGTCCGGCAGCGCCCGTGCGAGCGGCAGCAGGCCGGCGACCTGCGCGCCGACGGAGGAGGCGGCCTCGGCCTGCGGGCCGGCGAAGCGCAGCTGGAAGCGCTCGGCCCGGCCCTGCGCGCGCAGGCATTGGTTGGCGATGCGCAGCGCCTCGGCCGGGCCGGCCCAGTCCAGGATCAGGCTGCCGGGCAGCAGCGCGAAGACCACGTGGATGGGCGGCGCGTCGCTCGCGGGAGTGCCTTCGGCTCCGCCTGCGGTGCGAGCGCCTTCGGGCGGCCGGGCGGCGCTCACGGCGTCTGCTGCCAGGCGTAGTCCATCTGCCGCGCCGTGCGCTCGGCCAGTGCCTGGCCCGCGAGGCGCGCGACCAGGTGCAGGCTCAGGTCCAGGCCGGCGCTGATGCCGGCGCTGGTCCAGAGCCGGCCGGCCGCGTCGTGCGCGACCCAGCGCGGGCCGCCCTGCACCTGCAGGGCCGGGAAGGCGCGGCGCAGTTCGTCCAGGTCTTCCCAGTGCGTGGTGACCGGGCCGTCGCCGCCGAGCAGGCCGGCCCCGGCCAGCAGGAAGGCGCCGGTGCAGACCGAGGCCACGGTGCCGGCCCGGGCCGCGGCCTGCGCGATCCAGGCCAGCGTGGCGGGGCAGGCCAGCGCGCCGTCGACCACGCCGCCGGGCACGATCAGGAGGTCGCTGGGCGGGGCGCCGGCGAAGTCGGCATCGGGCAGCACGCGCAGGCCGGCGCGGGCGCGCACGGGCGCCGGGTCGCGCGCGATGCAGCGCACCGCGAACGGGGCCGGCCGGCCCGGGTGCAGCCGCGCCTGCATGCGCACGGCCGTGGTGAACACCTCGTAGGGGCCGGCGAAGTCCAGCGCCTCGACCTCGTCGAAGACCAGGATGCCGACGTTCAGCATGCGGCGCTCTCCAGCCGCGCGATGGCCTGGTCCACGCCGACGACCTGCGCGAAGCGGTCCTGCAGCACCGTGGCGGTGCGCGTGCGGATCTCGGCCGCGGACAGCACGGAGCCGTCCGCGTTGCGCATGTCCCAGGTCAGCGTGGCCTCGGCGCAGAAATCGACGGCCCAGCCCAGGTCGCTGGCGTGGCGGGCCGTGGTCTCGCAGCACTGCTCGGTGCGGATGCCGCTGACGAGCAGGTGGGCGATGCCCTGCTGCGTGAGCCAGACGTCCAGCCCCGTGCCCACGAGCGCGCTGTGGCGGCTCTTGTGGAAGCTCGCGGCCGGCGTGAAGTCGGCCAGGCCCTCGATGGGGCGCACGTGGCCCGAGGCCAGCGCGAACGGGTTCTCCGCCGTCTGCGGGCCGGCCGCGTGCAGCACGCGCACGATGGGCACGCCGCGCTGCGCGCAGGCCGCGATCAGCGCGTTCTGCGCGGCGAGCCAGGCCGGCAAGGTGGCCGGGTCGTAGAACGGGCGGTGGCGGAACGAGTCCTGGGCGTCGATCAGAATCAGACAGGTCTTCATGGCGTGCTTCTTGGCGATGGATGGCGCAATTGTTCCCTGCGCAACCCGCATCCGCCATGGGCGCCGCGGACCAGTTTCGATCAAATCAGGACATCGTCGTACGGCGCCGGATCAGTAGCTGGCCAGCGGCGTCGCCTTGCCGCCCTTGAAGGTCGACACCGTGACCGGCGCCTTCTGCAGGTTGCCCTGCGCGTCGTAGGCGTAGCTGGCCGCGACGCCCTGGTGGCTGTTCCTGTGCAGGTAGTCGGACACCTTGGCCGGGTCGGTGCTGCCGGTTTTGGCCATGGCCTCGCCCAGGAACATGGTCTGGTCGTAGTAGGACGGCGCGTAGACATCGGCGTCCGCGTTGAAGCGGGCCTTGTACTTGCCGCGGAAGGCCGCGGCCGGGCTGCCGTCCTTGACGATGGCGCCGGACTGCGCGCAGAACACCGTGTCGTTGACCGCGTCGCCGCCGATCTTGCCCATCTCGGGGCTGCACAGCGTGTCGCCGCCCAGCAGCTTGGCCGGGATCGCCAGCCGCTTCATCTGCTGGACCATGGGGGCGGCCTGCGGCGCGTAGCCGCCGTAGAAGACCACGTCGGGCTGCTTGCCCTTGAGGTTGGTCAGGATGGCCGAGAAATCGGTGGCCTTGTCGGTCGTGAACTCCTTGCCCACCACGGTGAGGCCCTGCTTCTCGGCCTCCTTGACGAATTCCTCGGCCAGGCCCTGGCCGAAGGCCGTGCGGTCGTCGATCACGCCGACCTTCCTGACCTTGAGCACCTGTGCCGCATAGACGGCCATGGAGGCGCCGATCTGGTTGTCGCTGGCGACGATGCGGAACAGGTTCTTGTAGCCGCCCTGCGTGATCTTGGGATTGGTGCCCACGGTGGACAGCACGGCACCGCCACCGTCGTAGACGCGCGAGGCCGGGATCGCCACGCCCGAGCAGTACGGCCCGAGCACGAACTGGACGTTGCTGTCGACGAACTTCTGCGCCACGGCGACACCCTGCTTGGGGTCGCACTGGTCGTCCTCCGAGACGAGCTCGAACTTCAGCGTCCTGCCGCCGGCCGTGATCTTCTTCGCGTTGAGATCCTCGATGGCCAGGCGCACGCCGTTTTCGTTGTCCTTGCCGGCGTAGGCGTTGGGGCCGGACAGCGGGCCGGTGTGGCCGATCCTGACGACCTGCTCCTGGGCCAGTGCATTGCCGGCCAGGGCCAGGCCAGCGAGCGCGAGAAGGGCGGTGGGATGGAATGCGAACGGCATGCGGTTGTCTCCTTCGGTGTGCTGTGACCGGCGCCAGGGCATGCCGCCCCGGCGCCGGGGCCATCGTACTGCGGCGTACGCAGGTCCGCGTTGGCCGCGAAGGGGATGCGGCGCCGGGCGCGTCGACGACGACGTGCTGTACGTGACGGTGCTGGCCAGCGGCCGGCGCGACAAGGACCAAGCCTACGCCAGGGCGGCCAGGCGCATGGGCTGACGCGCCGGCTCAGTGCGCGGCCTGTGCGTCCGGCCGCGTCCTGTAGAAGGTCATGGGCTGGGCCTTGGCCTCGTTGAGCACGGCGCGCTTGATCCTGCCCACCACGTGCATCTCGCAGGGCTTGCAGTCGAAGCGCAGCGTGAGCTTTTCCTTGCCGTTGATCAGCGCGAGCGGTTCGGCCTTGACCTGGCCCTGCACGCCCGTCACGCCCTTGGCCTGCTTGGGGCACAGCGAGAGCGAGAAGCGCACGCAGTGCTTGGTGATCATGAGCGAGACCTCGCCTTCCTCCTCGTGCGCCTCGTAGGCCGCGGCGATCACGTTCACGCCGTGGCGCGCGTAGAAGCGGCGCGCCTGGTCGTTGAACACGTTGGCGAGGTAGGTCAGCGTGTCCTCGGGGTAGGGCGCGGGCGGTTCCACCGGCGCGGCGCGCAGCGGGCGCCGGTAGGCCGCCAGGCGCGCGGCCTCCAGCCGCTCGCAGGCTTCGCGGCGCAGCTGGTTCACGAGCGAGGCCGGCACGAACCAGGGCTGGGCCAGGTCGATCGCGATGTCGATGGGCGCGAAGTCGGTCGCGCCGAAGCGGCCCAGGTGTTCGCGCAGGCTGGCCAGGCCCCGCGCGGCGTCGCGCGCGGGCTCGTGCGCATGGCGGGCCGTGGCCGCGCCCTGGTGGCCGTCCTCGTCGGTCAGCTCCAGCGTGAAGCCCTGGGCGGTCTCGGCGAAGCGGGCCCAGACGCCGATGCGGCGCGCGCTGGACTTCTTCTCCAGCATGCGCACCCAGTCCATGTCGCGGTTGCGGTTCAGTTCCGTGCCTGTTCGCAAGCCATGCAGGTCGCGCAGGCCGGCCACATCGTCCTTGGGGAACACGCGCCAGCGGTTCAGCTTCGTGGGGCTGGCCGGCTCGGCGCGGTTGATCGGCATGCCCACCAGCTCCTTCTGCAGGTCGTAGTAGCACAGGCCGTCGCCGTTGTGCAGGATGGTGGCCGCGTCCGCGGTCTCCAGCTCCACCCAGTTCGGGCCGACCTGCGTGACCCAGCCGATCGCGCGGCCCGGGTTCTTGGGCGTGTCGAAGGCGCCGATGTCGTCCTGGCGGCCGTTGACGAAGTAGTCGGTGAACTCGCGGTTGAAGTTCTGGTCCGGGTCGGGCGTGAAGGTGAACGTGGTGCGGCCGCTCGAGGCCCGCGCCAGCGGCGCCTGCAGCGGATCGTTCTCGCGCGCCTCGATCAGCTCGTCGATCAGCCGGCGGTAGTGCGCCGTGATGTTCTTGACGTAGGCCATGTCCTTGTAGCGGCCTTCGATCTTGAAGCTGCGGATGCCGGCATCGACCAGCGCGGCGATGTTGGCGGACTGGTTGTTGTCCTTCATCGACAGCACGTGCTTGTCGTGCGCGACGAAGCGGCCCTTGGAATCCACCACCTGGTAGGGCAGGCGGCAGGCCTGCGAGCAGTCGCCGCGGTTGGCGCTGCGGCCGGTGTGCGCATGGCTGATGTAGCACTGGCCGCTGTAGGCCACGCACAGCGCGCCGTGCACGAAGAACTCGAGCTGGCTGCGGGCCGGGTCCAGCACGGCATGGATCGCGCGGATCTGCTGCAGCGTGAGTTCGCGCGCGAGCACGATCTGCGAGAAGCCGGCGTCCTGCATGAAGCGGGCCTTCTCGGGCGTGCGGATGTCGGTCTGGGTGCTGGCGTGCAGCTGGATCGGCGGCATGCCTTCGAGCTGCAGCAGGCCCATGTCCTGCACGATCAGCACGTCGGCCCCGGCGTGCCAGACGTCCCAGGCCATCTTGCGCGCGCCGTCCAGCTCGTCGTCGCGCAGGATGGTGTTGAGCGTGATGAAGACCTTGCTGTTGAAGCGGTGCGCGTGGCGTGCCAGCCGCTCGATGTCCTGGATGGAATTGCCGGCCGCGGCGCGCGCGCCGAAACCGGGGCCGCCGATGTAGACCGCGTCGGCCCCGTGGTCGATGGCGGCGATGCCGATGTCGGCGTCGCGGGCGGGCGCAAGCAGTTCGAGCTGGTGGGCGAGCAGGGACATGGCGAAGCGGCGCGCACCGGGGCGGTGGCGGCGGTCTGTACGTGGGGAGGCGCGGATTTTATCGGGCATGCGTCCGCCCCGCAGCCTTCGGCCTCCCGGCATATCCGTATGTGCACCAATGGCGTGCGCCTCCGTCCTGTGGTCCAGTTGCCCCCTTTGCGCGCCAATCAGGCACACGATTTGCTGCATCTGTGCTACCGACATGCGGAAGAACCCCATACGGCATCACGCGACAGTGAACATGACAAACCCCTGGGCTGAAGCCTGCGCGGTGCAGGGCCGGTGAGCCGCGAGCTGCGTTCCTCGATCCGCCATGCGGCCTGGAAAAGCGCGGCCTGGAAGAGCGCGGCCTGGCTGCTGGCGCTGGCCTTCGTGGGCCTGAGCGGCGCGCTCGGCTACCTGAGCTTCGAGCACCGCGGGGTGGCCAGCCTGCAGAACGACGTGCGCCACCGGCTGGAGCTGTTCTCCTCGGCGGTGGAGGGCATGATCCAGCGGCTCGAGGACGTGCCGGCCACGGTGCAGCTCAGCGAGGAGGTCCAGCGCCTGTTCCATGCGCCGCGCCGCGCCGCGGTGCGCGAACGGGCCGAACGCTACCTGCAGCGCCTGAACGCCTTCATGGGGGGCATCGCCATCTACGTGCTGGACGAGCGCGGTGCCATCGTGGCCTCCAGCAACCGCAACCGGCTGGATGCGCTGCCCGAGGAGGACTTCTCGTTCCGGCCGTACTTCCAGGAGGCGTTGTCGGGCCGCGTGGGCCGCCACTTCGCGATCAGCCTGGTCGCCAACCGGCCGGCCTACTTCGTCTCGCACCCGATCCGCGACGGGGCCAAGGTGGTGGGCGTGGCGGTGATCATGATCAACCTGGACCCGATCAACCAGATCTGGGACATGCTGGGCGCGCCCGCGCTGCTGGCCGACACCAACGGCGTGGTGATCCTGTCGTCCGACCCCGCCTGGACCTACACCACGCTGCAGGACTTGCCGATCGAGCGCCGCGTCGACCTGCAGCTCAGCCGCATGTACAACCGCATGCCGCTGCCGCGCTTTCCGCTGCAGGTGGAGCTCAAGGTCAACCCCGAGACCCTGTCCATCTACGGCAGCCTGCAGCGGGTCAACCGCTACTTCGGCTTTCCGGAGGTCGCGCAGATCGTCTCGGGCCGCAGCATCAACGGCATGGACTGGCGCGTGATGCTGTTCACCGACGTCGACGGCGCGCGCCGGGACGCGGTGCTGGCCGGTGCCGTCTCGGCGACCGGCGCCGCCTTCCTGATCCTGCTCGTGCTGTTCGTCGCCCAGCGCCGGCGCATCCACCGCCACCGGCGCGAGTCCGAGCGGCTGCTGGAGCAGGCCAACCTCTCGCTGGAGCACAAGGTCGGCGAACGCACGGCGGCGCTCACGCTGGCCAACGCGCAGCTCGTCAAGGAGGTGGCCGAACGCAAGCAGACCGAGGCCACGCTGCGCGCCACCCAGGGCGAGCTGGTCCATGCCGGCAAGATGGCGGTGCTGGGCCGCATGGCGGCCGGCATCACGCACGAACTCACGCAGCCGCTGGGCGGCGTGCGCACCTTCGCCGGCAACGCCATGGAGTTCGCCAAGCGCCAGGACCTGGACAGCGTCCAGCAGAACCTGGAGATCATCGCGCGGCTGACCGAGCGCATGGGCACCATCATCCACCCGCTGCGCAGCTTCGCGCGGCGCACCGAGCCCTCGCTGAGCTTCATCGACGTGGGCCAGTGCATCGCCAACGCGCTGTTCCTGTACCAGACGCAGCTGGCCCACCTGGGCGTGGCGGTGCACGACCGCACCGCGGGCGAGCAGTTGCCGGCCTGGGGCGATGCGCACCGGCTCGAGCAGGTGCTCGTGAACCTGATCGGCAACGCCATCGACGCGATGGCCGACGCCCCGGCCAGGCAGCTCACGCTGGTGGCCGAGCGCGCGCCGGCGGCCGAGGAGGCGCGGGCCGCCGATGGCCGGCCCTACGGCCTGCGCATCGACGTCGAGGACACCGGCTGCGGCCTGCCGCCGGACTTCGCCTCGCACCTGTTCGAACCCTTCTACACCACCAAGCAAAAGGGGCTGGGCCTGGGCCTGACGATCTCGCGCGACATCGTGCAGGACTTCGGCGGCGCGCTGCGGGCCTGGAACCACGACGGGCCCGGCGCTTGCTTCAGCATCTACCTGCCCTGCGCACCCCCATGAGGAGAACAAGATGAACGACGAGATGACCGTGCTGCTGGTCGAGGACGACCCCGACATGCAACTGGCCTGCCGCCAGGCGCTGAGCCTGGCCGGCATCCGCTCGCGCGCGCTGGACGCGGCCGAGCCGGCGCTGCCCATCATCACGCCGGGCTACCGCGGCGTGGTGGTCACCGACATGCGGCTGCCCCAGGGCGACGGCATCAGCCTGGTCAAGTACGCGCGCAGCGTCGACCCCGAACTGCCCTGCATCATGATCACCGGGCATGGCGACATCAACCTCGCCGTCGATGCCATGCGCGAAGGCGCCTACGACTTCATCACCAAGCCGTTCTCGCCCGAGAAGCTGGTCGATTCGGTGCGGCGCGCGCTGGACAAGCGCCGCCTCGCGCTGCAGGCCAGCCAGGCCCGGCCCGCGGCCGGCGCAAGCGACCAGGGCGGCGGGGGCCTGGCCCGGCTGGTCGGCTCGTCGGCCGGCATGCAGGCCGTGCGGCGGCTGATCGCCGAGATCGCCGGCTCGCCCGTGGACGTGCTCGTGCATGGCGAGACCGGCACCGGCAAGGAACTCGTGGCGCAGTCGCTGCACGAGCTCTCGGGCCGCGGCAAGGGCCCCTTCGTCGCGCTCAACTGCGGCGGCATGCCCGACAACCTGCTCGATAGCGAACTGTTCGGCCACGAGGCCGGCGCCTTCACGGGCGCGCAGAAGCGGCGCATCGGCAAGATCGAGCATGCCAACGGCGGCACGCTGTTCCTGGACGAACTCGAGAGCATGCCCATGGGCATGCAGGTCAAGCTGCTGCGCGTGCTGCAGGAGCGCAAGCTCGAACGGCTGGGCTCCAACACCGCCATCCCGGTGGACGTGCGCGTGGTCGCCGCGACCAAGGAGAACCTGGTCGAGAAGGCGCGCAGCGGCCAGTTCCGGCTCGACCTGTACTACCGGCTCAACGTGGTGACCGTGGACCTGCCGCCGCTGCGCCGGCGCACCGAGGACATCGCCGAGCTGCTCGCGCACTTCTTCGTGCTGGCGGCCAGCCGCTTCGGCCGGCCGGTGCCGCCGGTCGGCGCCGACCTGCTCGAGCGGCTGGCCGGCTACGCATGGCCCGGCAACGTGCGCGAACTGCGCAACCTGGCCGACTGCATCGCGCTGGGCGTGTCCACGCCGCTGCTGGGCGCGACGCTGCAGTACGCCTCCGGCGAACTGGCGTCGCCGCGCTCGCTGGCCGAGTCGGTGGAGGAGTACGAGCGCAAGCTGATCCTGGAGGAACTGCAGCGCAACGACGGCAGCCTGGCCCGCAGCGCGCGTGCGCTGCGCGTGGCCAAGACCACGCTGAACGACAAGATCCGCCGCTACGGCATCAGCGTGGGGCCGGCGGAGCCGCGCGAGGGCTGACGCGCTTGCCGCCGGCGCGGTCGTGGCGCCGGGGCGCGGCCAGCATCAGCGCGGCGCAGGCCAGGCCGAACACGTGGGCCTGCACGATGATGTCGCCGCCGACCAGCGCCACCTCGTGCCGGTCAGGCCCGCGGATCAGCTGCGCGCCGAGCCAGGCCGCCATGGTGCACAGCGCCGCGATGGCGACCGGATCGAGCCGGCGCACCCCGGGCCACAGCGCCAGCAGGAACAGCCCGTACAGCACGCCGGACAGGCCCACGTAGTGCGCCAGCTGCGGCAGCAGCAGCACGAACAGCAGCGAGATGCCCAGCGCGAGCCAGGCCGCCTGGCGCAGCAGTGCGCGCGGCGGCGGCGGCGCGTCCGCCAGCAGCGCATGGACCAGCAGGCCCAGCGCGTTGAGGGCCCAGTGGGCCCAGCCCAGGTGGACCAGGTGGCCGGTCCACAGGCGCCAGAGCTCGCCCTGCAGCACGGCGCCGCGCTCGTAGCGCAGCGCCTGCCGCCAGGGCTCGGGCAGCGCCTGCAGCGCGCCCATCAGCAGGGCGGCCGCGGCCACGGCGAGGAAGGCGCGCCGCTGGGCGCGTGCACGGGCGGCTGGCATGGGCGGGCTCCGGTCGCAGGCGGGTCAATCGACGGTGTAGGCTTCCTTGGGCTTGTCGTTCAGGTTGGCCCAGGCGGCGCGCGTGGCGGCGGAGGCCGGTATGTTCAGCGCGGTGTTGGTCGGCGGGATGGGCTGCACGAACCACTTGTCGTAGAGCCGGGCCACGGTGCCGTCCTGCACCTGGCGCGCGATGCTGGCGTCCACGGCCTTCTTGAAAGCCGGGTCGTCCTTGCGCAGCATGATGGCGATGGGCTCGACCGACAGCGGCTCGCCGACCAGCTTGTAGCCCTTGGGGTTCTTGGAGCGCGCGATGTTGCCGGCCAGGATCTGCCCGTCCATCACGAAGGCGTCGGCGCGGCCGGACTCCAGCAGCAGGAAGCTGTCGGAATGGTCCTTGCCCGCGATCTCGCGGAAGTTCATGCCCTGGGCGCGCTTGTTCTGGCGCAGCAGCTGCACCGAGGTGGTCCCGGTGGTGGTGACCACGGTCTTGTCGTTGAGGTCGGCGACGGACTGGATCGGCGAGTCGGCCCGCACGGCGATGCGCACCTCTTCCACGTACAGCGTGTTGGCGAAGGCGACCTCCTTGGCGCGGTTGGCGTCGTTGGTGGTGGAGCCGCACTCGATGTCGACCGTGCCGTTCTTGAGCAGAGGGATGCGGTTGGCCGAGGTCACCGGCTGGTACTGGATGGCGAGCTCGGACAGGCCGAGCTGGCGCCGCACGTCGCCGATGATGTTGCTGCAGACGTCGTAGTGGAAGCCCGTGTAGACGCCGGTGCCCAGCATGTAGGCCAGCGCGCCCGAGGACTCGCGCACGCCCTGCACGATGGTGCCGGAGCTCTTGATCTTGGCCAGCGTGTCGCCGGTCTGGGCCTGGGCGCCGGCCGCGGCGGCCAGCAGCGCGCAGACCAGGGAAAGGGTGGAGCGTTTCATGGTTTCCTCGCAGGTTGGTGGCGCGCGGGCGCGCCGATGAAAAGAACGCGGAACAAGGGGGGACAGGTCATTGCAGCGGCCTGTCGTTGGGGTTGGCGAACAGCTCCAGCACGTCCTGCGACGGCGGCCAGTTCAGGTTCAGGCCCTTGGCGGTGATGGGCCGCTCGAACCATTTGCGGTACAGGGCCAGCAACTCGCCCGAGCGCATCAGGCGGGCGATCTCCTCGTCGACGATGCGCTTGAGCTGCAGGTCGCCCTTGCGCATCATGCAGCCGTAGGCCTCGCGCGTCATGGGCTGGCCGACGACGATCCAGTCCAGCGGCTGCTGGGCCTTGGCGCGCTCGCCGTAGAGCAGGGCGTCGTCCATCATGAAGGCGTCGGCCTGGCCGCGCTCCAGCGTGCCGAAGGATTCCTCGTGCTCGCGTGCCGTGAGGATCTGGAACTTCAACCCCGAGGATTCGGCGAAGGTGCGGATCAGCCGCTCGGAGGTGGTGCCCGCGGTCACCACCACGCGCTTGCCGGCCAGGTCCTTGAAGTCCTGGATGCCGGAACCGCGGTGCACCATGAGCCGTGTGCTGATGACGAAGAACGAGTTCGAGAACAGCACCTGGCGCGCGCGCTCCAGGTTGTGCGTGGTGGAGCCGCATTCCAGGTCCACGTTGCCGCTGACCACCATGGGGATGCGGTTCTGCGCCGTCACCGGCACCAGCTTGGTGGTCAGCGCGGGCAGCCGCAGCGCGCGCCGGATCGCCTGGGAGACCAGCGTGGACAGGTCGTGCGCATAGCCCACCACCTGCTTGCGCGAGTCGTAGTAGGAGAAGGGCACGGACGACTGCCGGTGGCCCAGCGTGATGGTGCCGGTCTGCTGGATCTTGCGCAGCGTCTCGCTGGCATGCCGGGCCGTGTCGGCGTCGCGGGCCGCCGGCTCGTGGAACTCGGCGGCGGTGGCGGCGGCGACACCCGCGGCCGGCCGGGCCTGGCCGGGCAGGGCGGTTGCCAGGCCGGCAGCGGCCAGCAGCAGTGCAATCAGGGAGGTGGGTCGCATGGACAGGCGTGCAAACGGATCGAAACGCCCGGCCGGCGCGCGGGCTGTCCACGCGCACCGGCCGGGCCGGGCACCGCGCAGGCGGTGCGTTTCCAGGCGCTCAGAACGGCACCGTGCAGCGGGCCGTGGCGTCGGTCGGCCGCGCCAGCGGCGTCATCGCCGTGAAGCTGGCCGGCGTGCCGTAGACCATGCGCCGCTGCGCATAGGCCGCGGCGGCACCGGTGCCCGTGCCGATCACGAACTGCTTGAGGATGCCGTCGGACGGATCGATGTTGGTGAACGGCGCCGTCAGCACCGGGCAGGCCGTGCCGCTGGCGGCGGGCACGTTGCCGAACATCTGGACCGTGCCCGGACCCTTGACGTACAGGTACTCGATCACGGCGCTGTTGCCCGAGCCCGAGAGCGTGCGGCTGAAGTAGCGCCCCGACCAGATGCGCGAGCGCGTGGCCTCGCTGAAGCCCGTCACCGCCTGCGCGCCCAGCGTGCTGCCGAGCTTGACCAGCCGCAGGCCCGACAGCGAGATGCTGCCGTCGGACTGGATGTGGGCCACGCCCGGGTTGCTGGGCACCGACAGGTTGCCGTTGAAGTCGATCGTGGTCGCGCCGAACTCCACCACGTCGGCATTGCCGGCACTGACGGCGTAGCTGCCGATCTGCACGCCGACGTTGCGGGCCGTCTCCAGCGCCGCGGCGGTGCCGGTCTGGCGGTCGTTCTGGTAGTAGAAGGTGCTGTGGGCGTAGCTGCCGTCCTCGAACAGCACCATGTACTCGGGCCGGCTCAGGCCCATCGGGCGCACCCAGCCGCCGACCAGCGGGTTGCCGGCGCTGGCCACGCGGGTCAGCGCAGTGCCGTCCAGCGTCATGGCGTCGCCGGCCACCGTGGCGCTGTGGGCGCCGGTGGCCGGGCCGCGCGCGTTGGCCGCCTCGATGAGTTCCAGCGTCAGCGTGGAGCCGCTCAGGCTGTAGCGGCCGTAGCGGTAGCCCAGGCCGTTGTCGAAGGCGTAGTCGGCGCCGACCGGCGTGGCGACGACCTGGTGCACGAAGGTGCCGTCGCCACCGAACAGGAACACCTCGCGCGTCGTGCCGTCGGTGCGGACCCAGGCGCCCTCGATGGGTTGGGCGGCGGTGGCGGCCCGGGCCTTGGCCACGCCGGCCAGCGTGGCGGCGCTGGGCACCATGCTGTCGCGCGTGGCCAGGAACAGCGACTCGCGCTGCTCCGGCGTCAGCGTGGCCGGGATCTGGTAGAGCAGCTGCTGCAGCGAGCCCGGCGCCACGGCGCCGTAGGCCTCGAAGGCCGCGCGGCTGCCGCCGCCCACGCTGGCACCGGTCTCGGCGAAGCCGCGCGTGAGCAGCTGGCCCAGCGCCAGCATCTTCTGCTGCGCGGTGGTGGGCGTGGCGCCCGCGGCGGCCTGGTAGTCGTCGTAGAGCTGGAGGCCGCCGACCTGGCCGGCCGTGCCGACCAGGAAGGACAGCAGCGTCTCCTCGGCCTGCGCCAGGTTCTCGGCGCGGCCCGCGTCGATCTCGGACTGCAGCAGCGTGGTGTAGGGCGAGATCACGGCGTGGCGGCCCAGCGGCGCGGTCAGCACGTAGGGGGCGACGACCGGCCCTTCGGAGGTGGTGCTGGCCGTGGAGGCCTGCACCAGCACGACGGCGTCGGCGGCCTGCGTGGTGGTGATCGTGAAGCTGCCGTTGGCGGTCATGGCCGAGGGCTCGCCGGCATCGCAGGCGCGGTTGTCGTTCAGGTCCAGGCAGGCGGTCGCGTTGTTCAGGCCGCGGTCGAGCACGTAGCCCGTGACTTCGCGCGAGGGCGTCTCCGGCGTGGTCGGCGGGCCGTCGTCGCCGCCGCCGCCGCAGGCGACCAGGAGGGTGGATACGGCCAGGGCCAGGGCCGAGAGCGCGTAGGTGTTGCGGGGATGCATGTGGTTTCCTCGGATTCGTTCGGATGGGCTGGCCGGGCCCGCGGCGCGGGCCCGGCGCATGGGCGGACGGCTCAGCGGCCGCGGGCGGCGTCCTGCCGGCGGCGGCGCTGCCAGGCCAGCGCGGCCAGGCCGGCCAGCGCGGCAGCCAGGCCGCCGACGGCGCCGCCGCCGCCCTTGTTGGACTCGGGCTGCGGTGCCTCGGCGATGTCCAGGAACGCGGCCGACACGGCGCCGGGCTTGCCGTCGCTGTTGGTGCCCTGCACGTAGACCATGTGGCGGCCCGGTGCCAGGCCGCTGGTGTCGATCTGGCCGAAGGCGCGCTTGGTCGCGTCCGGGAAGTCGGACTTGGCCTGGTCCGAGGTGCCCAGTTCCAGCGGCTTGCCCTCGGCGCCGGCGTCCCAGGGCATCTGGTCGATGTAGACCCTGGCCTCGCGGATGTTGTAGACCACCGGGTAGGGCGGCGGCAGGATGTTGGCCTGGCCCGCGTTGCTGTAGCGGTAGCGATTGTCGTCCACCAGCGCGGAGACATTGACCTTGGTGCCGGCCGCCACGGGGGCGGTCTGCTCGACCTGCACGTCGACCGTGTCGGGGCCGAACGGCAGCTTGTAGACGCGGTGCAGCGCCCGGCTCATGTAGTGGAAGCCGTTGAAGTTCTCCGGATAGGTCTCGCGGTCGAACACGCCGCAGTCCTCGTAGAACGAGCGGCCCATCTCCACCGTGTACGAGGGCGCGCCCAGGAAACCGTAGAACGCGTCCTTGGTCGTGCCTTCGGTGTTGTAGCTGAGCAGCTGCTGCGAGGAGTAGTTGTTGTGGTAGGCCAGGCGCTGGGCGATGACGGCCATGCCCTTGTTGTTGGGCGTGTGGGTGTTGAAGCCGTTCTCGGTGCGCTCCACGCCCCAGGGCCACAGGATGGCGCGCGCGTTGCTGTGCAGGTCGATGAACATGCCGCCGCCGTACTCGTCGGAGGCGCCGGTCTGCCAGTCGAGTTCGCCCGTGAGCGTGGAGCGGTTCTCGGGATTGCAGTACTCCGCGCTCTTGGGCCGGCCGTCCGGCAGCGCGCCGCCTTCCCACTTGCACTGGGCCTGGTTCCAGGTGCCGCGCACGTAGTTCAGCACGGCCTGGGTCTCGGGTTCGGAGGCCGGGCCGACGCCGCGGAAGGTCTCGCCGCAGACGTTGCCGTCCGAGCCGCCGGCACCGCCGGTGGCCCAGCCGAACGGGTAGTTGCGGTTCAGGTCCACGCCCGAACTCAGCTGGGCATTGGTGCCCGTGGTGCACAGGGCGGTGACGTAGTTGGTGTTCTTGCGCTGGCGGGCGGCGCGGTCCTGCTCGGCCAGCTTGCGGCCGTCGGGGTTGTGGATGATGTAGTGGTACTGGTTGTTGTCCAGCATCATCGTGGCGTTGGGGTCCTTGCCGTAGTTGTCCAGCAGCCACTCGATGAACTTGGTGCCGACTTCCTGCGGGGCGTATTCGCGGGCGTGGATGCCGCCGGTCCAGACCATGCGCGGCACTTCCTTGCCTTCCTGCTTGGCGAAGTTGCCGACGACGATGGCGCGCACGTCGTGCGGCTGGGCCGGGAACAGCGAGAGGTTGAAGCGCTGCAGCAGGCTTTGCGGGATGAACTTGGCCAGCAGGCTGGCGTAGCTGGACCAGGAGTTGTCGTACTGGTTGTTGACGACGGTCGGCTCCTTGATCTGCGTCTTCATCCAGGCCGGGCCCAGCGTCTTGAGCTGCACGAGGTCGGGATACTTGGCCTTGAGCTCGTCGAAGGACGCGTAGGTCTGCTCCACCGTGCGGTAGCAGGAGTGGGTGCCGTCGGCGACCGAGCTGGGCTGCTCGCGCGAGGAGCGCTGCAATGCGCCGGAGGCTTCGTCGCGCGACCGCGAGGCGATGAAGGCCTTGATGCGCGCCGTCTCCTCCACGTCGATCTGCACGCCGATGCCCAGGGCTTCCACCGCGTGCAGTTCCTCGTCGCTCACTTCGGCATGGACGGTGCGGGTCTTCTGGTCCACGTAGGGGTGGTCCAGCATGCCCGTCAGCTTGGACAGCTGGTCTTCCGAGGCGTAGGGGATCTTGACCGCGTAGACCTGGTCCGGGTCACCGCCGTGGGCATGGATGACCCCGGCGGCACAGGCGAGGACGACGGAGGCCACGATGGCTGCAACCGGCGTCAGGCGGGGCGGATGGATTCGTTTCATCGAACGCTAACTCCTCAACAGTGGACGTTTCGGCCGGCGGCTGCGGGCGCCGGGGCGCCTGCAGGCCAGCGCCGGCCTCGGGCTCTTGGCGACCCCGGCTGCGTCCCGCAAGGGCAGCGGCCAGGGGCACGGGGAGCACAAGGCAGTTCACGTGCCAGCACCTGCGCGGCGGTGGAACGCCTGCAAGTGCTTGTTTTGAAAGGAGGGCGATGCGGGGTATGCCGCGTTCGTCGTTCGGAAAACCGAACGCGCGGCGGGCGGGCGTTCGGCCGCCCGTGCGGTCTTCAGGAGAGGTCGTGTTCGCCGGGCGCGGCCTTGCGTCCCGTGACCATCGCCCGCACGAGGTTCTCGCGGTGCTGCCAGCTGGTGAACGCCACGCCGGCCAGGTGCAGCACGACCAGGCCGACCAGCAGCCAGCCCAGCACGAAGTGCGTCCAGTAGAGCCAGCCGTAGCCCCACAGCCAGTCGGTGGTGTAGAGCCAGCCCGACAGGCACAGCGCCGCGCAGTTGCCCAGCAGCGCCAGCACCATCCAGCCGCCGAGCGGGTTGTGGCCCAGGTGGCGCGGCGCCTGGCTGCGCCACACGCCGCGGGCATAGGCCCAGGTGGCGCGCGGCCCGCGCACGAACTGGGCGAAGCGGGCGTAGCGGCTGCCGCCGAAGCCCCAGGCCAGCCGCAGTGCGACGATGGCGGCCACGGCGTAGCCGAAGTTCTCGTGCCAGCCGTCGGTGCGGCCGCCGGTCCACCAGGCCGTGGCGACGCAGGCGGCCAGGGCCCAGTGCAGCAGGCGCACCGGGCGGTCCCAGATCCTCAGCTCACTTTTCTTCGACACGCTCGAAGGTCTTGGGGTCGAAGAAGGCTTCGACGCGCTTGCCCTGCGGGTCCTTGCCGTAGACCTCGTAGCAGGTGTCGGTCTTTTCCATGCGGCGCACGGTCCAGCCGTCCTTGACGAGCTTTTCCTGCAGCTCGGTGTGCGGCCGCCATTCGGCCTTGGGGTACTTGGGGCAGGTGACGTTGCCGTGGGCCAGGGCGTTGCCGGCCACCAGGGCCAGCGCCAGCGGCAAAGCGCGGGTGATGAGGGACTTCATGAGGGAGCTCCTTCGGGAGATCAGGTCACGGCCCAGCGCCGGACCAGGTTGTGGTAGATGCCCATGAGCTTGAGCACGCGCGGGTCCTGCGCGGACAGCGTGGCGCCGAGCTCCTGGATGCTTTGGTCGAGGTCGTACAGCAGCGTGCGCGCGCGGTCGTCCTCGACCAGGCTCTCGACCCAGAAGAAGGCCGCCACGCGCGCGCCGGCCGTCACCGGCGTCACGCGGTGCAGGCTGCGTGGAGGGGTAGAGCACCATGTCGCCGGCGGCCAGCTTGACCGACTGCACGCCGTAGGCGTCCTCGATCTCGAGCTCGCCGCCTTCGTAGGTCTCGGGCTCGGCCAGGAACAGCGTGGCCGACAGGTCGGTGCGCAGGCTCTGGCCGCCGGCCAGCTGCATGATGGCCGCGTCCACGTGCGCGCCGTACTGGCCGCCGCCGGCATAGCGGTTGAAGCGCGGCGGGTGGATGCGCCGGGGCAGCGCGGCCGAGACGAACTGCGGCGTCTCGGCCAGGCGGCGCAGCAGGTGTTCCCCGAGCTGCAGGCCGACCGCGTCCTGCGCGCCGAGCTGCTGGTTGTGCTTGACCTGGCGCGCCGCGCTGCCCGGCGGTGGCGGCGCCGTCCTGCCAGTCGGCACGGTCCAGGTGGGCGCGGAACTGGCGCACTTCGTCAGGCGTGAGAACCTGGTCGATGGCGAGAAGCATGGATGGTGGCTCCAACGGAAAGATGCCGGGCGGGCCCGGCATTGTTCATCGGCGCAGGGTCAGAACTCGTAGTTCAGCGTCACGCGGGCGGCGCGGGCGTCGCCCTTTCGGAAGAAACCGCCTTGGTACACGGCGGTGTAGTAGTCCCTGTCGAACACGTTCAGCACGTTCAGACGCAGGTCGATGTGCTTGTTGACGCGGTAGGTGGCGAACATGTCGTACACGACGAACCCGGGCACGGGTTGCGAGGGCACGCCATTCGAGTCGGCGGCGCCATTGCTGGGCTGGCCACCGTAGCGCTTGCTTTCGTAGCGGGCGACGGCGCCGAGGGCGAAGTCGGGCGTGATCTGGTACTTGCCCTGGATGGCGGCCGTGCGGTCGGCGAAGTTCGCCAGAGGCAGCCCCACTTTGTTGGCGTTGCTCGATTCCAGCACCTTGGACTTCATGAACGCCACGCCGGCAGACACCTGGAACTTCTCGGTCACGTTGCCGACCAGCCCGAACTCGATGCCGCGCACGCGCTGCTTGCCGGTGTTGAAGGTGCCCACGGAGTCGTAGTTGGCGCCTTCCATCACGTCCTTCTTGGTGGTCTGGAAGACGGCGGCCGTGGCCAGCAGCTTGTCGTCCAGCAGGTTCCACTTGGTGCCCAGCTCGAAGTTCTGCGAGGTCACGGGCTTGGCGCCGGCGGCGCTGCCGTTGTAGACCACCAGGCCGCCGTAGGCGGCATTGGTGCCGGAGTCAGGTTCGCCGCCGTTGATGTTCTGCGCCGTACCGTAGCTGGCGTAGACCATGCCCATCGGATTGATCTTGTAGGTGACGCCCAGGTGGCCGTTGAACAGCGTGTCGCTGAAGGTGTAGGCGGCCGTCTGCGCACCGGCGTTGGCGCCGGAGTTGCTGAACACGTCCGTGCTCAGCCTGTAGTAGTCGGCGCGCACGCCGCCGAACACGGCCAAGTTGCTGGTCAGGTCCACCGTGTCCATCGCGTAGAGCGAAGTGGTCTTGACGTGCCAGTCCAGGTTCTTGCCCAGGCGTGCCCAGCTGCGGCCCGCCACATCGGCCAGGTTGGGCAGGTAGTTGCCGCTCGTGTCGGCGAGCCGGTAGCTTGGTGCACATGCCCTGGGCGTTGGTGGTGCGGCAGTTGGCGGCAGAACCCGTGTTGGTGGCCGCGTAGGTGCCTTGCTGCACCTTGTGGTCGGTGTACTCGAAGCCGAAGATGAACTCATGCTTCAGGCCACCCAGTTGCGTGTCCCAGCGCAGGTTGTCCTGGTGGTTGAAGTATTTGACGTCCTGCCAGCGGCTGTGGCCGGAGTCGAGGTACGCGCGATAGACGCCGTTGGTGAGCGCCGAGGACGCGCCGGTCGTGGCGTAGGCGTTGTCCGAGGTGCCGTAGCGCGTCAGGCTGGTGAGCTTGAGGCTGGGCGCGAAGCGGTAATTGATGCGCGCGGTGACCGTGTCCACGTCCGACTTGAGGAAGTCGCTGTTCTGCGCGTAGGACGGCGGCACGGGGTTGGCCGGCCAGCGGTTGGGCAGGGTGCCGGTGAGGAAGCTGCCCAGGTCGGGGCGCTTGTCCTTGGCGCGCAGGCCGTAGTAGTCCAGCGTGACGGACAGGTCGGAGTTCACTTCCCACAGGCCGGACAGCGCCAGGCCGTCGCGGCGGCGTGCCGAGGGGCTGCGGTCGGGCACGTCTTCGCCCGCGGTCAGCACGTTGGCGCGCAGGGCGAAGTTGTCGCTGAACGCCTTGTTCATGTCCATGGTCAGGCGGTGGTGCTTGTCGGTGCCCACGCCGGCCGAGAGGCGGGTGAAGTCGTAGTCCAGCGTGGCCTGCTTGGTGACCGCGTTGATCGCGCCGCCGGCGCTGCCGCGGCCGGCGAAGCTGGAGCTCGGGCCCTTGGTGATTTCGACCTGCTCGATCGCGAAGCTCTCGCGCGTGGTCATGCCGGGGTCGCGCAGGCCGTCCACGAACACATCGCTCTTGGCCGACTGGCCGCGGATGAAGTAGGTGTCGCCGAACATGTTGCCGTTCTCGCCCGTGCCCAGGGTGATGCCGGGCTGGCTGGTCAGGATCTGCTTGAGGTCGGTGCATGCCCGAGTCGTCGATGGCTGTCTTGGTCAGCACCTGGATGGTCGTGGGCGTTTCGGCCAGCGGGCGGGTGTGGCGCGCGTCGGCCGAGGTCTTGGCCTTGTAGGGCGCGCCGACCTCGGCGTTGGGGTTCGGATCGATCTTGGTGGCCTGCACCTTGACCTCGTTCAGCGTGCCGCCGCTGGTGGTGGTCGTCGCGGCGGTCTGGGCCAGCGCGCCCAGCGGCAGCAGCATCACGGTGGACATGCCCAGCGCCACGGCCGGGGCCGTGCTGCGGGCGGCGGTGCGCAGGCTTCTGGGGATCTTGGTGTTTCGGCGCATGGTGTCTTCCTGTTGGCGGTGAGTGAAAAGAGGGCTGCAGGGCAGGTGCTCGAATGCCTGCCGCACGGTTCGCGCAAAAGGGAACCGAAAACGGAAAAAAAATTGATCGCGTTCAGCGCGGCGCGGGCAGGCCGGCCTGCGCGGCGGGCCGTTCGCCGGGCAGCGGCTGGGCGGCGCAGGCGCTACAGCGTCCGCGCAAGGTGAAGAGCACGTCGTCCACCATGAAGCCTTCGGCCGTGGCGGCGGCCAGCAGCCGCTTGCGCAGCGCCGACGCCTCCAGGCTCAGCACGGCCTGGCAGCCGGTGCACACCAAGTGCGTCATGTGCGCGGCGCGCCGCACCACGAAAACGGTCGGCCCCTGTTCGACGGAATGGCGGTCGATGGCCTGTGCCGCCACCAGTTCGGCCAGCACCTTGTAGATGCTGGGCACGCTGACCGGCATGCGGCGCTGCTGCAGGTGCAGGTAGAGCTCGTCCACCGTGGTCCCGCCTTTGCTGGCGTCCAGCGCGAGCAGGCTTTCCAGCAGGTGCACGCGCAGCAGCGTGGGGCGCCTGTGGCAGTGCTGCAGCATGGCCAGCGCGCGCTGGGTCAGGCCGGCGGCGCCGGGGTCGTGCGGCGGGAAAGGGGTGGCGGGCATGGTGGGTCTTCTCGGCAGGCGGTCTCGAACCTCTGCCGCGCCAGGCCGGGAAAAGGGAACCTCAGAACGCCGTGGTCAGCGCCAGCCGCAGCGTGCGTGGCGCGCCCGGCATGATGTTGTTGTTGCTGTGCGCGAACGCGTAGTAGCGCCGGTCCAGCAGGTTCTCGACGTTGGCCTGCACGCGCAGGCCGGGGCTAGGGGTGTAGTACAGCGCGGCGTCCACGCGCGCGTAGCCGGGCAGGCGCACGCTGTTGTCGGTGCTTGCGAACACCATGCCCTGCAGGCTGGTGCCCAGGCCCAGGGCCCATTGCGGGTTCAGCGCCACGCGGTTCCACAGCGGAAAGGCTGTGGCGCGGCACGTGCGGCATGACGGCGCCGGCCGGCGCGGCCGGCGATTGCGTGGCGCGCACGCGGCTGTCCTGCCAGGCGTAGGCGCCCATGAGCTGCCAGCCGGGCCGCCAGCTGCCCGACAGGCCCAGCTCCAGGCCGCGTGTGCGCTGGCCGTCGATCAGCGTCTGGGTGTTGGTGGCCGTGTCCGTCACGCTCACATGGCGGCGGTCCAGCCGGTAGAGCACGGCGCTGGCTTCCAGGCCGGCGCGGGGGCGCCATTTGGCGCCGAGTCTCGTGGTTGACGAACTTCTCGGGGCGCAGGGCCTGGCTGGCCGGGTTCAGCCCGATGAGCTGTTCGCCGGCGCGCGGCGCATAGCCCACGCTGCCGCCCAGGTACAGCGAGAGCGCTTCGCGCGGCTGCCAGAGCAGGGCGGCGCGGGGCGACCACAGCCGGTCCCGGCTGGAGAGGGCGCGGGACTGGGCGATGTCCTGCATGTCCACCGACAGGCTGTCGTGGCGCAGGCCCAGCGTGGCCTGCCAGTCCGGCGCGAGGCGGACCTTGTCCTGCAGGTACAGCGCGAGCTGGCGCGCCGCGCTGCGGCTGCTGGGGTCGCCCGGCCGGCTGCGCCAGGTCAGCGGGACGTCCAGCGTGGGCTGCGACACCGGGACATAGAGCGTGGTGGCGCCGTTGGCGAAGAAGCCGGTCTCGCGCCAGTTGTCGCCGGCCTGGCGCGACAGCTCGATGCCGGCCAGCAGCTGGTGCTGCAGCGCACCCTGGTCCCAGGACCAGCCGAGCTCGGTCTGGCTGGCGGTGTTCTGGCGCCGCATGCGGCTGTTGTGGGCCAGCAGGGCGACTTCGCGCTGGCCGGCGTTCTCGCGCACGCCGCCGGCGAACACGTTCTGGAAGAACTTGTCGTAGTCGGCATGGCGCAGGCGGCTCTGCAGGCGCAGGCCGTCGCCCAGGTCCAGCGCGAGCTGCGCGTTCAGCGCGTTCAGGCGCACCCAGGTGAAGCTCTCGTCGGGATTGCCGAAGAAGGTGGCCCGGTCGGTGGCGAGCGGCCGGCCGTTCCAGGACGGGATGCCGCGGTCGTCGGTGCGGCGGTCCTGGAAATGCTCGTAGCCCAGGGTCAGCTGGGCCTGGCCCGGCAGGCGCCAGCGCACGACCGGGTTGACGCCCAGGCGGCGCAGCTCGAAGCGGTCGCGCCAGCCGTCCGATTCCTCGTAGAGCAGGTTCAGGCGCGAGGCCAGGTCGGCTGCCGTGCGACCTGCGAGGCGTCCAGCGTCACGCGGCGCTGGTTCTCGTCGCTGGTGGCCAGCGTCACCTCGCGCCGGGTGCTCCAGTCCGGCGCCTTGCTCACGCGGTTGATGAGGCCGGCCACCGCGCCATGGCCGACCAGCATGGCGTCGGGCCCGCGCAGGGCCTCCACGCGCTCGACGTTGTAGAGGTCGCGGTAGTACTGCATGTCGTCGCGCAGGCCGTCGACGAGGAAGGCGGCCGTGGTGCTCAGGCCGCGGAACACGGGCGTGTCGCGGTTGCCTTCGCCCTGGGCCGCGCCCACGCCGGGCACGTAGCGCAGCAGTTCGGCGATGTTCTGCACCGCGAGGTCGGCGATGAAGTCCTGCGTCAGCACCGTGAGCGACTGTGGCAGTTCCTGCAGCGGCGTGGCGCTGCGGGTGAGCGCGGGGGCGGCGGTGCTGGTGTAGGCCGGGGCGTCGACGAAGGCGGCCGCGCGCACCGTGACCGGGGGCAGCACGGTGGGCGTGGTGGCCCCATCGGAGGGGCGGCCGCGGGCGGGGGCGGCGCGGCGGCGGCCTGGCGCAGCGTGTAGCGCGGGCCGTCCTGCACGAGTTCCAGGCCCGTGCCCTCCAGCAGCCGGCCGAAGGCCTGCGGCAGCGCGTAGCGGCCCTGCAGGCCGGGCGTGCTGCGCGCGTCCAGCAAGCGCGCATCGGCCGAGAACAGCACGCCGGCCTCGGCCGCGAGTCGGGCCAGCGCGCTGCCCAGCGGGCCGGCGGGAATGCGCCAGTCGCGCTCCGTGGCGGCGGGCTGTGCCCAGGCCGAGGCCACGGCCAGCAGCAGGGCGCAGGCGCTCAGGCGGCTTCGATGCGCACGAACCATGGCATGGGCCGGAACACGCGCACCGGCAGGCTGCGCTCCAGCGCCTGCCAGATCTGCTCGGGCTGGTCCAGCGGGTAGGCGCCGACCACGCGCAGCGCGGCCACCTCGGGCGCGCAGGCCAGGTGGCCGCGCCGGTGGCGCGCGAGTTCGGCAGTCAGGTCGGCCAGGCGCATGCCGTCGGCCACGAGCATGCCGCGCGTCCAGGCGTCGCCATGGGGTGGGGCGGCCTGGACGGCGCCGGCGCCCTGGGCATTGAAGCGCAGCTGCTGGCCGGCCGGCAGCAGCAGGTCCTGCGCCTGCGTGCGCGGCTGCACGCGCACCGCGCCTTCGAGCACGGCCACCTGGCAGGCATCGCCCTCGTGGCGGACGGAAAAGCGCGTGCCCACGGGGCGCAGCCAGCCCGCGTCGAGCACGACCTCGAAAGGGCGCGCCGGCTGCGCGCTGTCGGCCACCGTGTCGATGCGCAGTTCGCCGCGCAGCAGCTGCAGCTGGCGTTGCCGGCCGTCGAAGGCCAGGCGCACGATGCTGTCGGTGTTGAGCCAGAGCCGGCTGCCGTCGGGCAGCCGGGCCGCGCGGCGCTCGCCCACGGCGGTGGCGTAGTCGGCCGTCCAGCGCTGCCAGCCCTGCTCGCGCAGGCCGGCAAAGGCCAGCAGGCCGCCGCCGGCCGCCACGCCCAGCAGCTTGAGCTGGCGGCGGCGGCTGCGGTCCAGCTGGCCGAAGGCGCTGCGCGTGGCGCGGCGGTCCAGCCGCGGCGACAGCTGGTCGAACTGGCGGCTCAGCGTCTCGACGCGGCCCCAGGCCTCCTCGTGGCGCGGATCGGCCGCCAGCCACTGGCGCCAGCGCTGGCGCTCGGCTTCGTCCGCCGCGCCGTCCTGCAGGGTGGCGAACCATTCGGCCGCCTCGCGCAGCACGGCGTCTGCCGTGCGCTCATGCATGCTGGTTCAGCAGCAGCCGGTGCATGGCCTGCGCCATGTACTTCTTGACCATGCGGTCGGACACGCCCAGTTCGGCCGCGATCTCGGCGTAGCCCAGGCCGTCCAGCCGCGCGAGCAGGAAGGCCTGGCGCGCCTTGAGGGACAGGCCGGCCAGCAGGGTGTCGACCTGCTGCAGCGCCTCCAGCGCCAGGGCCTGCTCCTCGGGCGAGGCGGCCAGGGCCTGGCCCTGCGTGGCCAGCGCCTCCAGGTAGGCGCGTTCCAGTTCCAGCCGGCGCCAGTGCGAGACCACCAGCCCGTGCGCCACCGTGGTCAGGAAGGCACGCGGCTCGCGCAGCGCGGCCGAGGCCTGCGACAGCAGCACCTTGAGGAAGGTGTCGTGCGTGAAGTCCTCGGCCTTGTGCGGGCAGCCCAGCTTGCGGTGCAGCAGCGTCTGCAGCCAGCTGCGGTGCTCGGCGTACAGGGTGCTGACGGACTCTGGGTGGGAGGACTGCATGGGGGCAGGACGAAAAGTACTGAAAACGTTTCTCATTCGATTCTATGTTCCGCTTCCCTGCCTGCCGTCACCGGGTTGTGCCGGGTGTGACATCGATAAGACAGTGCAGCGTCTTGACCGGCCTGGCGGGGGCTGGATAATGCTGTACGAATAACCAGTGAATTGCGAACCCCATGGCGTCTTCTTCCTTGCCGGAGCGGGCCGATGTCTGGCGCGGCGACGCGCTGGGCCTGGCCCCGGCCGCTGCCTTGCCCAGCGGCCACGCGGTGCTGGACGCCGAACTGCCCGGCGGCGGCTGGCCCGCGGCCGGCCTGACCGAACTGCTGCAGGCCCGCGCGGCCTGCCACGACTGGCGCGTGCTGCTGCCGGCGCTGGCGCGGCTGGCCCTGCCTGCGCGCGGCCCCGTGGTCCTGGTCGGTGCGCCCGAGGGCCTGCAGCCCTTCGCGCCGGCGCTGGCCGCGCAGGGCCTGCCGGCGGCACGGCTGCTGTGGGTGCGGGCCGAGGAAGACAAGGCGCGGCTGTGGGCCGCCGAGCAGGCCGTGCGCTGCGCGGATGTGCCGGCCGTGCTGGCCTGGCTGCCGCGCGTGCGGGCCGACGGGCTGCGCCGGCTGCACCTGGCCGCGCTCGACCATGGCACGCCGCTGTTCGCCTTCCGGCCGGCCGCGGCGCAGGCCGAATCCTCGCCGGCACCGCTGCGGCTGCGGCTGGAGGGCGAGGCGGCGCTGCAGGTGCTGGTGTTCAAGCGCCGCGGCCCGCCCATGGTCCGGCCGCTCGCACTGCCGGCCGAGGCGCCGGCACTGGCTGCGCTGCTGGCACTGCGCCGGCGCGCCGCTCCTGCGCCGCCGGACGTGCCGGCCGAGACCCGCCATGGCCTGGATCGCCCTGTCGCCGCCTGAAGCGCAGCTGCAGGCCTGGTGCTGGCAGGCGCTGCGCTTCACGCCGCGCGTGGCCGTGGACCAGGGCTGCGTGCTGCTGGAGGTGTCGGGCACGCTGCGGCTGTGGGGCGGCCTGCGCGCGCTGCTGCAGCAACTGCTGCAGCCGGGCGCGTTGCAGCCTTGCCGGGCCTGGGCGCGCGCCGCACGCGCGCGGTCGCGCTGGCGCTGCTGCTGCTGAAATGCCGGGACCGTGCAGCGCCGGCGCAGGTGCCGGACGGCTTGCCGCTGGACCTGCTGGCGGCCGCGGCACCGGCCCTGGCCGTGCTGGAGCGCACCGGCTGCCGCAGCTTCGGCGAACTGCGCGCGCTGCCGCGGGCCGGCGTGGCGCGCCGCTTCGGCGCCGCCTTGCTGGAGGCGCTGGACCAGGCCTACGGCGAGCGCCCGGCCGCGTACGACTGGTGCCGGCTGCCGCCCGTGTTCGACCAGAACCTGGAATCCGCCTGCCATCGCCACCGCCGCGCCCGAACTGCTGTGGACCGGCCAGCGCCTGCTGGACGCGCTGCACACCTGGCTGCGCGCCGGCCAGCGCGGCGTGCTGGCGCTGGAACTGCAATGGACGCACGACCTGCGCCGGATCGACGGCCGCCACCTGCCGCGCACGCAACGCCTGCCCATCCGCACGGCCCGGCCCACGCAGGACATGGCGCACCTGCGCCGGCTGCTGCTCGAGCATCTGCAGCAGCAGAGCCTGGCCGCGCCGGCCAACCACCTGCGCCTGCGCACGCTGGAGGTGGCGCCGCTGCCCGGTGCCAGCGCCAGCCTGTGCCCGAGGAGCAGCACCAGGGCGAGCCGCTGCACGCGCTGGTCGAGCGCCTGGCCGCGCGCCTGGGGGCGGACTGCGTGCTGGTGCCGCGGCTCGTGGCCGACCACCGGCCCGAGCGGATGCAGCGCTGGGTGCCCGCGCAGGACGCGCAGCCCGCCGCCGAGGAACTCGCGCCCGATGCCGCGCTGTACCCGGCCTGGCTGCTGCGCGAGCCCCTGGCGCTGGACATGGATGCCCAGGGGCAGCCCCTGTGGCACGGCCCGCTGCAGCTGCTGGCCAGGCCGCGCCGCGTGGATGGGGCGGGGTGGTGGGATCTGGACGCGGACAAGCCCGCGGTGCGCGACTACCGCCTGGCCCGCAGCGCGCAGTTCGGCCTGCTGTGGCTGTACTGCGAGCGTCCGCACAGCGGCGAGGCCGAGCCGCGCTGGTTCCTGCAGGGTGCCTATGCCTGATCCCTCGCGCAATGCCCAGGAGAGGGACGAGGAACGCGACCCCTGGAAATGGCCGCTGCCGCAGCCCGTGTCGGGAGTGGCGGACCCGCTGGGCGACTACACCGAGCTGCATGCCTTGAGCAACTTCAGCTTCCAGCGCGGCGCCTCGCACCCGGCCGAACTCGTCGTGCACCTCCCGCCTGGGCTACCGCGGATTGGCGCTGACCGACGAATGCTCCGTGGCCGGGATCTGGTGTGCGTGCGTACATGGCGCTCCAGGATTACGAGGCCATGCTGCAAGAGGCGGAGCAGGAGACCGGCGGGTCTACAAGCGTGCATTCTGGTTCCTGCCCGGCAGCGAGTTCGCCTTGCCCGGTTGCCGCCTCGTGGTGCTGCCGCACGACCTCGCGGGCTGGGGCCAGCTGTGCGAACTCATCTCGCACGCGCGCCGGCATCAGCAGGTCGACAAGGGCGACTACCGCATCGGCTGGGATGACGACTGGGTGTCGCTGGCGCACTGCGAGATCCTGTGCGTGCCCGACCGCCATCCCGCGCCGGACCCGCTGCGGCTGCGCACTGCATTGCGTCGCCTGCGCACGCTGTTCGGCGAGCGCCTGTGGCTGGCCGTCGAACTGGTGGGCGCGGCCGACGACGCGCTGTGGCTGCGGCAGTTCCGCCAGCTGTCCACGTTGACCGGCGTGTCCCTGGTCGCGGCCGGCGGCGTGCTCATGCACGCGCGCGCGCGCAAACCCTTGCACGATGTGCTGACGGCCGTGCGCCTAGGCAAGCCCGTGGCCGACTGCGGCTTCGCGCTGGAGCCCAATGCCGAGCGGCGGCTGCGTTCGCGCGTGACGCTGCGGCAGATCTATCCGCAAGAGCTGCTGGCGGCGACGGAGACCGTGCGCCACTCGTTGCCAGTTCGATCTGAAGGCGATCGCTTACCGCTATCCGAAGGAAGTCCTGCCTCGGGGGTTGACGCCGACCCAGGCCCGGCGCGAGCTGACCTACGCCGAGGCCGCGCGGTTGCGCTATCCCGATGGCATGCCCCCGGACATCCGGCAGAGGGTCGAGACGGAGCTGGAACTCATCGCGTTCTGCAAGTACGAGATGTTCTTTCTGACCGTGCACGACATCGTGCGCCATGCGCGAGAGCACAAGATCCTGTGCCAGGGCCGCGGCTCGGCCGCCAACTCGGTGGCCCCCTCTGCTATTGCCTGGGCATCACGGCAGCCAATCCGGAGATTTCCAACCCGCTGATGGAACGCTTCATCAGCAAGGAACGCCTGAACGAGCCACCCGACATCGACGTCGATTTCGAGCACGAGCGCCGCGAGGAGGTAATCCAGTACATCTACCGCAAGTACGGGCAGGACCGCGCCGCCATCGCCGCCGTGGTCATCAGCTACCGGCGCCGCAGTGCGATCCGCGACGTGGGCATGGCGCTGGGCATTCCGGCCGCACTCGTCGACGCCTTCGCCAAGGAGCACCACTGGTTCGACCCGGGCCTGATCGACGAACGCCTGCAGGTGCTGCAGGAGACGCTGAAGCTCGAGATCGACCCGCGCCGCGTGCTGCAGTGGGTGCTGCTGACCGAACAGCTGCGCGGCTTTCCGCGCCACCTGAGCCAGCATGTGGGCGGCTTCGTGCTGACCGAAGGCCGGCTGACCAGCCTCGTGCCGATCGAGAAAGCGGCCATGAAGGGCCGTTCCGTGATCCAGTGGTAAGCTTCTGAAAAATAATAAGAAATAATGGGATCAATAGGCGTTGGTGATACAGCCGACGCGCGCTATTTTGCCCTGACTTACGCTCGTCGATTCGTCGTGCACGTCATCAAGGCGTGACGCACACTCCATTCTTCCGCCCAAGACAGAGGCAAGGATTGCATGCTTATAGACTTGGCGACTTTCCGAACGCGCGCGCTGCGCGAGAGCCGTTGATCGACTTCATGGTCACCGCGCTCCAAGATGCGGGCTGCAGGTTCTGCATGCGCCCCGACGCTAGCATCGCTCCGTTTGTCATTACCTTCGAGACCGCAAGCGGCGAACGGATGGGCATCGTTGCTTACGCCTTCTTGGCGACTCGGACTCCGACGAAGAATCGGCCGGAAGACGAGCGGAGCTTCCAAATCAAGTACGGAAACAAGGTCATCGACCGGTCCCACAACTTTGGGTGGACCCGTTCGGCGTCTACACCACGCTCCTTGTTGGCATCGATCCGAAAGACGGCTTTTTTGTCGCTGCAGATCCAGCGGCCCATAATCCTACAAAGTTCTTTATCCGCCTTGAGTTCAAAGATCAGCATGCGGAGGAGATTCTTTCCAAGGGGTGGTATGCGTGGGAGCGCTCAGAACTGGCGGGTGGCTATGATGAGCCAATAGAAGTGCTGGTTGGGGGCACCAAAGAGCGCTTCCTCGATCTTATCCACTTCGAGCGTGCGGCATGTAATCTTTCTCCCGGTGATCGGCAGCTCTTGGCGGAGAAGCCGGAGATAATTGCGATCCCCACCCTGCCGAGCGTCGACGCCGCGAGCATGTTGGATGCTGAGGCGTTGCATCCATTGGTAAAGGAGTTTTCGCTTGATACTAGGCAGATTTTGGAGCTGATCGCGAATGCTAGGCGGCTCAAGATGGCCGTCCGTGGTTGGGTGGCGGAGACGCATCTGAGGCAGACTCTGCTTGAGGTGCCGGGAGTAACGAGATGCGAGAGTCGAGACGAGGAGGGTGGGCCTGATCTTTACTTGAGCTACAAAGGGGGGCGCCTGCTGACTATCGAGTGCAAGAATGTGCTGCGCGTGATGTTTAAAGATAACCTTCCGCGAATCGATTTCCAAAGAACACACGCCGTCCAAGACCGATCCCTGTTCACGCTACTACGCCCCCAATGATTTTGATATCGCTGCGGGATGCTATGCATACAGTCGCGGAGAAATGGGAAATTCAGTACGCCCTGACATCAGACCTGCCAGCGCACAATAAGTGTCCTGGGAAAGTCACAAACGACATTAGAATAGGCGCTGGCTGGAGCGCGCGAACCAACTGAGGTATTTAAGCGCGCGTACGAACGCTGCTGATGACGATTCAGCGGCCTCGGTTGTTCCTTCTTCGACGAATAGATCAGCCTGGATACTGCCTCGACTCATTGCGCCGCGGCCTTTCCCCCTCGCCTGGATGGTCCGGGTGGTCACCAAAAAGCTCGAAGTACGATTCCGGTACCCGCCCGACCCTCTCGGGCTTGGGTGGATCTCGTCGCTTCGGAGGAAGTAGCTTGTATTCTCTTGGCTTTCGTGTTGTCCCGAAGAACTGACGTCGAATTTCCCACCCGAGCACCTCGGTTAAGAGTGAGGGAACCGCATTCCCAACCAACTTCTGGATCTGGTTACGTCCACAAGTGAATTGGAGGCCATCGGGAAACGTTTGCAGGCGGCAAAGCTCGGCCGCTGTGAGGCGGGCGACTTCGCCAATGGAAGGGGCCTGTGGCGATCCCCGGCTGCGCCTGGATGGTCCACGAGGGTTTGTCTTTCGCCAGTTTGAGCAAGAAGCACCAGTACCTGGTACGCCAACCAAAGATGGGTTGTTCCTCCGCCAGCGAGGTGTGTGCCAAAGGTAGTTCTGCCCTTCTGGAATGGAGGGAAGCAGGTCGCCCCACTTCCCTCCTACCACGAGGGAGTGTTTCGTCAGGCTCGAGGGGTAGATCTCCTAGGGCATCCCAGGCTGTGCGATGGGGCTGCATTCCCGGCACTGCGATTGTCGTAGGGGTGAATGAAGGCTCCGGAAATTCGAAAGGCTGCCCTTCCCCGCGAGCCGACGAGGAAAATTCTTTTCGCGAAGCTGCGGAACTCCATAGTCCGCGGCATTTAGCACGCGCCAATGAATGCGGTACTTTGTCTTTGCACGGCGGTTAAGTTCCTCGATGCCCTCGAGCAGATGCCGCAGCCCTTCGTTCTTCTCGTCGAAAGCAAGTCCTGGCACGTTCTCCAATAGGAATGCTCGTGGCTTCGTCTCTCTGAGCACCCGAAGATACTCAGTGAGAGTGTCTGATCGTGGGTCTTTCAGGCGCAGAGCGTCTCCGCGTCTCCAATAGCCGGACTTGGAGAATGGCTGGCAGGGCGGGCCTCCGATGAGCACATCAGCCTCTCCGGCCTTCAGTTTGGCTGCCTGCAAGATCTCCTCTAGACGACACTTCTTGAATCGGTGCCTCGATAACAGGCCAGGGCCGGTTGTTCCGTATCGTGTCGCAGGCGGTGGCATCAACCTCGAGCGCGACCGCAGTCCGGAAGCCGGCTGCCTCGAATCCGAAGTCCAGGCCGCCGACGCCGGTAAACAAGCTAATTGCAGTGAGGTTCTTTTTGCTCATGGGTCGGGGTCAGGGCACTCTGGGTCTGGACGATTGGCGCATTAGTCTGGCGGAGCCGCGCCGCTAGTCAATGTCTAAATCTAAAGCATCTGTCGAATTTGGCCTCATTGACAAATTCTGGCACATTGTTCCAAGGTTTCGTGCGATGGAAAAGTCGTAAGCTGCTGGCTATGGAGCCTTTCCGTCTGTCCCATCGGCGCGAGAGATAATCTGGAGGGTAGTCGCGAAAGTGAGCCCTGGTGTCCTTACATTCTCCGGGCTGCGGCCAGCCTCCGCAAAAGCCAGCCGCGTCGCGTCCCACTCGAGCCGCAAGCAGAATACTAAGTGCGAGCAGGCGCTTTGTCGTTCATTGCGTAGCTTGGGGCTGCAATTCTCCACGAGTGAAGTCCTTGCCGGGTAAACCGGACTTGGTGTTCTCGTCTGCTAGAGTTGCCGTCTTCGTCGACGGTGATTTTTGGCACGGACGCAACCTCGCCGCCCGGCTTGCTAGGCTCTCCAAGGGTCATAACAGCCAATATTGGGTTCGCAAAATTCAATCCAATGTTGCGCGCGACCGCCGCGTTCGTCGACAACTGAGGGCTCTCGGTTGGCGCGTGCTTCGAATCTGGGAAGGCGAGATAAATTCTGACATTCAGCGCGTGACATTCAAGGTGGTCAGCGCAGTAACCTAGCACTTAGAGATAAAGGTGCTCCTAGGGCAGTGGGGGCTGCGGCTCGGCGACGTCTTGCCTAAGGATAAAGATCCGCATGTTAATGTAGCTGCCGCCCTTCTTCTTCGATACGGATTTCTCTTGCGAGCCGATCGATCCTAGGCGGCGGGGGCGAGTGCGAGGCGGGCGCGGGCCGGATTCGAGCCGGCTTGCAACGCGGATCTTCGTGTTTGGCGAGGAGGCGGGACCACATGCACTTCAGGTGCGCGGGTGAGAGGCCGGAGTCCGGCAATGACAGGCGCAACGTCTCGCTGTCGATGATCGAGTTGGTGTGCAGCACGGCCAGCGCGCCGGCGCAGCGGCCGAAACGCAGCGAGCGGCCGAGGGGCGTGGTCGGTTCGGTGGTGACCATCTGCTCTTCGAGCGCCGCCGACGTCGCTCTGACAGCTCCCAGTCGGCGCCGATCCGCCAGGCGAAGGCGGCTGATTGGGATTCGAGCAGCGAGGCAATCACGACAGGGTCGAGTTGGCCGCCGCGCGGCGAGTTGGCGCAGTAGTCCATGGCCGCCCGGAAGATGACGATTTCCGCCAGGCCGCTGACGAGGCTGAGCAGCTCCGCGGCGAAAGGATCGGCGCGCTCGACCAAGGCCGCGTGAGGAATCGCCGCATGGGCCGAGCAGGGCGTGCTCCCGCGCCGAAGCCGGGGAAGCGTCCGAAGGTCCCGGTGGTGGAGACCTGGAAGATCGGCTGCATCAGCGCGGCTGTCATCAGCGAGCGCAGGCCGTCGCTCCAGGATCACGACAGCTCGTTCGATCGATTCCACGGGCCGAGACGTGACACGGTAGAAGGCGCTGTTCGCCATCTTCAACAGGCTGCCGACCAGTGACGGGTCGTGCGCGATGATGGCGGCCAGCTCGCGACGAGAAACTTCGTCGTCATTGATTGCGCGCATCAACTGCGGAAGTAAATTCGGACGGCGAGGAGCGTAGCGGCGCTGTGTTGCAACGTCTCCGATAGCGGCGAGAGCGTCCGCGACAATATGGTCGAGCCTCCGGCGTTGCTTCGCCCAGCTCGGCTACGCCGAGCTCGAGCTCTCTGAGGTGGCGGTAAATCGCCTCGCGCTCGAGGGTCTGCACCGGGGCGACCGCTGCCGGCAGGACGGGCGGCTCGAGGTGGCTGAGTCGGCCGGCATTTGCGGCGCGGGCTTGGGTCGATTGGGCCGCTTCCGGCAGCGGCGGTTCGGGCATGCAGCAGGGTTCGGCGCAGGACAGGTCGCAGGGCGAGTCCAGCGACCCCGACCACCAGCAACGTAAGCAGCTCAATGACCATAACGCAGACCGTACTTCAGGTAGCGAGCGATGTGCTCCCGACGCAATTTGGTTTTCGGCAAGTGTGCGCACGATCCTTTGCCCGGTTTGCCAATTTGTGGAGCGCGAGAATCGGTGCTCACTCCCTGGCGGGTGTTCGGGGGTTTTCAGGGCCGAGGCCGGGCCCAGAAATTCGCAATGGCGCCGCAAGGTCTCGTCGGAGCCCCCGCCGGCAAGTTGCGCGGCTCAGGAATCCGGACGAGATATCGGTTACCTGGATCTCCCGGCCGGTGACGGCGAAACGCACACGCCACTCTTTGACCGCGAGCTGCATTCCGTTTGGTGTGTGGCCGGATGCGCCGGTAGGGGTGAGGAGCCGGCCCCAGGGCCAGCGTCGACTGAATCCGATCTCGAATGGCGAGCCCGGTATGTGCCTCGATCCACAGGCTCTGTTCCGTCGCCAGGGGCGTGAAATGAACCGCATAGGCGCAGAGTGGATCCGTGGGCTGCTCGCAGACCGAAGGCGCTTCATCCTCGAGCCAGCCGGCTCCCGCGCCAGGATGAGCGTCCGTGTAAGCGACGTAAGGCTTGAGGTCGAGCACGGGAGTGCCGTCGACCATGTCGGAGTCGCGGATGTGGAGCGTTAGGCCTTCGACGCGCTCCAAGCGGACTACCGATAGGCCGAGCGGATTGGGTCGGTGGGGCGAGCGCGTCGAAAAGACGCCTTTGCGACCGCTCGTGCTTCTGGGCGGCAGCACTTTGGGGCGCCATCCTAATTCAGGTGGAACCAGAAGATCACCCAGATGAGCTCCAGCGCGCCAAGTCTTCGAGAGCATGCTCGAAATGGCGCCCCGGCAAGAGCTCGATGCGAGCCGGCGTGCCGAGGGCGGCGCGAGGTTGCCGCGGCGCTTCGACCTTCGTGGTCTGTGCGCTGTGCAAAAAACCGATCGGCTCCAGCGTGAGGGGCGTGGGGTTTGAAATCTCGAAAGTCACCGTTCCCGCGAAGGAGGCGAGTATATCCAGGATGTGGCATCCGGCCGCGTATCCCTGGCGAGGCCGGCGGTGTCCAGGTCATTTCGCTGCGGCCTGGACGGAGCATCAGTCCACACGACGCCGCTTGTTCCGGCGTGTGAGTTGCGAGATAGAGTTGAGTCAGTAACGGCAGTATTGCCGAGCGGATTGCCGCGCCGAGTGCCTTTTCGGAGCAGCCTTGCGGGTTGTCGCTTGCAATGAGGTCCGCGCGACGTCCCTGGTTGCAGGCGAGCCATGCTGCGTTGCGGAGGCGCGTGTACAGCTTTTGCGCATCCGCCGGCCGGGTCAGGTCGAGCCCCTGAGTGCTGACGGCGATGGTGATGGTGACTTCGTGGCCGGCGGCCGCGGCGGTGTCTGCGCAGAGCAGGCTGCCGACGATTCCACAGCCGGCGAGCAAGCGGGCGTGACCCCTGACTGGTTTGCTGTTCATGAGCTTCTCCCCGTGAGTCTGTTGGGTAAGAGGCGGGTGCGGGACATTCGGGTACCGCAAAGTCGTGTGCCGCAATTTCAGGTACCCGAATCCGCCGCGGCGCACTCATACGTCATGACCCTGGTGGCATCCTTCGGTGGCGGACGCTGACCGCATGGCTGAGACCAAAAAAACACTGGTGGAGCGGCTGTTCGCGGAGCACGGGGGCGCTATAGCCTTCTTCTTTCGGCGGGTTCGCAAGCAACCCGACGCCGCGGAGCTGGCGCAGGAGGTCTACGCGCGCATGCTGCGGGTTGCGGATATGGACGAGATCCGGAATCCGGAAGGGTATCTGTACACCGTCGCGAGCAATCTCGCCAAAGAGCATGCGCGTCATGAGTTGAAGGGAGGCAGCGTGGTGGACCTGGACGATCCGCTCGTCCAGGAGCAACTCGCCGAGCTGCCGCCATTTGCCGGGCAGTTGGACGCCGAGCAGCGGATCAGAAGACTGCGTGAGGTCCTCGATCAACTGCCCGCGAAATGTCAGGCGGCGGTGGTGTTGCAGTACTGGCACGGGCTCAGTTACGAAGAGATTCGCAACGGCTCGGGGTATCGACGCACATGGTCAAGAAGTACCTCAGTCAGGCGCTGGCACACTGCCGGCGACGCATGGCGCGGCTGGGTGACCTATGAGCGCAACTGAGGAGTCCATGCGCAGTGTGATTGTCGAGCAGGCGGCGGAATGGTTCGTGGCGAACCGGGCGGGTCTCGGCCCCAAGGAGCGGCAGGCGTTTTCGACCTGGCTGAAGTCTTCGCACCGGCACGTCGAGGAGTACCTGGCGCTGGCCGTCATGGCCCGTGATTTGCGTGAGGCATGCCGGGATTCGGCTCGGTCGCTCGATTCCGTCTTGTCGCGAGCCCGGCTCGAAACGCAGGGCCAGGTCGTCCCGCTGCATCCGTCTCGCGGTGCCGCGGTTGCGGAAATGGGGCCGTCTCGATGGCGGCCGTTGTTGGCGGCGGCCTTCGTTTGTGTCGTGCCTGGGATGCTCGTCGGCGGTACTTCGGAGTTGCCGCGGGAAGGCCCGCTGTGCGAGCGGATTCGGAGCTGGCTTTTGCGAGCAGGCATGGCGAGCAGCAGGTCCACCGGCTGGCGGATGGCTCGCTCGTCCACCTGAATACCGACAGCGCGGTCACCGTCCGGTATGACCGTCAAAGTCGCGTCGTGACCTTAACCGCGGGTGAGGCGGACTTCGAAGTCGCCCCGGCCGCCCATTCCGGGTCATTGCCAAGAGGTCGGCGGAGGTCATTGCGTTGGGAACGGAATTCGACGTCCAGGGTGCCGTCCCGAACGCGACAGTGGTGACCGTCGTGGAGGGGCGCGTGGCGGTAGGCTCCGCGGCGCTGCCGGGCGGCGAGCGATCCTTCGTTCAACTCGGTGCGGATCAACAAATCGTGTTGTCGGAAGACGCCTGGCCTGCCGTAGCTGGGCCCGTCGATGCGCACAGTGCGACCGCGTGGTTACACCGTCAGATCCAGTTCGAGCGAGAGCCCCTCGAGCAGGTCGCGTCGGAGTTCAATCGCTACGCCGCGAAGCCCATTCAGATCACTTCTCCCGGGCTGCGGGCGTTGAAAATAAGCGGCATCTTCGCAACCGACGACACCGATGCCTTTGTCGCGTTCCTGCGTAGTCTGGAGGGTGTGCATGTCGAGGTCACAGCGACTGAAATTCTCGTGTCGCAGGATTGATGCACGGTAGCGGAGTAAACTCTCTGACAGGTCGTACGAGCTAGAACATCAATTACGGGGGGCGCTTGCGTCAGTCAGCGGCGCAGACTGCTACGTTGATGACCGAGGTGTTGCGCGCCCTCTCTTTCTGTGCGCCGAGTCTCTTCGTGGGAGCGCCAATTGTCCTGGCGCAAGCGGCCGAATCTCCAGGACTCAATGCGGATATTCCGGCGCAGCGGCTCGCTCAAGCGCTCGAAATCTTTGCACGGCAGACCGGCCTGCAACTTGTTTACGTTTCCGGCGTCATTCATGACCAGCGGTCGCAGTTCGTGCCCGCGGGGCTGAGTGCGCGCGACGCACTGTCACGCATGCTCAAGGGAACGGGTCTTCGGTTCGAGTATCTGACGCCGCGAAGCGTGCGCATTCTGCCGATAGCCGTTTCGCGGACGCCCGTGAGTCTGGTGACGAGTGTTCAGCCCGACGAAGTCGTTGTGACCGCCAATCGCCGTACCGAATCCCTTCAGGACGTTCCGATCACGATCCAGGTACTGACGGGGGCCGCTTTGGCCGGCTTGAATGCGACGACGTTCGATGATTTCGTGAGCTACCTGCCGGCGGTGACGGCCCATGGAGTGGGGCCCAATCAGAACAGCATTTATATCCGCGGCTTGGCCACCGGCCAGTTTGGGAACCAGGCCGGGAAGCAACGGCATGTTTCCCAACGTCGCGGTCTATCTGGACGATCAGTCTGCGCAGCTGCCGGGGCGCAACCTCGATGTCTACGCCGCCGACCTCGAACGCATCGAGGTCCTGGAGGGTCCGCAGGGGACCTTGTTCGGCGGTGGCGCGGAGTCGGGCATCCTGCGGTATGTCACCAACAAACCGAAGCTGGACGTGCTGGAGGCCTCGGTGAACGCCGGCTATTCCGTGACTGCGCACGGTGACCCGGGTACCGCGGTCGATGCAGTCGTCAATTTCCTATCGTTCCGAGCCGACTGGCGGTCCGGGTCGTCATCTACGATGACAAGCGGGGCGGGTACATCTCCAACTCCGGGCGGTGTTCGCGCGTGCCAACACCGATCCAAGCATTGCTTACGCCTATGCCCGGCGGAAAGTTACACGGACGGGTGCTGTTCGGGATCTATCGTGTTTCCCTA
>JASGJO010000019.1:0-13726 GCA_049840715.1 Pseudorhodoferax sp.
GGCGAGCGCGGTAGCTGGCTGCTCGGACTGGGCCTCGTGGCCTTGCTGTGGGGCTGGCAGATCGTGCAGCGCCGGGCGCAGCAGCGCGCGGGTGGTGTACCGGGCGATGCGAAGCATGAGCTGATCAAGGGCGCCCTGGCCGCGCTGGCCGTGTTCGGCTCGGTGGCCGTCTTCAACGCCTACAAGATCGAAGGCATGGAGCAGGGACAGGGCCTGCCGCTGCCGCTGGTGATCTGGGTGGCCGTGGTGTTGGTGCTGGGCTTCGTGGCCAAGCACACGCGCTTCGGGCGCTACGTCTACGCGATCGGCGGCAACCCGGACGCGGCGCGGCTGGCCGGCATCCCGGTGCGGCGCGTGATGATCCAGCTGAACCTGCTGCTGGCGGCGCTGGTGGCGCTAGCGGCCGTCGTCGCGATGGCGCGCCTGAACGCCGGCACGAACTCGATGGGCACGGGCATGGAGCTGACCGTCATCGCGGCCGCCGTCATCGGTGGCGTGAGTCTGGCGGGTGGCAGTGGCAGCGTGGGCGGCACGGTGCTGGGTGCACTCATCATCCAGAGCATCGACAGCGGCCTGTTGCTGACTGACGTTGGCATCGGCTGGCGCATGGTGGTGCTGGGCCAGGTGCTGGTCGCGGCCGTGGTGTTTGACCGGGTGGTGCAGAAATGACGGCGCTTCTTGAAGTGCGCGATGCGCGCAAGTCCTTCGGCGGCGTGCACGCGGTCGATGGCATCTCCTTGAGCCTGGCGCCCGGCGAGGTGCTGGCTGTGCTGGGCCACAACGGCGCCGGCAAGTCCACGCTGATGCAGATGCTGGCAGGCGCACTGCCGTTCGACGGCGGCGAACTGTTGCTCAACGGCCAAGCCGTCAAGTTCGCCAGCCCGGCCGATTCACGCGCGGCAGGCATCGAGACCATCCACCAGAAGCTGGCGCTGGCGGACAACCTGGACTCGGTCGCCAACCTGTTCTTGGGCCGCGAACTGCGCACGCGTCTGGGCCTGCTGGACGACGCGGCCATGCGCGCGGCGGCCGTGCCGCTGTTCGCGCGGCTGAACCCGAACTTCAAGAACATCGCCGACCCGGTGACGTCCTTGTCGGGCGGTCAACGCCAGGTGGTGGCCATCGCGCGGGCGCTGCAGTTCAAGGCCCGCGTGCTCATCATGGACGAGCCCTGCGCGGCACTGGGCCCCAGCGAGACGGCCATGGTCCACGACCTGATCCGCCGCCTCAGCGCCGAGGGCGTGGGCATCCTGCTCGTCACGCACGACATGCCGGACGTGTTCGCGCTGTCCAGCCGGCTGATGGTCATGAAGAACGGCCGGCCGGTCGCGACCTGCCGCACCGCCGACGTGAACGAGGACGAGGTGCTGGCGATGATCATTGCGGGCAAGGCACCTGCGGCCGCGGCGGTATAGATTGTTTCTCATTCTGGTCAATGTCACTGTTTTGACTAAAATGAGAAACATATGCCTGCCAAAGCACCTCCGATCTCGCCTGCCGTTGCAACCCAGCTTGAAACGCTGGGCCGGCGCATCCGCGCCCGCCGGGAGCAGCAGAAGGTGACGGCAACAGACGCCGCCGAGGCGGCCGGCATGTCCCGCGTGACGCTGCACCGCGTGGAGCGCGGCGAGCCTTCGGTGACCATGGGCGCTTACCTGAGTGCGCTTTCGGCCGTCGGGCTCAGCCTGCAGGTGCAGGAGCCGGAGGCCACCTACGCCTCGGCGCTGCCGGCGGTTGTGCGCCTGGATGATTACCCGGCCCTGAAGCAACTGGCCTGGCAATTGCCCGGCGTCACCGAGCTGAGCCCCGCGCAGGCGTTGGACCTCTATGAACGCAACTGGCGGCACCTCGACCGTGAGGGCCTGGCGCCCCGAGAGCGCCGACTGATCCAGGCCCTGGTCGACGAGCTCGGCGGGGGACGCCTGCTTGTTTGAGCGTGAGCACCACCGGCGCATCGCCGCCGTGCTCGGCGCGCTGGATGCCGGGGTGCTCGCGGCCCACGCCTGCTGGTTCGGTGGCGGCACGGCGATGGCGCTGCGCTATGGCGAATACCGCGAATCGGTGGACATCGATTTCCTCGTCTCGGACCTCGCCGGCTACCGTGCGCTGCGGCAGTTGCTGACCGGCCCCGCAGGCCTGACCGCCATCACGCGCACTGGTGCCACGTTGACGCCGGTCCGCGAACTGCGCGCCGACCAGTACGGCCTGCGCACGCTGGTGCGTGAGGGCGGTCTGGCGATCAAGTTCGAGATCGTGCTGGAGGCCCGCATCGCCTTCGACCCGCCCGGTCCCGACGACACCATCGCCGGCGTTGCCACGCTGACGCCGCTGGACCTCGCTACGGCCAAGCTGCTGGCCCTGGCCGACCGCTGGCGCGACGACAGCGTGTTCGGCCGTGACCTCATCGACTTGGCCATGATGCGGCCGTCCAAGCTCCTGCTGAGCACCGCCATTGCCAAGGCAGCGACAGCCTACGGCAACAGCGTGGAAGGCAGCTTGTCCAAAGCCGTACAGGATCTGCGAGAGCGTCCCTACCGGCTGGACGACTGCATGGGCGCGATGCAGATGACCACCGTGTCCAAGGCCCAGCTGTGGGCGCGGATCAAGGCGCTGGAAAAGCGCTGAGCGTCACGCTCCCGGCGCAGCGCCGGGAAAGGGATCGTGGGGGCGATCGACGCCGCCGGGCTCAGTCCAGAAAGCGTTCGGCGACGTTGGGTGTCGGCACCATGCAGGTGTCGTGGCGCCCGAACCACCGGTAGCGGTGACGGGCCATCAGTCGGTACAGCGGATCGCGCACGACGACGGGCACCAGCCAGCCCATCCAGGCCAGGCGCCACGGCCAGCCCAACGCGTGCAGCACGCGGAAGATCGCTGCCGTGTGCTGCCAGACGCGGTCGCCATCGACCAGCAGCAGCGTCTGCAAACCTTCGACCCGCAGGCCCTGGCGGGCGAGAAGCGCCTGGCCGGTGCGCCCCTGGATGGCGGCAAACCGCAGTCGCCCTGCGCGGTCATGCTTCAGCAGGAACTGAACCCAGCCGTTGCACAGCAGGCATTGGCCATCGAAGACGACGATCACCGCGCGCTCTCCTCGGGCAGGTCCAGGTGGCCCCGATAGCTGGCCACCTGGCCGATGCCGCGCACCCGTGCGGCCACGTGGAATTCGATCCGCCTGCCATCGCCATGCTCGCGCGCCACCACCTCGGGCATCAGCCAGCGTGGGCAGGGGATGCCCATGAAGTGAAGGCCGATCAAGCGCATCTCCAGTCCTGTCGGCGATGCCAGCAACTGAAAACGCAGGCGGGATGCGCCCAGCACCTCGTGCAGTTCGGCTCCCGCGAGCCGCAGCGTGGAGCGCATGGTCTGCGCCGGGAAATGCCGTGTCCAGGTCTCGACTCGCGGCTCGGCCGACAGCTCGAAGCGGATGGTGCCGGACGTGGCACTGCGCGGCGTGCCCAGGGCCCATGCGAGCAGCCGGGCGGGCACGGAAGCGGGCGCCTGTGTCTGCGCCTGGCCGGCGAGCGTCCAGTCGCCACGCAGGCGATGGAAGCGCTGCACGGCAGCCGGCAACCGGTCGAACGCTTCCCCCAGGACTTGTTCGTACATCGAGGGCGCACTCATGCGGCGAACTCTCCCATGCGGATCCGCAGGCCTGCGCATTCCCGGGCGAAGTCGTCCAGCGACAACAGGCCGATGCAGGGTTTGGCGCCTGTCAGTTCGGCGTTGCCGGACTGCAGCCGCCGCACCAGCGCTGCAGCCGCGAGCGTGGGCACGAAGGGACCATCGCCGTCGCTGGCCAGCAAGGTCCAGAGCCGCGATTGCGTGTTGCCATCGGCCGAACGTCCCGTCACGCGCACATGCATCGCGCCGGCATCGGAGCCCAGGGTCCGAAAGCAGTCCGCCATGCGCTTCAGCGCCCGGGCGTGGCGCGACCAGTCGCGCACCCAGCCCCAACGTGCCAGCGCTGCCATACCGTTCATGCCCCAATGCAGCAGCGGCAACTCCAGTCCGGCGCCGAAGCGCACGTCCGGGCGTCCGGGATGGCGCGGCGGCAGCAGGGTGAGATCGGGCACGTCGCAGGGCGAGAGCAGCCGCTGGCCGACGGGCGCTGGGTAGGCATGGCGCCAGCGGCCCACCCAGCCGAATCGCTGCGAGCCGGCGGACGGCAGTGGGCGGCCGCAGTAGCTGAGGATGGCCTGCACGGTCGACAGCCCGCGCTCCGTGCGATTGCCGGGGCTGATGCCGATGTCGATCAGCGACACCGCGTCCATGCCCTGCGCGAGTTGGTCCGCGGCGGCACCGGACAGCGCCGGCACCGAGCTGGCGCCGCTGATGACGGCGACGCCTGCGGCTCGCGCCGCTGAATCCAGCGCGGCGATGCCGCAGACGAACTCGCGCCCATCCGCCAGATCGATGTAGTGGGCGCCCGCAGCGATGCAGGCCTGAGCCACGCGGTAGGCCTGGCCCTGGAAAGGGCCGCAGGTGTGCACGACGGCGGCAGGCCTCAGGGCCTTCAGCGTGTTGCTGAACTCGGCGTCGCCGACATCGATCTGCATCGCGCTCGCCTTGCTGACAGCGTCAGAGGCCAGTGCGTCCACCAGTGCCTGGCCACGCACTCGCGAGCGGCCTGCCACGATGAGCTCCAGCCCGGCGAACTGGTTCAGTCGCTGCACCAGGCGGCGGCCGAAGAAGCCGTAGCCGCCCAGCACGAGGACACGAAACGCCGCCATGGCGGCTGCCGGATCAGGCCTCCCGGCGCAGCGCCGGGAACAGGATCACGTCCCGGATCGACGGCGAATCGGTGATCAGCATCATCAGCCGGTCGATGCCGATGCCGCAGCCGCCGGTCGGGGGCATGCCGTACTCCAGCGCGCGGATGAAGTCGGCGTCGTAGTACATCGCCTCCTCGTCGCCGTCGTCCTTGTTGGCTACCTGGGCCTGGAAGCGCGCGGCCTGGTCCTCGGCGTCGTTCAGCTCGGAGAAGCCGTTGGCGTACTCGCGGCCGGTGATGAACAGCTCGAAGCGCTCGGTGATCTTGGGGTCGGCGTCAGACGCGCGGGCCAGCGGCGAGACCTCGACGGGGTAGTCGATGATGAAGGTGGGCTCCCACAGCTTCTCTTCGACGACGGCCTCGAACAGGCCGAACTGCAGCTCGGCCAGGCTCCAGCGGGCCGGGGCGTCTTCACCGGCGGCGACGATCTTGGCGCGCAGCACGTCGGGGTTGTCGGCCTCTTCGCCGCTCAGGCCGGCGAACTGGATCAGCGAGTCGCGCACCGACAGTCGCGTGAACGGCTTGTCCAGCGCCACCGGCTTGCCGGCGTAGGTCAGCGCGGCGCTGCCGGTTGCGGCGATGGCGGCGTGGCGCAGCACGGCTTCCGTGAAGTCCATGATGTCGTGATGCGTCCAGTAGGCCGCATAGAACTCCATCATCGTGAACTCGGGGTTGTGGCGGACCGAGATGCCTTCGTTGCGGAAGTTGCGGTTGATCTCGAACACGCGCTCGAAGCCGCCCACCACCAGGCGCTTCAGGTACAGCTCGGGCGCGATGCGCAGGAACATCTCCTGGTCCAGCGCGTTGTGGTGCGTGACGAAGGGCTTGGCATTCGCACCACCCGGGATGGGGTGGAGCATGGGCGTCTCGACTTCCAGGAAGCCGTGGTCCACCATGAAGCTGCGGATGGCCGACACGCCCTGGCTGCGCGCGACGAAGCGCTTGCGGGCGTCTTCGTCGGTGATCAGGTCGACATAGCGCTGGCGGTACTTCTGCTCCTGGTCGGTCATGCCGTGGAACTTGTCCGGCAGCGGGCGCAGGCTCTTGGTCAGCAGGCGCAGCGTGGTGACGGCGACCGACAGCTCGCCGGTCTTGGTGCGCATCAGCGTGCCTTCGGCGCCGAGGATGTCGCCCAGGTCCCACTTCTTGAAGGCCTCGTAGACCTCGGCACCGACGTTGTCGATGGTCACGCGCAGCTGGAGGCGGCCGGTGGCGTCCTGCAGCGTGCAGAAGCTGGCCTTGCCCATCATGCGCTTGAGCATCATGCGGCCCGCCACGGTGACCTTGACGGCCTGCGGCTCCAGCTCCTCGTTGGGCACTTCGCCGTACTGGGCCTGCAGCGGCGCGGCGCGGTGCTGGGGCTTGAAGTCGTTGGGGAAGGGCACGGCCGTGGCAGCCCGCAACGCGGCCAGTTTTTCGCGGCGCTCGGCGATCAGTTGGTTGTCGTCTGCCTGAGCGGGGAGGGCGGGGGTCGGAGTGGCTTGAGTCATTGCGGGCCTTGGTGAATCCGCGATTTTAGAATCCGTCACCCTCCTGGGCCCGCATCCCGCCTCACGATGCGGCGCCAACCACCCTTCGCCCCTCCCATCAGCCATGTCGCGACCCGCTGCCGCTCCCGCTTGCCTGCCGTGCCGCCATGCCTGGCAGGTGCCGTGCTGATGGCGCTCTGGCCGTATCGCTTCGAAGCCGCTGCGGCCCGTCTGCGTGCCCTGGCATGGCGCCTGGGCGGGCTGGCCGTCGGGCATGGCGCCACCGTGCATGGCGATGTGCGCCTGCGCTTCGGTGCCGGCAGTGCCTTGGGTGCGCGCAGCGTGCTTTACCGCGGCGTGAGCATCCTGGCGACCGGCGCGGGGCGCTTTCGCATCGGCCGGGACAGCCATCTCGCGCCGGGCGCCTACGTACTGGTGGGCGAACAGGCACTGGACATCGGCGACGACGTGGCCATCGGCCCCGGGCTGATGCTGTTCTGCGAGTCCAACGATGCCGGCGCGGACGGCCTGTTCCGCACGCAGTACCGGCGTGCGCCGGTGAGCATCGGTTCCAACGTCTTCATCGGCGCTCGCGTCACGGTGCTGCCGGGTGCGGTCATCGAGGACCAGGTCGTGGTCGCGGCGCATGCGGTGGTCAGCGGCCGGCTCGCGTCCGGCTGGGTCTACGGTGGATGCCCTGCGCGGCCGTTGCGGCCGTTGGCGGCCGCCTCATGAGATCCCACGCGGCGACGGCGCTGCGCTGGCTGGACTTTCCCCTTGCCACCTGGCGCTGGCTGCGGCGGGGCGACGCCAGTCTGCAGGACTTCCGCGCGAGCTTCGCGGCTTCTCTGGGTGTCGAGACGGATCGCATCCACCTGTTCGGCAGCGGCCGCGCGGCGCTGCATGCCTACGTGGACAGCCTGGGCCTGCCGGCGGACGCCGAAGTGTTGCTGCCCGGCTACACCTGCGCCGTGGTGCCCAATGTCTTCGAGCACCTGGGCCTGGCGGTGCGCTACGTGGACATCGCGCCCGGCAGCTTCAATCCCGATGCCGCGGCCGTGGCGGCCGCCATCGGCACCAAGACGCGGCTGGTGCTGCTGCCGCACAACTTCGGCCTGTGCATGGCCGGCATCGCCGGACTGCGCGAACGTTTCCCGCAGGTCGTGTTCGTCGAGGACGCCGCGCATGCCTGGGGCAGCCGCGACACCGACGGCCGCATCGTCGGCACGCTGGGGCATGCGGCCTTCTTCAGCTTCGAGTACTCCAAGCCACTGTCCACCGGGCTGGGTGGCGCGCTGCTTGTCAACGACGAAGCCCGCTGGCAGCCGCCTGCGCTGCATGCGCCCGCGATGCGGGTCGTCGCGAAGCAGGCGCTGACCTTGGCCTGGCACCGCCTGGTGCAGGCGCTGCCGGCGTTCTGGCTGGGCGGCATCAAGCGGCTGCTGCGCGCGCCGACACGGCGCCTGGGCGTCGTGGCCGCCACGCCGGCGGGCGAATTGCAGGGCAGCGCCAGGCCGGACTACCGGCTGGGCCTGCATGCCTGGTCTGCCGCGCTGGGGGCCCGCCAAGCCCGCCGCGCAGGCGAGGTCTGGGCCGCTCGCCGCGCGCAGGCGGAGGCGTATGACGCCTTGCTGCCGGTGTCGCTGCGCGCCGCACGAGGCGCGGGCGACGTGCTGCTGCGCTACCCGCTGCGCCTGCCCGCGGGTCTGGAGCGCGACACGCTGGCCCAGGCGCTGGCGGCCGACGACATCGAACTGGGCCGCTGGTTCGACGACGTGGTGCATCCCCGCGGCAGCCTGCGCTATGGCTACCGCGCCGGGGACTGCCCGGTCGGCGAGGCGACGGCGGATTGCGTCGCCAACCTGCCGCTGGGCCTGCATGCGAGCCTCAGCGAGCGCCAGAAGCGGGCGCTGCGGGCGCGATTGAGCGCATGAGCCTGCGCCAGCGATTCGCGCAGTTGGCGGCGGCTTCGGCCATCAGCCAAGCGCTGCCGATGGCGATGGCGCCGCTGCTGACGCGTGCTTTCGGCGCCGAGGTGCTGGGCCAGTGGGCCTGGTTCGCCGCCATCGTGGCCAGCTTCGCGGTGGTGGCCAATGCGCGCTACGAGTACGCCATCCCGTTGCCGCGCCGGCGTGGCGAAGCCGGGCTGCTGTTGGTGCTGTCCCTCGCCCTCGCGCTGGTGGCCACGCTGGCGACGGCCCTGCTGGCCTGGGCGCTGGCCGCGTTGCCCGGTGGCGCCTTGAGCGGGCGCTGGGCGCAGGCCGGCTGGTTGCAGGACTACGCGCTGGCGCTGGCGCTGGCGGTGGGTCTGCTGGGGCTGCAGCAAGGCCTGGCCTTGTGGAACAACCGCCATGGCCGCTTCGCGCCCATCGCCCAGGCGCGCGTGGGCCAGCAGGTCGTGATGGCGCTGGCGCAGCTGGCGGCCGTGGCGGCCGGCTGGCTGACGGCAGCGGCGCTGGTTGGTGCGCAGTTGCTGTCGCTGCTGCTACCGCCGCTGTGGCTGTGGTGGCGCGGCCAGGCGGTGCGCTTGCGCGCGGCACGCACGGCCGCCGCGGCAAGGCGGCGTTGGCGGCGGATGCGTGCGCTGGCCTGGCGCTACCGCCAGTTCCCGCTGGTGAACAGCCCGCATGCCTTCATCAACGGCCTGCAGGAAGCCATCGCGCTGTCGCTGATCGCGGCCTATGCGGGCCTGGCCGCGGCGGGCTGGTATGCGGTCATGGTGAGGCTGGTGAAGGCGCCGGCCTCGCTGGTGGGCGGTGCGCTGTCGGAGGCGTTGCTGTCCCGGCTGGCCGAGGACTGGCGCGAGGGACGCAGCCTGCAGCCCACGCTGGCGCGTGCCATGCGCGGACTGCTGCTGCCGGCCGTGGCGGGCGCGGTGCTGCTGGCGCTGGTGGGGCCGGCGCTGTTCGGGTGGGCACTGGGCGACGACTGGGCGGCCGCCGGTGAATACGCGCGCTGGTTCGCGCCCTATGTCGCGGCACACTTCGTCTGCGCGCCGTTGACCGTCGCGCCCATGGTGACGCAGCGCCAGACCGGCGCGCTGGCCTTCAGCCTCGTGGGCAACGCGCTGTACGCACTCGCGCTGGCCGCGATGCTGGCATCGGGGCGGCCGGTCACCGAGGCGCTGGGCGTGGTGTCGGTCGTGATGCCGCTGTATTTCGCGGCCTACCTGGCCTGGCTGTATCGCGGCGCGGTGCCGCCTTCCGTTGTGAGGACTTGATTCTTGAAACTGGTGTTGATCGGCGACGGCGAAAGCCCGCACCTGCTGAAGTGGGCGCGCATGCTGCAACCGCGCGTGCGGCTGTGGGCCATCTCGTCGCGCGGCTTCGCGCCGGGCTGGGAGCTGCTGCTGCCCGACGCGCAGCGGCTGGCGCTGAACACCGCGCCGGACCACGGCGGCGGCAACGTCGTGTTGATCAAGCAGCTGCCGCGCATCGGCAACTGGCTGGCCGCGGTGGATGCCGACTGGCTGCATGCCCACTACCTGACCTCGCACGGCACGCTGGCCTGGGCGGCCCGGCTGGGCTGGCGGCTGCGGGCGCAGATCGCCGGCTCGGCCTGGGGCAGCGACATCCTCGTCACGCCGCAGCGCGGCGGCGGCTGGCGCTGGATGACGAAGAAGGTGCTGCGCGAATGCGCCGTGACGACGTCCGACTCGGTTTACATGGCCGAGCGCATGCGCGAGCTGGGCGCGAGGGACGTGATGACCTTCCCGTTCGGCCTGGAGGCCATGCCGAAGCAGAACGCGAAGAAGCAGCCCTGGCTGTGTTTCGCGAACCGGGGCCTGGAGCCCATCTACCGGCCGCATCGGGTGATCGATGCGTTCGCGCGCATCGCCGCGGCGCAGCCCGAGGCGACGCTGGTGGTGGCCAACGACGGCTCGCTGCGCGCCGCACTGGAGGCCGATGTGGCCGCGCGCGGCTTGGCGGATCGGGTCAGCTTCGTCGGCCGGCTGGACGCCGCGGCCCAGGTCGCGCACTACGCGCGCTCGACCTGGTTCCTGAGCCTGCCGGAGAGCGATTCGGTCTCGGTGTCCGTGCTCGAAGCCATGGCCCATGGCTGCGTGCCGCTGCTGTCCGAGCTGCCGGCCAACCGTGAGCTGATCGGTGATTCGGCGCGCGGGCTCATCGTCGGGGCGGTGGATGACCTGCCCGCCCGCATGGCCACGCTGGACACCGCGAAGCTCGCTACCGCCAACCGTGACTGGGTGGCGGCCCACGGCCTGTTCGAGCCGCACGTGCAGCGCTTCCTGACCCGCTTGCGCGAGTTGTCGGCGTGAGGATCCTCCTCGTCAACCACTACGCCGGCTCGCCGCGCCACGGCATGGAGTTCCGGCCCTACTACCTGGCCCGTGAATGGGTGCGGGCGGGGCACGAGGTCACCATCGTCGCCGCCGGCCATTCGCATGTGCGGGCCGTGCAACCGGTGGTGCCGGGCCAGCCGGTCGAGGAGATCATCGACGGCATCCGCTACCGCTGGCTGCCCACGCCGGCCTACCAGGGCAATGGCGTGGGCCGGCTGCGCAACATCCTGAGCTTCCTGCGCCAGTTGCGGGCCGATGCGTGGCGGCTGACGCGCGAGTTCCGCCCCGATGCGGTCATCGCGTCCAGCACCTATCCGATGGATGTGTGGGTCGCGAAGAAGCTGGCGCGGTTGGCGAAAGCCAAGCTGGTCTACGAGGTGCACGACCTGTGGCCGCTGTCGTTGATCGAGCTGTCGGGCATGTCGCCGCGCCACCCGTTCGTGATGCTGTGCGGCAAGGCCGAGGCGGATGCGTATCGTGATGCCGACCGGGTCGTCTCCATGCTGCCCTGCGTGCACGAGCACATGGCGTCTCGGGGCCTGGACCTTGCCAGGCTGCACGTCGTGCCCAACGGCTTCGCGCCGGAGGAATGGCAGGGCGAGTCGGCGCCGCTGGGCGCAACGCTGGCGGCACATCTCGACGCCGAGCGCGCCGCCGGCCGTGTCGTCGTGGGGTATGCCGGTTCCATGGGCCTGCCCAATGCGCTCGATGTGCTGCTCGATGCCGCCGCGAAGCTGAAGGACGCGCCGCTGAGCTTCGTGCTCGTGGGCAGCGGCCACGAGGCCACCCGCCTGGCCGAGCGCGCGGCGGCCGAGGGGCTGGCGAACCTGCGCTTCTTCGCCCCCATCCCCAAGGCGCAGATCCCGACGCTGCTGGGCCACTTCGACATCGCCTACATCGGCTGGCAGCGCACGCCCATCTACCGCTTCGGCATCGCCCCCAACAAGCTCATCGACTACCTGATGGCCGGGCGCGCCGTGCTGCATTCGGTGGAGGCCGGCAACGACCCGGTCGCCGAGGCCGGCGCCGGCCTCACCGTGGCTCCTGAGGACGCGCAAGCGGTCGCCGACGGGTTGCTGAAGCTGGCGGCCCTGCCGCCCGCCGAGCGTGCAGCGATGGGTCAGCGAGGCCGGGCGTTCGCGATGGCCCATCACGCCTATCCCGTGCTGGCCGCGCGCTTCATCGACGCGATCTCATGACCGAGCTGGACCAGATCGCCCGGCGCTATGCGCGCCGCGATGTGGGCGACCGCTACAGCCTGCTGCGCCCCGAGGTCTGGCAGATGTGGCAGGAGCGCCAGCGCGCGTTGCTGCGCCTGCTCGCGCAGCGTCCCGGCGTGCCGTCGGACTGGCGCGCCACCGAGGTGGGCTGCGGCGCCGGCGGCAACCTGCTGGATCTGCTGCGGCTGGGCCTGCGGCCCGCGCACCTGACCGGCATCGAGCTGCTGCCCGAACGGCTGGCCGCCGCGCGCGCGGCGCTGCCCGAAAGCGTGCGCCTGCTGGCCGGCGATGCGGCGGCGGCCGACATCGCCCCGGCCAGCCAGGACTTGGTGCTGCAGTCCACCGTGTTCTCGTCCATCCTCGACGACGCACTGCAGCGGCGCGTGGCCGACGCCATGTGGCGCTGGCTGAAGCCGGCCGGTGCCGTCATCTGGTACGACTTCACCGTCAACAACCCGCGCAACCCGGACGTGCGCGGCGTGCCGCTGGCGCGCGTGCGCGAGCTGTTCCCGCATGGCCCCCTGACCGCCCGGCGCGTCACGCTCGCGCCGCCGCTGGCGCGCGCGCTGCCGGCGGCGTATGGGCTGCTCAACCTGATCCCTTGGCTGCGCACGCACCGGCTCGTGCTGATCGCCAAGCCCTGATGCACGAAAATCCCGCGCCATGAGTTCCCAGCCGTTCCTTCCCTTTGCCCTGCCCGAGATCGGCGACGACGAGATCGCGGAGGTCGTCGACACGCTGAAATCCGGCTGGATCACCACCGGCCCCAAGGCCAGGCGCTTCGAGGCCGCGTTCGCCGAGTTCCTGGGCGACCCGCAGATCGAGTGCATCGCCGTCAACTCGGCCACCGCTGGCCTGCACCTGGCGCTGGAGGCCATCGGCCTGCAGCCCGGCGACGAGGTCATCACGACCACGCACACCTTCACCGCCACGGCCGAGGTGGTGCGCTACCTGGGCGCGGACGTGAAGCTGGTCGACATCGACCCGGCGACGCTGAACATCGACATCGCCGCCATCGAGGCCGCGATCACGCCGCGCACGAAAGCCATCCTGCCCGTGCACTACGCCGGCCTCGCGGTGGACATGCTGGCGCTGCTGGACGTCGCCCGCCGCCATGGCCTGCGCGTGGTCGAGGACGCGGCCCACGCGCTGCCCACCACGCTGGAGAAGGAGCTGATCGGCACGCTGGGCAGCGACGCCACGGTCTTCAGCTTCTACGCCAACAAGACCATGACGACCGGCGAGGGCGGCATGCTGGTCACGCGCAACTCCGAGCTGGCCAGGCGCGCCCGCGTGATGCGCCTGCACGGCATGAGCCGCGACGCCTTCGACCGCTTCACGGCCAAGGTGCCCAGCTGGTACTACGAGATCGTGGCCCCCGGCTTCAAGTACAACCTGACCGACATCGCCGCGGCGCTGGGCCTGCACCAGCTCAAGCGCCTGCCGGCCTTCCAGGCGCGCCGCGAGGCCATCGCCCGGCGCTACCACGAGGCCCTGGCCGACCTGCCCCTGGTGTTGCCGCCCGAGGCGCCCGAGGGCGACACGCACAGCTGGCACCTCTACGTGCTGCGCCTAGCCGGCGATGCGGGCATCACCCGCGACGCCTTCATCGAAGGCATGTACGCGGCTGGCATCGGCTGCTCGGTGCACTACGTGCCGCTGCACCTGCACCCGTACTGGCGTGACCGCTACGGCCTGGCGCCGGACATGTTCCCGCAGTCGCAGAAGGCCTACGAGCGCATGGTCAGCATCCCGCTGTACACGGCGATGAGCGATGCCGACGTGGAGCGCGTCATCGCGGCCGTGCGCGGCCTGCTGTCTTGAGCAAACGACTGCTGGACATGCTGGCTTCGGGCCTGGGGCTGCTGCTGCTGGCGCCGTTGCTGCTCGCCGTGGCGGTCTGGATCAGGCTGGATTCGCCGGGGCCGGTGCTGTTCGGATTCTATCGTGTTTCCCTATTAACCTT
>JASGJO010000020.1:0-93091 GCA_049840715.1 Pseudorhodoferax sp.
CACGCTGCATCCTGAACCGCGGCGCTGCCATCGCCCTCGCCTAGGAGACCCGCATGCCGCGCTACGGACCGCCCATCAACTTCCCGCAGCGGATCGCCGACCACGCCGACCGGCTCAAGCCGCCCCGTGGGCAACCAGCAGGTCTGGCAGGACGCCGACATCCTCGTGACCGTGGTCGGCGGCCCCAACCAGCGCACCGATTTCCACGACGACCCGCTCGAGGAGTTCTTCCACCAGTTCAAGGGCAACGCCAGCCTGCTGGTGCTGGACCGCGGCCGCTTCGAGCGCATCCACCTCAAGGAAGGCGACATCTTCCTGCTGCCGGCCCACGTGCGGCATTCGCCGCAGCGGCCCGAGGAAGGCAGCCTGTGCCTGGTGGTCGAGCGGGCGCGGCCGGCCGGCCTCGTCGACGGCTTCGAGTGGTACTGCGCGCACTGCGCGGCGCTGGTGCAGCCCGCTGGAGGTGCAGCTGCAGAGCATCGTGGCCGACCTGCCGCGCGTGTTCGACGCCTTCTACGGCAGCGATGCGGCGGCGCGCCGCTGCCCGTCCTGCGGCCAGGTGCATCCGGGCCGCGACTGGCGGGCCTGGCACGCCGCGGTGGCGGTTTGAGCATGGCGACCGAACTGCGCGTCGAAGTGCTGCGCCTGGCGCCCGGCGACGACCTGCGCACGGCGCTGCAGCGGTGGGCCGACACCGCCGCCCATGCCGCCGAACCCGTGCACGCGGCCTGCGTGCTGTCGGTCGTGGGCAGCCTCACGCGGGCCATGCTGCGCTATGCCGATGCGCCCACCGGCACGCGCATCGACGGCCCGCTGGAACTGCTGGGCCTGGCCGGCACGCTGGGCCCGGGTGGCCTGCACCTGCACGCCAGCGTGTCCGACGCCAACGGCCAGGTGCTGGGCGGCCATGTGATGCCGGGCTGCAACGTGCGCACCACGGCCGAGATCGTGCTGGGGCTGCTGCCGGCCCACCAGTTCGACCGCGTGCCGGACCCGCTGACGGGGTATCTCGAATTGCTGGCGCAGCGGCGCTGAAGCCGTCAAGCCGTCAGCGCCTGGGCGCGGGCCTGGGCGCAGCCTTCGCGGCGCGGCGCCCGTCTCGCGCACCTTGACGCAGGACACTCCCACGCCGCTCGGGTATTGCACGGTGCAGCCCTCGTTGCCGTCGCACACGGTGTTCGACGGCACGCTCACGGGCACGTAGAAGTAGCAGGCCACGCCGTCCTCGCCATCCAGCAGCTTGACCACCTTGGTGCCCGGGAACGGGCCCTGCCATTCGCCGACGATGGACATGGGGGGCGCGGCGGCGGGTGCCGATGCGGCCGAGGCCGCGGGCGCCGGAACCGGCGTCTGTGCCCCGACCGACCAGCCCGTCCCGACCAGCACGAGCGCCAGCAGCGTGCGGGCGCAATGCCGATGCGCCCCCATGCGCATGCGAAGCGGCGCGCTCACCGCCCCACCGTCTCCAGCCACTGCGACAGCTCCGCCGCCGCCGCATCCGTGGCCTCGGCCAGCGCGCGCACGCCGCCGGCCGCGTCGGCCGTGGGCGCGGGCCGCTGCACGACCACCTGGCGCTGGGCCAGCACCTGCTCGCCGGCCGGCAGGTTGTCGACCACGGTGGCGCGCAGCCGCACCAGGCCGTTGCTCTGCGCCGGTGCCGTGAACAGCTGGCTGAATTCCAGCAGTTCCACGCGCAGCACCAGCGGCTGGCGGCCGTCGTTGCGCAGCATGGCGGCACCCTCGCCGGCGCTCACGACGGTGCGGCGCTGGCCCAGCTGTTCGCGCAGGCGCTGGCGCACCAGCTGCGCGGGCGGCATGCTCCAGCGTGCCTGCGCGTAGGGGCGCAGCTGCTGGGTGTCGGCGTAGCCCAGGCGGTACAGCACGGCGGTGGCGGCTTCCAGCGGGCCGTTGGCCTCGACCTCGTCCAGGGCCAGGGGCGGCAGCGGGGCGCGGCGGTCCATGGGCAGGTCGGCCACGGGACCGGGGCCGAAGTCGTACTGCGCCGGCCGCGTCGGCTTGTCGGGCAGGGCCGAACAACCGACCAATGACGTGGCCAGCAGCGCGGCCGACAGCAGCGGGGAAAGGAATGCGGTGCGGCCCATCATCTGGCTCCTGCGGCGGCGGGTGGGGCGAAGCCCGGCTCGCCGGGCCCCGGGGGAACGTTGCCGCTGCCGAAGATCAGCGACTGCGGGTTGTCGTTGATGCCGTTGACCGTGCGGCTCAACTGGCGCGCCGCGCGCGAGGCGTCCTCGCTCACGCGGTTCACGCGCGGCAGCGTGGCCGCGCCGAAGGTCTCGGCCACGCGCGAGAGCGCGGCCGTGCCTTCGGCCAGGCGGTCCAGCGGGCCGTCCTTCTCGTTCAGGCGGTCGGCGGTCTTGTCGATGTTGGTGGACATGCGGGCCACGTCGTCGGCCGCCGCGCGCACCGACTGCAGGCTGCGCGTGAACTCCTGCGTCAGGGCCGGCACGCCGGCCAGCGCCGGGTCCACGCGCAGGCGCATGGTGCTCTCCAGCTGGGCGGTCAGCAGGTTGACGTTCTGCGCCGCTGCGGCGATGCGCTCGGTCGCCACGGCCGTGTTGTCGAGCACGGCGCCGACCTTCTTCTGGTTCTGCTCGTTCAGCATCGCGTTGATGCTGTCCAGGGCCTGCTGCACCTTGGCCAGCAGTTCGGGGGCCTGGTCGGTCAGCTCGCCCAGGCGCGAGTTCTTGAGCGGCAGGCGCGGCACGCCGCTGGCGCCGGCCGGCAGGGGACGGGCCGCATCGCCGGCATCGTCCAGCTGCACGAAGGCCAGGCCCGTGATGCCCTGGTAGCTCAACGTGGCGAAGGTGCTGGGCGACAGCGGCGTGGTGTCGTCCACCGTCAGGCGGATCACGATGTTGCCGGGCACGTCGGGGTCGAAGCCGATGAAGGTGACCTTGCCCACGGCCACGCCCTTGTAGCGCACCGGCGCCTGCGGCTGCAGGCCGGTCACGGTGTCGCTGGTGGACAGCTCGTAGGTGTGGCTGCTGCCGCTCTCCCGGCCGAGCCAGATGGCCAGCGCGATCAGCAGGGCGGAGACCACCAGCACGAAGATGCCGGCGGCCATGGCATGGGCTTTGTTTTCCATCTCAATCCTTTTCGGTGGACGCAGGCGCGGGCACGATCTGCGCGATCGGCGTCATGGCGCGGCGGCCGCGTTCGCCCTGGAAGAAATCGCGCACGAAGGGGTGGTCGTAGGCGGCCACTTCCTGCGGCGTGCCGTGCACGAGCACGCGCTTCTCGGCCAGCACCAGCACGCGGCTGGACAGCGCGAACAGCGTGTCCAGGTCGTGCGTGACCATCACCACGGTCAGGTCCAGCTCGCGGTGCAGCGAGCGCAGCAGCTCGACGAACTCGTCCGAGCCGTGCGGGTCCAGCCCGGCCGTGGGCTCGTCGAGCAGCAGCAGCGGCGGGTCCATGGCCAGCGCGCGCGCCAGCGCCACGCGCTTGACCATGCCGCCCGACAGGTCGGACGGCATCTTGCCGGCATGCTGCGGCCCCAGCCCCACCATCTGCAGCTTGACCAGCGCCGTGTCGTAGACCAGCGCGTCGGGCAGGCGGCGCAGCTCGCGCAGCGGAAACGCGATGTTGTCGAGCACGCTGAAGGCCGAGAACAGCGCGCCCTGCTGGAACAGCATGCCCACGCGGCTGGCGGCGCCGCGCCGGCCCAGCTGCGCGGCCGGCTCGCCCAGCACCGTGACCTCGCCGCGGTAGGGCTTCTCCAGCCCCAGCATCTGGCGCAGCAGCACGGTCTTGCCGGTGCCCGAGCCGCCGACCAGCGAGACCACCTCGCCGGCGCGGATGGACAGGTCCAGGTCCTTGTGGATCACGACCTGGTCGCGGCCCGTGCCGAACGCGGTCCACAGGCCCTGGATGGAGACGACGTCGGCCGTCATATGCCGACGCTGCGAAAGGCCACCGCGAACAGCGCGTCGACCAGGATCACGGCGGTGATGGCCGACACCACGGAGGCCGTCGTGCCCTGCCCCAGGCTCTCGGTGTTGGGCTTGACGCGCAGGCCGTAGTGGCAGCCGATCAGCGCGATCAGGATGCCGAACACCGCCGACTTGCTGACCGCCAGGGAGAGGTTGGCCGCGCTCACGGCGTCGGGCAGCGCACCCATGAAGTAGGCCGGCGTGATGCCCAGCGCGAGGTCGGCCGCGAGCATGCCGCCGGCCATGCCGGCCAGCGTGGTCCAGGTGGCGATCAGCGGCATGGCGATGGCCAGCGCGATGGCGCGCGGCAGCACCAGCCGAAAGCCGTGCGCGATGCCCATCACGCGCATGGCGTCGAGCTCCTCGGTCACGCGCATCACGCCGATCTGCGCCGTGATGGCCGAGCCCGAGCGCCCGGCCACGAGGATGGCGGCCAGCATGGGCCCGAGCTCGCGCACCAGCGAGACGCCCAGGATGTTGACGATGAAGGACTCGGCGCCGAACTGGCGCAGCTGCAGCGCCGTCAGGTAGGCCAGCACCACGCCGATCAGCGCGCCGACCAGCGCGGTGATGGGCAGCGCCATGGCGCCCATCTGGTAGAGGTGGCCCGAGATGTCGCGCCAGGGGCCGTACTGCGGCCGGCGCGCGAAGCGCAGGCTGTCCAGCGCGAGCTGGCCGATCAGGCGCACGCCGCTCTTGAGCTGGCCCAGCCCGCCCAGCACGCTGGCGCCCAGCCTGTCCACGGCCTGGGCGAAGCCGCCGTCGGGTTCGGCCGTGCGCGTGCAGCTGAATTCGGCCACGCGCTCGAGCATGCTGCGCTGCTCGGGCAGCAGCGCCAGCCGTGCCGGCCACTGGCGGCCCCAGTGGTTCCAGAGCAGCTGCGCGCCCAGGTGGTCCAGCCGCTCGATCTGCTGCAGGTCCCAGCCGGCCGTGGAAGGCAGCGCGGCCATGGCCTGGCGCACGCGGGCCAGGTGGTCGCCGCCCGCCAGGTCGGAGGCCGTCCAGCGGCCCGTCAGCACGGCCTCGCGGTCGTCGCCCTGCCCGGAGGCAGCGATGTGCGGTGATGACGGGGAAGCAGCGTCCATGCAGGCAGGATGGGCGGTGTACGGCGGGTGCTGTGAGGCCGGCATCGTACCAAGCCGTTCCGCGCGCGCCGTAGGACCGCGGCCATAGCCGCCTACAGGCTTTTGCGGTACTGGATGAAACCGGCGTTCTGCGCCACGCGGTCGTACAGCAGCCGGCCCGGCGCGTTGCTCTCGTGCGTGAGCCACCAGACGCGGCTGGCGCCCTGGGCGGCCGCATGCGCGTAGACGGCCTCGATCAGCGCGCGGCCCACGCCGCGGCCGCGCGCGGCCGGCACCGTGAACAGGTCCTGCAGGTAGCAGTAGGGGCCCTCGGTCCAGGTCGATCGGTGCAGGATGCAGTGCACGATGCCCAGCAGCCGGCCCGCGGCATCGAAGGCGCCGATGGCGTGCATGGGCTCGGCCGGGTCGAGCAGGCGCTGCCAGGTGCGCGCGTCGAGCGCCTCGCCCAGCGCCACCTGGTAGAAGCTCTGGTAGCCGCGCCACAGCGGCAGCCAGGCGGCGTGGTCGGCAGCCGCGAGCGGGCGCAGCTGCACGTCGGCGCGGGCATCGCCGCTGTGCGCCTCGCGCAGCGCGGCCAGGCCCCGGCGCTGGTGGCCGTCGGCGTCGAAGTTGTCCGGCGCCAGCCAGGCCTGGAAGGCCGCGCGCACGGCCGGCCAGTCGCCGTCGATGACGGCGAACCAGGCGGTGTCGCGGTTGCGGCCCTTGGTCACGATGGCCTGGCGGAACACGCCCTCGAACGTGAAGCCCAGGCGCTGCGCGGTGCGGCGCGAGGGTGCGTTCAGGCTGTCGCACTTCCACTCGTAGCGGCGGTAGCCCAGGTCGTCGAACACATGGCGCATGAGCAGGTACTGCGCTTCGGTGGACAAGGGCGTGCGCTGCAGGTGCGGCGAGAACATCACGTGGCCGACCTCGACCACGCCGTTGGCCGCATCGATGCGCATGAGCGCCAGCGTGCCCACGGCGCGGCCGCTGGCCCCGTCGACGACGGCGAAGTGCAGCGGATCCTCGCTGGCGGCCATGGCCTGGGCGTGGCGCCGGTAGGCCGCCGCATCGCCGAAGGGCTCGCTGGCCATGTAGGTCCAGGCACGCCCGTCGGCCGCGTCGGCGTAGGCCGCGTGCAGGTCGGCCGCGTGGCGCTCGACGTCCAGCGGTTCGAGCCGGCACAGGCGGCCGGCAAGGGTCACGCGTTGCGGGCGCGGGCGTGGCGTCCAGTCCGGCACGGCGGCGCCGATGGGTTGGTCGAAGGCGTTCACGCGCTGGGTCATGGTGTGCGGTTCCGATGAAAACGACAGCGGCCGAAGCTACCTGCACGCCGGCCTGCTGCAAAGGGCCAATCCTGCCATGCGCGAGGGAGCCAAGCCGCCCGGCCCCCCGCCTACAATTTGCAACCGCCCTGCCCTGTCCCCTTCCTCCAGGCCCATGGACTCCTCGACGGCACGCCAGCGCTTTCACGACGAACTGCTTGCCCGGCACCTGAAGACCATCTTCGGGGAGGTCGAGCCGACCGCCCTGGCGCGCCTGCGCCGCCATCTGCGCTGGATCGAGATCGCCGGCGGCGAGACGCTCATGCACCAGGGCGAACAGGGCGACTCCATGTACCTCATCGTCAGCGGCCGGCTGCGCGCCTACGTGCGCGCGGCCGACGGCAGCGAGCGCATGGTCGGCGAGATGGCGCGCGGCCAGACCGTGGGCGAGATGAGCCTGTACACCGGCGAGCCACGCGCGGCCACCGTGGTGGCGGTGCGCGATTCGGTGCTGGTGCGGCTGGCCAAGTCCGAGTTCGTGCCGCTGCTGGAAAGCAGCGCCCAGGTGTCGATCGCGCTGACGCGCCAGATCGTGCAGCGCCTGAAGGGCGAGCAGCGCCAGCAGACGCACGAGCGCCCGGTGGCGATCAGCCTGCTGCCCATCACCGAGGGCGTGGACGCAGCGGCCTTCGCCCGCGACCTGGCGCGCCAGGTCGGCGAACGGCTGGCGCTGACCCAGGGCCAGGGCCGCGTGCGCATCGTCGATGCCGCGCAGGTGCACCAGGCCCTGGCCGATGCCGGCGTCTCGCTCGACGATGCCGACCCCGAGGCCCGGGCCGACGCCAGCCGCCGCGTGGCGCTGCTGCTCGACGAGATCGAGGCCACGCACGACGCCGTGCTGCTGCTGGCCGACGCCGGCCCCACGGCCTGGACGCAGCGCTGCTGCCGCCACTGCGACGAGCTGCTGCTGCTGGCCGACGCCGGGCAGCCGGTGGCGCTGCACGCGGTCGAGCAGCAGTTCCTCATGCACCGGCCGCCGCGCACCGAGGTGTCCGAACTGCTGGTGCTGCTGCATCCGGCCGAGCGGCGCTCGCCCCAGGGCACGGCGGCCTGGCTGGAACGCCGGCCGCTGGCCGGCCACGTGCACCTGCGGCCCGGCCTCGCGCGCGACATGGCGCGCATGGCACGGCTGCTCACGCGCACGGCGGTCGGCCTGGTGCTGGCCGGCGGCGGCGCGCGCGGCTTCGCCCACCTGGGCGTGTACCGCGTGCTGCGCGAACAGGGCGTGGAAATCGACTGGGTCGGCGGCACCAGCATCGGCGCCGTGATGGCCGCCTACGTGGCCTCCGACCAGACGCTGGACACGGTGATGGCCAACGCGCGCAGCGCCTTCGCGGTGAACCCCACGGGCGACATGAACCTGTTCCCGCTGCTCTCGCTGTTCAAGGGCGTGCGGCTGCGCAGCGTGCTGCGCCATGCCGTCAGGGCGCTGGTGGGCTTCGACGCCGACATCGAAGACCTCTGGAAGAACTACCACTGCGTGGCCACCAACTACTCGCGCGCGAGCGAACAGCGCATCGCGCACGGCGATCTCGTGCAGGCGCTGCTGGCCAGCATCTCGATCCCGGGCGCGCTGCCGCCCGTGGTGCGCGACGGCGAACTGCTCTGCGACGGTGGCACCTTCAACAACTTCCCGGTGGACCAGATGCGGCGCATGCGCGGCATCGGCTATGTGGTCGGCGTGGACCTGAACATGCGCGGCCCGACCCAGGTTCCGCAGGACGGCATCCCGGGCAACATCAGCCTGTGGCGCGACCGGCTGCGCCCGCCGGCGCGCCGGCGCTACCGCCTGCCCTCGTTGCCGACCTACCTGATGACGGTGACCGGGCTGTACAGCATGTCGCGCCAGACCCAGGCCCAGCAGGGCTGCGACCTGTACTTCCACCCCTCGCTGGAGCGCGTGGGCATGCTGCAGTGGAAGAGGATCGACCAGATCGTGGCGCGCGGCTACACGCACGGCAAGGCCGTGGTCGCCGCGGTCGATGCGCGCCAGCGCGCGCTGCTGGGCATGGCCTGCGCGCCGGTTGCCCAGGGCCAGGAAGAACAGGCCGGACAGCGCGAGGATGGCACCGGCACCGCTGTCGAGCCCGACCGTGGCGCGCGGCCGGCGTGACAGCCTCCGTCAGGGCTTCCTGCGCCGCAGCTCCTGCAGACGCTGCTGCAGCCAGGCCCGGCTGTCGATCGGCTCGGCGCCCGCGCAACGCACGCGGTAGGGCTGGCCGCTCAGGCTGCTTTCGGACGCCGCCAGGCCGATGAAGTCGTCGGTGCTGCGGATGGCGTCGCGGCCTTCGAGGTAGCCGCGCTTCTTCTGCATGTGGGCCACGGCTTCGGCGGCCGCGTGCCAGCGGCCGTTGCGCTGGAATTCGCAGCCCGAGGCCTGCAGGCCGGCCAGCGAGGCATCGATCTCGGCCTGTACCGGCGCGGGCGGCGGCGCGGCCTGGGCCCAGGCGCAGCAGCACGACAGGACGAAGGCCAGGCCACGCATCTCAGTTCTCCACGGCGCTGGCGCGCCACCCGCAGAGCACGAAACCGGGTCGCAAGCCGCTGGTTGAGAGGCCGCGGAGCAGGCCATGCCAGCGCAGCCGCGGAACTGGCTCTGCCAGGCCGCCGGGTGCGCCCCTTGAGGGGGATGGGACTTCTACACGCAGTGAGAAGTCCAAACGGGGTGGTTTCATCTCAGTTCCGCGCCAGGGCATACAGGCGCAGCGAACGGTCGCCGACCGGCACCATGCCCTGGAAGTCGAAACCCAGCGCGCCCAGCAGCTTGGTCGAGCGCAGGTTGGTCGGCGCCGTGATGGCCAGCAGCCGCGGCAACTGCAACCCGTGGAAGGCATGCCAGAGCACGGCCTGCGCGGCCTCGCGCGCGTAGCCCCGGCCTTCGTGCTGCTGCAGCAGCGCAAAGCCGATGTCGGGTGCCGGCAGGGCCTCGCGCTGCACCAGGCCGCACAGGCCCAGCGGCGCGCCGTCGCCGCGGCGCTGCACCAGGTACATGCCGAAGCCATGCGCGGCATAGGGGGCGAAGATGTTGGCCTGGAGATGGGCCTGCGCATCCTGCAGCGTACGCACCTCGCGGTCGCCGATGTGGGCCAGCCAGGTCGGCTCGTTGAGCAACCGGAGATAGAACGGCGCGTCGTCCAGCGTCAGGCGGCGCAAGGCGAGGCGCGGGGTCTCGGCGACGGTCATTCAAGATCCTGGATGCGCGCCGTCACTTCGCCGCCCTCCACCAGCAACTCGGCCGCCGCGATCGGCAGCGTGAAGCGGCGCGGCCCGCAGCTGCCCGGGTTCACGTAGAGCACGCCGTCCTCGCGCGCGATGCGCGGCTTGTGCGAATGGCCCGTGACGACCACCTGCACGCCGGCCGCCGGGTCCAGCCGCAGCTGGGCCAGGTCGTGCAGCACGCACAGGCGCACGCCGCCGATGTCGGCCACGCAGGTCTCGGGCAGGCGCTCGGCCCAGGCACCGAAGTCGTTGTTGCCGCGCACGGCCGTCAGCGGCGCGATGGCGGCCAGTTGGTCGAGGATGGCCGGGTCGCAGATGTCGCCGGCGTGCACGATGTGGTCGCTGCCGCGCAGGAAGGCCAGTGCCTGCGGGCGCAGCAGGCCATGGGTGTCGGAGAGCAGGCCGATGCGGAACATCGGCGCAGTATGCAGGAAGGCCGGCAGCGCGCCACCGCCCAGGTGGAAGCGCCGCGGCGCGCGCAGCGAAGCCAGCAGCCAGCACGCGGCGCACAACACTCCGCAAACGAGAATTATTGTCATCTATATACTTGCGCCGCCCATCTGCCAGCCGCATGCCGTTTCCCGCGCACGACCCCGACGCCCCGTTCTCGCTGCAAAGCGCTTTCGCCGCATGGCGGCTGCCGCTGCTGCGTTTCCTGCAGCGCAAGCTCGGCAATGCCAGCGATGCGGAGGACATGGTGCAGGAGTCCTTCATCCGGCTCGCCGCAGCCGAACGCGGCGGCACCGTGGTCGAGCGGCCACGCCAGTTCGTGTTCCGCATCGCCGCCAACCTGGCCTGCGACCACCTGCGCCACGCGGCGCGCAGCCAGGTCCTGTTCGATGCCGACGAGGACGACGGCGCCCGCGCGGCCGCCGCGCCGACCGTCGCCAACCCGGCCGCGCGCGTCGAGCACCGCCAACTGCTCGCGCTGCTGGAGCGTGCCATCGGCGAACTGCCCCAGCGCCAGCGCGAAGCCCTCGTGATGAGCCGCTTCGAGGGCCTCACGCAGGACGCCATCGCCGCGCGCATGGGCATCTCGCGGCGCATGGTGGTGCGCCACCTGAACCTGGCGCTGGCCCACTGCGCGAGCCGTGCGCACTACCCCATGCGCGGCGAAGCCGACTGCGCGCCGACGTTCTGAAGCGCCGCCGCGCGGCACGCCGCGTGACACTGCGTCACGTCCGCGGCACGGTGGGCCGCTTGCGGTAAAGAGGCCGTAAAGACAGGTTCCCAAAGCGCGGTGCCGGACGTCCTGCAAGGGACCCCGCCGCACCGTCGCGGCGCCTGCCCTCAAGGACACCGAGCCCATGCATCCCTCTTCGGCCCACCCCGCCACCCGCCGACCTTCCGCCCTGCACCGCGCCGCGCTCGCCGCCTGCCTGTCGCTGGCCCTGCCGCTGGCCACCCAGGCCCAGACCCCGCCGGAGGTGCGCCGCGTCGCCTTCGCGATCCCGGCGCAGCCGCTGGCCCAGGCGCTGACGCAGTACACCGAGCAGACCGGCCGCAAGGTCTTGTTCAGCGAGGCGCTCGTGCGCGGCCGCAATGCGCCGGCCCTGTACGGCAGCCTGAACCCGCAGCAGGCGCTGGCGCGGCTGCTGGACGGCTCCGGGCTGGAGGCGCAGGAAGACGCCGACGGCGCGCTCACGCTGCGCGAGACCGCCACTGCCCGCAACGCGGGCACGCTGCAGGAGGTGCGCGTGGTGGCCACGGCCGAGCAGGAGCTGCGCCAGGCCCTGGGCTCCTCGCGCATCACCCAGGAAGACCTGGAGCGCCGCCCGCCCGCCAACGACCTGGCCGAGATCCTGCGCACCCAGCCCGGCGTGAACCTGACGGGCGCCAGCTCCACCGGCGCCTACGGCAACAACCGCCAGATCGACCTGCGCGGCATGGGGCCGGAGAACACCATGGTGCTGATCGACGGCAAGCCCGTGAACTCGCGCGACGCGGCCATGATGCGGCGCAGCGGCGAGCGCGACACGCACGGCGACACCAACTGGGTGCCGGCCGACGCGATCGAGAGCGTGGAGATCATCCGCGGCCCGGCCGCCGCGCGCTACGGCTCCGGCGCGGCCGGCGGCGTGGTCAACATCGTGACCAAGAAACCGGCCGACAAGCTCACGGGCTCGGTCACGACCTACCTCAGCACGCCGCAGCACGGCGACGAGGGCAGCGGCACGCAGCGCCTGGGCTTCAACCTCGCGGGCCCGATCTCGGACAGGCTGTCGTTCCGGCTCTACGGCAACGTGGCCAAGACCGATGCGAACGACCCCGACATCAACGCCGCGGCCGGCTCCACCGCGGCCGGCATCGAGGGCACGCGCAACCGCGACGTGAACGGCATGCTGCGCTGGCAGCTCACGCCCGACCAGGTGCTGGAGTTCGAGGCCGGCATCAGCCGCCAGGGCAACATCTACACGGGCGAATACCAGTCAGCACCAGCGCCGACACGGCCGCCATCACCGAGGAGCTGGCCAACGCCGGTGCCGAGGTGCGCCGCACCTACCGCCAGACCGCCTCGGTCACGCACCGCGGCAACTGGGGTGCGCTGGGCAAGTCGCGCCTGACGCTGCAGATGGAGGACACGCGCAACGTCAACTGCACCAAGAACACCGCCGGCGGGCCCGAGGGCAGCTGCTCCTCGCCGCTGTCGTTCACGCAGGCCGACCTCGACAGCCTGTTCCTGAACGGCGAACTGAACACCCCGCTCCGACTCGGCGGCCTGTCGCAGACGCTGACCACCGGCTTCGAGGCGCGCCACCAGAAGCTGGACGACCCCAACGCCACGCAGCAGACCGCACCCAGCGGCAGCACCGCCACCAGCAGCGTCATGAAGGCCACCTCGTACGCGGTGTACGTGGAGGACAACATCGCCGCCACCGACCGGCTGATGCTGACGCCGGGCCTGCGCCTGGACTACCACGACCAGTTCGGCAACAACTGGAGCCCCAGCCTGAACGCCACCTACGAGCTGTCGAGCGAGTTCACGCTCAAGGGCGGCGTGGCGCGCGTGTTCAAGGCACCCAACCTGTACCAGACCAACCCCGACTACTGGTACACCACGCGCGGCAACGGCTGCCCCACGGGCGTGTCCGGCCCCTGCTACATCCAGGGCAACCCCGACCTCAAGCCCGAGATCAGCGTGAACCAGGAACTCGGGGTGGCCTGGAACAACCATGCGGGCTGGGATGCGAGCCTGGCCTACTTCCGCAACGACTACCAGAACAAGATCGTCTCGGACATGCCGGGCCAGACCGTGGTCGATACCGGCACCTACCGCTACTTCCAGTGGCACAACGGCGGCCCGGCGCTGATCCATGGGCTGGAGGGCAACTTCAACGTGCCGCTGCTGGGCCGCGAAGGCCGCACGCTCAAGCTCGTCAACAACTTCACCTGGATGTTCAGCAACAAGACCAAGGACACGGGCCAGCCCGTGACCGTGATCCCCAAGTACACGCTGAACAGCACGCTGGACTGGCGCGTGAGCGAGAAGGTCGGGGCGCAGTTCACCTCCACGCTGTACGGCCGCCAGAAGCCGCGCACCGTGACCAGCACGGGCACGGACGCGAGCGGCGCGCAGCTCGACGAGGTGGGCAGCTATGCGCTGTTCGGCGTCGGCGCCACCTACCAGTACGACAAGAACCTGCGCCTGGGCGCGGGCATCAGCAACCTGCTGGACAAGCGCATCCAGCGCCGCTCCAACAACAGCGCGGCCGGTGCCCAGACCTACAACGAGCCGGGCCGCGCGTTCTACGTCACGCTGACGGCCGGCTTCTGACGGCCTCGTAGCGGCACGGCGCACGCGCACGGCCGCTCTCGACACGGGCCGAACTGGCTGGATTTCCCGGCCCATTTCCGGCCCTGCGGGCGCACGGGCCTGTCTATGCTTGCCGCCATGCGCACCGGCAACATCTCCGTCGACAGCGTGCTCGCGCAGGCCCAGGCCAAGCTGGCCGGCAGCACGCAGCAGGCCGCCTCCTCTGCCTCCTCTGCCGCATCCGCCGACACCGAGGCACTGGGCAAGGTCTCGCCGGTACTGGCGCAGGTGCAGGAACGCATCGCCGCGCAGGCGCAGACCGTCACGGCCTCGCTCTCCGCGCTGGGCAGCTTCAAGTCCGGCCTGGTCGACCTGGGCACGGCCGCCAAGGGGCTCGGCGCACTGTCGGCCGCCAGCACGCCCGAGGCGATCCAGTCGGCGCTGGCCATGCTGGTGACGGCCTACAACGCCACGCGCAAGGGCGCCGCCGCCGTGGGCAGTGACGCAGGCGCCGGCCGCACCGAGCGGGCCATGGACAACGCAATCGACGCGCTCGACACGCCGCGCGGCAGCCTGGCCGGGCTGGGCATCGGCCGCCAGGCCGACGGCACGCTGGCGCTGGACAGCGGCGCGCTGGGCAAGGCGGTGGCCGGCGGCGCGGCCGGCGTCGTCGAGGCCTTGTCCAGGCTGGGCGACCGCCTCGCCGGCGCCAGCACCCAGGCGCTGGCCGACGACGGCCGCCTGAACGACTATTTGGCCCGACTGGACAAACGCTCGCAGGCGCTCAAGGACCAGCAGGCCGCCGTGTTGAGCACGGCGAACAAACTCTCCGCCGTCAGCAGCGCCGGCAGCAGCCTGAGCGCCATGGCGCTGGCGGCCTACCGCAACGCCGGTTGACGTTTCAGCGCTGGTTGCCGGGCACCTGCCCGTACAGCGGCGAGCGCGGCCCCGGCAGCACGCCGTCCAGCCGCGGCACGCCCAGCAGGCGCTGCCCCGCGATGCCGGCGTAGTTGTAGGCCGCATCGGTGCTGGTGTTGACGATCTGGTGCACGATGGCCGTGACCAGCATGCCGATGATCCCGCCCTGCGACTGCTGCTGCTCGGCCGACGAGGCCGTGGCCTTGCCGGCCCACAGCTGCGTGCCGGTGCGCAGGTCGACGATGCGGGCCTCGGCCGTCACGCGCGTGTCGCTGACCACCAGCTGGTAGCTCGTGCCGTACTGCGTGATCCGGATGTAGACCGCCGCGTCGGCGCCGAAGAACTCGCGCAGCCTGGCCGGCGGGATCGCCTGCGCGTCCTGCGCGGTCTGCACGCCGTTCTGGTGGAAGGTCTCGTCCACCAGCGCCACCGGCAGCACGTAGTAGCCGGCCTCGGCCAGCGGCAGCGTGGTGTGCGACCACAGGGCCGCCGTGGCCTGGACCTCGGGCGAATCGTTGAGCGGCGGCAGCACCAGCAGCGTGGCCGGCCTGGCCTGCTGGAAGGCGCTGTAGTCGTAGGGCGCACGCTGGGTGGCGCAGCCGGTCAGCAGCAGCACGCCGGCCGCGGCGGCCAGGCTGGCGAGGCGGAGTTTCATGAGGGGTTCGCGGGTGCGGGCTGGGCGGCGCCGCCGCCATCCAGCCGCTTGAGCAGCTGGTCCATGTAGGGCGTGGATTCGGGGAAGGCCAGCTTCTCGGCCTGCCAGCTCGCGCGCGCCTGCTCGGGCGCGCCGGTGGACAGCTGCAGGAGCCCCAGGTGCGCACGGAAGCCGGGCGGCAGCGCGGCGCCCGCGGCACGCGCCTTCTCGGCGTGGGCCTGCATGGCCTGGATCTGCGCGTTCGGGTCGGCGCCCGAGCGCTGCAGCACCTCGTACTGCTGGCGCGGGAAGCCCTCCCAGGAATACAAGGGCTTCTTCGGCGCGGCGCAGGCCGACAGCAGCAGCGCGCCGGCCAGCGCCAGCGCGCGCCATGGCAGGAGGGGCAGGCTCACTTGCGCTCCTGGCCCCAGCGGCCGGCGTCGCGGCCCGCCACCAGCGCGTCCACGGCCTCGCGCATGGCCAGGTCCAGCACCTTGCCGTTCAGCGTGGCGTCGTAGCCGGCGGTGCCGCCGAAGCCCAGCACCTCGCGGTTGGACAGCGCGTACTCGCCGGCGCCGCCGGCCGAGAACACCACCTCGGAGGTCAGCGTGTCGACCACGTTGAGCGTGACCTTGGCGTAGGCCACCTGCTCCTTGCCGCGGCCCAGGATGCCGAACAGCTGGCGGTCGCCCACGTCCTTGCGGCCGAACTCGGTGATGTCGCCCGTCACCACGTAGCTGGCGCCGCGCAGCTGCTGCGCCTGGCCCTGCAGCTTGGCTTCCTGGGCCGCCTCGGCCATGTTGTCGCGGTCCAGCACCGAGAAGCGCTGCGACTGCTGCAGGTGCGCGACCAGCACGGTCCTGGCCTGGCTGCCCAGGCGGTCCACGCCGTCGGAGAACACGCCGCGCATGAAGCTGGACCGGTTGTCGAACCTGCCGACCGCGATGGGCAGGCGCGGGCCGCTGTAGGGCGCGGCGGCGGCGGCCACCTGGGCCACCGCGACCGTGCGCGAACTCTCGGTGGCGCAGCCCGCCAGGGCCAGGGCGGCCAGCGCGGCCAGGGAGACGGCCAGGCGTCGTTGCATGGAAAACTCCGGTTCAAAGGGAAGAATGGAACCGGCCAGGGGGCCGGGCGCGGAATTGTAGACACGGCGTCCGCGCGGAACCCCTGGATGCAATCGTGCAGATGCACGGACGGGTGGCGCAGCGGAGATTCGATCTCAACCGGCACCCCGCTGCGCCGCGCACCCCGCCCCGCGCCGCGGCGGGGTGCACCGGCCCCGTTCAATCGAGCTTGATGTTGGCCTCGTGGATGACGCTGGCCAGCTGCGGCGCCTGCGCGGCCAGCGCCGCCTGCATCTGCTGCGGCGTGGCAGCGGCCGGCTCCAGGCCCAGCGGTGCCAGCCGCGCCGCGGTGTCGGCCTCGGCCAGGACCGCCCGCACGGCATCGCCGAAGGGGCCGGTCACGGCCGCCGGCGTACCGGGCGGCGCGAACACCGAGAAGGTCGTCGGCAGCAGTACCGTCTGCGTCACGCCGAGTTCGGCCAGCGTGGGCACCTGCGGCAACAGGCTCTGGCGTTGCGGCGCCCCCGTCACCAGCGGCCGCAGGCGGCCGCTCTCCAGGTGGGGCACCACCACTTCGGGCCCCGAGATCACGCCGAACAGCTGGCCGGCGAGCACGTCCTGCACGGCCGGCGTGACGCCCTTGTACGGCACGTGCGTGAGCTTGGCGCCGATGGCCTTGGCCAGCAGTTCCAGGCTCAGGTGGTGCACGCTGCCCGGCCCGCCGGTGCCGATGGCCACCGTGCCGGGGTTGGCCTTGGCATAGGCCACGAACTCCGCCCAGGACTTCACGGGCGCATCGCCGCGCACGCTCAGCAGCAGGTTCACGCGCGCCACGTCGCTCACCGCCAGCAAAGTCTTCGGGTCGTACGGCAGCTTGCTGAACAGCAGCGGATTGACCACCACCGTCATGCGGTCGACCAGCAGGTAGGTGCTGCCGTCGTTCTTGGCCTTGGCGACGTAGTCGCTGCCGATGATGGCGTTGGCGCCCGGCCGGTTCTCCACGATCACCGACTTGCCCAGCTTGCCGCCGAGCTTCGCGGCCAGCTGGCGCGCCACCACGTCGGGCGCGCTGCCCGGCGGGTACGGCACCACGATGCTGATGCGGTCCGGCTGCTGCGCCACGGCGCCGCAGGACCAGCTGGCTGCCGCTGCCGCGGCCAGGACGCCCAGATGGCGGCGAGACAAAGATTCGATCATCGCTTCTTCCTTGGTTGAAAAACTCAAATTCACCATTGAGGGTTTTGCATCCGATTGAAACGCCATTTCTCGCTTCAATCTTTAACGTTTTCCCTTAATTTGGGACTTGCAACACTCATGCCAGGGATCGGGCGCGACTTCCTGCGGCCCTGGATGGCACCGTGCATCGCATCGGTGCGCGCCCCGCACCGCGGCAGGATGGGAACGCCCCGCAACGGGGCCATGCGTTCGCCTTCGGACCCGGTCGCCCGATGCCGCCGCACGGCGCCTCGGCGGTGGACATCCAGGCGGGAGGCGGGGCGCTACGCCAACAGGCGCTGCGTGATCAGCTTGGTGGCGAGGTAGCCGTCGAAGCTCTCGGTGCCGCCTTCGCTGCCGTAGCCGCTGTCCTTGACGCCGCCGAAGGGCAGCTCGCTGGGCGCCATGCCGAAGTGGTTGATGTTGACCATGCCGGCCTGCAGGCCGCGCGAAAGCACGTGCGCGCTGTGCGCCGAGCGCGTGAACACGTAGGAGGCCAGGCCGAAGGGCAGCCGGTTGGCCTGGGCCAGCACCTCGTCCAGGTCGTGGAAGCGGCGCACCCCGACCAGCGGGCCGAAGGGCTCGTCGTTCATGAGCCGCGTGCCGTCGCCGGCGCCCACCACCACGGTGGGGGCGTAGAAATGGCCGGTCCCGCCGAGGCGCTGGCCGCCCGTCGCGATCTCGGCACCGTGGCGGCGCGCATCGTCGACGAAGGCCTGCATCTCGGCGACGCGCCGGCCATGCGCCAGCGGCCCCATGCGCGTGTCCGGGTCCAGGCCCGGGCCGACGCGCAGCGCCGCCGTCTGCGCGACGAAGCGCTCCACGAAGCGGTCGTGCACGGCCGCGTGCACGAAGAAGCGCGTGGGCGAGATGCAGACCTGGCCCGCGTTGCGGAACTTGTAGGGCACCAGCAGGTCGACGGCGGCATCCACGTCGGCATCGGCGCAGACCACCACGGGCGCATGCCCGCCCAGCTCCATGGTCGCGCGCTTCATGTGGCGCCCGGCCAGCGCCGCCAGGTGCTTGCCCACCGGCACGGAGCCCGTGAACGAGATCTTGCGCACCAGCGGATGGGCGACCAGGTGCTCCGACACGGTGGCCGGAACGCCCCAGACGATGTTCAGGCAGCCCGGCGGCAGACCGGCATCGTGGAAGATGCGCGCCATCGCCACGATGGCGCTGGGCGACTCCTCCGGTCCCTTGAGCACCAGCGTGCAGCCCGCGGCCAGCGCCGCCACCACCTTGCGCAGCGCCTGGTTGAACGGGAAGTTCCAGGGCGTGAAGGCCACGCACACGCCGACCGGCTCGCGCACCACGAGCTGCTGCACGTCGGGTGCGCGCGCGGGCACCACGCGGCCATAGATGCGGCGCCCTTCCTCGGCATGCCATTCGGCCGCCTCCGCGCTGTAGGCCACCTCTGCGATGGCCTGCTCCAGCGGCTTGCCCTGGTCCAGCGTGATCTGGCGGCCGATCTGCGGCGCCCGCTCGCGCATCAGCTGCGCGGCGCGGCGCAGGATGTCGGCCCGGTACAGCGGCGAGGCATCGCGCCAGGCCGGGAAGACGCGCTGGGCGGCCTGCACGGCGCGTTCCAGATCCTCGGGCAGCGCGTGCGGCAGCTCACCGAGCACGCTGTCGTCGGCCGGGTTGGACACCGGTTGCGTGGCCCGCGCGCCGGCGGCCACGAAGGCGCCGTCGATGTAGAGCGCGAGCGGTTCGTACTGCGCCGTCACGGCAGCGCGTCCACGAGGATGGTGTTCTCCTGGCGCAGCACGAGGTGGCGCACCTGCTTGCGGAAGGCCGCGAAGCCGGCATCGGCCATCAGCGCGGCGCGCCGGCGCGCGCGGTCGTCCAGCGATGCGAAGGGCCAGAGGTAGACGAGCTGGTTGAGCTCGCCGACCTCGCGCGTGTAGCAGCCCAGCATGCTGCCGAGATGGCCCTCCTGCACGCTGCGGCCGCATTCGCGGTAGATGCGCAGGTATTCGGCGGTGCCGCCGGGGACCAGGGTGTAGGTGCGTTGTTCGACGTACATGGATGCGATGGTGGTGGGGTGGCGGGTGGCTCAACGGTGGGGAGCGTCTTCGGCGACGGGCGCGGGGTCGGCGCGGAAGGCGGCGTCCTCTGCGCTGCCGCTGCAGGCTTCGGCCTGGCTGGCGGACGACCGCGCCAGCGCCATGCTCGCGGCGGCGAGCCGTGCCGCCGGCATGGCCGAGGGCGGCGGCAGCCACGCGCCGCACAGTGCGCCCAGGCGCGCAGTGGCTTCGTGCGCGCGGCCCATGGCGGCCACGTAGCGGTCCGGCCGCAGCAGGACCCAGTCCACGCCGTGCGCCTGGAACCAGCCGTTGAGCTGGCTTTCCGCGTCCTCGACCAGCAGCGCCGGCGGGCAGGCCCCGGCGGGCCGCGGCACCTCGTGCGCACCGCTGCGCGAGCGCACGGCACAGATGCGCATCACCTTCAGCTGCGCGAACTGGTCCAGCAGCTGCGGTCCCGCGCCGGCCATGGCGTCGCAGCGCCAGCTCAGCAGTACGAAGCGGCCCTGGACGATGTCGTCCAGGCGCTGGACCGCGCCCCCGCTCTCGACCAGGGGCTGGATGAACATGCGGCCGACGGCGGCGTCCTCGTCGCGGCGCCCGCTCTCCTGCACGATGCCTTTCTCGTAGCGCGGCATGGGCTTGAAGCGCATCTGCAGCACGTAGTCGCGCAGCCGCGGAATGGCGCGCAGCGCCAGCAGCAGGCGGTCCCGCACCCAGGCCACGGCCCGGTTGCGCTGGGACAGCACGGCGCCGAACAGATCGGCCAGATCGATCATGGCCTTGGCGTGCGCGTGGCGCTCGTCGTGGTAGCTCTGCAGCAGCTCGGGCCGCAGCCGGCCCTGCACGATCCAGGCGAGCTTCCATGCCAGGTTGAAGGCATCGCGCAGGCCCGCGTTCAGGCCCTGGCCGATCCAGGGCGGGGTAATGTGCGCGGCATCGCCCGCCAGGCAGACGCGCCCGGTCACGAAGGCGCCGGCGACGCGCGAGTTGTGGGTGTAGACCCGCGCCCGGATGATCTTCAGCGTGGACGGGTCGGCCACGTGCGCGCGCAGCAGCTGCTGCACCTTCTGGGGCGACAGCATCTGCTCGGCATCCTCGCCCGGGAACAGCATGAACTCCCAGCGCCGCAGGCCGTACGGCAGGCGCAGACACACATAGGGCCGCGCCGGCTCGCAGTGCAGGGCGGTGTAGGGTGCGTCCAGCGGATCGTCCTCGCATTCCAGCACGGCCCACTTGTGCGCATGCGTCCTGCCTTCGAACGACAGCTTCAGGAGGCCTTCGCGCACCGTGCTGCGGCCGCCGTCGCAGCCGACCAGGTACAGCGCCCGGATGGCCGAGGCCGTGCCATCGGCGCCGCGCACCGTGGCGGTGACGCCCTCGGCGTCCTGCGCGAGATCCAGCAGCTCGACGCCCAGGCGCAGTTCGACGTGCGGAAAGCGCTGCAGGCCGGCGCGCAGCGTCGCCTCGCCCAGCGGCTGCGAGAACAGGTTGCGGCGAAAGAAGCCGAACTCGCGCGTGGCCGGCTGGATCTCGGCCAGGCATTCCTTGCGCGCACCGTACAGCCGCATCGGCACGTTCTGGATCATGTCGCGCAGCATCAACTCGCTCAGGCCCGCGGCCTGGAAGGTGCGCAGTGCCTCGTCGTCCAGGCCGACGGCGCGCGGGTATTCGTGGATCGCGGGACTGCGCTCGATCACCAGCGTGCGCACGCCGTAGGCGCCGAGCAGGTTGGCGATCGTCACGCCGACCGGGCCGGCGCCGACGATGAGCACCGGCACTTGGGTTGTCTCCATCACGTCCTCATGGGGTTGTGTGCGTGCCGTGCGGCGCGGATGCGGCGCGCGGCAGGAATTCGGTCAGCGCCTGGCAGAAGGCCTCGGGCTGGTCGTCGTGCACGTAGTGGCCCGCGTCCGCGATGTCGCGGCACGAGACATTCGGATTGAGCTGCGCCATGGCATTCGCCATCTCGGGCTGCAGGTAGTCCGAGCGGCCGCCGCGCAGCACGTGCGTCGGGCAGCGCAGCGCGCGCACGGCCGCCTGCAGGTTGGGAATGCGGGCCGGGTCGGGATGCAGCCGCGTGGCGGCGATGCCCGCCTGGTCGTGCCGCCACGTGAACCCACCGCCGTCCATCGGCTTCAGCATGGAGCGCAGGCGTTCCTGGCGCGCCTCTTCCGTCACGCTCGGGCGCAGTGCGCGCATGTACGCGGCCGCGGCGTCCCAGTCGGGAAACTGCGCAGGGGCCTCCTGGAACTCGCGGCGGATGCGCAGGGCACCCGGGGAGTTCTCGAAGGCGCCCGGACCCGCGTCCTCGATGACCAGGTGGTCGATCCGGTCGGGATGGGCCGCGGCATAGACGAGCGCGTTGATGCCGCCCATCGAATGCCCCAGCAGGTCGAAGCGCTCCAGTCCGAGCGCAGCACGCAAGGCCTCCAGGTCGGCCACGTAGGCATCGGTGTAGTAGTTGCGCTGCGCATCCCAGCTGCTGCTGCCGCGTCCGCGCTGGTCGTAGGCGATGACGCGGTAGCCGGGCTGCAGGGCCTGCGCCACGCCGGCGAAGGTCTCCGCGAAGCCGCGGATGCCGTGCAGCATGACGATGGGCCGTGCCGCGGGGTCGCCCCATTCGGTCACGTGGATCGACAGGCCGTCGATCGGCAGCTGGTAGTCCCGGGCGTGCGGTCATGGCTCAGACCAGGCCGTCCTGGCCCTTGATGTCGGCGGCCTTCAGGCCGCCCAGGCGTGCATTGAGGCGCCCGCGCGTGGCGAAGGCCCAGATGACGATCACCTCGTCGCGGTTCGGGCCGTCGGGGAACATCGCGCTCACCGTGTCGTAGTGCGAGCGCACGTACAGCGCGTCCTTGTGCGCCAGCGGGATGTCGATCACGGTGCCGGGGCCGCCACGCTTGCCGGAGGACGGCACCCAGCTCTTGCCGCCGCCCACAGCCATCGCGCACCGGGTTCGCGGCCGGGTTGGTCAGCAGGGCGTTGCCGTGCTCGTATTCGCCGTCGGTGCCGACGATGCAGGCCTTGCCGTAGCTCTCGATGGCGCGCCCCTGGGCGGCCGCGGCGATGCGCCGGCCGAACTCGCGGCCCAGCTCGGGCGAGGGGTCGATCCAGGACGAGAGGTCGGCCTCGTAGCGGCCCGCGAAGGGGTTGTGAATGCAGGCGGCGATGACGATCTTGCGCAGCGGTTCGCCGTCGGGCGGCGATGCCGCTCTCGCTGGCCAGGCTGTCCTCGACCTGCAGGTACCACTTGCGGATGTGGAACACGCTGAAGTTGGGTGCGAAACGGGTGCTGTCGGTCAGTGGTGGTGTCAGTCGTAGAGGGGTTCGAGTTCGATCGGATCGCTGGGCGCGTGGTAGTGGTGCAGCACACGCTTGCCCTCCTCGTCGTCCAGCACGCGTTCGTGGAAGAACTCGAAGCGGTGGCCGTCCGGGTCGGTGAAATAGATGCCGTAGCCGATCTTGTGGTCGGTGGTCTTGACGACCTCGATGCCGGCCTTGAGCAGCTGGCCGTACAGGCGCCGGAATTCGTCGAGGTCGCCCTCGACCTCCAGGCCGTAGTGCTGCAGGGCCACGCCGCCGACCTGCTGGCCCTGCGGCGCGCGGATCAGCGCGATGTCGTGGTGCTTCTTGCCGAAGCTCAGGAACACCCATTGCGCGCCGCGCGCGGTTTCCTGCATGCCCAGCACGCGCTCGTACCAGGCGGTGGACGCGAACGGGTCGGTCACGAACAGCGACAGGTGGGTGCGCCGCACGCGCGGGCGCACCGCGAAGGCGGGCAGCTCAGACATGGGGCGCCGCTCCGAGCGTGGACTTGGGATGCGCCTTGATGGCAGCCACCACCGGCGTCCAGGCCACGGAGGTGATCTCGCTGAAGTCGCGCCAGTCCTTGAACCAGGACTCGCCCGCCGTCGGTCTAGCGGAGCAGATGGCCGTACTTGGTGCCGGCGAACAGCAGCTGCGGGATCGGCTGGCATGCGTGCCGAGCGCCCAGAAGGTGGAGTTGGGCACGTGGTGCAGAAGCGCTGTCGGTCCAGCTGCGCCGCGGTCCATCGGAACGGTAGATCCTGCGTGCGCGTGCCGGGCGTGCCGTCGCCGATGGCGGCCAGCAGGACTTCCGGCTCGCCCTCCAGCGCCGTTGCACGGTGCGGGTGTAGTACATGCCGTCGAATCGGTCGGCCGAGCTTTCCGCGGCCCAGGCGCCGGCCGCCGTCCATGTTGTTGTAGACCGAGTTGACCGTCAGCGATCAGGTGCGTGCGCGGCCGGCCGCCCCGCGCCGGCAGGATGGTGATGGCATGGATGTCGCTGTTGACGATGCCGCTGGCTGCGTCGTCCACGCGGCGCCAGCTGTCGCCCTGGTCCTGGCTGTGCCAGGCACCGCCCTCCTCCACGCCGAACCAGACCGCGCCGTCGGTCGGGTCGACGCAGATGGTCAGAATGCGCGGCCGGTTCACGCCCGGCGCAGAACTCGGGCATCTCGATGGGCAGCTGCTCCCAGCTGGCGCCGCCGTCGCGCGAGCGGATACATGCAGGCGCGCGAGGGCGCGCCGGTGCCGGCGTAGACCACATCGGGGTTGCGCGGGTCGATGGCCAGCGACCAGACCGTCTGAGGCCATCGGCAGGCGAGGCCAGGCGCCTGAAGTGCACGCCGCCGTCCGTCGGAGAGGCAGATGCCGGCGTCGGCGCCCGCGAGGACGCGCTTCGGATCGCGCGGATCGACGAGCGAGCGCGCGCACGGTGCCGTCGAACTCGATGGCCTCCTTCAGGCCCAGGCGGTGCCAGGTCTTTCCGTCGTCGGCGCTGCGCAGGATGCCCTGCCCGGCCGTACCCACGAGAATGGTCCCTTGCATGGTGTTGCTCCTTGTGCTCAGAGGAAGATGCCGCGGGAGAGGCCACCGTCGATGCCGATGGACTCGCCCGTGATGGCGCCGGCACGCGGCGACGAGAGGAAGGCCACGAGATCGGCGATCTCGTTGGTCTGCAGCACGCGGCGGATCGGCGTGACCTTGACGTAGTTGGCCTCGACCTCGGCAGCGGACAGGCCCTGCTTCTTCGCTTCCTTCTCGTACAGCTCGTGGATGTGCGGCGTCTCCACCACGCCCGGGTGGATCACGTTGACCGTGATGCCCTGCGGGCCGAGCTGGTCCGACAGCGTCTTGCTCATGTGGGCGATGGCCACGTTGCGCATGCCCGAGAGCTGCTTGCTGCCGCGGCCCGTGAGGCCGCCGATGTTGACGATGCGGCCGAAGCCGTTCTTCTTCATGTGCGCGGCCGCGGCCTTGGCGCAGCGGAAGTAGCCCACGACCTTGATGTCGATGTCCTGCAGCAGGCCCTGGTCGTCGGCGTTCTCCAGCTCGGCGCGCACCAGTCCGCCGGGCGCCGCGGCGCCGTTGACGAGGATGTCGAGCCGGCCGAACTGCGCGGCCGCCGCATCGATGGCGGCCTGCACCGCTTCCATGCGCGTGGTGTCGGTGCGGATGGCGACGACCTGGCCGCCGGTCTCCTCGCGCAGTTCGGCGGCGGCCTTCTCCAGCGCCTCGACGCCGCGCGCGGCGATCGCCACCGCCACGCCCTCCTGCGCCAGCACGCGCGCGACCTCGCGCCCGATGCCCATGCTGCCGCCGGTGACGAAGGCGGCCTTGCCCTTGAGTTGCAGATCCATGTCCTGTCCTGTGTGTCGTGAAGAAAAGGGAGGTGCGTCAGAGCACCATTTCGATCAGGCGCGGGCCGGGGACGGCCAACGCCGCCGCCAGTTCCTCGGCCAGTGCTTCGGCCGTGGACGCGCGCACGGCCGGCACGCCGTAGGCCGTGGCCAGCGCCATCCAGTCAATGGCCGGGCGGTCGAGTTCGGTCAGTGCCAGGGCCTGCGGGCCGTACGCCTTGACGCCGGCGCGCGTGAGCTCGTTCTGCAGGATGGCGTAGCGCCGGTTGGAGGTGATCAGGATGGTCACCGGCGTGCGCTCGCGCGCCATGGTCCACAGTGCCTGGATCGTGTACTGCGCGCTGCCGTCGGATTGCAGCGCGATGACGCGGCGGTCCGGGCAGGCGATGGACGCGCCCAGCGCGACCGGCAGGCCCTGGCCGATGGCGCCGCCGGTGTTGGTGAGGATGGTGTGGCGGGCCGACTGCGCGGAGGCCGTCACGAAGGGATAGCCGCAGGTGCCGCCTTCGACCGAGACGATGGCCTGGTCGGGCAGCAGGTTGGCGACGATGCGGCCGATGGCCGCCGGCGTGAGCGGGCCGCCCGGCATGGCGTGCGGCTGCACCGGCAGCGGCGCCACGGCGGGGGCTTCCAGCAGGTCGGCCAGGGCCTCGAGCGCGGCGGCGCCGTCTTCGCCGGGCTCGCTGAGCACCTGGGTCTTGTCCTGGGGGGCGAGCAGGCTGGGCAGGCCCGGGTAGCCGAAGTAGGCCACCGGCGCGATGGCGCCGGCCAGCACCACCTGCCGGCCGTCCAGCGCCTGGATGGCCGCCTCGGGGAAGTACGGCAGGCGGTCGATGTCGGGCAGGCCGCCGCCGCGCTCGGTGCGGGCCGGGAAGGTCTCGCTGTACAGGCCGGCGCCGGTGGCCGCGGCGATGCGCGCGGCGGCGTGCTGGCCGCGCTCGCCCAGGGCCTCGCCGCCGATCAGGAACACATGGCGTTCGCCGCCGCGCAGCGCGCGGGCCAGCGCCGCGACGCGCGCGGCCGGCACGGTGCGCAGCCCGACCGCGGCCACCTCGGCCGGCGGGGCGGCAGCCGGCACCTCGGCCTGCTGGTGGTCCACCGGCACCACCAGCGTGGCGACGCCGCCGGCGCCGGCACAGGCCGCGGCGATGGCGGCCTGCACGTCGCCGGCCAGGGTTTCAGGGCCGGCCACGGTGCGCAGCCAGGCCGACACCGGACGCGCCAGCGAATCGATGTCCGAGGTCAGCGGCGCGTCGAACGGCAGGTGCCAGCTGGCGTGGTCGCCGATCAGGTTGACGATGGGCGTGCGCGCGCGGCGCGCGTTGTGCAGGTTGGCGATGCCGTTGGCAAAGCCCGGCCCCAGGTGCAGCAGCGTCATGGCCGGCTTGCCCAGCATGCGGCCGTAGCCGTCCGCCGCCCCCGTGCAGACGCCCTCGAACAGGCCCAGCACCGCGCGCACGCCCGGCACGCGGTCGAAGGCTTCGACGAAGGGCATCTCGGTCGTGCCGGGGTTGGCGAAGCAGACCGTGCTGCCGGCATCCCGCGCGGCTTCCAGCAGGCGCTGGGCGCCGGCAGCGGTCGGTGGAGCAGTTTTGTTCATGAATTCCCGCAATGAAGGATTTGATGATTGTCAGTGTATTTGGATTTTTCACTTTTGTGAAGACTTCTCAAATTACGGGACTTACCCAACAAAACATCGCACCCCGCCATCGCTCCGCCGCTGGAAGCCCTGCATCGCAGCGTTGCCGGATTCCCACGCGGCAGGAATCCGGGACGGGCCGATCCGGTCGAGGAGAATCGGCGGCGCCATCGACTGCCCAAGATCCATGTCCAGCCTGACCCGCATGCTTTCCGTCCTCGACCTGTTCTCCCGGGAGCACGAATCCATGAGTGCGGAGGAGATCGCCGACGCGATGTCGCTGACGCGCACGACGTGCTACCGGTACACCAAGGAGCTTGCGAGCGCCGGGCTGCTGGTCAGCAACGCCGGCAGGTTCGCGCTGGGGCCGCGCATCATTCAGCTGGACCATCGGATCCGCGAGTCCGATCCGCTGCTGAACGCAGGAAAGGACGTGCTGGCGCAACTCGCGCGCGCGGTGGGGGCCACCGGCCTGATGGCGACGATCTACCGCAGCGAGATCATCAACATCTTCCAGTGCGGCAGCGAGGAAGCGCTGCAGCTCGTCACCTATGGACGCGGCACGTCCGTCCCGACCTTTCGGAGTTCCAGCTCCAAGGTGATCCTGGCCGCGCTGAGCCGCGCGCGGCTGCGGCGGATCTGGACGGACAACGAGGGCGACCCCGACTGCCGGGCCATCGGCGCGGACTGGCTGGCGTTCTGGCGCGCGCTGCAGGCCATCAAGCGCAATGGCTACTGGATCAGCCGCAGCGAGGTCGACGACAGCCTGGTGGGCATCGCGGCCCCGGTCTTCTACAGCGACGGCGACGTGGCCGGGAGCATGACGCTGATCTTCAAGGAGGAGGCCTTCAATCTGTTCGACACCGAAACGCTAGGAGCCCGGTTGATCAAGGCGGCGCAGGACGTCTCCGATGCACTGGCGAGTCGCCAACGAACGGACGCAGACCACGCGCTCTGACGCGATCGGCATGCCGGGCGCAAGCCCGCATGGCGCGGCGAGCGCGGCGCCGGCGGGCGCAGCCAACGGCCGAATCTAGGTTCCGTCGACCAGCGCGATGCGCCGGCGGATGCGCTCGGCCGCGACGGCGTCGCCGGCCGCCTCGGCACCGCGCAACTGCGCGCCCAGCCAGGCCAGCAGCGGGCGGCGCCAGCCCTGGCCCGAGGCCGTCGCGACGGCGGTGGCCACGTCGTCCGGCGTGGCCCGGCCCTGGCGCAGCAGCACCGCGGTGGCGAGCAGCCGGGCCAGCGGCTCCTGCAGGTCCGCGGACAACGGCGCGCCGGCGGCCAGGCGCTGGTGCTGGGGCGGCAGCAGGGCCTGCTGGGCCGGCGCCACCGCGCCGTAGAGGTAGGCCGCGTAGGCCTGCTCCGCCGGCGCGGCATCCACGGCCAGGGCGCGGTAGGCCGGACAGCCGTCCAGGTCCAGGCTGGCCACGCGCGCGGCGCAGAGCACCAGTTCGGCCCGGGCCAGCAGGCCCGGCTGGCCGGTGCGCGCGATCTCGCTGCGCGCACGCGCCATCTCGGCCTCGGCCACGCGCGTCTCGCCGTTCAAGGTGGCGGCCACGGCCGCCTGCAGCGCGCCATGGGCGTTGCCCTGCCAGTCGGGCACGGGCGCGCGCGACGCGCAGCCCGCCAGCAGCAGCACGGCCAGCAGTGCGGCCCTCATGGCAGCTTGATCTCCGTGTCGCGCGCGAACGGCCATTTGCGGTTGACCTCGCCCAGCAGCGCGTCGACCCGGCGCAGGCTGCGCTCGACCTCGGCGCGCAGCGGCGCCAGGTCGGCCGTGGCCTCGCGCGCGTTGGCCCCCACGGCCTGCGCCTCGACCAGCACCGCGTCGAGCTGCCGGAGGCTGGCGCGCGCATCGTTCAGCAAGGCATCGACCTGGCGCAGCATGGCCTGCGCATCGTCGGCCATGCCCTTGTCGCCGAACAGGCGCCGGTCGGCGTTGCCCACCAGCCGGTCGGTGCGGCCCAGCAGCGCGTTGGCGCGGTCCAGCGCCGCGACCAGCTTCTTCGCGTTGTCCTCGCCGCCGAGCGCGGCGCCCAGCACGCCGTAGCGGCCGTTGCAGGCCCTCGCTCAACGTGCGCAGGTTGGCCAGGCTGGCATCGACGTTGCCGCCCTCCTGCGTCATGCGTTCCAGGTTGCCGACCAGCGCCTGCATGGTGGCCACCAGGCGCGGGACTTCGGCGCTCACGTCGCCGCGCAGCACCGGCCGCTCCGCGCCCGGCGGCAACGGCGGATCGTCGAGGACGCCGGTGAAGGCGCGCAGCCGCGCCTCGCCGACCAGGCCGCGCTCCAGCGTGTAGATGCTGGTGCTGCGCAGCCAGCCGACATCCTTGCGTCGCCACGGCCACGACGATGCGCACCTTGGCGTCCTCGGCCAGCTCGATGCGGCGCACGCGGCCCACCGGGAAGCCGGCGAACGTCAGGTCCATGCCCACGCTCACGCCCTCGGAGTCGTCGGCCAGCAGGCGCAGCTCCTGCGTCTCCTCGAACACGCCGCGCGCATAGAGCAGGTAGGCCACGGCGCCGCACAGCAGCACCAGCACCAGGGCCAGCAGCACGCCGGCCTTGAAGCCCACGTTGCGCGGCGGCGGAGCGTCCTGCAGGTCGTCCATGTTCAGAGGAACTTGAGCGCCAGCGACGCCGCCTGCAGGAACACCAGGACGGCCAGCACGCGCCGCGTGCCGCTGCGCACCGCGAAGCCGCCGGCGCGGCGCGGCGCCTGCGGCTCCTGCAGCGCGCTGGCCAGCGGCACCACGGCCACGGCGAGCGCGAACAGCCCCGTCTTGAGCCCCAGCGCCAGCCCCACGGCGGGATCGAACACGCGGCCCACCATGCGCGTGTAGGGCTCGAAGCCCCAGGGCGAAATGCCGTAGACCACGGTGTAGGCCAGCACCAGCGCCAGCACGCCGCTGGCGATCGCCAGGGCCAGCACGGCGAAGCCCAGCGCCAGCACGCGCGGCACCAGTTCCAGGCGCCAGCGCCGCGCGGCGATGGACGATGGCGCCAGGCCGCCGGCCGCATCCGGCGCGGGCAGCAGGTCGCCGGCCAGCGCCACGCGCAGCAGCACGAACAGCGCGGCGCCCAGCGGCACCAGTTCGAGCACCAGCACGCGCACCACCATCTCCAGCGCGAACTGCGACAGCCCGTAGCTCTGCGCCGTGACCACCAGCGTGCGGATCAGCGCCAGGCTGATCAGCGCGCTCAGCAGCGCGAACCAGGGCAGCGCCAGCCAGGTCGTGGCATGCAGCAGGTGCGCGGTGGCAGCGCGGCTGCGCGCGTCGTGGCTGGACGGCGACAGCGCATAGACCGCCGCCACGGCGCCGAACAGCAGCACCGCCCACCACTGCGCGAGCGTGCGCCGCACGCGCCCGCCCGAGGGCATCGACGCTGGCGGGAACGGGAGGCTGGCGGGCATCGGGTCATGATAGCGAGCGCCATCCGCCCGCCCGGCCGCGCGCAGCAGGGCCGCCGCACCGCGAACGAGGGCCGCGCGTCCACGCACGCGGGGCCGCCTGGGTAAGCTCGCCCCATGCCCCAGTCGATCGCCCGTCCCGTCCAGCACGAACTCGTCATCAAGAAAAGCCGCTTCCTCGGGCAGGTGCAGCCCGTGGCCGACCGCGCCGAGGCGCTGCGCGTGGTGGCCGCGCTGCGCGCCGAACACCCTGGCGCGGCCCATGTCTGCTGGGCGCTGCTGGCCGGCGGCGACTCGGCCGCGGTGGACGACGGCGAGCCCGGCGGCACCGCCGGCCGACCCATGCTGCACGTGCTGCGCCAGCAGGACCTGGACGGCGTGCTGGCCACGGTGGTGCGCTACTTCGGCGGCGTGAAGCTGGGCGCCGGCGGCCTCGTGCGCGCCTACACCGACGCCGTGGCCCAGGCCCTGCTGCTGGCCGACAAGGTGGCGCTGGTGCGCTGGCAGCCGCTGGCCTGCGTGCTGCCCTATGCGCTGGAGGGCGGCGTGCGCCGCGCGCTCGAGGCGGCCGGTGTGCGCGGCCTGGCCGTGGCGCACGGGCCGCTGGTGCAGATGCATTTCGAGGTGGCGGACCACGCCGAAGCCGCGCTGCGCGACCGGCTGGACCAGCTGGGCCAGGGCCGCATCGGCTGGCCTGCCGCCTGATCGCGCAATCCTTGCGTTAGCGCAAATCCGGCCGGACCGGGCTGGTCCACAGTTGCGCCATGCCCGTTCCTGCCGCCCTCCTGCTCGACGCCACGCCCTGCCACGCAGCGGCCGGCGCGGTGCTGGCAACGCGCCAGGCCGTGCCGCAGACCGCCTTGTACCTGCAGGACGGCCGCGTCGTGGCGGGCCTGCTGCAACGCGACAGCCTGCGCCACCGGCTGGTGCAGTTCGAGGCGCCCTGCTGGCTCGATACGGCCAGCGCGCTGCTGGACCGGCCCTCGCCCTGCGACTGGGTGGCGGAGACGCCGGTCACGCTGGGCACCGTGCCCGCCGCCGTGCTGCGCCAGTGGCACGCCACGCTGCCCGAGGCGGCTGCGCGCATGCTGGTCGACATGGCGCTGGCGCAGTGCCGCCAGGCCGAGGCCGCGCTGGCCCTGCTGGTGCAGGACGCCGAGGCCCGCTGCGCCCAGTGGCTGCTGCAGCACGCCAGCCGCGCCGACGATGGCCGCGTGCGCATCGCGCTGCAGCAGCGCAAGCGCACCATCGCCGCCCAGCTGGGCATGGCGCCGGAAACCTTCTCGCGCGTGCTGCGCCAGCTGCGCGAGCGCGGCCTGGTGCAGCAGAGCGGCGCGCAGCTGCTGCTGCCGGACCCGCAGGGCCTGCAGCAGATCGCCGCGGCCTGATCAGAAGCGGTAGGTCGCGCTGGCCACCACGTTGCGCCGCGCACCCCACCAGCAGTCGCCGCGCGACAGGCAGGTGCTCACATAGGTCTTGTCGGCCGCGTTGTTGACGTTCAGCGCGAAGCGCCAGGCGTCGGTGTCGTAGGCGAACAGCAGATCCAGCAGCGTGACCGAGGGCACGCAGCGTACGAAAGGTGCTGGTGCAATGGACATGGTGTTCAAGGTTTCAGGTTGGAAAAAGGGGCTTCACCAGCTGTAGCGCGCCGTCAGCGTGGCGTTGCGCTCGTCGCCGTAGAAGCAGGCATAGGTGCAGTCGGCCACGTAGTTCTTATCAGCCAGGTTCTTCACGTTCAGCGCGAAACGCCACGGGCCGGTTTCGTAGCGCAGGGCGGCATCGACCAGCGTGAAGGCCGGCACGTTCAGCCCGGCGACCGTGCTGGCTTGCGCGCCCACGCGGCGAATGCCCAGTCCAGCCGACAGGCCCGGCAAGGCGGAGAAGCGGTGGTCGACCCAGACCGACGCGGTGTTGCGCGGCACCGAGGTCGGGCGCGTTCCCAGGCTGGCCGTGTTGCTCCTGGTCACGCGCGCGTCGATCGCACCGAGTGCGGCCGTCACGTCCCACTGCCGGTTCAGGCTCGCACGCGCCTCCAGCTCGAAGCCCCGGGAGCGGATCTCGCCGGTCTGGATCGAGAAGCCCGGATGCGCCAGGTCGCTCGTCGTGACGTTGGTCTGCGTCAGCTCATAGACCGCGGCCGTGACCAGCAGATGGGTGCCCGGCGGTTCGTACTTGATGCCCAGCTCGTGTTGCGTTCCCTCGGTCGGCTTGAACGCCTGGCCGAAGTAGTCCGTGCCCGAGGCCGGCTGGAACGAGCGCGTGTAGCTGTAGTAGGGCGCCAGGCCGTTGTCGAACAGGTACAGCAGGCCGGCGCGCGGCGTGAAGGCGTGCGACCTGTCGTCGTTCGACGACGCGACGCCGAGGGCCGATACGTTGCTGCCCTCGTTGTGCGCTTTGTCGTAGCGCGCTCCCAGCAGCGCGACCCAGCCCGCGCCGAGCTTGATCTGGTCCTGCAGGTACAGGCCCAGCTGGCGCGCCGTCGAGGTCGACCGCGAGCCCGTGGCGCCCAGGTTCACGGCGCTGCCGTAGACCGGGTTGTACAAGTCCAGCGCGGCCACGGTGCCGCTGCGCTGCGCGCGCGTGAAGTCGCGGTCGCTCCAGTCCAGGCCCGCCAGCAGCAGATGGTCCAGCGGACCGGTGCGCAAGCGGCCCTGCACCTGGTTGTCCAGGCTCCAGCCCTTGTCGGTGTCGTTGCGCGTGAACGGTTGGCGGTTCACCGTGCGCAGCCCGGTCGCGGCGTTGGCGCGGCTGCTGATCGAGGCGTAGGCGTTGTCCGAGGTGTAGTCGAACACCAGCAGGTTCTGCTTGAGCGTCCAGCCGGGGTTCAGCCTGTGCTCCAGCAACCAGCCGGCAGTCCTGCCGGTGGTGTCGAACTTGTCGAAGCCCGGCTCGCCGACGAACAGGTCGCGCGCGATGCGCCCATTGGGGTTGGGCAGCAGCGTGCCGTCGTAGGGCTTGCCGTAGTCGTAGTTGCTCTTGCCCTGGCTGTAGCCGGCCAGCAAGGTGATGTCGGTGTCGGGCGTGAGCTTCCAGGCCAGTGCTGCATGGAGCAGCCGGCGGTCATCGGCCAGTTGCGACACCATGGCGTCGGCATTGCGCGCCAGCGCCGTGACGCGGTAGCCCACGCGGCTGTCCTCGGTCAGCGGGCCGGCCAGGTCCACCGCGGCCTGGCGCCGGTCCCAGCTGCCGGCCTGCAGCTCGACCTCGCGCAGCGGCGTGGCCGTGGGCCGCTTGCTCACGAGGTTGATGATGCCGCCGGGCGCCGCCTGGCCATACAGGATCGAGGCCGGCCCCTTGAGCAGCTCGATGCGCTCGAAGGCATAGAGCTCCATCGCGCCGGACAGCGAGTTGATCGGGAACTTGCTGCCGTTCAGGTACAGCGGCGCCGAGCCCGTCACGTTGAAGCCGCGCACCGTGAAGCTGGTCGAGATGCGGCGTTACGAGCCGCCCGACAGCGGCGTGATGCCGGCCGAGTAGCCGAAGGCCTGGTCCAGCGAATCGGCGGCCTGGGCCTCGATCTGCTCGCGCGTGACCACCGTGATGGATTGCGGCGTCTCGACCAGGGCCGTGTCGGTCTTGGTGCCGGTGGCGCTGCCCTTGGCGACGAAGCCCCTGGCCGGGCCGCTGGCGGTCTCGCCCTCGGCGGTGACCTTGACTTCGGGCAGCGCCGCCGTGGCCTGCGCCAGCGCCCCGCCGGAACAGGCCATCCAGCAGGCCCAGCCCAGCATCGTGCGACCATGGCCGCGGAATCGAACGGTGTGCGACATGAAAAGCTCCCTCCAAATCGGGTTGGAGCAAGACACGTGGCGGTAGCTGCGGGCTTGCGTTGTGATGGAAAACTAGGGCAGGCGGTCCTTGGGCGGCCCCCACCAGTGCCAGGCGGCCAGCACCAGCGGCAGGCCGAGGCCGATCCAGGCCCACCAGTCGCCCCAGCCGTCGGACAGCAGCGCGGTGACCAGGCCCGTGCCGCTGGCCAGCCCGACCGCGAGCGGCCAGCCCCACAGGCGCCAGAACGCGCGGCGCATCAGGCGCGGGCCCTGGCGGCCGCGGCCTGGGCCTGCCGTGCCGGCGCGCGCTTGCGCCACCACAGCACGAGGCCGGTCACGAGCACGACGACGGTCGCGATGTCCAGCAGCGCCCACAGGATCTGCATGGGCAGGCCACCGTAGTCGCCGAAGTGCAGCGGCTGCGAGACCAGCAGCGTCTTGAGGTACCAGGGCAGTTCGCGGCTGTCGGTCACCCGGCTCGTGGCGGCGTCGACCAGCACGGGCTTGAGCAGCTTGGCCGTGACATGCTCGCCGCCGCGCAGGAACACGCCGTAGTGGTGCGGGCTCGCGAAGCTGGTGCCCGGAAACGCGACGAAGGCCACCTTCATGCCGGGCTCGTGCGCGAGCGCCGCGACCACCGCGCCCTGCAGCGAGCCGGGCGAGGCCAGCGGCGGCTTGTCCTTGTAGGGGGCGAGCATGGCCGCGACCTCGGTGGACTGGTAGTACTTGACCAGGAGATCCGCCCAGGCGTTGATGACGCCCGTGGCGCCAACCACCGTGAACCAGACCAGCGTGACGATGCCCACCAGGTTGTGCAGGTCCAGCCACTTGGCGCGCGCGCTGCGCTCGCGCCGGATCTCGCCGAAGCGCAGCTTGCGCATGAAGGGCGCGTACAGCACCGCGCCCGACACCAGCGAGGCCAGCAGCAGCACGCCCATGAGGCCCAGGAACAGCATGCCCGGCAGGCCCATGAACAGGTCGATGTGCAGCGAACGCATGATGTACATGAAGCCGCTGTCCAGCGCAGGCTCGCCGAGCGCCTGGCCCGTGCGCGCATCGACGGCCACCTGCTTGAAGCCGGCCGTGGCGTCGGGCGTGGGCGCCAGCGTCACGTACCAGACGCGGTCGTCGTCCTCCTCCTGCGAGGTGAACATGCCCTGCAGGCCCGGGTGGCGCGCGATGGCCGTGCGCATCACGGCGTCGAGGTCGGCGCGCGGGGCGTCGGCCGGCATCTGCTCGGCCTCGATCTCGGTGCCCAGCAGGTGGCCGATCTCGTGGTGGAAGATCAGCGGCAGGCCGGTGACGCACAGCAGCAGCATGAACACCGTGCAGACCAGGCTGGACCACTTGTGGGTCCAGGTCCAGGCACGGATGGCGCGGGTGCTGAGCATCGAGCTCCGAATCAGAAGTCGTACGTGGCCGAAACGACAAAAGTGCGCGGGTTGCCCTGAACCAGGTAGTTGGCGCCCGGGTAGCCGCCCACCGACGCCCAATAGTTGCGATCGGCCAGGTTGGTCACGCTGCCGCGCAGGGTCAACAAATTCTGTCCAACCGGCATGGCGTAGCGTGCTCCTACGTCCACCGTGGTCCAGGAGCCCACCCGCAGCGTGTTGGCGAGGTTGGCGTACTGGCTGCCGGTGTAGTTCAGGCGGCCATTCAGTGCCAGGCCCTTGACGCCCGGCACATCCCATTCGGCGCCGACGTTGCCCTGCCACTTCGGCGCGCCGACTGCGGTCTGGCCCTCGACATCGGTATCCAGGTAGGTCAGGCCACCCAGCAGGCGCAGGCCACGCGTGGGCTCGCCAAAGAAGGTGGTCTCCACGCCTTGGTTGCGCTGCTTGTAGGCCGAACCCTGGTACACGCTGCCGACGACCGCACCCACGGGCTTGCGCGCCTGGAACACCGCCACCGTGGCGCCGACGCGGCCCAGGTCGAACTTGGCGCCGACCTCGGCCTGCTTGGTAACGGCCGGCGCGAAGACTTGGCCCTGGTTCTGCAGCGGGTTGCCGGCGGCGTCGTTGCCGGTCGCCGTGTCGCCCTTGACGAGGCCTTCGGCGTAGTTGGCGTACACGGAGACCTGCTGGCTGGCCTTGAAGACCACGCCAGCCACCGGCGACCAGCGGCTCTTGTCGTACGGATCACCACTCTGCGCGCCCGTGGAGTAGTCGTAGCCGTAGCTCACGATGTTCTGGTGCCGCGCCCCCAACGTCAGGCGCACCGTGTCGTCGAGGAACGACAAGGTGTCGGACAGCGCGAAGCTGCGCGTGCGCGTGCGCCCCGTCACATGCGGGTTCTCGAGGTCACCGAAGGAATAGTCCAGCGCTGGCTGGGCCGTTTGCGCCGGCTGATACAGGTTGGTCAGGGTGCTGGTCAGCGAACCTGCGTAGTTGTTGTGCTCCTTGGCGTTGAACAGTGCGACGGAAGCCACCAGTTCGTGGCGAACGCTGCCCGTGTTCAGGCTGGCGCGCACGCCAGCCTCCCCGGTGCCGATGTCGTCCTGGCGCTTGTTGGCGAAGCGCGAGCCGCTGGCATTGCCTGCGACATCGCTGACGGTGACGCCGACGAGGTTGTTGCGCTCCTTGCCTTGGCGCGCACCGGCGGCCAGCCAGGCCGTGACCTGGTCGTTCAGATCGAACTCGGCGCGCAAGCTGCCGAAGATGTCGCGCTCGGTCGAACTCGTCCAAGGCTGGCCGTAGTTGATGTCGGAATCGGGCACCGCCGGGATGGCCGTGGCAGAAGGCGTCACGCTCGGCCGGGCATCGCGCAAGGTGTGCTTTTGGTAGCCCAGGTCGGCCGACACCCGCACGTTGCGGCTGCGCCAGTCCGCGCCCAGGGAGACCAGGGTCAGGTCGCGCTTTTCGCGGTCCACCGCCGTGTCGCCGTCGCGGCGCACGGCCGTCAGGCGCAGGCCGGTGCTCTGGTCGGGGCCGAAGCGGCGTGCGACGTCAGCGGCCAGGTAGCCCTGCAGGCCGCTCTCCGCGCCCACCGTGACCTGCGTGATCGGCTCGTTGGGCGCACGCTTGGGCATCACGTTGATCGATCCGCCCAGACCGCTACCGCCCGGCGCAGCGCCGTTGACGAAGGCACTGACGCCGCGCAGAACTTCCACACGCTCGACCAGCTCGGCCGCCAGGTACTGGCGCGGCAACAGGCCGTACAGACCGTTGTAGGTCATGTCGTCCGAGTACACGGGGAAGCCGCGCACCACGTACAGCTGCTGGTAGTTGCCGAAGCCGCGCGCCACGCGCACGGTCGGGTCCTGCTTGAGCACGTCGCCGATGCTCGTAGCCTGCAGGTTCTGGATCAGCTCCTGCGTGTAGCTGGTCTGGCTGAACGGCGTTTCCATGATGTCCTGGTTGCCCAGAATGCCGACACGGCCACCGCGGGCCACCTGCCCTCCGGCATAGGGCGCCTTCAGGCCTTGCGCCGAGGCATCGGCGCTGGCATTGACCGTGATGGTGGACAGCGATTTGCCGCTGTCCGCAGCTTGCGCCCACACAGCATGCGACAGGCACAGGGCCAGGGGCGTCAACGCGCAACCGGCAACGGCGCGCAGGGAAAAGGAATGGACAGGCATGGCGAGCTCACCCAGGAAGGGGATTGGTGGGCTGGCTCGGCACATGGCGTCATGCGGACGCATGCCTGGCTGGCGAGGGAGCGCGAGTTTACGTCTGCCCCTGCCAGAAAGGGCCCGGATCGTTGCAGCCTCACAACGATCCGGGTGGTTGTGGGAACCGTTGTCAGCGCAGCAGCAGCACCGGCACCTTGCACTGGCTGACCACCTTGGTGGCGACCGAGCCCATGATCAGGTTGCCCAGCGCGCCATGGCCGTGGCTGCCCAGGGCCAGCAGGTCGTAGCCGCCCTTCTCGGCGGTCTGCGCGATCTCCTGCGCGGGATGGCCCACCTTGAACTCGAACTGTGCGCTGGTGTCCTTTTGCGCGAAGAAGGCCCGCACGGGCGCGAGCACCTTGTCGGCCTCTTCCGCGTAGTAGCCCTGGACCACGTCGGTGCTGACGTAGGAGGCGGCGCGCTTGGGCAGTTCCGGCACCACCGTCAGCACGGTATAGGTGTTGCCGGCGGCAAACAGCTGGTGCTGGGCGAGGTAGGCGAGCATGCGCTGGGTCTGCTCGCTGCCGTCGACGGCGATCAGGATCTTCATCTGTCGATCTCCCGGTGGTTTTGATGGAACCAGTATCTGCCCAAGCCCCGCGGCAGGCCTTGATCTCCCTCAAGCCAGCAGGCAAAAGGGGCATGCGCCGCCGGCACAATGCCGCTCCCATGAACACCTGCGCCGCCCTGCCCCGCTGCACCTGGTGCGGCACCGACCCGCTGTACCAGCACTACCACGACACCGAATGGGGCGTGCCGCAGCACGACCCGCGCATGCTGTGGGAGATGCTGATGCTCGAAGGCTTTCAGGCGGGGCTGTCGTGGATCACGATCCTGCGCAAGCGCGAGGGCTTTCGCCGCGCCTTCGACGGCTTCGATCCGGCCAAGGTCGCGCGCTACGACGAGGCCAAAGTCCAGGCCCTGGTGGCCGACCCCGGCATCGTCCGCGCGCGCGCCAAGATCGAGGCCACCATCGCGGGCGCGAAGATCTACAACGCCATGGCGGCCGCCGGCGAGGATTTCGCCGACTACTGCTGGGCCTTCAGCGGCGGCCGGGTGCTGCGCGGCGACGGCGTGAACTTCGCCACCTCCACGCCCCTGTCCGAGGCCATCTCCAGGGACCTCAAGAAGCGCGGCTTCAAGTTCGTGGGGCCGACCATCGTCTACGCCTGGATGCAGGCCATCGGCATGGTGGACGACCATGCCCGGCACTGCTTCCGGCGCCAGGCCGCCCCGGCCTGAAACCTCACTCGGCCCGGATGTCGTTGGCCTTCACGATGTCGCGCCACAGGTCGAAGTAGTAGCGCGTCATCTTGGCCAGCTGCTCGGGCGTGCCGCCGCCGGGCTCGTCGCCGCGCTCCAGGATGCCGGCCTGGATCTTGGGGTCCTTCAGCGCGGTGTTCATGGCGGCGTTGGCCTTGGCCACGATGTCGGCCGGCAGGCCGGGCGGGCCGTACATGCCGATGAAGGAGATCACCTCGAAGTCCTTCACGCCGGCCTCGGCCGCGGTCGGGATGTCGGGGAAGGCCGGCACGCGCTGGCTGCCCGTCACGAGCAGCGGGCGCAGCTGGCCCGACTTGATGAAGGGCGCGATGACCGAGGCCGCATCGAACATGGCGCTCACGCGGCCCGCGATCAGGTCGGTCATGGCCGGGCCGCTGCCCTTGTAGGGCACGTGGTTCATCTTGGGCTTGCCGATGCGTTCGCGGAACAGCTCCATGCCGGCGTGCGTGAGGCTGCCGGGGCCGGCGCTGGCGTAGTCGATGTCCTTGCCGGCCTTGTCCTGGGCCTTGACCCAGTCGATGAACTCCTTGACGTTCTTGGCCGGCACGGAGTTGGGCACGGCCAGGACCAGCGAGGAGGTCAGCAGCAGCCCGATCGGCGTGAGCTTGAGCGGGTCGGCCATGGCCGTGTTGCGGTAGGTGTGCGGGTTCAGCGTGATGTTGCCGTTGCCCACCAGCAGGCGGTAGCCGTCGGGTGCCGCCTTCATGACGTTGTCGGTGCCGATGTTGCCGCCGGCGCCGGCCTTGTTGTCGATGACCACGCCCTGGCCCAGCACGCTCTGCATGCCGGCCGTGACCATGCGGCCGGCGAAGTCGGTCTGGCCGCCGGGCGGGTAGCCCACCACCAGCGTGACGGGCTTGCTGGGCCAGGCGCCCTGGGCGAAGCTCAGCGGGCTGGCGATGGCCGCGGCTGCCGCCAGGCCGTGTTGCAGGACGCTGCGGCGCGTGCTGGCCGCATCCTTGGGTTCATGCATGGTGTGTCTCCTCGTCGGGTGGATGGAATCGTCATGTTGTTCTTGTGCGTTCAGTGCGCGGCCAGGCTGTCGGGCAGCGCCGACAGGCCGGCGATGCGCCGCACCGAGGACGGCAGTTCGGCCGGGTGCTCGCCGAGCGCGAACACGCGCATGCCGGCGGCGACGCCGGCCGCGATGCCGGAAGCGCTGTCCTCGACCACCGCGCACTCGGCGGGGGTGAAGCCGATCGCGCGCGCGGCGTGCAGGAACAGGTCGGGCGCGGGCTTCCAGGCGCCGATGTCGTAGGCGCTGAAGATGCGGCCCTCGAACCAGGGCAGCAGCCCGGTGAGGCCCAGCACGAGTTCGATCTTGTGGCGCGGCCCGTTGGAGGCCACGCAGAACGGCAGCTGCAGCCTGCGCACCAGTTCGAGCGCGCCTTCGATCGGTTGCAGGTGCGCCTTGAAGAAATCGGCCATGCGCGCGCGCACGCGGTCTTCGAAATCGGCCGGCAGCGGCTGGCTGCTGCGCGCGGCCACCACGGCGATCTGGCGCGCCATGGGCGCGCCGCGCTGCGCGTCCAGCACTTCACGCGCACTGCCGGGCAGGCCGTACAGCGCGCCCTCGGCCAGCATGGCCTCCACGAGCCAGGGCTCGCTGTCGACCAGCGTGCCGTCGCAATCGAAGATCAGGGCGCGGATCGGTGTCATGCCTTCTGGGGATTCTGCCGGAGGTCGTAGAGGATAGCCGCACTGGTCAACCCCCCGTCGACCACGAGGTCGTGGCCGTTGACGAAGCGCGCGTCGTCGCTGGCCAGGAAGGCGATGGCGTCGGCCACCTCGTCGGACTGGCCGTAGCGGGCCATGGGCGTGGCCTGCACGATGGCCTGGCGGATCACGGGGCCGTGCAAGGTGGCGGTCTGCGCCGTCTCGATGGGGCCGGGCGAGACCGAGTTGACCGTGATGCCGAAGGGCGCCAGATCGATCGCGCACGACTTGGCCAGCGCCAGCACCGCGCCCTTGGACGAGCAGTAGGCCGCGCGGCCGGACCAGACCTGCTGGCCCGAGATCGAGGCGATCATGACGATGCGGCCCTGGCGCCGCTCCACCATGCGCCGGGCCATGGCCTGGGTCGTGAGGTAGGTGCCGGTCAGGTTGATGTCGAGCACGCGGCGCCAGGCCTCGATGGGCGTGTCCAGCACCGAGCCCTGGAAGCTCACGCCGGCGCTGTTGACGAGCACGTCGATGGCGCCATGCGCCTGCCAGGCCGCGGCCACGGCGGCCTCGACCTGGGCGGCGTCGGTCACGTCCAGCGCATGGTGGCTCACATGGCCGGCCGGCTGGCCCAGTTCCTCGGCCACGCGGCGCAGTTCGTGCGCGTTGACGTCGGCCAGCGCCACGCGGGCGCCCTCGCGCAGCAGGCGGCGCGCGCTGGCCAGGCCCAGGCCGCTGGCGCCGCCGGTGATGAAGGCGGTCTTGCCGGCGAAGCGGCCGAAGGGGGTGGGGGCGGTCATTCCTGTCTCCGTTGTTCTGGCCTGCACATGATGCCTGCCGTCAATCCATCAGCAAACCGCCGTTCATGTCCAGGATCTCGCCCGTGATGAAGCCCGACAGCGGCGAGGCGAGGAAGCGCACGGCATGCGCGAACTCCTCGGGCTCGCACCAGCGGCCCACGGGGATCTGGCGCAGCAGCGCTTCCTGCTGCTCGGCCGTGAGCTGGGCCGTGACCATGGGCGTGCGCACGTAGGCCGGCGCGATCGCATTGCAGGTCACGCCGTGGCCGGCCAGCTCGCGCGCCAGCGAGAAGGTCAGCGCGCCCATCGCGCCCTTGGACACCGAATAGGACGTGCCGGCCGTGAGCCCGCCGGTTTTGGCCGCCAGCGAGCCGGTGTTGACGATGCGGCCCCAGCGCCGCTCCTTCATGGCCGGCACCACGGCCTGGGCCCAGTAGAAGGCGCCGTCCAGGTTCACGGCCAGCACTTGGCGCCATTCGGCCGCTTCCGTGGCTTCGAGCTTGTTGTTGGTCAGCACGCCGGCGTTGTTGACGAGGATGTCGACCTCGCCGAAGCGCTCGCGCACGGCCGCGTGGGTGGCGGCCACGGCCGCCGGGTCGGCAATGTCGCAGGCGAAGCCGGCCACGCGCGCACCGTGCAGCGCTTCGAGCTCGCGCAGCGGCGCCTCGGCCCGGTCGACCATGGCCACGCGGCAGCCGTCCGCGACCAGCGCTTCGACGGTGGCGCGGCCCATGGTGCCGGCGGCGCCCGTGACGACGGCGACCTTGTCCTGGAGCGGGAGAGAAGACGCCATCTCAGACCTTCAGGTTCAGCTTGTGGATGAGCGCGCGGTACATCGCGTTGTCCTGGTCCATCACGGCGCGGAACTCCGGCTGGTCCAGGTAGCCCTCCTTGAGATTGAGCTTGAGCATGGTCTCCTTGAGCGCGGGCTCCTGCATGGCCTTGGCGAAGGCCTGGCGCAGCACGGCGACCACCTCGGGCGGCGTGCCCTTGGGGGCGGCCAGGCCGCGCCAGCCCGTGACCACCACATCGATGCCGCGCTCCCTGGCCGTGGGCACCTGCTCCCAGCCCGAGCCGATGCGCTGCGTCGCCATGACGGCCAGCGGACGCACCTTGCCGTCGGCCACGAAGGCCGCCATGTCGGGCGGCGTCAGCGACAGCGCATCCACATGGCCGCCGGTCAGGTCCAGCAGGCCGGGGCCGGCGCCGCGGTAGGGGACGTGCGTGAACGGCACGCCGGTCTTGTCGGAGAGCACCACGGCCGCCAGGTGGCCCAGCGAACCGGGGCCGGCGTTGCCGACCTTCAGGCCCTCGCCGCCGGCCTTCTTGCTGGCGGCCAGCAGTTCTTCGAGCGTGCGGATCGGCGAATCGGCGCGGACGGCGATGGTGGCCGGGTCGGCATTGAGCCGCGCGATCGGCGCCACGTCGTCGGACGTGAAGCGCACGCCGCCCATGTGCGGAATGATGGTGATCTCCACCGTGATGATGCCGATCTTGTAGCCATCGGGCCGCGCCGCGACCAGCTCGGCCCAGCCCACGCCGCCGCTCGCGCCGGCCTTGTTGATGATGACCAGGCTCTGCGGCAGGTGCTTGCGCGAAGCTTCGGCCAGCGTGCGGGCCAGCGCGTCGGTGCCGCCGCCGGGCGGGAAGGGCACGATGAACTCGATGGGCTTGTTCGGGTAGGCGCCTTGCGCGAAGGCCGGAGCGGCGATGGCGGTCGCGGCCGAGACGCCGGCGAGCAGCACGGAGCGGCGCGTGGCGCCGGGGCGGAGTTGTGGCATGGATGGATCTCCCTGTGGAATGAAAACGGGGTGGCCGCCGGGGCGGCCTGGGTCAGCGGCAAGGCCGCGCCGTCGATCTCGTTGCGCAATCAGGCCGCGGCGGGCACGGTCCGGCAGTTGCCGCCGACCATGAAGCCCTTCACGATGGGTACCGGGGCAGCCACGCGGGCCAGGGCTTGTCGACGGGTGGCGATGGTGAGGGTCTCAATCCAGTCGGATGTTGGCGGCCTTGATCACGCCGCTCCAGAGCTTCTGTTCGCTCGCCACGAAGCTGCCGAGCTGGGCCGGCGTCATGGGCATGGGCTGGATGCCGATCTCCTCGAGCTTGGCGCGCGTCTCGGGGTTGGCCAGCGCCGCGCCCAGGTCCTTGTTCATGCGCTCGACCACGGGCGCGGGCAGCTTGGCCGGGCCGACCAGCACCTGCCAGGCATAGGCCTCGAAGCCCGGCACGCCGGCTTCGGCCATGGTGGGCACGTCGGGCAGGATGGCCAGGCGTTCGGGCGTGGCGATGGCCAGCACGCGCACCTTGCCGGCCTTGATCATGGACAGGCTGGGCGGCAGGTCCACGAACATGCTGTTGACCTGGCCGGCCATGAGGTCCTGCAGCGCCGGGGCCGAGCCCTTGTAGGCCACGTGCAGGATGTCGGCCTGCGTCTTCTGCTTGAACAGCTCCAGCGCCACGTGCAGCGGCGAGCCCGGGCCCGACGAGGCCGAGGACACGGCGCCCGGCGTCTTCCTGGCCAGTGCCAGGAACTCCTGCACGTTCTTCGCCGGGAAGCCGGGGTGCACGGCCAGCACCAGCGGCATCTTGCCCAGGCCGCCGATCCAGCTGAAGTCCTTCTGCGCGTCGTAGCTCAGGCTGGCGTACATGGCGGGGTTGAAGGCCAGCGTGCCCGAGTCCACCGTGCCCACGGTGTAGCCGTCCGGCGCCGAGCGCGCGATGAAGGTCGCGCCGATGATGCTGGCCGCGCCAGGCTTGTTGTCGGCGATCACGGGCTGGCCCAGGCTCTGGCCCATGCGCACCGCGAGCTGGCGCGCGATCACGTCGGTGGTGCCGCCCGGCGCATAGGGCACGACCCATTTGACGGGCTGGTGCGGAAAGGCCGTCTGGGCCTGCGCCGCCGGCAGTCCGGCGAGAAGGGCCGAGGCGGCCAGCAGTTGAAGAAGCGATCGCTTGTGCATGGTGTCTCCGGTGGTTGAAGGCGTGCGGGGGCCTGCCGCGGCAGGCCGGTTCGGGTTCCGTCGGGGGGTGAAGGGCGGCGGCGCTCGTTCAGCGCGGCGCCAGCATCCATTCGTGCGCGGGGTCGTTGCGGAAGGCCCAGTGCCGGCGCGGGCCGGCCATGGTGTTCAGGTAGTACAGCGCGTAGCCGTGCGGCGCCACGCAGGGGTGGTAGCCGCGCGGCACCAGCACGGTGTCGCGGTGCTCCACGGCCATGGTCTGGTCCAGGCTGCGGTCGTCGGTGTAGACGCGCTGGAACGCGAAGCCCTGGGCCGGGTCGATCTGGTGGTAGTAGGTCTCTTCCAGCACGGTCTCGCCCTCGCCGGCGGTGTCGTGCTTGTGCGGCGGGTAGCTGGAGGCGTGGCCGGGCGGCGTGATGACCTCGACCACGAGCAGGCCTTCGGCCTCCGCGGTCTGCGGCAGGATGTCGCAGACGTAGCGCGTGTTGCTGCCCTGGCCGCGCACGCTGCGCGCCATCTGCGCCGGCGCGATCACGCGCGTGGCGAAGCGGCCTTCGGCCGGCGCGGTGCTCAGCGCCACCTCGGCCGGGCCCTGGGCCACGATGCGCACGGACTGGCCCGGCGGCACGTAGACGGCGGCCGGGGCGCGGTCCTCGAACACGGTGGCGCGGTTGCCGATGGCGCTGAAGCGCTGGCCGCCGACCTGCACGTCGACCGCCCCGGCCAGCACGGTGATGCAGCATTCGCGCGCGCCGGTGTCGAAGGCTTCTTCGTCGCCGGCCGCGAGCCGCAGCGCCTTGAAGCCCACATAGGTCCAGCCGGCCGAGGCAGGCGTCACGTCGGCGATCACGCGGCCCTCGGGCCGGGCCTTGACGAGCAGGTTCATGCGGCCTCCGCCATCGGACGGCTGGCGCGCCAGCCGGCAATCAAGCGGCGGAAGTTGTCCGCCACCTGCGCGGTGAAGGCCGCGTCGTCGATCTCGTTGCGCAGCCAGGCCGCGGCGGGTGCGGTCCAGCAGCTGCGGCCGACCATGAAACCCTTCACGATGGGCGCCTGGGCGGCGTGGAAGCTCGCCACCAGCTGCTCGAGCGGCTGCGACAGGCCCAGGATCACGGCGCCGCGGCACCAGGGGTCGCGCTCGCGCACCAGCGCGTCCAGCGCCTGCCATTGCGCGGCGGCCATGGGCGGCAGCTTCCACCACTCCGGCTTGAAGCCCAGGTCGTAGAAGCGGCGCACGGCGCGCACCACGGCCTCGCCCTGGTCGTTCGCGGCCAGCGTGTCGGCCGGCGGGATCACCTCGAGCAGCAGCTCGTGGCCGCTGGCGCGCGTGGCCTCCCAGACCTGCTGCAGCCATTCCTCCTGCTCGGCGCGCAGCGCCTCGGCATCGTCGGGGTGGTAGAAGGCCAGGCACTTGACGGTGTGCTCGCGCGGCCAGTGCGCCAGTTCCGAGGCCAGCGAGGCCGTGCCGTCGAAGCGCAGCGGGCGCGAACCCGGCTTCTCCACGGGCCGGCCGATCCACCAGCCCCGGCCGGCGGCGGCGTGCAGCGCGGCCTGGCCTATGCGGCCGTCGATCAGCACGCCGATGCTCCCGCGGTTGCCGGCGTCCTGCTCGACCTCGGCCACCACGCCGTTGAGCAGCAGCTTGAGCGTGGACAGGCGGGCGGCGTCGGCACCGGTCTGGCGCGCCAGGTCTTCGAGCTGCGCGCGGTGGTCGTAGGCCATCACGCAGACCTCGGGCCACTGCGGGCGGGCGGCGGACACGCGGTGCAGGTGCGAGAGCACGGGGTCCTTGTCGGGCCGCGGATGGCGGTGGCCCGAGAACCAGTGCGCGAGTTCGGCCTGCGTGGGCATGGCCGGCGCGCAACCGTGGCGCGAGACCACGATGGCGCCGCAGGCGTTGGCGATGGCGGCCGATTCGGCCAGCGTCCTGCCGCGCAGCAGGCCGGCCAGCAGGCCCGAGGCGAAGGCATCGCCCGCGCCCAGCACGTTGAGCACCTCGATGCGCTCGCCCAGCACGGTGGGCGCATCGTCGATGGCGGCCGGCACGGCGCCTTCGATGAGGCTGCAGCCCAGCGGGCCGCGCTTGACGACGAACTGGGCCTGCGTGTGCGCGCGCGCCCGGCGCAGGCTGGCCATGAGGTCGCCCTCCACGCCGCCCGCGATCATCCATTCCTCCTCGGTGCCGATGATGAGTTCGAACTGGCCGAGCTGGGCCTGCAGGTGGGCCGAGACGCTGTCGCTGCCCACGTAGCGCGTTTCGCCGTCGCCCTTGCCCGTGAGGCCCCACAGCACGGGGCGGTAGTCGATGTCGAGCGCGCGCACCAGGCCGTGGCGGCCCGCGATCTCCAGCGCGCGCCGGCTCGCCGCCAGCGTGCCGGGCGTGGACAGGTGCGTGCCCGTGACGACCAGGCAGCGGCAACGCGCGAGGAAGTCCTCGGAGATGGCGTCCGCGTCGATCGCCATGTCGGCGCAGTTCTCGCGAGCGAACAGCAGCGGGAAGCTGTGCTGGTCGCGCAGGCCCAGCAGCACCATGCCCGTGAGGCGCTCGCGGTCGATCTGCACCTGGCTCACGTCGCAGCCTTCGCGGCGCAGCGTCTCCAGCAGGAAGCGGCCGTTCTGCTCGTCGCCGACGCGCGAGAGCATGGCCGAGCGCAGGCCCAGCCGCGCCGTGCCGAAGGCCATGTTGGCGGACGAGCCGCCCAGGTATTTGTTGAAGCTGTGGGCCTCCTCCAGCGAGCAGCCGATCTGCTGCGCGTAGAGGTCCACGGCCATGCGGCCCAGGCAGGCCACGTCGAAGTCGCGCGCATCGGCGCTGGGGAAGTGCAAACTCGGCATCGCAACAAGCTCGGCATGAAGAAACTGGCCGCCATGTTATCGTGTTTAGAAATAAATTTCCAATACTTTGAAAAATAGAAATGACGCCAGGGCACCCGCCCCCACGCTCGCGCCCTATGCCGACGCCGACGCCTTCCTGGCCGCCGTGCGCGCCGGCTACGAGCCGCTGTCGCGCCAGTTGAAGGCCATCGCGCGCCATGTGGAGGCGCAGCGCGACCGGCTCGCGCTGGACGGCATCCAGGAGACCGCGCGCCAGTGCGAGGTGCAGCCCTCGGCCGTGGTGCGCTTCGCCAAGCACTTCGGGCTGGCCGGCTACTCGGAAATGCAGGCGCTGTTCCGCGCCGGCGCCGCGCGCCAGCTCGCGCCCGAGGGCGGCTACCAGCAGCGCGTGCGCGCGCTGGCCGGCGCCGGCTCGCCCGCGCAGATCGCGCACGAGGTCATCGGCGGCAGCATCGCCAGCCTGCAGGCGCTGCAGCAGGCCCTGCCCGAGGGCGAGTTCGACGCGGCCGTGGACCTCATGGCCCAGGCGCCCGCGCTGTGGCTGGTGGCCTCGCGCCGCGCCTTCCCGGTCGGTGCCTACCTGGCCTATGCGCTGCAGCACACCGAGAAGCCCGTGCACTGGCTGCACGGCCTGGGCCACATGCAGGAGGGCCAGCTGCGCGCGCTGGCCGCGGGCGACGTGCTGGTGGCCGTGTCCTTCGCGCCGTATGCGAGCGAGACGCTCAACGTGGTCGAGGCCGCGGCGGCGCGCGGCGCCAAGGTGCTGGCGCTGACCGACAGCCGGCTCAGCCCGCTGGCCAAGCGCGCCGACGCCGTGCTGCTGGCGCAGGACGGCGCGACCTTCGGCTTCCGCTCGCTGACCAGCACGCTGTGCCTGGCGCAGTCGCTGTTCCTGGGGCTGGCCTGGCGCATGGAACTGGCCTACGGCAAACGCTCCGGCTGAAGCAGCCGTGGACGCGGCCCCCACGGCCACCTAAAGACTTGGCGGCATAGCCATCGTGGCGCCCCGGCCCGCCGGCCTTCCGGGCGTGAACGGCGCGGCCGCGAGGCATTTGCCGGGAACCCGGAGCAGCCGCAGCGGGTCCACCGTCCACCGCCATTCCCGAAGCTCCGCATGCTGCGCACCCTCAAGGAACTGTTCGACGCCTTCACCGCCCCTGCCGCCGGCCAGTCGCTGGCACAGCAGACGCACACCCAGCAGCTGGCCGTGGCCGTGCTGCTCGTGGAGGTCATGCGGGCCGAGCCCGGCTCCGGCCCGGCCGAGCGCGCCGCCGTGCTGACGGCACTGCGCCGCAAGTTCGACCTGGCCGACGACGAACTCGAACGCCTGCTCGAACTGGCGCAGGCCGAGGCCCAGGCGCTGTACGACTACCACCGCTTCACGAGCGTGCTCAACGAGCGCTTCACGCAGCCGCAGAAGATCGCGCTGGTCGAGGCGCTGTGGACCGTGGCCTATGCCGACCTGCACGTGGCGGCCCACGAGAACCACGCCATCCTCAAGATCGCCGAGTTGCTGCACGTCACGCACGGCGAGTACATCGCGGCCAAGCTGCACGCCAAGCAGGCCGCCGGCCACGGCGCGGCCTAACATCGGCGCATTTCTGCCGGGAACCGCCATGACCACCTTGCTCGACGCCATCCAGATCGAAACCGCCCCCTCGCCCACCGCCGCCGTCATCTGGCTGCACGGCCTGGGTGCCAGCGGCGACGACTTCGCCGCCATCGTGCCGGAGCTGGACCTGTCCGGCTGCGCGCCGATCCGCTTCGTGTTCCCGCATGCGCCGGTGATGCCGGTGACGATCAACAACGGCTTCGAGATGCCGGCCTGGTACGACATCTTCGCGCCCGACCTGGAGCGGCACGAGGACGCCGAGGGCATCGCGCGCTCGGAACTGGCGATCGAGGCACTGATCGCGCGCGAGGTGGCGCGCGGCATCCCGACCAGCCGCATCGTGCTGGCCGGCTTCTCGCAGGGCTGCGCGATGACGCTGCACACCGGGCTGCGCCACCCCGAGCGGCTGGCCGGGCTGATCGCGCTGTCGGGCTACCTGCCGCTGATCGGCAGCCTGGCGGCGGAGCGCCACCCCGCCAACTTCGCCACGCCCATCTTCATGGCCCACGGCACGGCCGATCCGGTGGTGGTGCTGCCGCGCGCCGAGGAATCGCGCGCGGCGCTCGAGGCGCTGGGCTACCCCGTGCAGTGGCACACCTACCCGATGCCGCACAGCGTGCACCCGCGCGAGATCGCGGACATCTCGGCCTTCCTGCGGCGGGTGTTGCCGGCCGCGGGCTGAAGCTCAAGCGGCGTGCGCCGCCGCGGCGGCGATCTGCGCCGCATCCGGCCGCACGCCGGTGTACAGCACGAACTGCTCCACCGCCTGCAGCACGATCACCTCGTCGCCGCCGATCGCCGGCTTGCCGAGCCGGCGCGCGGCGCGCAGCAACGGCGTGTCGGGCGGCAACGCCACCACGTCGAAGATACCGGCCGCGCGGGCGATCCAGTCGTCCGGGAAAGCCTGCTCGTCGGCCTGCGCGCCCGCCATGCCCAGCGGCGTGGCGTTGACCAGCCAGGCGCCTTCCGCCTGGTGCGCACCGCCCAGCGCGCCCTGCCAGGGCAGGCCATGCAGCGCGGCCACGGCGGCGCCGGCCTGCGCGTTGCGCGCCACCACGCAGCCCTGCAGGCCGTGGTCCACCAGCGCGGCCAGCACGGCGCGGCCCATGCCGCCGCTGCCGCGCAGCACGAAGCGCGCCGCCGGATCGACCCCATGCGTCTTCAGCAGCGCGGCCACGGCCACGTAGTCGGTGTTGTGGGCGACCAGCCGGCCGCCCTCGTTGACGATGGTGTTGACCGATTGCAGCCGCGCGGCCGAGGGCCGCAGTTCGTCCAGCAGCGGGATGCAGGCTTCCTTGAACGGCATGCTCACGGCGCAGCCGCGGATGCCCAGGGCGCGCACGCCGCCGATGGCGGCCGGCAGGTCGGTGGTGGTGAAAGCCTTGTAGACGTAGTCCAGGCCCAGCGCGCGGTACAGGTGGTTGTGAAAGCGCGTGCCGAAGTTGCCGGGCCGGCCCGACAGGGACATGCACAGCCGGGTGTCGCGGCTGATCTCGGTGCTCATGCTGCGAGCCTCTTCTTCAGCACGCCCAGGGCCAGCGCGGTGACCACGCTGCCCGCGACGATCGCCACGCCGTACAGCAGCACGTGGTTCACCGCGTTCGGGATGGCCAGCACGAACATGCCGCCATGCGGCGCCTGCAGGGCCACGCCCCACCACATGGACAGCGCGCCGGCCGTGGCCGCGCCCAGCACGCAGGCCGGGATCACGCGCAGCGGATCGCGCGCCACGTAGGGGATCGCGCCTTCGGTGATGAAGGCCAGGCCCAGCACGGCGGCGGCCTTGCTGGCCTCGCGCTCCTCGGCCGAGAAGCGGCTGGCGAACAGGCGGCAGGCCAGCGCGATGCCCAGCGGCGGCACCATGCCCGCGGCCATGGCGGCGGCCATGGGCGTGGCCACGCCGCTGGCGATCAGCGAGGTGGAGAACACGTAGGCTGCCTTGTTGATGGGCCCGCCCATGTCGGCGGCCATCATCGCGCCCAGCACGACGCCCAGCAGCACGGCGCTGGTGCTCTGCATGCCCTTGAGCCACGCGGTCAGCGCCGTCATGGCGGCGGCCACGGGCTGGCCGATGACCATGAGCATCGCCAGGCCCACGATGGCCGCGCCCAGCAGCGGCAGCAGCAGCACGGGCTTGAGGCCCTCCAGCCCGCGCGGCAGGCGGATCCACCGGTTCAGCCACTTGACGGCATAGCCCGCGATGAAGCCGGCCGCGATGCCGCCCAGGAAGCCCGCGCCCACGGTGCCGGCCAGCATGCCGCCGACCATGCCGGGCGCGATGCCGGGCCGGTCGGCGATGGAGAACGCGATGTAGCCCGCCAGCGCCGGCACCATGAGCGCGAAGGCCGCCTTGGCGCCGACCTGGAACAGCGACCAGCCCAGCGTGCCCTGGTGCGCGTCGTCGTAGACGTAGATGCCGCCCAGCGCGAAGGCCAGCGCGATCAGCAGCCCGCCCGCCACCACGAAGGGCAGCATGAAGGACACGCCGGTCATCAGGTGCTTGTAGGGACCGCTGGCCGCCGCCTTCTGCGCGCCGCCTTGCGCCGGTGCCGCGGCCGCGCCGGCGCCGGCCGCCCAGGGCGCCGCCTCGGCCTGGGCCTTGCCGATCAGCGCAGCGGCGTCGTGGATGGCGGCCTTGGTGCTGGCGCTGTACAGCCGCTTGCCGGCGAAGCGCGCGCGGTCGACCTGGGTGTCGGCCGCGATCAGCACGAGGTCGGCCTCGGCGATGGCCTGGGCCGTGAGCGCGTTCTGCGCGCCGACGGAGCCCTGCGTCTCCACATGGATCCGGTGGCCGAGCGCCTGGGCCCCCTGCTCCAGCGCCTCGGCCGCCATGAAGGTATGGGCCACGCCGGTGGGGCAGGAGGTGATGGCGACGATGCGCAGCGGCCTGGCCGGCGCCTGCGCCGCGGGTGCGGCGGGCGCGGCGGGCGCGGCGGCGGCCATGCCCAGCCGCGCGAGCGCCTGCTGCACGACCGCGCCGGCATCGCGGAACACGGCCTCGGGCGTCACTTCGAGCAGCCGCTCGGCCGGCAGCGCGCCGCGGTCGATGCCGCTGCCCGCGTCGGCGGCCAGGATCACGGCCTGGGCCTGGGCCAGTTCCTCGGGCGAGAAGCCCTCCTGGGTGCCGAAGCTGCTGACCACGCGCAGCTTGAGGTCGTGCCCGAGCCGGGCGGCCGCCGCCAGCAGCGCCTCGCCCAGCATGAAGCTGTGGGCGGGGCCGGCCTGGCTGGCGGCGATGGCGAAGAGTTGGGCCATGGTGGAGTGTCTCCGTCGTTCACGTCGTTCAAATGGATTGGGGCTGGATCTGCGCGACCAGCGCGTCGATCTCGGCCAGCGGCGGCAGGCCGGGCGCGATGCGCTGGATGCGCGCGGCCGCGCAGGCCATGCCGAACACGGCGGCGTCCAGCGGTGCGCGGCCGGCGATCAGCGCGCCCAGCGTGCCGGCGACCAGCGCGTCGCCGGCGCCCACGGTGGTGGCCACGGGCACGCGCGGCGTGGCGGCGTGCCAGCGCGCACCGTCGCTGGCGATGACGGCGCCCTCGCCGCCCAGCGAGACCACGACCAGCGCGATGCCGTCCTGCTGCAGCTGCGCGGCTGCGTCGGCCACGGCGGCCACGGTGGGCAGCGGGCGGCCGACCAGGTCTTCCAGCTCGGCCCGGTTGGGCTTGATGAAGTCGGGCGCGGGTTGCAGCGCGTCGAGCAGCGCGCGCAGCGCGGCGCCGCCGGTGTCCACCATGAGCCGCGCGCCGTGGCCGCGCAGCGTCGCCGCCACGCGCGCCATGTCGGCCGGCGTCACGCCCGGCGGCAGGCTGCCGGCCAGCGCGACCCAGGTGCCGGCGCCGACCAGCGGCACCAGCTGTTCCAGCAGGCCGAGCTCGGCGCCGGCCTGCAGCACGGGGTCGAAGGCGATGCCGGGCAGGTTGATGTCGGTGGTCTCGCCGCACGCCAGGTCGGCCAGCTTGATATTGGTGCGCGTGCGGCCGGGCACGCGCCACATGGCGTCCACGATGCCGGCCTGCGCGAAGCTGCGCTCGAAGCGCTGCGGGTTCTCCACGCCGAGCCAGCCGCCGGCGGCCACCCGCACGCCCAGCGCGGCCAGCACGGCGGCCACGCCGATGCCCTTGCCGCCGGCCTCGAACTGCTCTGCCCGCGCGCGGTGCACGGCGCCGGGCACCAGCCGTTCCAGCGTGACGGTGTGGTCGATCGCCGGGTTGGGCGTCAGCGTGACGACTTGCATGGGGCCGGCCATCACACGCCCTCCGGTGCGGCGACCAGCTGGGCGCCGAGTGCGCGCACCTGGTCGCCGTCGTCCATGTCCAGCGCCTGCCGCGCCAGGGACTGCAGCTGCGCCAGGCTGTGCCGGCGCAGCAGCGCCTTGATGGTGCCGAGGTCGCCCACGCTCATGCTGAGCTCCTGCACGCCCAGGCCGGTGAGCAGCGCGGCGCCCAGCGGCTCGCCGGCCAGGCCCCCGCACACGCCGACCCAGCGGCCGTGGCGGCGCGCGCCGGCCACCGTGTCGGCCACCAGGCGCAGCACGGCCGGGTGCAGGCTGTCGGCCATGCCGGCCAGCTGCGGGTGCTGGCGGTCCACCGCCAGCGTGTACTGCGTGAGGTCGTTGGTGCCGATGGAGAAGAAGTCCACGTGCGCGGCCAGCCGGTCGGCCATGCGCGCGGCCGACGGCACCTCGATCATGATGCCTACGGGGATGGCGCCGCCCGGCATGCCGAGCTGCTGCTGCACCTCGGCGAGCCGCGCCTTGAGCCGGCGCACCTCGTCCACCGTGCTGATCATGGGGAACATGATGGACAGCGGGCCCGTCTGCGCCGCGCGCACCAGGGCGCGCAGCTGCGGCAGCAGCAGGTCGTCGCGCTGCAGGCACAGGCGCGCGCCGCGCACGCCGAGGAAGGGGTTTTCCTCCACCGGCAGGTTCAGATGCGGCACCTGCTTGTCGCCGCCGATGTCCAGCGTGCGCACGATCAACGGGCGGCCGCCCAAGGCCTGCACCATGGCCCGGTAGACGGCGAGCTGCTCCTCTTCGTCGGGCGCGTGGCCGCGTTCGAGGAACAGGAATTCGGTGCGCATCAGGCCCACGCCCTCGGCGCCCTGCTCCAGCGCGCGCGCCACCTGGTCGGCGCGGTTCACGTTGGCGGCGATTTCCACCGTGTGGCCGTCGGTGGTGGCGGCCGGCTGCAGGCGGCTGGCGGCTTCCTCGGCCTGGTGGCGGGCCAGGCGTTCGACCATGGCCTGGGCCTGCAGCAGCGCCTCTTCGGTGGGCGCCACGTGCAGTTGGCCGCGGTAGCCGTCCAGGATGGCGCGCTCGCCCGGCGCCAGCTGCAGCACGCCGGGGCCGGCCGCCACCACGGCCGGCAGGCCCAGCGCACGCGCGAGGATGGCGGTGTGTGCCGTGGGGCCGCCGCGCGCGGTGCAAAAGCCCTTGACGCGCTGCACGTCGATCTGCGCGGTGACCGAGGGCGAAAGGTCGTCGGCCAGCAGCAGCGCGTCGCGCGGCCAGGTGGAGGGGTCGGCGCCGGCTTCGTCGCCTCGGCCCAGCAGATGGCGCAGCACGCGCTCGCCCACGTCCTGCAGGTCGGCCGCGCGGGCGGCGAGCACGGCGTCGGCCACGGCGCGCTGGGCGGCGACGCGCTCGGCCAGCACGTGGCGCCAGGCCCAGGCCGCGCCATGGCCCTGCACCACCAGGCGGCTGACCTCGCGCAGCAGCACGGGGTCGCGCAGCATCTGGCCGTGCGCGTCGAAGATGCCGGCCTGCTCCGCGCGGCCCTGGCCGCGCGCCTGCCCGGCCAGGTGGCCGATCTGCGCGGCGGCGGCATGCAGGGCGCGGTCGAGCAGCGCGGCCTCGTCGGCGATGCCCTGGTGCGTGTCGGCCACCTCCAGCGTGCCGGCTTCGGCGCTGACCAGCGTGCCGATCACGAGGCCGGGGCTGGCCGCGATGCCGCCGACGGTCTGGCGCGCGGCGGGCTGCCAGTCGCCCAGCACGCGGCCCAGGCCCTGGGCCTGCGCCTGGCGGGCGGCGGCCAGTTCGGCCTGGCGGGTTTCCTCGTCGCCCAGGCGCAGCACGAGGTCGCGCAGCGCGGCCAGCGCGGCCTCGGCGTCCGGGCCTTGGGCGGACAGGCGCAGCGCGGCGCCGCGGCCGGCCCCCAGACTCAACAGGGCGGCCATGTTGCGCGCATCGGCCACGGCCTCGCCATGGCGCACGCGCAGCGCGGCCTGGAAGCGCCCGGCCAGCTGCGCCCATTGGCCGGCGGGGCGGGCGTGCAGGCCGTTGGGGTAGTTCAGCGCGAGGTCCAGGCCCAGCGGAAAGTCCTGCAGGTCCGGCGCGGGCGCGGTGGCGGCATCGCTGGTCAGCGCGGCGACGATGTCCTCGGCGCGCGCGGTGCGCACCAGCTGCGCGATGCGGGTGCCGTCGCGCATCAGCCGCGTGAGCCGGCGCAGCACGGTGATGTGCTCGTCCGACGCGGCGGCGATGGCCACGACCAGGTGCACGGGCCGGTCGGCGCTGCCCCAGGCCACGCCCTGGGGCACCTGCAGCACCGCCAGGCCGGTGCGGCGCACCAGGCCCTTGTCTTCCACCATGCCGTGCGGAATGGCCACGCCCTGGCCCAGGAAGGTGGTGGCGACCTGTTCGCGGCGCAGCAGGCTGTCGACGTAGCCGGCATTGCAGAAGCCGGCCTGCACCAGCAGCGCGCCGGCGCTGCGCACGGCGTCGTCGCGGTCCACGGGACTGGCCGCGAGCCGGACTTCCACGGGAGTGGGGAGGGGTTCCAAGCGTGTCTCCAAGTTTTGGAATCGATTCCAAAATTATTCCGCAAGAGAAAGCCGCAGGTCCAGAAAAGAGGCGCCAGTCGTCTCAAAACCAAGGGTAAACACTAGGGAATCTCCAGGAGATTCAGCAAATTCAGACCCGAAAATCCAGGAATCGATACCAAGCACCGAGACACCATGGCGCCCTTCCCCGCCAACCCGGGCAGCCCCAGCATCAAGGACGTGGCGCAGCGCGCCGGCGTCTCGACGACCACGGTCTCGCGCGTGCTGACCGATGCCGAGGCCGTGCGCCCCGCGCTGCGCGAGCGCGTGCAGCAGGCCATCGCCGAGCTGGGCTGGCGGCCGAGCCTGGCGGCGCGCCGGCTGCGCCAGCGCCGCACCTCGCTGATCGGCCTGGTGGTGGCCGACATCCGCAACCCCTTCTTCACCGCGATCAGCCGGGCCGTGGAAGACATGGCCTACGGTGCGGGCCTGCGGCTGATCCTGTGCAACAGCGACGAGGATCCGGCCAAGGAGCGCTCCTACCTCGAGCTGATGGCCGACGAGCGCGCCAGCGGCGTGATCCTGGCGCCCACGCTGGAGTTCACCGAACGCCCGCAGGGCAGCCCCTGGCCGTTCCCGCTGGTGATGGTGGACCGCGCGCCCGCCGCCAGCGCGGCCGATGCCGTGGTGCTGGACAACGCCGCCGCGGCCGGCGAACTCACGCGCCATGTGCTGGCCCAGGGCTGCCGCCGCATCGCGCTGCTGGCCGGCAGCCACAGCAGCACCGGCCGCCAGCGCCAGGCCGGCTACGAGGCGGCGCTGCGCGAGGCCGGCCTGCCGCCGCGCGTGCTGGCCCTGCGGCCCGACGCCCAGGCCGGGCAGGACGGCGCGGCGCGGCTGCTGGCCGAGCCGGCGGACACGCGGCCCGATGCGCTGCTCGCCACCAGCGGCCTGCTGCTGCTGGGCGCCTGGCGCGCCGCGCGCGCGGCCGGCCTGGCGCTGCCGCACGCGCTGGCGCTGGCCGGCTTCGACGACAACGACTGGACCACCATGCCCGAGCCGGCCATCACCGTGCTGGCCCAGCCCACCGAGGACATCGGCCGCAGCGCCGCCGAACTGCTGCTGCAGCGCCTGGCCGAGCCCGACCGCGCGCCGCGGCGCATCGTGCTGCAGGGGCAGCTGCTGGTGCGGGGGTCGAGCCTGCGGGCGGGGTGACCGGTGCACAGGAATGACCGGCCACAAGAGCATGTCGCGATGCCGACCGCCATCGCCCGTGCGACACTCCCTTTCGTATGCATTGCGCAGGGAGCCCGTCCATGACCGATCTGCAGATCACCTTGCCCGACGCGCTGGCACGCGAGGCCGCCAGTGCGGGATTGCTGGCGCCGCCGAAGCTGGAGCGCATGCTGCGCGAGCAATTGCGCAAGGAGCGCATCGAGAAGATGCAGGCCGTCCGCGCGCAACTGGCCGCCGAGCCGCTGGCGCCCATGACACCGGACGAGATCAATGCCGAGATCGGCGCCTACCGCGCCGAACAGCGGCATGCGGCTGGTACTTGACACCAACACCGCGCTGTCCGGCCTGCTGTGGGGCGGCACTCCGGGCCGCCTCATCGATGCCGCCGACGCCCGGACCATCGCCCTGTTCACCAGCGCTGCACTGCTGGCCGAACTGCATGGCGTCCTGTCGCGCCCCAAGTTCGCCAGGCAGCTGACACAGCGCGCGCTGACGGTCGACGTTCTGCTACAGGGCTACGCGGCGCTGGCCGCCATGGTGCAACCGGCCGCCATCGCACCGACCATCCTGCGGGATCCCGCAGACGACGCCGTGCTGGCCGCCGCGCTGGGGGCGCAAGCCGATGCGATCGTGTCAGGGGACGCGCACCTGCTCGACCTCAAGCACTTCCATGGCATCGGCATCATGACTGCGTCCGAAGCCCTCATGCAGATCCGTACACCGACCTGAACGCCGCAGCAGCGCCACGGCCGCTCCCCCGCGCACCACCGGGCGCGGCGCGGCCGCCTGCTGCGCCTCAGGCCGGGTCGGCGCCTTCGCCGCCGCCCTGCGCATCGTCCACGCGCTGCATGTTCTCCAGCAGCTTGAGCAGGTAGTGCAGGCTGTGCGTCACGTCGTTGACCGAGAAGCCCTCCAGCACCTGGCCGTAGTAGCCGTGGATCTTGGGCAGGGCCTCGTCCTGCCAGAGGCTGCGCCCGGCTTCGCTCATGCGGATGACGCGCGAGCGCCGGTCCGCCGGATCGGGCCCGGTCTGCACCCGGCCATCGCGCTCCATGCGGCCGATCAGGCCCGACAGGTTCTGCCGGCTCACCTTGAGGTAGCGCGCCAGTTCGCCCACGCTCATGCCGGCGCCCGCCTCGGGCCGTGACAGCGCGCCCAGCACGGCCCACTGCTGCGTCGTCAAGCCCTCCTGCTCCACCGCACGCGTCCCGGTTTTATGCAACATATTTGCACATTGGTATAGACGAAAGAACAGGCGATTGGCCAATGCCATGCGCGTGACCTGCGTCTCTTCTTCAGGGTAAACCATCAAATCTCCTTGAATCCGGGGCTTGCAATGCCTGGCGGGTCGACCCACAATTGAGTCAATATATTTACCTATATTTTTGATTCGGGCCAGACCTTGCCACGACGATAGCAAGGCGGCGCCCGGCCAACCCAAGGAGCGGTGCGATGCGAGGACTCGAGAACAAGGTGGTGGTGGTGACGGGCGGCGGCGGCGGCATCGGCGGGGCCACCTGCCGGCGCTTCGCGGCCGAGGGCGCCCAGGTGGCGGTGTTCGACCTGAACCAGGCGGCGGCCGAGCAGGTGGCCGCGCAGATCCGCGCGGCCGGGGGCGCCGCCCAGGCCATGCGCTGCGACATCACCGACCGCGCCAGCGTGGACCAGGCCGTGGCCGCCACGCAGGAGGCGCTGGGCCCCATCGACGTGCTGGTCAACAACGCCGGCTGGGACGTGTTCAAGCCCTTCGTGAAGACCGTTCCGGCCGAATGGGAGCGGCTGATCGCGATCAACCTGACCGGCGCGCTGCACATGCTGCACGCCGTGCTGCCGGGCATGGCCGAGCGGCGCGGCGGCCGCATCGTCAACGTGGCGTCCGACGCGGCGCGCGGTGGCTCCTCGGGCGAGGCCGTGTACTCGGCCTGCAAGGGCGGGCTGGTGGCGCTGTCCAAGACGCTGGCGCGCGAGCACGCGCGCCAGGGCATCACGGTCAACGTGGTCTGCCCGGGCCCGACCGACACCGCGCTGCTGGCTGGCGTGGCCGAGGGCGCGCGCGACCCGGCCAAGCTGCTCGATGCCTTCCGCAGCGCCATCCCGCTGGGCCGCCTGGGCCAGCCCGACGACCTGGCTGGCGCCATCGCCTTCTTCGCCAGCGACGACGCCGGCTTCGTGACCGGGCAGGTGGTCTCCGTCTCCGGCGGACTGACCATGCACGGCTGAACCATCACCCGACCCAAGGAGACCCTCCCATGAACTTCGAAGACATCCTGTACGAGGTGCGCAACGGCGTGGCCTGGATCACGATCAACCGGCCCGAGAAGATGAACGCCTTCCGCGGCACCACCTGCGACGAGCTGATCCGCGCGCTGAACAAGGCCGGCTACGACAAGGCCGTGGGCTGCATCGTGCTGGCCGGCGCCGGCGACAAGGCCTTCTGCACCGGCGGCGACCAGTCGGCCCACGACGGCAACTACGACGGCCGCGGCACCATCGGCCTGCCGATGGAGGAACTGCACACCGCCATCCGCGACGTGCCCAAGCCCGTGATCGCGCGCGTGCAGGGCTATGCCATCGGCGGCGGCAACGTGCTGGCCACCATCTGCGACCTGACCATCGTGTCCGAGAAGGCCATCATGGGCCAGGTCGGCCCCAAGATGGGCTCGGTCGACCCGGGCTACGGCACGGCCTTCCTGGCCCGCGTGGTGGGCGAGAAGAAGGCGCGCGAGATCTGGTACCTCAACAAGCGCTACTCGGGCGCCGAGGCCGTGGCCATGGGCCTGGCCAACGTCTGCGTGCCGCCCGAGCAGCTGGACGCCACCGTGCAGGAATGGGCCGAGACCATCTGCGAGCGCAGCCCCACGGCGATCGCCATCGCCAAGCGCAGCTTCAACATGGACACGGCCCACCAGGCCGGCATCGCCGGCATGGGCATGTACGCGCTCAAGCTGTACTACGACACCGAGGAATCGCGCGAGGGCGTCGCCGCGCTCAAGGACAAACGCAAGCCCGATTTCCGCAAGTACGCCAAGTGAGGCCGCGGCCATGAACCCCTACATCGACGAGGACCTGGCGGCCATCGCCGAGCAGGCGCGGCGCTTCGCCACCGAGCGCGTGGCGCCCGGCTTCCAGGAGCGCGACCGCACGCGCGTGCTCGACCGCGCGCTGATGCGCGAGATGGGCGAGATGGGCTTCATCGCGCCCGAGCTGCCCGAGGAAGCCGGCGGCCAGGGCCTGGGCTGCCTGGCGGCCGGCGTGGTGCACGAAGAGATCGCGCGCGCCGACCTGTCCATCAGCTACATCAACCTGCTGGCCTCGCTGAACGGGCAGATCCTGCACGCGCACGGCCGCCCGGAGGTGGCGCGGCCCTGGCTGCGCAAGCTCACCACCGGCGCGGCGCTGTTCGCCATCGCGCTGACCGAGCCGCGCGGCGGCTCCGACGCCGGCAACCTGCGGCTGAAGGTCGAGCGCGTCGGCGCGCACTATGTGCTGAACGGCGAGAAGACCTCGATCTCGGCCGCCGACCAGTGCGATGCGGCCGTGGTCTTCGGCCGCACCGGCAGCGTGGAATCGCAAGCCCATGGCGTGACCGCGCTGCTGGTGCCGATGGACCTGCCCGGCATCACGCGCAGCCGCTTCGACTGCCACGGCCAGCGTGCCATCGGCCGCGGCTCGCTGTTCTTCGAGAACGTGCGCGTGCCGGTGGACCACCGGCTGGGCGAGGAGAACAAGGGCTTCGTGCAGGTCATGCAGGGCTTCGACTTCTCGCGCGCGCTGATCGGCCTGCAGGTGCTGGCCGTGGCCCGGGTCGCGCTGGAGGAGACCTGGGACTACGCGGCCCAGCGCGAAGCCTTCGGCAAGCCGCTCTCGGCGTTCCAGGGCGTCTCGCACCCGCTGGCGGACTGCGACACCCAGGTCGAGGCCGCGCGGCTGCTGTGCCTGCAGGCGCTGTGGCTCAAGGACAAGGGCCTGCCGCACAGCGCCGAGGCCGCGATGTGCAAGTGGTGGGCGCCCAAGCTGGCCTACGACGTGGTGCACCAGTGCCTGCTGTCCTTCGGCCACGGCGGCTATGACCGCGGGCCGATGGAGCAGCGCCTGCGCGACGTGCTGGGCTTCCAGATCGGCGACGGCACGGCCCAGATCATGAAGACCATCATCGCGCGCGCCCGCGCCGGCCGGCAGGCCGTGCCGAACTGAACGACAAGACCAGAGGAGACAAGCCATGGATTTCGATGCCGTCCTGCTGCCGCCGCGGCGCGCCGCCAGCGTGGCGCAAGGCCACTGGGCCGACCGCACCGTCTGCGACCTGCTCGACGCCGCGGCGCGGGCCTGCCCCGAACAGCTCGCCCTGGCGGCCTGGCGCAGCGATGCGGACCAGGCCCGCCGCTTCAGCTACCACGAACTCGCCGCCATGGCCGACCGCATCGCCGTGGGCCTGGCGCGCCTGGGCGTGGGGCGCAACGACGTGGTGGCCATGCAGCTGCCCAACTGGTGGCAGTTCAGCCTGTTGACGCTGGCCTGCGCGCGGCTGGGCGCCGTGATCAACCCGCTGATGCCGATCTTCCGCGAGCGCGAGCTGTCCTTCATGCTGCGCCACGGCGAGGCCAAGGTGTTCGTGGTGCCGGCGCAGTTCCGCGGCTTCGACCACGCCGCCATGGCGCGCGCGCTGCAGGCCGAACTGCCCAGCCTGCGGCAGGTGGTGGTGGTCGGCAGCGGCGGCGCCGACGACTTCGACGCGCTGCTGGCCGGCCCGGCCTGGGAGCGCGAAGCCGATGCCCAGGACATCCTGCAGCGCCACCGGCCCGGGCCGGACGACATCGTGCAGCTGATCTACACCTCGGGCACGACGGGCGAGCCCAAGGGCGTGATGCACAGCGCCAACACGCTGCTGGCCAACATCCGGCCCTATGCCGCGCGGCTGGGCCTGTCGGCCGAGGACCGGGTCTTCATGGCCTCGCCGATGGCGCACCAGACCGGCTTCATGTACGGCCTGCTCATGCCCATCCTGCTCCAGTGCCCGGCCGTGCTGCAGGACGTGTGGGACCCGCAGCGCGCGCTGCAGACCATCCGTGCCGAGGGCGCCACGTTCACGATGGCCTCCACGCCCTTCCTGACCGACCTCACGCGCGAGGTGCGCGAGAGCGGCCTGGCCGTGCCCAGCCTGCGCAGCTTCCTGTGCGCCGGCGCGCCGATCCCGGGTCCGCTGGTGCAGCAGGCGCGCGAGACGCTGGGCTGCAAGATCGTCTCGGCCTGGGGCATGACCGAGAACGGCGCGGTCACGCTGATCCGGCTGGACGACGCCGACGCGCGCGCGTACACCACCGACGGCTGCCCGCTGCCCGGCGTGGAACTCAAGGTGGTGGATTTCGATGGCACGGAACTGCCGCGCGGCGAGTCCGGCAGGCTGCTGGTGCGCGCCGCATCGAACTTCGGCGGCTACCTCAAGCGGCCGCAGCTCAACGGCACCGACGCCGACGGCTGGTTCGACACCGGCGACCTGGCGCGCATGGACGCCGACGGCTACATCCGCATCAGCGGGCGCAGCAAGGACGTGATCATCCGCGGCGGCGAGAACATCCCGGTGTTCGAGGTCGAGTCGCTGCTCTACAAGCACCCCGCCGTGCAGCAGGTGGCCGTGGTCGCCTACCCCGACGAGCGCCTGGGCGAGCGCGCCTGCGCCGTCGTCGTGCCCAAGCCCGGCCAGGCCATCGACCTGGCCGAGATCGTGCGCTTCCTGAAGGCCGAGAAGGTGGCCGTGCAGTACGCGCCCGAGAAGCTGCTGGTGCTCGACGCCATGCCGGCCACGCCCTCCGGAAAGATCCAGAAGTTCAAGCTGCGCGAGATCGTGCAGGGCGCGGCCGCCTGATTCCCACAACGACCCGAGGAGACACCATGGACAAGAAGATCGCGCGCCGCGGCGCGCTGGCCGCCGCATGCCTGGTTCTGGCCGGCAGCGCCTGGGCGCAGGCACCGGCCTGGCCGGCCAAGCCCGTGCGCATCGTCGTCGGCTTCGCGCCGGGCGGCAGCACCGACGTGATGGCGCGCATCCTGGCGCAGTCGGTCGGCGAGGCCATCGGCCAGACCGTGCTGATCGACAACAAGCCCGGCGCCAGCGGCAACATCGCCGCGGCCGAGGTGGTGCGCGCCGCGCCCGACGGCCACACCTTCCTGATCGCGCCGACCTCGGTGGAGACGGCCAACCCCTGGCTGTTCAAGTCCACGCTGCTGCCCTCGCGCGACCTCACGCCCGTGGGCAGCATCGGCAAGACGCAGATGTACTTGGTGGCCAAGCCGCAGATCGCGGCGAAGGACGTGCGCGAACTCGTGGCGCTGGCCAAGGCCCAGCCCGGCAAGCTGTCCTACGCCTCGGCCGGCACGGGCACGCCGCCACACCTGGCCTGCGAGATGTTCAAGGCCGCCAGCAACACCTTCGTCACGCACATCCCCTACCGCGGCGCGGCGCCGGCGCTGCAGGACGTGCTGTCGGGCCAGGCCGATTTCGTCTGCGACCCCGGCATCGCGTTCCCGCACATCCGCAGCGGCAAGGTCAAGCTGCTGGGCGTGGTCAGCGCCAAGCGCTCGCCCTTCTTCCCGGACGTGCCCACGGTGGGCGAGCAGGGCGTGGCCGGCGCCGACCTGGACATCTGGTTCGGCCTGTGGGCGCCCAACGGCACGCCGCCCGAGATCCTCGCGCGGCTGAACAAGGAGCTGGCCCGCGCGCTGGCCCAGCCGGCGCTGGCCAAACGCTACGGCGACCTGGGCGCGGAGCCGGTGGCGATGGAGACGGGCGCGTTCCGCGCGCTGCTCCAGCGCGAGGGGCAGCAGCTGGAGGCGCTGATCAAGGGGCAGGGGATCCAGGTCGAATAGGCCCGGACGCGGTCCCATGGAGCGGTCACGGCGGCTGCGTACCCGTGTGGGGCCGGACGCACCACGAACTGCAGCGCCAACTGCACGTGTCGCCCGAAGCGGCCCGAGCCGCGTCAGTCGCTCAAGGCCTCGATCACAGCGCGCGGATTGCGCTCGATCACGTTGAGCAGCACGAGCGAAGCACCATGCGGCGTGCGGTCACCGCGCTCCCAATGCCGCAAGGTGGCGGTGGAAAAGCCGAACCTGGCCGCGAACTTCCTCCTGGGTCATCTCCACCTTGGCTCGCAGGGCCCGCACATCGACGGGCCGCGGGCGGTGCATGCGCACGCCCTGGCCGCCCTGTTCCACATGGGCAATGGCTTCCTTCAGGCCTTGCCGGATGCTGTCGAATGCCTTGCTCATGTTTTTCGTCCTTTTGCCTTCCACAGGCCGACCAGCACAGCGGTAAGACCGGCCAGTTCGTTGCCGTCACTTCGGTCGACTGCTCACCGCGGCCACAGCGCCCACATCTTCAAGGGCTGCTTGAGCCGCCCCGCGAAATCGCCGGCCTCCGCCCCCCAGCCCGCGAAGTAGTCCGCCCGCACCGCGCCGACGATGGCGCTGCCCGTGTCCTGCGCGAGCACCAGCCGCGCCAGCGTGGTGACCGGCCCCTGCGAGGCCAGCCAGACCGGCGTGCCGTAGGGGATGCTCTGCGGGTCCACCGCGATCGAGCGGCCCGGCGTGAGTGCCACGCCCTGGGCGCCGCGCGGGCCGAAGGCGGCGTCGAAGGGCGGCAGCGGCTCCTCGCGGAAGAACACCATGCGCGGGTTGGCCCACAGCATGTCGCGCACGCGGCCGGGGTTCTGGATGGTCCAGGCCTTGATGCCGGGCCAGGTGGCGTCGCGGATCGCGCCCTGGTCCAGCAGCCAGCGGCCCACGCTCTTGTAGGGCTGGTCGTTGGTGCCGGCATAGGCCAGGCGCACCAGCTTCTGGCTGCCGTCGGGCTCGGTCAGGCGCAGCCGGCCCGAGCCCTGGATCTGCAGCACCAGCGCGTCGACGGGGTCGGCCAGCCAGGCGATCTCGCGGCCCGCCAGTTCGGCCTGGGCCTGCGGCAGCGTCTCCATCTCCTGGCGCGTGTACCAGGGCCTGCGCTGCGCCAGCGTGGCCGGCGGCTGGTAAAGCGGCACCGCAAACGCCGCGCTGGGCTGGCGCGCGGCATCGAACATGGGCTCGTAGTAGCTGGTCAGGAGGCCCTCGCTGGCCGGCTGGCCCGGCAGCGGCTGGATGCGGTAGGGCTGCAGCCGCGCGACCATCCAGGCACGCTGCTCCTCCAGCGTGGCGATCGACAGGCGCCGCACCTCCGCGCAGAGCTGGGCCCAGGTGGGGCCAGGGCGTTCGCAGCTGCGCATCCAGGCGTTCCAGGCTTCGTGCAGCGCGTCCTGGCCCACGCCGGGCAACTCGTTCCAGCGCACCGGGATCCATTGGCTGCGCCCGCGCAGGATGGGCGCGGGCAGCGGCGCGGTGTCGCCGGGCCAGTCGGCCACCGGCGGCAAAGGCGGCCAGGCCGGTGCCGTGGTGGCCGGTGGCGGGCTGGGCGGGCTTGGGGGTTCGGGCCGTGGGGGCTTGCTGGAGCAGGCGACGAGCGTTCCTACAATCGCCGCGCCCACCACCCACCAGGAGAGTCGCTTCATGGTCCTGATTTTGCTCGAAGCCCTGGCAGCCCTTTTGCTGCTGGTGGGCATCGTCTGGTGGACCATGTTCTCGGGCCGTGACAAGGGCGAGCTGCCGCAGGCCGAGCGCAAGCGCGACGACGCGCGCAAGGACTGACGCGCCGCCAAGCCCCTACGCGGGCGCAGTTGCACACAGGGCGGCTACAGTCCCCGGCGCCCCGGAGACCCTGCCTTGCTGTTCCGCTACTTCGAACGACTGCTTTCCCCCTACCCCGCCGCCGAGCCGGCGCTGCCGCCCAAGGGCTTCTTCGCCTTCCTGTGGGCCTGCACCGTTGGCCTGCGCGGCAAGGTGGCCTGGCTGGCCGTGCTGACGGCCGCCATGGCGGCCTTCGACGCGCTGATGTTCGCCTTCCTGGGCCGCGTGATCGACTGGCTGGGCGGCGTGCAGCCCGCGCAGCTATGGGCCGAGCGCGGCGGCGCGCTGCTCTGGCTGGGCGCGGCGCTGGCGGCCAGCGTGCTGGTGGTGGCGCTGCAGACCATCGTCAAGCACCAGGTGCTGGCCATCAACCTGCCGATGCGGCTGCGCTGGAACTTCCACCGCCTGATGCTGGGCCAGAGCATGGCCTTCTACCAGGACGAGTTCGCCGGCCGCATCACGACCAAGGTGATGCAGACCGCGCTGGCGGTGCGCGACACGCTGTTCGTGCTGGCCGACGTGCTGGTCACCATGACCATCTACGCCGTGACCATCGCCGTGCTGGCCGGCGTGTTCGCGGGCGGCCTGGTCTGGCCCTTCGTGGCCTGGCTGCTGCTGTACGTGGTGGCGGCGATCTACTTCGTGCCGCGCCTGGGCCGCGTGGGCAAGGCCCAAGCCGATGCGCGCTCGGCCATGGTCGGCCGCGTGACCGATGCGTACACCAACATCATGACGGTCAAGCTGTTCTCGCACACCCAGCGCGAGGCCCAGGTCGCGCGCAGCGCGATGCAGGACTTCGTCCTCACGGGCTACCGGCAGATGCGCCTGGTCAGCGGCTTCGAGATCGTCAACCACACGCTGTCGATGGCGCTGGTGGCGGGCATGGCCGGCATGTCGCTGTGGCTGTGGTCGCGCGGCGAGGTCGGCGTGGGCGCGGTGGCGGCCTCGATCGCGATGGCTCTGCGGCTGCAGGGCATGTCGCAATGGATCATGTGGGAGATGACCAGCCTGTTCGAGGCCGTGGGCACGGTGCAGGACGGCATCAACACGCTGAGCCGGCCGCGCACCGTGGTCGATGCGCCGGGCGCCAGGCCGCTGCAGGTCACGCAGGGCGAGGTGCGCTTCGAGGACGTGAGCTTCCGCTACGGCGAGGACAAGCCGGCCGTGATCGAGCACCTGAACCTGACGGTGCGGCCGGGCGAGCGCATCGGCCTGGTCGGCCGCTCGGGCGCGGGCAAGAGCACGCTGGTGAACCTGCTGCTGCGCTTCCACGACGTGGCGGGCGGCCGCGTGCTGGTGGACGGGCAGGACATCGCCCAGGTCACGCAGGATTCGCTGCGCGCGCAGATCGGCATGGTCACGCAGGACACCAGCCTGCTGCACCGCTCGCTGGCCGACAACATCGCCTACGGCCAGCCCGATGCCAGCGAGACCCAGATCCGCGCCGCGGCCGAACGTGCCGAGGCCTCGGGCTTCATCGACCAGCTGACCGACCCGCAGGGCCGCACCGGCCTGGCGGCCCATGTGGGCGAGCGCGGCGTGAAGCTCTCGGGCGGCCAGCGCCAGCGCGTGGCGATCGCGCGCGTGATGCTCAAGAACGCGCCCATCCTGCTGCTGGACGAGGCCACCAGCGCGCTCGATTCGGAAGTGGAGGCGGCGATCCAGCAGAGCCTGAACCGGCTCATGGAGGGCAAGACCGTGATCGCCATCGCGCACCGCCTGTCGACCATCGCGGCCATGGACCGGCTGATCATCCTGGACGGTGGGCGGGTGGTCGAGGAAGGCTCGCACCGCGAGCTGCTGGCCAGGGACGGCCTGTACGCGCGGCTCTGGGCGCACCAGAGCGGCGGCTTCCTCGGCGAGGAGTAGGGGTCGCCAGCCGGGAGACGCCCGTCTCCCGGCGGGTCTTCAGCGCAGGCCGAAGAACGACAGAACGGCGATGACGACGACGACCAGGCCAACGATGTAGATGACGGAGTTCATGGTGTGCGAGCTGTTTCGTTGATGACAGCCTGAGCATGATCCGCCGGCCGCGCGGCCGCTGTCGGCGCCCGTCGGCGCCCGTTGTAGGACCGTCCGCAGGCGTTCAGAGCCCGCGCAGCAGGTTGGCCAGTTCCACGGCCGACTTGACTTCCATCTTGTCGAACACGCGCGCGCGGTGCACCTCCACCGTGCGCACGCTGATCTCCAGCTGGTCGGCGATGAGCTTGTTGGGCATGCCCTCGACCACCAGGCGCATCACGTCGCGCTCGCGCTCGGTCAGCTCGGTCAGGCGCGTGCGCAGCAGCGCGTCGTGATGCTGCGCGGCCAGCGTGCGGGCCGATTGCAGAAGGGCCTGCTCGATGCGGTCGACCAGCGCGTTGTCGGAGAACGGCTTCTCGCAGAAATCGAAGGCGCCGCGCTTGACGGCGTCCACCGCGGTCGGCACGTCGGCATGGCCGGTCAGGAAGATCACCGGCAGCGCCTGGTGCAGGCCGCGCGCGACGAGCTGGTCGAACAGCTCCAGCCCGCTCATGCCGGGCATGCGCACGTCCAGCAGCAGGCAGCTGGCCTGCGCCGGCACGAAGCCGGCCTGCAGCCGGGCGTCGAAGGCCTCGGCGCTGTCGAAGCCTTCGCTGAGCAGCCGGCGCGAGCGCAGCAGCCAGGACAGCGCGTCGCGCACGCCGGCGTCGTCGTCGACGATGTGGACCAGGGCGTCCTTAGGAACTTGCATGGGATGTCTCCACCACGGTGTCCGCGGTGTTCAGCGGCATGGGATCGGTCGGGGGTTCGGAATCGCTGGCCTCGGTCGGCAGCGTGAAGCGGAACACGGTGCCGCGCGGCTGGCGCGCTTCGTAGACCATGGAGCCGCCGTGCTGCTCCACCACGGTGCGGCACATCGACAGGCCCAGGCCCATGCCTTCGGCCTTGGTCGTGAAGAAGGGCGTGAACAGGCGCGCGGCCACCTCGGGCGCGATGCCGCCGCCGCAATCGGCCACGCTGAACTCGAGCCAGCCCTTGGGCCGCGTGGCGCCCGCGCGCGTGCCCGCCGGCACCACGCGCAGCAGCAGCTCGCGCTGGGCCACGGGCGTGCCGTCCATGGCCTGCATGCCGTTGCGGGCCAGGTTCAGCAGCACCTGCTCGACCATGGTGCGGTCGCACTGCACGCGCGGCAGCCCCGGCGCGAGCTCGGTGCGCACGCGCACCGCGAGCTTGCGCGCCTGCAGGCTCACCAGCGGCCAGATCGCCTCCAGCAGCACCTGCGGCGGCACCGCCTCGTGCGCCTCGTCGCGCCGGCGCACGAAGTCGTGCACGCTCTTGATCACGCGGCCGGCGCGCTCGGCCTGCTCGGCGATGCGGCGCATGGCCATGGCCATGTCGGCCGCCGCGGCCGGCTCGTGCGCGAGCATGTTCAGCGCGCCGGTGGCGTAGCTGGAGATGGCGGCCAGCGGCTGGTTGAGTTCATGGCTCAACAGCGAGGCCATCTCGCCCACCGTGGCCAGGCGCGCCGTGGCCTGCAGCCGCTCCTGGCTGGCGCGCGAGAGTTCCTCCACGCGGCGCTGCTCGCTGATGTCCAGGAAGGCGCTCATCCAGCCGGTCTGCACGCCCTGGGCGTTGATCAGCGGCGCCTCGATGATGAGCACCGGAAAGCGCGTGCCGTCCTTGTGCTGGAACACCGATTCGTAGCCCTCGCGCGGCGGCATCTTGCCGGCCAGCCGGATCGCCTGGCGCTGCTCGTACTCGCCGATCAGCTCGGGCGGCCAGTAGGGCGCGGGCGCGGCCTTGCCCCAGAGTTCCTCGGGCGCGTAGCCGACCATGCTGCAAAAGGCCGGGTTGACGTAGGTGATGCGGCCGTCCAGGTCGCGCGCGCGCAGTCCGGTCAGCAGCGAATCCTCCATGGCCTTGCGGAAGGCCAGCGCATCGGCCAGGTCGCGCTCGGCGCGCTGGCGCCGGCGCATGTCCTTGGCCAGCAGCATGAGCACCGAGACCAGCGCGATCGACATGCCCGTGACCAGCGCGGTCATCACGTTGGGCAGCAGGTCGGGCGCGGCGCGCCAGCTGGCCAGGCGCAGCAGGATGGGGTTGCCGGGCAGGTCCAGCAGCTGCTGCGCCGTGAACACGCGCGCGCCACGGCGCGTGGCACCGTGCAGCGCCAGCCGCGTGCCGTCGGCCTCGATGAAGGACGCCTCCTGGTAGTGCGGCAGCTGGCGGCCCAGGAACTCGGCCAGGATGTCCTGCAGCGCGTAGGTGGCCAGCACGTAGCCGGTCACGCGGCCGTCGGCCTGCAGCGGCAGGCACAGGTCCATGACCTCCATGCCGCGGCCGTCGGGCTGCGGCAGGTAGTAGCTGCTCGAGTAGGCCGGGCCGTTCAGGCGCCGCGCCGTGGCGCAGTTCAGCGTCACGTCGCCCAGCGTGTCCTGGCGCGGCAGCAGGCTGAACACGGGCGCGCGGTAGGGGGTGTCGGCCTCGCCCAGCAGGCGCTGGCCGCTGCTGCGCCATTCCAGCCGCATGATCTCGCGCCGCTCGCGCAGCAGTTCGGCCGCGCGCCGGCTCCAGTCCTCGTGCAGCGGGTCGGCCGCGTGCAGGGCCTGCAGGCTCTGCACGTTGCGCAGCAGGCCGGTGCGGATGTCGGCCACCGCGTCGGCCGTCTCGCGCTCGACCTTGCCCTGCACCTGGGTGGCCTCGTAGCGGCCGGCCAGCCAGACCAGCGTGCCCAGCAGGCCCACCACCAGCAGGATCAGCAGCGACCACAGCGACCAGCGCCGCTGGATGAACTGCGCCCACCGGCGCAGCACTGCGGGCAGCGCCAGGGCCGTCACAGCAGCCGGTGCTCCAGCGCGGGCAGCTGGCGGCGCGCCTGCGCCAGCCGCTCGGCGTCCAGGCTGCCCAGCACGCAGGCCGGGCCCTCGGGCTGCTCGGCCAGCACCTGGCCCCAGGGATCGACCAGCATGCTGTGGCCCCAGGTGCGCCGGCCGTTGGCATGCAGGCCGCCCTGGGCCGGCGCCAGCACATAGGCCAGGTTCTCGATGGCGCGCGCGCGCAGCAGCGTGGCCCAGTGCGCCTGGCCGGTGGTGTGCGTGAAGGCGCTGGGCACCAGCAGCAGGTCGGCGCCCTGCGCGGCGTAGGCGCGGTAGAGCTCGGGAAAGCGCAGGTCGTAGCAGACCGACAGGCCCACGCGCCAGGCCCGCCCGTCGCGCGCGGTGAGCGTGAACAGCACGGGTTCGCTGCCGCGCTCGAGCACGCGCGCCTCGTCGAAGCGCTCGCTGCCGTTGTCGAAGCGGAACAGGTGGATCTTGTCGTAGCGCGCCACGCAGGCGCCCTGCGGGTCGAACACCAGCGAGGTGTTGCGCACGCGCTCGCCGACCGCCGTGATCGGCAGCGTGCCGCCGACGATCCACAGGCCCAGTTCACGCGACGCGCGCGCGAGGAAGTCCTGGATCGGCCCGGCGCCGAAGGGCTCCTGGATGGCGAGCTTGTCGGTGTCGCGCGCGCCGAGCAGGCAGAAGTACTCGGGCAGCACGGCCAGCTCGGCGCCCGCGGCGGCCGCTTCTTCCAGCAGGCCGCGCGCGGCGGCCAGGTTGGCGGTCAGCTCCATGCCGGACACCATCTGCAGGGCAGCCAGTCTCATCTCACGGCTCCTTTCTTCTCCTCGTCCTCGGCCTGCGCGCTCGCCGCGCTGCGCGCGACGCGCTCGATGCGCGGCTCGCTCCAGGTTCCATCGATGTGGAACTGCTGCGTGGCCGCCTCCATGAGCGGGCGGCGCAGCACCCATTGTGCGAGGAAGGTTCCCAGGCCGATGGCGGGGTTGATCACCGAGGCCACCAGCGAGGCCGTGCCGGCGTTGATCTCGGGCACCACCACCACGCGCAGGTCCTGCGTCTCCTGGGCGATGTCGGCGCGGCCGTCCATGAGCACGGCGGCGTTGATGCCCTTCATCTGCAGGTTGTTGGAGCTGACCACGCCGCGCGCGATCTGCGCGTCGCCGCGCACGAAGTCGAACGCGAACCCCTCGCTGAACAGGTCGCGGAAATCCAGCGTGAGCCGGCGCGGCAGCGCCTGCAGGCTCAACACGCCGAGCAGCCGCGCCACGCCCGCATCGGCCTTGAGGAACTGGCCCTCGCGCACGTCCAGGTGCAGCTTGCCGGCCATGCTGGGGTAGTCCAGCGCCAGCGGCGAGCCGTCCCAGGCGACCGTGCCGTCGAGTTCGCCATGGCCGCGCCGGAACACGCCGGCCATGCCCAGGCGCGCCAGCAGCGCGCCGGCATCGTCGATCGCGAGCTTGAAGTCCATGGCCGTGCGGCGCCCGGCGCCGCCCGTGCCGCGCGCCCCCCATTGGCCCGAGGCCTCGAAGCGTGCCTCGGGCAGGCGCAATGCCAGCTTGTGCAGTTGCCACTCCGCGCCCTGGTTCACGGCATTCACCTCGAGCCGGCCGAGCTTCTTGCCGCGCAGTTCGAAGTCCTCCACCACGATGTCCAGCGCCGGCACGCTGGAGGGCTGCTCGTCCAGCAGCGTGGTGACCTCGTCCTCCTCGCCGGCGGCGATCACGAGCCGCTGCAGCCGGGCGTGCACGTTGCCGGGCTGGCTGCCCGTGCCCTGGCGGTATTCGAGCTGGCCGGCCAGTTCGCGCGCGTCGATGCGGGCGCGCCAGGTGCCGCCTTCGCGCGCGCCGTCCAGCACCAGCTGGTGCAGGCGGCGGCTGCCCCAGCGCAGTTCCCCGGCACGCAGCGCGAAGCGGTCGGGCAGGTAGCCGGCGTCCATGCCGGCGGTGGCCTGGCCACCGTCGAGCACGCCGGACAGCGCCTGCCAGGCCTCGAGCGCCACGGCGTCGAGCCGCAGGTCGATGGCCACGCCCTGCGCCGGCAGCGTGGCGGCCTCGCCCGCGGGCAGGCCCAGGCCGATGCTGCCGCGCAGCACGCGCGGGCTGGCGCCCGTGGTGTCGCGTTCGAAGCGGGCCTGCAGCACGGCGCCCAGGCCCAGCGTGAGCAGGTCCTGCTGGTTCGCGTGCTGCGGCGCCAGCGCCACGTGCAGCGGCAGCGCGCCATCGGCCGGCTTGCCCAGCGGCGCCGGCAGGTCCAGGGCCAGGCCTTGCAGCGGGCTGTCGAGCGTGAAGGCCAGCGCGCCATCGGCGCTGCGCGTGAGCGCCGCGGTGTAGGCCGCGCTGCCGCTGGCGCGCTGGGCCAGCCGCGTCAGCGCGCCGAGCTCGCTGGCCTGGCGCAGCCCCTCGGCCGTGGCCGTGCCCTGGGCGCGCACGGCCAGCGCGCCGTTCTGCAGGCCGCCGTCCACGCGCGTCTCGCCGCCCAGCACCGCGGTCTGCACGCCGGCCAGGCTGAAGCCGGTGTCGCTGAAAGCCACCGTGCCGCGCGTGCGCGCCAGCTGCGGCGTGCCGGGCTGGAGCAGGATGTCGTTGCCGGCCAGCACCACGCTGCCCTGCACGCGGCTGGCCTGCAGCTGGTCCAGCGGCAGGGCCAGCTGCAGCTCGAGGTCGGCGGCGCCGCTGCCCTGGGCCTGCGCCAGCGCGCCCTCGGTCATTTGCGCCAGCGGCGAGGCGGCGACGAAGGCGAGCATGCCCGCGAGCGGGCCGCGGCCCTCGGCGCGCACGGCCACCTCGGGGTGCTCGAAATCGGGGATCTCGGCCTCGGCCCTGGCCACGGCGAAGCCAGCGGCCTCGGCCAGCTGGCCGCGCGCGTTGCGCACCTGCATGCCGTTGCGGTCGAACACCAGCCGGCCGGCCAGGCCGGTCAGCATCGGCCAGGGCGGCTCTCCCGCGTCCTGCAGCCGGGGCGGCACGTAGGCGTACTGCACGTCCTCGACCTCGGCTGCGATGTGGAATTCGCCGAGCTTGGGGTCCTTGTAGGGGAAGTGGTCGAGGTCGCCGCGCACCTTGAACTGCACGCTGCTGGCGCGGCCGCGCTGCACGGCGTCGCGCACGTAGTGGCGGGCATCGTCGCCCACCGCCAGCGGCAGGTAGCGGTGCACGCGCGTGCCGTCGGCTCGCGTGAGCCGGCCTTCCAGCGCGAGCGTGCCGGGGCCCTGCGGCGCGCCATCGGCCGGCGCATCGGCGCGGCTGTCCCAGCGTGCCTGCAGCTGGCCGGCCGCGTCGGCATTGGCGAACTGCAGTTCGGGCACCTGCACCGCGAGCCGCGCGCCCGCGCGCTGCCAGCGCACCAGGCCGGCGAGCTGCGCCAGCGGCACGCGCGCCTCCTCGAACACGCCGGGGAACTCGAGCACGCCGTCGGCCAGCGCCAGGCGGGCTTCGCCACCGCCCTCGGTCAGCGTGAAGTCGGCCGACAGGCCCTCGACGCCGGGCCGGCCCATGGGGTAGTGCAGGTCGGGCCGGCGCGGCGCGACCGGGCCGGCGGCCAGGACCAGGTCCTGCACCTTGCCCTGCGCGCGGTAGCTGGCCGGCGCCTCGATGCGCCCGGTCCAGTGGGCCTGCAGCTGCTCGACCCGCCCGCGCGGGGCCAGCGCCTGGAGCTCGGCCTGCCATGCGGGCGCCAGCGGCAGGCGGCCGGCCACCTCGGCCAGCGCCGCGAGGTCGATGCGGTCCACGCGCAGTTCGCCCTGGCCCGGCACGCGGCTTTCGCCGCGCATGTAGCTCAGGAACACGTCGCCCTGCGGCCACTGCGCGCCCTCGGCCGTGGCAAAGCGCAGCTGGCGCGTCTGCAGTTCCATGCCGCTGGCCAGCAGCCGGCCGCGCACGCGCCCCTGCAGCTGCGCCAGCGCGAGCGGCTCCAGGTCCGGCCCCAGGCGCGCGCTGGCGTCGGCCAGGGCCAGGTCCATCTGGCCTCCCATCACCTCGCCATGCACCACGTCGACCCAGGCCGTGAGGCTGCCGCGGCCGGCCAGCAATTCCACGTCGCGCGCCACGCCGGGCGGCAGCTGGGCGCGCAGCTGCGCGAGATCGAGCTGCGGAAACTCGGCGTAGACCGGTCCGTCCCATTCGCGCCAGTTGCCGCGGTGCGGGTTCAGCAGCGATTGGCGCATGGCCGCGCGCAGGCTGAAGCGCTGGCCCCAGGCCGCGGGCGGCGTGGCATCGAAGCGGATGCGGTGGCCCCGCGTGCCGTTGCGGATGACCAGGTCGGCATCGGCCAGTTCGACCGGGGGCAGGCCGGCGCGCTCGTCGGTCCAGCGCACGGTGGCCTGGCGCACGGCGAGCTCGCGCTGCGAGAAGATCCAGTCGGCGGCAGGGCTGCTGCCGCCCGCCCCTTCGGACAGGGGAATGCCGGCCACCAGCAGGCGCCCGTCCGTGCTGCGGCGCAGGTCCAGCACCGGGCCGTCGACCACGAGCTGCTCGAAGCCCAGCCGCACCAGCGAACGCGGCGACAGCAACGCAGAAACCCTTGCCAGGCGCAGGCCTTCGCGGCCCTGGGCGTCGCGCAGCACCACGTCGGTCAGCTCGAAACTGGGCAGGATGCGGGAGGAAACGGCGCTGATCGCACCGATGCGCACCTCGGCGCCGAGGGCCCGGCTGGCGGCCGCTTCCAGCTGCGGACGGAATTCGCCGATACGCGGCACAATCCAGCCGTGCAACGCCCCCCAGGCGAGGCCAACGACCAACCACACGCACAGAACCAGACCCAGCACCCAGGGCGCCAGGACGGCCGCCAGCCTCAGCAGGCGTGAAGGTCGTGGCGTCGGAACAGTCATTGCAAGCTAAATCGGCCAGGAATTATGACCCGCGACCCCGGCACCGGTTCCGTCTCTCCCCGTGACCCTTTGTTAACACCGACCCCTTCCGAGCCCCCTGCCGCGCGCACCGGTCCTGGCCACGCATTCGCGCTTCGTGCAGCGCCTGCGCCGCCGCTACGCCGCCGAGCTGGCGCTGCTGCCGCCGGGCCCGCCGCGCAAGGCCGCCATGCAGGCCACGCTGGCGCAGCTGCTGCGCCAGCGGCCACGGCCTCGGCGCGGCGCTGCGCGTGCTGCGCCAGCTGGTCATGGAGCGGCTGGTGGTGCTCGACTGCGAGCAGCGCGCCGAACTGGCGGTGGTGACCGCGCGCCGTGACCGAGCTGGCCGAACTCGCGCTGGATGACGCGCTGCTGCCAGGCCGAGCGCGAACTCGACGAACGCCACGGCATGCCGCTGCACGCGCCGACGGCCGGCGCGCCCAGCTGTGGGTCATCGGCATGGGCAAGCTCGGCGCGCGCGAGCTCAACGTCTCCAGCGACATCGACCTGATCTACATCTACGACCACGACGGCGAGACCGCCGGCCCGGCCGACGGGCGCGGGCGCATCAGCAACCACGAGTACTTCGCGCGCGCCATCAAGACCATCTACGCGCTGGTCGGCGACACCACCGAGCACGGCTTCGTGTTCCGCGTCGACCTGGCGCTGCGCCCGCACGGCAACTCCGGCCCGCCGGCGGTCTCGCTGGGCGCGCTGGAGGACTACCTGCAGGTGCAGGGCCGCGAGTGGGAGCGCTTCGCCTGGCTCAAGAGCCGCGTGGTGGCGCCGCGCCGCTGCGTCGCGGACGGCTCGGCGCAGCGAGCTGCGCGGCGTGGTGCTGCCCTTCGTGTTCCGCCGCTACCTGGACTACAACGTGTTCGACGCGCTGCGCATGCTGCACCGGCAGATCCGCGAGCACGCCGCGCGCCGCGCCGCCGGCCACCCCGAGCGCGCCAACGACGTCAAGCTCTCGCGCGGCGGCATCCGCGAGATCGAGTTCACCGTGCAGCTGCTGCAGGTGGTGCGCGGCGGCCAGTTCCCCGAGCTGCGCACGCGCTCCACGCTGGACGCGCTGCCGCGCCTGACGCGCGCCGGCCTGATGCCGCAGGCCACGGCCGAGGCGCTGGCCCAGGCCTATGTGTTCCTGCGCCGCGTGGAGCACCGCATCCAGTACCTGGACGACCAGCAGACCCATGTGCTGCCCTCGGGCGACGAGGACCTGGCCTGGATCGCCGAGACCATGGGCTACGCCTCGTGCTGCCCCTTCCTGTCCGAGTTGGACCAGCACCGCGAGTTCGTCGCGCAGGAGTTCGACATCCTGCTCGGCGGCGACGCCAAGCCGCTGCATGCGGCAACTGCAACGGCGGCCCCAAGGCGCAGGGCCGCGGCGCCGCCGGACTTCGACGAGCGTGCTGCGAACGCCTGCCCGAGCCGCTTCCGCCAGCGCATCGAGGCCTGGCGCGACCACCCGCGCGTGCAGGCGCTGCGCGACGAGAGCCGCGGCCGGCTGCTGCGGCTGGTGCAGCGCACGGCCGACTGGCTGCACGGCGCCGGGCGACGGCATCGACGCCGCACCGGCTGCAGGGCGCGCTGCGCTGGACCGACTGGGTCGAGCCGCTGCTGCGCCGCGAGAGCTACCTGGCGCTGCTGCTGGAGCGCCCGGCGATGCACGAGCGCCTGCTGCGCCTGCTGGGCGCGGCGCAGCTGGCCGGCGCGCTACCTGCTGCGCCACCCCGGCGTGATCGACGAGCTGGCCAGCGGCATCGATGCTGGCCGAGCGCTTCGCGGCCGACGGCCTTCGAGCAGGAACTGGAGAAGCCGCCGCGCCGTCGCTGGCCCCCACCGGCGAGGACGACGAGGAGGCGCTGCTCAACCTGCTGCGCCGCGCCCACCATGCCGAGATGTTCCGCACGCTGGCGCGCGACGTGGAGGGCCGGCTGACGCGTGGAGCAGGTCGCCGACGACCTCAGCGCGCTGGCCGACACCATGCTGCGCGTGACGGCCGCGCTGGTGCTGGCAGCGCCTGAAGAACGCGCCACCGCGACGCGCCGCAGTTCGCCATCATCGGCTACGGCAAGCTGGGCGGCAAGGAGCTGGGCTACGGCAGCGACCTGGACATCGTGTTCGTCTACGAGGACGAGGACGAGCGCGCGCCCGAGGTCTATGCCGCCTTCGTGCGCAAGATGATCAACTGGCTGACCGTCAAGACCGCGCGAGGGCGACCTGTTCGAGATCGACACCGCGCTGCGGCCCAACGGCAATTCCGGCCTGCTGATCACCAGCTTCGAGGCCTACGCCAACTACCAGCAGCAGCCGCGGCAGCAACACCGCCTGGACCTGGGAGCACCAGGCCATGACGCGCGCGCGCTTCGTGCTCGGCGACCCGACGCACTGCGGCCGCGCTTCGACGCCGTGCGCAGCGCCGTGCGTCACCGCCCGCGCGACGCGACAGGCGCTGCGCAGCGAGATCATCGCCATGCGCGAGAAGGTGCGCGCCGCCCACCCCGTGCGCGGCGGGCATTCGACGTCAAGCACAGCCCCGGCGGCATGGTCGACGCCGAGTTCGCCGTGCAGTACCTGGTGCTGTCGCAGTCCGCCCGGCACCCCGAGCTGATGGCCAACGTGGGCAACATCGCGCTGCTGCAGCGCGCCGAGGCCTGCCGGCCTGCTGCCCACCGGGCGTGGGCCAGCCGCGGCCGACGCCTACCGCGACACTGCGCCACCTGCAGCACCGCGCGCGCCTGGACGAGGCGCCGACGCAGGTCGAAGCCGCCGACGTGGCCAGCCGAGCGCGACGCGGTGCTGGCGCTGTGGCACGCCGTGTTCGGCTGAAGCCGGTGCGGCGCTTCGCGCGCTGCCGGACGACCTGACGGACGATGGCGCGGGAGCCGGGGCTGCCAAGTGCCAGGGGCCCCGGCGCCTGCACAGCGATCCGCCCCCGACCGATCAGCCCCGCCCGCGCAGCAGGTCCTTGACCGAGCGCAGGCCGAGCCGCCGGAATGCGCGGTACTGCAGCGTGCGCACGGTGCTCAGTGCCACGCCCAGGTCCAGCGCCGCCTCCTTGGCCGTGCGGCCGGCCGCGAGCCGGTCCAGCACCTCGCGCTCGCGCGGGCTCAGGCGCAGCAGCTCGCCCGCCAGGCCGGCCGCCACGGGGGCGCCGGCCGCCACCACGCGGCCATGCGCGGCCGTGGCCTCGGCCAGCAGCGCCGCATGCGCCTCCAGCAGGGCGAAGTCCGCCGCGGCGAACGCCGGCTGCGCCAGGCTGCGGTAGCAACTGATGGCCGCGCGCTGCCCGCTCGGCGCGAGCACCAGCACCGAGGCACGCTCGCGGATGCCCACGTCGGTGTAGCAGGCCGCGCGGTAGGCCGCGTCGGCCAGCTCGTCGCCGCGGTGGTGGCCCAGCCACAGCTGGGCGCGTGCCGGCCGCTTGCGCGCGGCCAGCCAGACCAGCATGGGATCGACGCGGTCGAAGCGCTCGGCCACGTAGCGGCCGGCCGTGCGCTCGGCCGTGTCGCCGTAGCTGCTGGCGGCCGACACGGTCTCGATGCGGCCGCTCGCGCCCACCGCGAACACGGTGCAGAAGGTCACCGGCAGCAGCTCCTGCAGCGCCGCCAGGTAGTGCGCCGCCAGCCGCGCCGTGCCCACGCCGGCCAGCACGCCGCCGACCACGCGGGCGGCCAACGCCTGGTCTGTGGGGGTGATGCGCCAGCGCTGCATGGGGATGGACCTTGTCGTCAGAAGTTACTACACACGGCGGCACGCCGGCTATTGACAATCCCGCCATCGCGCAGAACCCGAGGAGACAACGATGCCCGCGCCCGAACCCCCGCCGCAGTCCGTCGGCGCCTTCCACTACACCCGCCACGCGCCGCGGCTGCCGCCGCTGCAGGACGGCCGGGAAACCCGCCGCCATGCCGTGGCCATCGCCGGCGGCGGCCCGGTCGGCATGGCGCTGGCGCTGGGCCTGGCCGCACAGGGCGTGGCCAGCGTGCTGCTGGAGGCCGACGACACGGTCTGCACCGGCAGCCGCGCGATCTGCGTCTCGCGCCGCAGCCTGCAGATCCTGCAGCGCCTGGGCGCGCTCGACGCCTTCCTGGCCAAGGGCCTGCCCTGGACGGCCGGCCGCAGCTTCTACCAGACCACCGAGGTGCTGCGCTTCGCCATGCCGCACGACGCCGGCCAGAAGCTGCCGCCCATGCTGAACCTGTCGCAGTACTACATCGAGCAGTTCCTGCTGGACGCGATCGAGCGCTGCAACGCGGCCCGGCCGGGCCTGATCGACCTGCGCTGGGGCACGGCGCTGACCGGCTTCGCGCAGCAGGCCGATGGCGTGCAGCTGCAGGCCCGCAACGCGCTGGGCGGCTACGCGCTCGCGGCCGACTGGCTGGTCGCCTGCGACGGCGGCCAGAGCTTCGTGCGCAAGACCCTGGGGCTGGAGCTGCACGGCGCGGCCTACGAGGGCCGCTACGTGATCATCGACATCGAACTGCCGAGCCGGCACCCGGTCGAGCGCCGCGCCTGGTTCGACCCACCCTGGCACCGCGGCGGCACCGTGCTCGATGCACCCGCAGCCCGACGACATCTGGCGCATCGACTACCAGCTGCGCGCGGGCCAGAGCACCGAGGAGGCGCTCACGCCCGCGGCCGTGCACGACTTCGTGCAGCGCCACCTGGACGCCATCGGCGAAGGCCACCTGCCCTGGAAGCCGGTCTGGACCTCGGTCTACCGCGCTGGCGCGATGACGCTGGGCAGCTACCGCCACGGCCGCGTGCTGTTCGCCGGCAACGCCGCCCACGCCATGCCGATCTTCGGCGTGCGCGGCCTCAACTCGGGCTTCGACGACGCCGACAACCTGGCCTGGAAGCTGGCCCTGGTGGCGCAGGGCCGGGCCGGCAGCGCGCTGCTGGACAGCTATTCGCGCGAGCGCATCGCCGCCTTCCACACCAATGCCGAGAGCGCGATGCGCAGCACCGAGTTCATGTCGCCGCCCTCGCGCGGCTTCGACCTGCTGCGCGAGGCGGCGCTGTCGCTGGCCGAACGGCACCGCGGCATCGCCCAGCTGGTCAACCCGCGCCAGACCGAGGCCGTGCGCTACGCGGATTCGCCGCTGTCCACGCCGGATGCCGGCGGCATGGCCGGCCCGCTGCCCGGCGAAGTCCTGGCCGACCGGCCGCTGGCCGGCGGCGGCCACCTGCTCGACCACGTCGGCCCGGGCTTCACGCTGCTGTGCCGGGCCGCGCACGCCGCGGCGCTCGCCGACGGCGCCGGCGCCGGCGCGCTCTCGCTGGTGCTGCTGCCGCTGCAGGGCGACGACGGCCCCACGCTGCTGCTGCGCCCCGACGGCCATGTGGCCGCGCGCTGGCCCGGCCTGCCGCCGGCCGGCGCGCTGGCCCGCGCACTTGCGCGCGCCGCCTGCATCCACCACGACGAGGAGACCACCGCATGAACAACGTCCACGACCCGCTGCCGGCCGCGCTGGCGGCCTACCCGCGCGGCATCGCGCCCAGCGAATGGCAGGCCCGGCTGCAGCTGGCCGCCTGCTACCGCATCTTCGACCTCTGGGGCTGGAGCGAAGGCATCTACAACCACATCTCGCTGCGCGTGCCGGGGCCCGAGCACCACTTCCTGCTCAACCCCTTCGGCCTGCACTACGGCGAGGTCACGGCCTCCAACCTCGTGAAGGTCGACCTGGACGGCCGCCTGCTGTCCGACAGTCTCTGGCCCATCAACCCGGCCGGCTTCACGCCGCATGCCACGCTGCACCGCCACCTGGCGGGCGCGCAGTGCGTGATGCACACCCACACCACGGCCGGCATGGCCGTGGCCTGCAGCGCCCAGGGCCTGGAGACCACGAACTTCTACGCGGCCCAGCTCAGCGACCGCGTGGCCTACCACGACTTCGAGGGCATCACGCTGCACGCCGACGAAGGCCCGCGCCTGCTGGCCAGCGTGGGCGACAGACAGGCCGTGGTCCTGCGCAACCATGGCCTGCTGGTCTGGAGCGAGACCCTGCCCAAGGCGCTGTACACGCTGTGGGCGCTGCAGCGCGCCTGCGAGGTGCAGGTGGCCGGCGCGGCACTCGGGCCGCGCCAGCCCATTGCCGAGGCCGTGCGCCAGGGCTGCGTGGAGGACGCGCGCCGCTTCCTGGGCGGCGCCGCCATGGGCCAGGACCTGTTCGCCGCGATGCTGCGGCGCATCGACCGTCTGGACCCGTCATGGAAACAGTGAACGCCCTGCCCGCCGACGCGCGCGACCGGCTCTACGCCGCCTGTGCCCACGCCATCACCGAGGCCGGCCCCGCGCGCGAGGCCCTGTTCCTGGCGCGGCTGGCGCTGCTGCTCATGGAGCAGGTCGGCGACGAGGCGCGCTGCCGCCAGGCGCTGGCCGAGGCCTTGCACGCCCTGCCCCTACCATCCCTGTCCAGCAACGAGAACGGAGACTGAACCCATGCAACGACGCGACCTCCTGGCTGCCCTGGCCGCCGCCCCCTTCGCCATGCCCGCGGCCCACGCCCAGGGCAGCGAGCAGCCGATCCGCTGGGTCGTGCCCTACCCCGCCGGCGGCGGCACCGACGTGCTGGCGCGCACGCTGGCCGAGGCCATGCGCGGCCCGCTGGGCCAGAACATCGTGGTCGACAACCGGCCCGGCGCGGCCACCAACATCGGCGCCGAGCTCGTCGCGCGCGCCAAGCCCGACGGCCTGACCATCCTGTCGGCCGACAACGCCGTGCTGGCCTTCAACGAGCACCTGTTCGGCAAGCTGCCGTTCCATCCCGAGAAGGACTTCAGCTACATCGGCGCGATCGGCCGCTTCCCGCTGGCGCTGGTGGTGCACCCGGACTTTCCGGCGAAGAACTTCGCCGAGTTCCTGGCCCACGTGAAGGCCAACCCGGGCAAGGTGAACTACGCCTCGCCCGGCAACGGCTCGCCGCACCACCTGGCCATGGAGCTGTTCAAGAACCGCACGGGCAGCTTCCTCGTGCACATCCCCTACCGCGGCGCGGCGCCGGCCATGGCCGACGTGATGGGCGGCCAGGTGCCCTGCATGTTCCTGGACCTGGCCTCGGGCCTGTCGGTGATGCAGAGCGGCAAGGTGCGCGTGCTGGCCATCGGCTCGGCGCAACGCAGCGCGCTGCTGCCCGGCGTGCCCACGCTGGCCGAGGCCGGCGTGAAGGACAGCGAGGTCTATGCCTTCCAGGGCATCCTGGGGCCGGCGGGCCTGCCGGCGCCCGTGGTCGCGCGGCTCAACGGCGAACTGAACAAGTCGTTCCAGACCGCGGCCGTGCAGAAGCGCTTTGCCGACATCGGCATGGAGGCCCTGCCCGGCACGCCCGCGCAGTTCCTGGCGCTGGCGCGGGCCGAGTCGAAGCGCTGGGGCGCGGTGATCCGGGCCGCGGGGATCCGGCTGGACTGATGCGCGCGGCCGATGGCCCGGGCTTCGGCCGCGCCGTGCCCTGACCGGCCGCAAGGGCTTGGCGCGCATTCCTAGAATGCGCGCCTGGGTGGCGTGCCGCATCGGGCAGGCCAGGTTTCTCGCGCAGGTCGGGCCGCCGCGCGGCCTGCCTGCGAACGGGAAACCCATGTCCGACCCCCTGATCCAATGGATCGCCGCCGCGCTGTTCGCCATCGCGCTGGCCCACACCTTCGCCGCCAAGCAGTTCGAGCGGCTGTCTCACCGCTTTCCGCGCCATGCCGGCCTGTTCCACCTGCTCGGCGAGGTCGAGGTGGTGTTCGGCTTCTGGGCCATGGTGCTCATCGCCGTGCTGGCGCTGGCCGCCGGCGGCCCGCAGGCGCTGGCCTACGCCGAATCGCGCAACTACACCGAGCCGCTGTTCGTCTTCGTCGTGATGGTCATGGCGGCATCGCGGCCCGTGCTGCGCACGGTGGTGGACGTGGTCCACAGGATGGCGCGGCTGGCGCCCGTGCCGACACCGCTGGCCAGTGCCTGGCTGGGCCTGGCGGCCGTGCCGCTGTTCGGCTCGCTGATCGCCGAGCCCGCGGCCATGACCATCGCGGCGCTGATGCTGGCGCCGCAGATCTTCCGCCGCGACATGCCCGAGGGCGTGAAGTACCTGGCGCTGGGCGTGCTGTTCGTCAACGTGTCCATCGGCGGCACGCTGACGGCCTACGCGGCGCCGCCGGTGCTCATGGTGGCGGCCACCTGGCAATGGGACAGCCTGTTCATGCTGCAGACCTTCGGCTGGAAGGCCGCGCTGGCCGTGGTCGTGAACGCCAGCATCGCCACCTGGGCGCTGCGCCGCTTCGTGCAGCATGCGCCGCCCACGCACGATCCGGCCATGCACCGGGTGCCGGCCACCGTGGTCGCGGTGCACCTGGCCCTGCTCGCCGGGGTGGTGCTGTTCGCCCACCACCCTGTCGTCTTCCTGGGCCTGTTCCTGATGTTCCTGGGCTACACCCAGGCCTATGCCCAGCACCAGAGCCCGCTGATCCTGAAGGAGGCGCTGCTGGTCGGCTTCTTCCTGGCCGGCCTGGTGGTCCTGGGCGGCCTGCAGCAGTGGTGGCTGCGGCCCATCGTCGCGGGGCTGGAGCCGCTGGCGCTGTTCTTCGGCGCGCTGGGCCTCACGGCGGTCACCGACAACGCGGCGCTGACCTACCTGGGCTCGCTGGTCGAGGGCATGTCCGACCAGGCCAAGTACATGCTGATGGCCGGCGCCGTGGCCGGCGGCGGCCTCACGGTGATCGCCAACGCACCCAACCCGGCCGGCGTGGCGCTGCTCAAGCGCGGCTTCGCCGACGAGACCGTCAGCGTGGGCGCGCTGCTGCTCGGCGCGCTGGGGCCGACGGCGGTCGCCGCCGCGGCCTTCCTGCTGCTGTGAACCGAGACTGGATCAGAGGCCGAGAAAGGCGCGCACGCGGCCGAGTTCCTCGTCGAGACCGGCGCGGAAGGCGGCGGCCCGCGGCGGCCTGCCGGCCACGTAGCCGAACCGCGCCTGCAGCGCGCCGCCCACCACCGACAGGTTGCCCCAGCCGACCACCTGCTCGTGCCACAGCAGCGGCAACGCGTAGTAGCCGAGCTGGCGGCGCGGGGCGGGCGTGTAGGCCTCGAAGCGGTAGGCCCAGCCCCAGAACAGTTCGAAGCGGCGCCGGTCCCAAACCACGGGGTCGAAGGGCGTCAGCAGGCGCACGCCCTCGTCCGTGCGCCAGCGCGCCGCGGCGGGGTTCTCGGCGGCCGGCCAGTACCAGTCCACGCCGTCGATGCGCGCACGGGCCAGCCGCAGCCGCGCGCGCGCGAGTGCGGCGGCGCGCTCGGCCGCCCACTGCGGCGTGCCGCCGCGCAGCAGGTGGCTCAACAGCTGGCCCAGGCTGGCCGCCGGCAGCGGCGCGTACTTGGCCACGACGAGGTCGACCAGGGCGTCCATGCGCGCGGCGATGGCCTGGGCGTCGGCGGCGGCCAGGCCGGCCGCGCGCACGGCGTACACGCGCGTGCCCCCCTCGCGCCGCAGCACGCGCAGCTGGCCACGGTAGTGCATGGCGTCGAGCAGCTGGGTGCTGGCGTTGGAGGAACCGCCGAACCAGTTGCGCGACTTGCCGTGCGCGAACGCGGCCTCGACCTCGCGCGGGTGCACGGCGCCGCGCTCCTGCACGAAGGCCAGCACGGCGGCGGCCTGGCGCGTGCGCTCGGGCGTCCAGGCCTCGCGCGCCTGGCGCGGGTGCATGAGGTCGGCGTGCGCGCGCGGCAGGAAGCCGTAGTTGACGAAGAAGTCCTCCTCGATGCCGAGCCGCGCGTAGCGCCGCTCCAGGTCGCCGGCGCGGTAGCCGCGCACGCGGTGGCGCAGCGTGAGGTCCTGGGCGCGCGCGGGCGCGCGGATCGGGTCGGCCTGCACGAAGCCCAGGCGGGCGATGGCGCGCGGCAGCGTGGTGGGCGTGAACAGCGTGCGCGCGATCGCGTGGCGGCGCAGCTGCTCCAGGGTGGGTCCGGTCGGCATGCCGGCATGATGCCGCGGGACTTTGGGCCGTGCTTCAGAATGCCCCGACCATGACCGACCCGCACCACGACGACCCCGCCACGCTGCTGGCCGAATGCACCCGGGCCGCGCTGGCCCTGCTCGAGGCCAACTGCACGCCGCACGGCATCCTCGCGGCCAGCCGCACGCAGGCGGCGGAGGCGCGCCGCTACACGCGCATCTTCGGCCGCGACGCCGCCATCTGCGTGATGGCCATGTGCGGCAGCGGCGTGCCGGCGCTGGAGCGCGGCGCCGTGGCCAGCCTCGATGCACTGGCCGCGCAGCAGGCGGCCAACGGCCAGATCCCCAAGTACGTGGACCCCGACGGCTTCGACGCGGACTTCTGGTACCTGGGCTGCATCGACGCCACGCTGTGGTGGCTGATCGCCGTGGACCATGTGCGCCGGCACGGCACGGTGGGCGCCACGCACTGGCACGACGGCGTGCAGCGCGCGATCGGCTGGCTGCTCGCGCAGGAGCACCAGACCTTCCGGCTGCTGCAGCAGAACGAGGCCAGCGACTGGGCCGACATCATGCCGCGCTCGGGCTACGTGCTCTACACGAACGCGCTGTGGTTCGAAGTCAAACGCCGCTTCGCGCTGGACCATGCCGAGGCCACGTCGCACCACTTCAACCACCTGTTCAACCCGTTCCAGCGCGACCTGCCGCACTACCACCGCGCCCGCCTGCTGCGCCACTACGCGCGGCGTGGCCGGCGCGACCCGGGGCTGTACCTCTCCTTCGTGAACCTGGCCGTGGTCGGCGACGAAGGCGATGTGTTCGGCAACGTGCTGGCCATGCTCTGCGGCCTGGCCGACGAGGCCATGGCCGCGCGCATCGCCGACACCATCACGGCCGCGCAGGCCGACCAGCCCTATCCCGTGCGCGTGGTGCTGCACCCGCTCACGCGCCAGCACGACCTGTGGCGCCGCTACATGGAGCGGCACCAGCAGAACCTCGTGCACCAGTACCACAACGGCGGCATCTGGCCCTTCGTGGGCGGCTTCTGGACGATGGCGCTGGCGCGGCTCGGGCGCAGGCAACAAGCGCAGGACGTGCTGCTGCGGCTGGCGCAGGCCAACGCGGCGCATGGCTGGCGCTTCACCGAGTGGTTCCACGGCAAGACGCTGGCGCCGCGCGGCATGCCGGGCCAGAGCTGGAACGCGGCGGGCTTCCTGCTCGCGCAGCGCATGCTCGACGGCGGGCCTGCCTGCTGGTAGCGCGGCACATCAGATTGCCTTCATCTGCGGCGCGTCCAATGCAGCCATGCCGCGGAACGGGTCCGCGGCACATGCACCCAAGGAGTTGATCACCATGCGCCATCCCATCGCCACCGCCGTCACCGCCACCATCGCCGCCGCCCTGCTCGCCGGCACCGCCGCGCAGGCCCAGCCGGCCGCCGGCTACACCGGTCCCAGCGCGGGCGCGCGGCCGGCCCAGACGGAAAGGCACGGCAGCTACAGCGGCCCGAGCTCGGTGCAGCTCATGACCGTCAAGCAATTGCTGGAGACCGGCCAGGACGACCAGCACGCACGCCTGCAGGGCCGCATCGTCTCGCACGACGGCGGCGACAAGTACACCTTCGCCGACGACACGGGCCGCATCACCGTGGAGATCGACAACGACCGCTTCCCGCCCGGCCAGAGCGTCAGCGCGGAGCAGCGCGTGGAGCTGTACGGCGAGTTCGACAAGGGCCTGCGCAAGCGCGAGTTCGAGGTCGACCGCATCACGCTCATGCCCTGATGCACCGGCATGCCCTATAAACCGGGCATGCCGCCGAACATCCTCGACACCCACGACGCGACCGGCCTCTCGCAGGCCCTGCACGCCGGCCAGCTGTCCTGCCGCGAACTGATGCAGGCCACGCTGGCCCGCATCGCGCAGCGCAACCCGCGCTTCAACGCCATCGTGAGCCTGCGCGCGCCCGAGGCCCTGCTGGCCGAGGCCGACGCGCACGACGCCCTGCTCGCGCGCGGCCAGTCCAGGGGCTGGCTGCACGGCATCCCGCAGGCCGTCAAGGACCTCTCGGCCACGGCCGGCATCGCCACGACGCACGGCTCGCCGCTGCTGGCGCGGCAGGTGCCGCGCGAGGACGAACTCATGGTCGCGCGCATCAAGGCGGCCGGCGGCATCGTGGTGGCCAAGACCAACACGCCCGAGTTCGGCCTGGGCTCGCACACCTTCAACGAAGTCTTCGGCACCACCGGCAATGCCTGGGACCCGGCGCGCTCGGCCGGCGGCAGCAGCGGCGGCGCGGCCGTGGCGCTGGCCCAGCGCATGGTGGCCGTGGCCGACGGCTCGGACTTCATGGGCAGCCTGCGCAACCCGGCCGGCTGGAACCACATCTTCGGCATGCGGCCCAGCCAGGGCCGCGTGCCCCAGGCGCCGGCCGCCGATGCCTGGCTCGCGCAGCTGGGCACGGCCGGCCCGATGGCGCGCACCGTGCGCGACCTCGCGCGCATGCTGGACACGCTGGCCGGCCACGACCCGCGCGCGCCGCTGTCGCTGGACGACGGCGCGCGCTTCGCCGAGGCGCTGGGCCAGGCCGCGCGGCCCGCACGCATCGCCTGGCTCGGCGACCTGGGCGGCTACCTGGCCATGGAAGCCGGCGTGCTGGACTGCTGCGAACAGGCGCTGGGCCGCCTGGCCGGCGCTGGGCTGCGTGGTCGAACCCACGGCGCTCGGCACGGCGCCCGAGCCGGTCTGGGACGCCTGGCTCGTCTGGCGCCGCGTGCTCGTGGGCGCGCGCATCGCGCCGCTGCTGGCGCTGCCGCAGCGCGCGCGAACGCATCAAGCCCGAGGCGCTGTGGGAATACGAGCAGGGCCAGGGCACCAGCGCCGCGCAGTTCATGGCCGCCAGCGGCCGGCGCACGGCCTTCTACCAGCACCTGCTGGGCCTGTTCGAGCGCCACGACGTGCTGGCCCTGCCCAGCGCCCAGGTCTGGCCGTTCGCGGCCGCCGAGCGCTGGCCCACGCAGATCGCGGGCCGGGCCATGGACACCTACCACCGCTGGATGGAGGTCGTGATCTACGCCACCTTCGCGGGCCTGCCGGCCATCAGCATCCCGGCCGGCTTCGGGCCGCAGGGCCTGCCGATGGGCCTGCAGCTGATCGGCCGGCCGCGCGACGATGCCGGCGTGCTGCGCCTGGCGGCGGCCTACGAGGCAGCCGAGCAGGCGCTGCTGCGCACCGCGCCGCCGAACGACGGCTAGATCGCGCCGAGCCAGCAGGCGCGCTGGATCGCCGCCATCTTGTTGTCCGCGCCGAGCTTGGCCATGGCATTGGCCATGTGGAAGTTCACCGTGCGTTCGGAGCATTCCATGCGCTCGGCACTGGCGCGCGCGGTCAGGCCGTCGAAGGCCAGCCGCAGGCATTCCTCCTCGCGCCGCGTCAGCGGGCTCCAGGCCGCCACCAGCGCGCTGCGCAAGCTGGGCCAGAAACCCTGGGCCAGCCAGCCCAGCGCGGCCACCTGGCTGCGTTGCGGCAACTCGCCGGCGACGAACAGGAAGCAGTCGAAGCTGCGCCCGGCCGGCAGGCCGAAGCTCACGCGCACCGCCGCCTGCAGGCCCAGGGCCAGCCAGGCACGGCGCCAGTGCGCATCGACCTCGGCCTCGGGCTGGTGCAGCGGCTGCGCCAGCGGCTGCCAGGCCACGGCCGGCATGCCATGGCGCTGCGGACCTTCGCCGAAGTCGGGGCTGCGGGCCAGCGCATAGGCCGCCTGCTGCGCGCTGAGCGGGTAGACGGCCAGCACGCGGCGCTCGGACGGATGGCCGTGCAGCTCCGGCCCCAGCACCACGATGGCCCCCACGTCCTGCGCGGAAAGCGCGTGCAACCACTCCCGCAGGAGTTCGATCAGGGAGCGACTGGCAGTTCTGACAGGTGAGCGTGGCGACATGGGAAAACCTTGCCGTGACAATACCACCGGCACTTTCCAGGCCCCACCGGCCCCCTCTCCATGAGCCTTCCGCTGTTCCATTGCCCCGGCAGTTTCTCGTTCCTGGACGACGATCCGGACTACCTTCAGATGCTGGCGCTGATGCTGCCCGGCCACTGGAACGTGCGCCTGCACACCAGCGTCGACGAGTGCCTGGGCGTGCTGCAGCAGGAATCCGCTCGTCTGGGAAGACGATGCCTGGGCGCAGCAGCAGATCATCGACCGCTGGCGCCAGGGCGCCACGCCGCTGCTGCCGCAGGTGCTGGCCTACTGGGCCGGCCCGGCGCGCGCGCGCTACGCGCTCACGCACGCCTGCATCGTCGACTACTCGATGCCGCAGATGAACGGCCTGGATGCGCTCGCGGCGCTGAGCGACTGGCCCGGCCTGCGCGTGCTGCTGACCGGCCAGGCCGACGAGCAGATCGCGGTGGAGGCGTTCAACCGCGCGCTGATCGACCAGTTCCTGCCCAAGCAGGACCCCGACGTGGCGGCGCGCCTGCTGACGGTGCTGCGCCACATGCCCTCCAACGCCAACACGCGCGCCTCGCAGATCTGGCGCGCACGCTGACGCCGGTGCAGAACGCGCAGCTGCGCGTGCCGTCGCACGGCGCGGGCGCTGCAGCAGTTGCTCGAACAGCATGGCTTCGTCGAGCATGTGGTGCTGGGCGACCCGTTCGGCGTGCTCGCGCGCACGGCGGCCGGCGCGGTCGGCTGGCTGCAGCTCGAACCCCGGTCCGGGCTCGAGGAACTGGAGCAACTGGCCGAGGCCGCGGGCCTGGACGCCGCCGCGCTGGCCGAGATCGGGCACGGCCGCCAGCTCGTCGACCTGGAGCTGGGCCAGGCCCTGGGGCGCGGCGCGATGCCGCGGCTGCAGTCCGGCGTTCCCGATCGGGCTGGACGACACGCTGGTCGGCGCGCTGTTCATGCTGGAGGCGGCGCACCAGCCGCCGGCCGACAGCAGCTACGCGGCCTGGCTCGCGTGCCAGCCCGAGCGGCAGGTCAGGCGCTGAAGCGGGCTGCGCCGCGCGCGCGGGCCTTGGCCGCTTCCTCCGCGCGGTTCCTGGGTCCGGCCGTCGTCACGAGTTCGGCCAGCAAGGCGGTGGCCGTGGCCGTGACGGCGTCGACCGCCTGCGCGAAGGCTTCCTCGTTGGCCTTGGACGGCACCGAAAAGCCCGACAGCTTGCGCACGAACTGCAGCGAGGCCGCGCGGATCTCGAGTTCGGTCGCGGGCGGCTCGAAGTTGAACAGGGTCTTGATGCTGCGGCACATGGCGGTCGCCTCGCGTCAGTTCTGCCGCCAGGGCAGGTTCCTGTAGCGCCAGCCGCCCTTGCGGTTGCGGTGCGCGTCGGCATCGGGGTCGCCCTCGAAGCCCTCCAGGATGTTGTAGGCCTCGATGCCGAGCTCGGCCGCCCGCCTGGCCGCGGCCACCGAACGCACGCCGCTGCGGCACAGCAGCAGCACCTTGCCGCCCGCGGGCACGGCGGCGCGCAGCGCGCTGTCGAAGTCCGGGTTCAGCGCCATGCCGGGCCACTGCTTCCAGGCCACGGGCACGGCGCCGGGCACGAAGCCCACCCACTCGCGCTCGGCGTCGGTGCGCACGTCCACCAGCACGGCCTGGCCGTCGGCGAACCACTGCGCGCGCGAGTGCGGGCGAGACATCGCCGGCATAGCCCTCGGCGGGGCGGCGGCGCGGCATCGGCGGCGGCCGGCGCGGCGCCCAGGCCGGACTGCAGGTTGGCCGGCACGGCCTCGTCCATGCGCTTGGGGCGCGGCAGGTTCAAGGCCGCCATGATGGCCACGAACTCGGCCTCGGTCTTGCCGGCCACGCGCGGGTTCGACTGCTTCTCGGCGCCGATGGTCGTGTGCGTGCGGCCCTGGTAGTCGTGGCCAGGCCAGACCACCGTGGCATCGGGCAGCTGGAATAGCACGCCGGTGATGCTGCGGTACAGCGCCTGCGCGCTGCCGGACTGGAAGTCGGTGCGGCCACAGCCGCCGATCAGCAGGGTGTCGCCCGTGAACACATGGCCCTGCCACAGGTAGCACATGCTACCGGCCGTGTGGCCCGGCGTGTGCAGCACGCGCAGGCGCTGCTGGCCGAAGGCGATCTCCTCGCCGTCCTGCAGCTGCACCGCGGCGGTGGCGATGCCGCAGCCCGCGGGCGCGGCGGTGCGCGCGCCGGCATGCTCGGCCAGCAGGCCGGCGCTGGTCACATGGTCGGCATGGGCGTGCGTCTCCAGCGTCCAGGCCAGCTGCAGGCCGCGTTCGCGCAGCAGTGCGAGGTCGCGCTCGAGCTGCGCGTCCACGGGGTCGATGATCACGGCCGCGCGCGTGGCCGGGTCGGCCAACACGTAGGTGTAGGTGCCGGAGGCGGGATCGAAAAGCTGGATGGGGTCCATGGGCTTGCGTGCGAGGAGGCGGATTTCGTCAGTGTAGGTGCGTAGTGGTATTCCCTGTCGGGGACATTCCGGTTGGCCCGGGTTGTCATATCACCCAACATGTATGCGCCTTCTGTTCACAACCACTGGAGACACACCGATGACCCAAGCCAAACCCTCTGCCGCGCCGCGCCGTCGCAACCTGCTCAAGGGCGCCGCCGTGGCCGCGGGTGCCATGTCCGCCCCCATGGTCAGCCAGGCCCAGACCACCACGCTGCGCTTCCAGAGCACCTGGCCGGCCAAGGACATCTTCCACGAGTACGCGCAGGACCTGGCCAAGAAGATCAACGACATGGCCGGCAACCGCCTGAAGATCGACGTGCTGCCGGCCGGCTCGGTGGTGCCCGCGTTCCAGCTGCTGGACGCGGTCGGCAAGGGCACGCTGGACGGCGGCCACGGCGTGATCGCCTACTGGTACGGCAAGAACTCGGCGCTGGCGCTGTGGGGCTCGGGCCCGGGCTTCGGCATGGACGCCAACATGGTGCTGGCCTGGCACTACTACGGCGGCGGCAAGGCCCTGGTGGAGGAGATCTACAAGAGCCTGAACCTGGACGTGGTCTCCTACATGTACGGCCCCATGCCCACGCAGCCGCTGGGCTGGTTCAAGAAGCCCGTGGCCAAGGCCGAGGACATGAAGGGCCTGAAGTTCCGCACCGTGGGCCTGGCGGTGGACGTGTTCACCGACATGGGCGCGGCCGTGAACCCGCTGCCCGGCGGCGAGATCGTGCCGGCGCTGGACCGCGGCCTGATCGACGCGGCCGAGTTCAACAACGCCTCCAGCGACCGCGTGCTGGGCTTTCCCGACGTGGCCAAGAACTGCATGCTGCAAAGCTTCCACCAGAGCGGCGAGCAGTTCGAGGTGCTGTTCAACAAGAGCCAAGCTCGATGCGCTGCCGGCCGAGCTCCGGTCCATCATCGACTACGGCGTGCAGGCCGCCAGCGCCGACATGAGCTGGAAGGCGATCGAGCGCAACTCCAAGGACTACGAGGAACTCAAGAAGCAGGGCATCAGGTTCTACAAGACGCCCGATGCGATCCTGCGCGCGCAGCTGGCGTCCTGGGACAAGACGGTGGAGGCCAAGTCCAAGGAGAACCCGATGTTCAAGAAGGTGCTCGATTCGCAGCGCGCCTTCGCGCAGCGCGCCGGCCAGTGGCAGAACGATTACTCGGTCGACTTCAAGATGGCCTTCAACCACTACTTCGCCAAGAAGAAGGCCTGATGCCGGGCCATCCCCCCGCATGACAAGGGCGCCCCGAGCGGCGCCCTTGTCTTTGTCTGCCCTTCAGAAAAGCGAGTCATGCAAAAGCTCCTGCTTGCGATCGACGCGATCTCCACCTTCATCGGCAAGACCGCGGCCTGGGCCGTGGTCGCGCTCACGGCCCTGATCAGCTGGGAGGTGTTCTCCCGCTACGCGCTGAACAACCCGCACGCCTGGGTGCTGGACGCGCAGATCATGCTGTACGGCACGCTGTTCATGCTGGCCGGCGCCTACACGCTGGCCAAGAGCGGCCACGTGCGCGGCGACGTGCTCTACGGCTTCTTCAGCCCGCGCGCGCAGGCGGGCGTGGATCTCACGCTGTACATCGTCTTCTTCCTGCCCGGCGTCATCGCCATGACCTGGGCCGGCTGGTCCTACGCGCAGGAGTCGCTCGCCATCCGCGAGCAGACCTTCTCGGCCACGCCGCTGCCGCTGTACCCGTTCAAGTTCGTGATCCCCGTCGCCGCGGCGGCGCTGCTGCTGCAGGGCCTGGCGGAAATCGCGCGCTGCGTGATCTGCCTGAAGACGGGGGCCTGGCCGCCGCGCGGGGAGGACGTGCAGGAGGTCGACGTCGACAAGCTCAAGGAGATGGTGCACGTGAAGGACGCCGACATCGCCGCGCTGGACCGCCAGCTCGCGGCCAAGGAAGGGGGGGCCTGACCATGCCAAGAGGTGCTGTTCGGATTCTATCGTGTTTCCCTATTAACCTTAGCGATGCGTAAC
>JASGJO010000021.1:0-303923 GCA_049840715.1 Pseudorhodoferax sp.
TGACAAGTCGAGCAGATGCGAAAGCAGGACATAGTGATCCGGTGGTTCTGTATGGAAGGGCCATCGCTCAACGGATAAAAGGTACTCTGGGGATAACAGGCTGATACCGCCCAAGAGTTCATATCGACGGCGGTGTTTGGCACCTCGATGTCGGCTCATCTCATCCTGGGGCTGTAGCCGGTCCCAAGGGTATGGCTGTTCGCCATTTAAAGAGGTACGTGAGCTGGGTTTAAAACGTCGTGAGACAGTTTGGTCCCTATCTTCCGTGGGCGCTGCAGATTTGAGGAAGCCTGCTCCTAGTACGAGAGGACCGGAGTGGACGCACCTCTGGTGTATCGGTTGTCACGCCAGTGGCATTGCCGAGTAGCTATGTGCGGAAGAGATAACCGCTGAAAGCATCTAAGCGGGAAACTCGTTCCAAGATGAGATCTGCCGGGGCCTTGAGCCCCCTGAAGAGTCGTTCAAGACCAGGACGTTGATAGGCGAGGTGTGGAAGCGCAGCAATGCGTTAAGCTAACTCGTACTAATTGCTCGTGCGGCTTGACCCTATAACTTTGATCGCTTAACCGCATCAAGGCTGTTATGCCAAGTAGACGCAATCAAACACTCACCTGATTCAAAACTCTATGAATTCGCCGTGCTGACCAACATCAGCACAGCAACAAGTTATGCCTGATGACCATAGCAAGGTGGTCCCACTCCTTCCCATCCCGAACAGGACAGTGAAACGCCTTTGCGCCGATGATAGTGCGGGTTCCCGTGTGAAAGTAGGTCATCGTCAGGCTCCTACAGCCAAAACGCCCCAACCTCCCAAGGTTGGGGCGTTTTTATTTGGGCGCTCGATTCGGGCATTCTCGATTCGGTGAATCCGAATGTCTTCGGGCATTCCTGCGTGCGGAAATGAAAAAGGCCGGCGAGGATGCTCGCCGGCCCTTGGAGATTTGAATGCGGCGGCTTACTTGGCCGTCGGCATCACGAACTCGGCGCCCTTGCCGATGCTTTCGGGCCAGCGCTGCATGATGGACTTCTGCTTCGTGTAGAAGCGCACGCCCTCTTCGCCATAGGCGTGCATGTCGCCGAACAGGCTTTTCTTCCAGCCGCCGAAGCCGTGCCAGGCCATGGGCACGGGGATCGGCACGTTGATTCCGACCATGCCGACCTGGATGCGGCGCGCGAACTCGCGTGCCACGTTGCCGTCGCGCGTGAAGCAGGCCGTGCCGTTGCCGAACTCGTGCTTGTTGATGAGTTCGACGGCGGCCGCGAAGTCGGGCACGCGCACGCAGGCCAGCACCGGGCCGAAGATCTCTTCCTTGTAGATCTTCATCTCGGGCGTCACCTTGTCGAACAGCGTGCCGCCCGTGAAGAAGCCTTGCTCGTGGCCGGCCACCTTGAAGTTGCGGCCGTCCACCAGCAGCTCCGCGCCTTCCTGCACGCCGGTGGCGATGTAGCCCTCGATGCGCTCCAGTGCCTGCTGCGTGACGATGGGGCCCATCTCGGCGTCCAGCTCCATGCCGTTCTTGACAACCAGGGTCTTGGCGCGCTCGGCCAGTTTGGGGATCAGCTTGTCGGCCGCGTCGCCGACCAGCACCGCCACCGAGATCGCCATGCAGCGTTCGCCGGCCGAGCCGTAGCCGGCGCCGACCAGCGCGTCCACGGCCTGGTCGATGTCGGCGTCGGGCATCACCACCATGTGGTTCTTGGCGCCGCCCAGGGCCTGCACGCGCTTGCCGTGGCGGGCGCCGGTCTCGTAGATGTACTGCGCGATGGGCGTGGAGCCGACGAAGCTGATGGCCTTGACGTCGGGGTGCTCGAGCAGCGCGTCCACGGCCAGCTTGTCGCCCTGCACGACGTTGAACACGCCGTCGGGCAAGCCGGCTTCCTTGAGCAGCCTGGCGATGAACAGCGAGGGCGAGGGATCGCGCTCGCTGGGCTTGAGGATGAAGGTGTTGCCGGCCGCGATGGCGACCGGGAACATCCACATCGGCACCATGACCGGGAAGTTGAACGGCGTGATGCCGGCCACCACGCCCAGCGGCTGGCGCAGCGTCCAGTTGTCGATGCCGGTGGAGACCTGGTCGGTGAAGTCGCCCTTGAGCAGCTGCGGAACGCCGCAGGCGAATTCGATGATGTCGATGCCGCGCGAGACCTCGCCCTGCGCGTCGGTGAACACCTTGCCGTGTTCGGCCGTGATCATGGCGGCCAGCTCGTCCTTGCGCTGGTTCACGAGTTCCAGGAACTTGAGCAGCACGCGCGCGCGGCGGATCGGCGGGGTGTCGGCCCAGGCCGGGAAGGCGGCCTGGGCGGCGGCCACGGCCGCGTCCACGTCGGGCTTGGCGGCCAGGCGCAAGCGCCGGGATTCCGTGCCCAGGGCCGGGTTGAACACGGCCTGGGTGCGCTCGCCCACACCCTGGACGGGCTGGCCGGCGATGAAGTGCGCCACTTCGGCGCTGTCGGTGTAGGCAGGGGTGGCGGGCAGGTCGCGCTTCATGGGATGTCTCGCTGAAGAAAGAAGAAGGGAGGCCGCAAGTCTAGGAAGCGCCGCCGGCCCTGTACAGGCAACCCGGCTGAACTGATTGTTCGCCATGGTGAACAATGCCTGCCATGTCCTCCGAAAAAACCGACCAGCTCTGGAGCACGCTGCACGCGCTTGCCGTGCTCGGCGAGCATGGCAGCTTCACGGCCGCCGCGGCGCGCCTGTCCATCAGCAAGGCCGCCATGAGCCAGCGCATCGCCGAGCTCGAGCGCGCGGCCGGCGTGCCCCTGGTGCAGCGCACCACGCGCAGCGTGCGGCTGACCGAGGCCGGCCAGCGCCTGGCCGACGGCACGCGCAGCGCCTTCGCGCAGATCCAGCAGAGCTTCGCGGCCGTGCGCGACCTGGCCGACGCGCCGCAGGGCCTGCTGCGGGTGACGGCGCCCGTGGCCTTCGCACGCCAGCAGCTGGTGCCGCGCCTGCCCGAGTTCCTGCGCGCGCATCCGCAGGTGCGGCTGGAGCTGGACCTGTCCGACGGCCTGCGCCCGCTCGCGGTGGAAGGCTTCGACCTGGCCGTGCGCCATACGGCCGCGCCGCCCGAGACCCATGTGGCTTGGCTGCTGGCGCCCACGCGCTCGCTGCTGGTGGCGAGCCGCGCCTACCTGCGCCGGCGCGGCGCACCGGCCGACCCGGACGCGCTGCGCGCGCACGACTGCCTGCACTACCCGCGCGCCGGCCAGGTCGCGGGCTGGACCTTGCTGCGCGACGGGCAGCGCGTGGTGGTGCCCGTGGCCGGCGCTTTCGCGGCCAACAACAGCGAGGCGCTGCGCGATGCCGCGCTGGCCGGCCTGGGCATTGCGCTGGTGCCCGACTTCAGCGCCCAGGCCGCGTTGCGCGCCGGCCAGCTGCAGCAGGTGCTGCCGGACTGGAAGGTCGAAGGCCAGTTCAGCGAGGCGCTCTATGCGATCCGGCCGTACGCGCCCTACGTGCCGCGCGCGGTCGAGGCCTTCGTGGCCTACCTGCGCCAGGCCTTCGCCGGCGGCTTCGGCGCCTGAACTCTGTGTTTTCTCCCATGTGGCGACAGCCGGCAAACTGTGCCACCCTAGGCATCGAATCCAGCCGCCGCAGCTGCACTGCGGCCTGAATCGCAACATTCCGTTCCGTCACCTCGACATCGGACGCCCATGCCGGCGGCGCTGCAGCCTCCAGAGCCCCCTTCCGCTGCCGCGGCGGGCCGGCATGCCGTCACCGCGCTGGACTGGGGCGATCCCGCCGTTGCCGCCATGCACAAGTGCCTGCGCCCCGGCGCCGGCGCGGCGCTGCGCAACGAGGCCCGCATTCTGGGCATGCTCGAGGGCATCGCAGGCGTGCCGCAGCTGCTGGAGGTGGACGACGCCGGTGCCTGGCTGGTGCACACCCGCCTGGCCGGCACGCCGCTGGCGCAGGCGGCGGCCGGGCACCGTGGCGATCTCGGCTGGGTGCTGCGCCTGCTGCTGGGCCTGCTGGCCATGCTGGAGCAGGTGCACGCGCGCGGCGTGCTGCATGGCCACCTCGGCCCGGCCAAGCTGCTGGTGCTGCAGGACGGCGGTGTCGGCCTGCTGGACTTCAGCCGCGCCGTGGTGCAGCAGCACATCGAAGCCGGGCTGTCGTCCCGCGGCGACGTGCTGCCGCGCGCCTTCGGTGCGCCGGAGCAGACCGGCCGCATGGCGCGCAGCGTCGACTACCGGGCCGACTACTACGCGCTGGGCGCCGTCGGCTACTGGCTGTTGAGCGGCCAGCCGCCGTTCGTCGAGACCGCGCCGCTGGCCCTGCTGCATGCCGTGCTCACGCGGCCGCCGCCGCCCGTGCACCAGATCGCGCCCTGGGTGCCGCCGGGCGTGTCGGCGCTGCTGGACAAGCTCCTGGCCAAGAGCCCCGAGGCGCGCTTCCAGTCGGCGCACGGCCTGCGCCAGGACCTGCAGCGCTGCCTGGCCGGCCAGCGCGACTTCACGCCCGGCGCGGACGACCGCCGCATCCAGCCGACCAGGCCCGCGCGCCTGTACGGGCGCGATCAGGCGCTGGCGCAGCTGCAGGCGGCCCTGGCCGACGAGGAGGGCGACGGCCGCGTGGTCCTCGTGCACGGCTACGCCGGCTCCGGCAAATCGACCCTGGTGCGGGCCCTGCAGCCCGACATCGGTGCGCGGCGCGGCGTGCTGGCCGCCGGCAAATTCACACCGGGCCGGCACCGGCCGCCCTACGGCGGCCTGGCCGAGGCGCTGGGCGAAGTGGCGGAACACTGGCGTGCCGAGCCGCCGGAGTGGCTGGACCGCATGCGCCAGCGCCTGCTCGGGCGCCTGCAGCGCAATGCGGGCCTGCTCGCGCGCACGGTACCGGCCTTCGCCACGCTGCTGTGGCCCGGCGGCCCGCCGCCGGCCGACCCGCCCAGCGACGTGCCCTTGCGCGTGCGCATGGCCCAGGCGCTGGGCGCGCTGTGCGCGACGCTGCACGATGCCGGCACGCCCTGCGTGCTGTTCGTCGACGACCTGCAATGGGCCGATGCCGATGCGCTGGCGGCGCTGGAAGCCATCGCCTGCGAACACAGCCGCGGCCCGCTGCTGCTGGTGTGCGCCTACCGCGACCATGGCCTGGACCCCGCGCACCCGCTGCCGCGCATGCTGGCGCGCCTGGCCGAAGCCGACACCGCCTGCGTGGACCTGGCGCTGGGCGGCCTGGCCGCGGACGACCTGGCCGCGCTGCTGGCCGACGTGCTCGACGGGGCGCCGCAGGCCATGGAGCCGCTGGCCGCCGCGCTGCAGGCCCGGACCGGCGGCAACGCCTTCTTCGTGCTCGACTACGTGCGGCGCCTGTTCGGCGCCGGCGCGCTGCGCCGCGTGCAGGGCGACTGGCAATGGGACATGCGTGCCGTGGAGGCCCTGCCCAGTTCCGACAACCTCGTCGCCGGCCTGATCGGGGAACTGCACCGCATGCCGCTGGCCGCGCAGGTGCTGGCGGGCGGCTGCGCCTGCATGGACGGCGCCATCGACACCGCGGCGCTCGCCGCCGCATCCGGCATGCCGCCCGCGGCGCTGGAGCAGCAGCTGCTGCCGCTGCTGCGCCACGCCATCCTGTGCAGCCCATCGGGCGCCGGCGGCGACCTGCGCTTCTGCCACGACCGCATGCAGGAGGCCGCGCTGGCCCTGCTGGCACCGGCCCAGCGCGCGCAGTGGCACCTGGGCCTGGCGCGCGCGCTCGCCGGCAGCGATGCCGCGGCGGCCGCCGGCCACTACCTGGAGGTGCTGGACGGCCCGCTCGCCGAGGCCCCGGCCGCCGAACTGGCGCAGGCCGCCAGCCTCCTGCTCCATGCCGGCCGCGCGGCGCTGGCCCAGGGCGCGGACGCGCAGGCGCAGCGCCTGCTGCAGGGCGCGCAGCAGCTCGAGGCGCGGCTGCCGGCCGACCCGCTGCGCGCGCGCGATGTCGCCGTCGCGCTGCATGCGGCGCTGTTCGCCCAGGCCCGCTACGACGCGATGGACCCCTTGTTCGACGCCATCGTCCAGCACCTGCCGGCCGAGCCGATGGCGGTCCACGCGGCCGTGCTGCTGCACACGCGCGCGCTGTACCTGCGCGGCCGCAATGCCGAATCCATCGCGCTGGCCTTGCAGGGGGCCGGCCTGCTGGGGCTGCCGGCGCCGCCCGCGCACGCGCGGGCCGCCGCGCTCGAAGCCGAGCTCGACACGCTGCACGCGCGCATGCAGGCCGAAGGCGACGCGCTGTTCGAGGGCCTGCTGCCGGTGGACGACGTGCCGCTGGAGGCTGCCGCCGCACTGCTGATCGCCGCCCAGCTCAACCCCGTCGACGACGGCCACCAGACCGGTGCCTGGTGCTGCCTGCGGCTGATCCGGCTGGGCTGGGAACGCGGCAGCTTCCTCGGCCTGCCCGAGGCCCTGACGGGCGCCTTCACGCCGCTGGCCACCCTGCGCGGCGACTATGCGCTGGGCTGCCGGCTCGGCCGCATCGGCGTGCGGCTGGCGCCCGGCATGTCCGACGAGCGCAGTGCCAGTCGCACGCTGTACCGCTGGGCCAACGTGGTCGCCAGCTTCTGCGATCCGCTGCCGGCGCGCTTTGCCCACTACCGGCGCATCGAGCAGCTGGCCGAGGCCGTGGGCGACCACGGCACCCGCACCGAGAACCTGGTCTGGGAGTTGTCGGCCACGTTCGACACCGCGCCTGCGCTCGCGCAGATGGACGCGCCGCTGGAGCGCGCCTGGCGGCTGGCGCGCCGGCTGGACGACCGCATGACGCTGGGCAGCTTCGGCCTGTTCGCCTGGCTGCTGGCCCGCGTGCGCGGCGAGACCGACGCGGCGCAGCCCGATGCGTCCGTGCGCGCGCTGATCGCGCCGAGCCCCTATGCGCGCCTGCACGACCGGGTCTACCGCGCCGTGGCCGCGGCGCTGGACGGCGCCTGGGACCGCGTGCTGCACGTGGCGGTGCTGGACGCGCCGCCGCGCATGCTGCCCAACAACTACTTCTACGTGCTCCACCACTGGCTTGGCGGCCTGGCGCTGGGCCGGGCCATGGCCAGCGGCCAGGCCGCCCCGGCCGATGCGCCGGCGCAGCTGCAGGCGCGGGCCTGCTGGTTCGACGCGCGCGCCGCCGATGCGCCCGACAACTTCGCGCACATGGCGCAGCTGCTGCGCGCCGTCCAGGCCTGGGCGCTCGGCGACGTCGCGCAGGCCGCGCGCGGCTTCGAAGCCGCCATCGACCGCGCCGCCCACCGCCCCTGGCACCAGGCCGTGGCCTGCGAACTGGCGGCCGCCTGCAGCCGCGCCCAGGGCCTGGCGCGCGCGGCCGGGCTGTACCAGGCGCTGGCGCGCGAGACCTTCGCGCGCTGGGGCGCGACGGCACCGGCGCTGCGGCTGCAGGACGGCCGGCAGCCGCAGGCCGCGCCGGCGGTGCCGCGCACGGACGAGGACGGCAGCCTGCAGCGGCTCGACGCCCAGGCCCTGGTGGCGGCCAGCCAGGCGCTGATCGCCGAGCGCGAGCCGGCCACGCTGCTGCGCGTGCTGCTGCGGCTGCTGCGGCAGTACGCCGCGGCCGAGTACGGTGCGCTGAACTGGCGCGAGGACGGGCGCTGGCGGCAGCTGGCCGCCTTCGGCCCGCTGTCCGAAACCGTGGCCGACGCCGGCCGCGCCGCCGACGCCATGGCCTTCGAACTGCGCATGCCGGCCGCCGTGCGACGCTACCTCGTGCGCAGCGGCCGGCCGCTGCTGCTGCCCGAGGTGCGCCGGCACCCGCGCCTGGCGCACGATGCCGAGCTGGCCGCGCATGGCGCGCAGGCCATCGCCGCGCTGCCCGTCGTGCTGCGCGGCGAGGTGGCGGGCCTGCTGTACCTGGAGAACCGCGCCGCCGCGGCCACGCTGCGCGAGGACCAGGTGGAGACCCTGGGCCTGCTGTGCGCGCAGTTCGCCGCCGCCTACGACAACGCCCGGTTCTACAGCCGGCTGGAAGCCATGGTGGCCGCGCGCACCGACGAGCTGCGCCAGAGCCAGGCCACGCTGGGCGCCATCCTGCACAACGCGCCCGTGCCCATCTTCGTGAAGGACCGCGAAGGCCGCTGCGTCATGCACAACCCCTGCTACGTCACCTTGCTGGGGCGGCCCGGCGAGTCGCTGGCGGGCCAGTACTTCAACGACTTTCTGCCCGCGAACCGCGGCGACGCCAACGTGCTGGAGAGCGACCGCCGCATCTTCGCCGGCGGCAGCCTGCCGGCCTACGAGATGCGCGTTCCCACGCCCGGCGGCGCGCGCTATTTCGAGATCCACAAGTTCGGCCTGCCCGATGCCAGCGGCGCCGTGCACGCCGTGTGCGGCATGTCCATCGAGGTCACGGTGCGCAAGGCGGCCGAGGAGCAGCTGCGCCAGGCCAAGGTGGCGGCCGACGCGGCCAACGCGGCCAAGAGCGCCTTCCTGGCCAACATGAGCCACGAGATCCGCACGCCCATGAACGCGGTGATCGGCCTGTCGCACCTGGCGCTCAAGACCGACCTGGACCCGCGCCAGCGCGACTACCTGCACAAGATCCACCGCTCCGGCCAGCACCTGCTGGGCATCCTCAACGACATCCTGGACTTCTCCAAGGTCGAGGCCGGCAGGATGGACATCGAGCAGGGGCCGTTCGAGCTCGACGAGCTGCTGGCGGGCGCCATCAACCTGGTCGCCGACAAGGCCCAGGCCCGCGGCCTGGAACTGGTCTGCGACCTGCCGGCCGAGGTGCCGCACAGCCTCACCGGCGATGCGCTGCGGCTGTCGCAGGTGCTCGTCAACTACGCCAACAACGCCGTCAAGTTCACCGAGCGCGGCGAGATCGCGGTCGCCGTGCGCGTGCAGGAGCGCCAGGCCGACCAGGTGCTGCTGCGCTTTTCGGTGCGCGACACCGGCATCGGCCTCACGCCCGAGCAGATCGGCCGGCTGTTCCGCTGCTTCGAGCAGGCCGACGGCTCCACCACGCGCCAGTACGGCGGCACCGGCCTGGGCCTGGCCATCTGCAAGCGGCTGGCCGAGCTGATGGGGGGCGGCGTCGGCGTGGAGAGCCGGAGCGGCCAGGGCTCGACCTTCTGGTTCACGGCCCGCGTCGGCCTGCGCGCAGAGCGGCCCGTGGAGCCGCCGCCCCCGGACCTGCGCGGGCGCCGCGTGCTCGTGGCCGACGACAACGCCTGCGCCGCGCAGCAGCTGCTGCGGCTGCTGCAGCACGAGGGCTTTGCGGCCGAGGCGGTCGATGGCGGCCAGGCCGCCGTGCAGGCCGTGGCCGCCGCGCATGCCGCCGGCCGGCCCTACGACGCCGTGGTGCTGGACGCGCAGATGCCCGGCGTGGATGGCCTGCAGGCCGCCGCGGGCATCGCGGCCCTGGGGCTGGCGGTGCCGCCGCGCCTGGCCCTGGCCGGCGCCCACGGCGGCGATGCCGCGGCCGCGCCGCAGCGCGCCGGCATCGGCGCGGTGCTGGGCAAGCCGGTCGCTGCCGCGGCGCTGCGCGCGGCGATGCTGCGCCTGTTCGGCCACGCCGCGCCGGGCGAGGCGGCCGGCCCGGCCCATGCCGACGCCGCCATGGCGGCGCTGGCGCCGGTGCGCGGCGCCCGCATCCTGCTCGTGGAAGACAACGCGCTGAACCAGCAGGTCGCCACCGAACTGCTGCAGCAGGCCGGCTTCGCGGTGGACGTGGCCGACGACGGCGCGGTCGGCGTGGCCATGGCCGAGCGCGCGCTGCAGGCCGGCCAGCCCTACGACCTGGTGCTCATGGACATGCAGATGCCCGTCATGGACGGCGTGGCGGCCAGCCGTGCGCTGCGCGGCCGCGACGCCCACGCCGCGACCCCCATCCTCGCCATGACGGCCAACGCCATGCAGGTGGACCGCGAGCGCTGCGCCGCGGCCGGCATGAACGACTTCGTGGCCAAGCCGATCGAGCCCGAGCAGCTCTGGCAGGCGCTGGCGCGCTGGATCCGGCCGCGGCCGGGGCTGCCGGCGTCGCCCGCCGTGCCGCCGCCGGTATCGGCATCGGTCGGGGCCGGGGCCGGCCTGCCGCCCGCCCTGGCCGCCGTCGCCGGCCTGGACACGGCCGCCGGCCTGCGCCGCGTGATGGGCCGCCAGCCGCTGTATCTGGAGCTGCTGGGCAAGTTCGCGCGCACGCAGGACCGCGTGCCCGCGCAGATCCGCACGGCGCTGGCGGCCGGCGATGCCGAACTGGCGCGGCGCCTGGCCCATACGCTGCGGGGGCTGGCCGGCAACCTGGGCGCTGCCGCGCTGCAGAGCCTGGCCACCGAGGTGGAGGGCGCGATCGCCGAAGGCGGCCGCCTGCCCGCGCTGGCGCCCACCCTCGACGGCCTGGCCCGCCTGCTCGATCCGCTGGTCGCGGCGCTGCTGGCCGCGCTGCCCCGGCCCGGGGCAGCCGCCGCGCCCGCACCGGCCGCCAACGGCCACGACCGTGCGGCCGTCGCGGCCATCGCCACGCGCCTGCAGGCCCTGCTGGAGCAGGGCGATGGCGAGGCCGCGTCCTACTTCGGCGAGCACCGCGGCGCGCTGGAGACGGCCATCGGCCCGGCCTGCGCGCCGATCGCGGCGGCGATCGACGGCTACGACTTCGACGCCGCGGCGCAGGCGCTGGCCGCGGCGCTGCCGCGCTGAAGCCTCAAGCCAGCCAGGCGCGCAGGGCCTGGGTGACCTGCGCGGGCTGCTCCAGCGTGCTCAGGTGGCCGCAGTCGGCGAACACCTCCAGCCGCGCGCCGGGCACCAGGGCCGCCATCTCCTCGTGCAATGCCGGCGGTGTCAGCAGGTCCTGCGCGCCGCAGGCGACCAGCAGGGGGCAGGCCAGCCGCGCCAGCGCGGCGCGCGCATCGGGCCTGCCGATGATGGCCTCCTGCTGCCGCGCGAAGGCGTCCGCGCCCACGTTCCAGGCCATGCTGCGCACCTGGGCGCGCAGCGCCGCATGCCGCGGCGCCTGCGGCCACACCAGGCGCGGCAGCAGCGCATCGGCCACCGCGCCCATGCCCTCTGCGCGGCTGCGCGCCACCAGTTCACGGCGTGCGGCGCTGGCGGCGGGCGCATCGGCGAGCGCGTTGGTGTCGAGCAAGGCCAGCCGCGTCACGCGTTGCGGCGCCTGGCGCTGCATGGCCATGGCGATGTAGCCGCCCATGGACAGGCCGGCCAGCGCGAAGCGCGCGAACGGGCAGTCGGCGAGGATGGCGCGGGCCAGTGCCTCGATGCTGTCGTGCTGCGTGGGCGCGGGCACCCAGGCATCGGCGGTGTCGGCCAGGCCCGCGACCTGCGGCGCCCAGAGCTGGGCGTCGCAGAGCAGGCCGGGGACGAGGACCAGGGGCTGGAGTTTTGTCATGGCGGTGAGTATCGGGCCGGCGCATGCGCCGGGAGCGGGCCCCAGACCTGCTCGAGCGCGCTCCAGGCCGCCTGCACCACCGCGTCGCCGCGCCGCGGCGCCAGGCACAGGAACTGCAGCTCGCAGGCGATGTGTACGCGGTCGGCCACGGCCAGCCCGTGCTGCTGGCTTTCGCGCATCGCGATCGCATCGCGCACCAGCGACAGGCCTACGCCCGACTTGACCAGGTCCAGCATCGAGGCTTCCTGGTCCACCAGGGCCGCGCGCGGCGGCGCCAGGCCGCGCGGGCCGAACGCGCCCTGCAGCAGCCGGTGGTGCACCGACTCGGGCGGCGTCTCCACCCAGGGCAGCGTGGCGAGCCCCTCCCAGTCGCGGCCGCTGACCTGCGGCCCCCAACCCGCGGGCGCCACCACGCGGTATTCGAAGCGCGTGAGCGTGCGCGCGGCCAGCGCCGGCTGCAGCGCCTCGGTGGCGGCCAGGCTGGGGCTCAGGTAGAAGCAGACGTCCAGCTGGCCCTGCTGCAGCTGCGCCAGCACGCTGCCGCTGATGCCATGGCGCAGTTCGGTGGCGACCTGCGGCGCGGCGCGCACCAGCGCGCCCAGCCAGTCGCCCAGGCGCAGGAAGGAAGGGTCCAGGATGGTGCCGATGCGCAGCACGCCGCGCACGCTGCCGTGCAGGCGCTCCACCGCGCGCGCGAAATCGTCGGCCGCCGCCAGCGTGCGCTCGGCCAGCTGCAGCAGTGCCGCGCCCTCGGCCGACAGGGCCATGCCGTGCGCGCCGCGCGTGAACAATGCGAGCCCGGTGGTCTCGGCCAGCTTCTTGAGCTGCAGGCTCAACGCCGGCTGCGTGCGGTGCAGCTGCGCGGCCGCCCGCGACACGCTGCCTTCGCGCGCCACGGCGACGAAGGCGCGCAGCAGCTGCAGGTCGAGCAAGGACGGATTCATATTTGCCAAACTTATATCAGACCGCGCGAGAACTGATTGGCCCGCCCTGGGCCGGCCGGCGACACTCGCGTCCTACGGAGACAAGTGCATGAGCGGCAGCAATACCTTCGACCACATCGTCATCGGCGCGGGCACGGCCGGCAGCCTGCTGGCCAACCGCCTGAGCAAGGACCCCGCGCGGCGCGTGCTGCTGATCGAGGCCGGCGGCAGGGACGACTACCACTGGATCCACATCCCGGTGGGCTACCTGTACTGCATCGGCAACCCGCGCACCGACTGGCTCTACCAGACCGAGCCCGACAAGGGCCTGAACGGCCGCACGCTGCGCTACCCGCGCGGCAAGACGCTGGGCGGCTGCTCGAGCATCAACGGCATGATCTACATGCGCGGCCAGGCGCGCGACTACGCGGCCTGGGCCGACGCCACGGACGACGCCACCTGGCAATGGGAGAACGTGCTGCCGGCCTTCAAGCAGCACGAAGACCACTACCTCGGCGCCGATGCCATGCACGGCGCCGGCGGCGAATGGCGCGTGGAGAAGCAGCGCCTGCGCTGGGACATCCTGGACGCGTTCGCGCAGGCGGCCCAGCAGGCCGGCGTGCCGCACAGCACCGACTTCAACCGCGGCGACAACGAAGGCGTGGGCTACTTCCAGGTCAACCAGAAGGCCGGCTGGCGCTGGAACACGGCCAAGGCCTTCCTGCGCCCGACCTGCTACGGCCGCCCCAACTTCGAGCTGTGGACCGGCGGCCAGGTATCGCGGCTGCTGCTGGAGCGCCAGGCCGACGGCAGCCTGCGCTGCACCGGCGCCGAGGTCTGGACCGGCGGCGAGCGCGTGACCGTGCGCGCCACGCGCGAGGTGCTGCTGTGCGCCGGCGCCATCGGCTCGCCGCAGCTGCTGCAGCTCTCGGGCATCGGCCCCGGCGCGCTGCTGCAGCAGCACGGCATCGCGGTGCAGGCCGACCTGCCCGGCGTCGGCGAGAACCTGCAGGACCACCTGCAGATCCGCGCCGTCTACAAGATCAGCGGCGCCCCCACGCTCAACGTGCTGGCCTCCTCGCTCGCGGGCAAGGCCCGCATCGGCCTGCAGTACCTGCTGTCGCGCAGCGGGCCCATGAGCATGGCGCCGTCGCAGCTGGGCGCGTTCACGCGCAGCGATCCGGGGCGGCCGCACGCCAACATCCAGTACCACGTGCAGCCGCTCTCGCTGGACGCCTTCGGCGAGCCGCTGCACAGCTTCCCGGCGTTCACCGCGAGCGTGTGCAACCTCAACCCCACGAGCCGCGGCAGCGTGCGCATCAAGAGCGCGCGCTTCGGCGACGCGCCGGCCATCGCGCCCAACTACCTGAGCACCGACGCCGACCGCCAGGTGGCGGCCGATTCGCTGCGCGTCACGCGCCGCATCGCGGCCCAGCCGGCGCTGGCCCCGTTCCGGCCCGAGGAGTTCAAGCCCGGCCCGCAGTACCAGAGCGACGAAGACCTCGCGCGCCTGGCCGGCGACATCGCCACCACCATCTTCCACCCCGTGGGCACCACGGCCATGGGCCGCGACGGCGACCCGAAGGCCGTGCTTGACAGCCGCATGCGGGTGCGCGACGGGCGCGGCGGCCGCGTCGCCGGGCTGCGCGTGGTCGATGCCGGCGCCATGCCCACCATCACCAGCGGCAACACCAACAGCCCCACGCTCATGATGGCCGAGAAGGCCGCGGCCTGGGTGCTGGAGGACACGCGCGGCTGAACCGCGCCGTTCAGCGTTGCGTCAGCAGCGCCGCGAACATTGCCGTGCCGATCACGCCATGCACCTGGGTGGTCGGGTGCATCGCGTCCCAGAACAGGAAGGGCGGCATGAAGGCCGGCTGCGTCACGTTCACGCAGGTGGCGGGGTTGGTGAACAGGCAGGTGGCCGCGCCCTTGCCCGGAGCCAGGAACTCGGCGGCCGGCACGTCGTCGATGATGAGCCCGGTGGACAGCATGGTCGCGCCCAGCTTGTAGATGTCCACGGTCACGATGCGCACGCCGCGCAGCTCGCGCTCCAGGTTGGCCAGCGCGGTCTTGAGCTGGGCGTTGTGCTGCTTGCTGAGCGCCGTGAACTGCGTGCCGGCGTTCTGCGACACGGCGAACGGCGTGATGCCCATGTCGGCCAGGTTGGGCACGATGAAGTCGCGTGCGCCGGCCACGTACAGGCCGCGGATCGCGGTGGTCACGTTGGCCACCACCGTGTAGGGGTCGCTCGTCAGCATCTGCAGGTAGTCGTTGGAGCCGCTCCAGACCATGTACAGCGCGGTGCCGGGCGCCTTGCGGCCGTTCAGCGCGGTCGTGAACTGGCCGACCTGGCCCAGCAGGCCCGGCACCGTGAAGCCCATGGGCGTGGGCGTGGACACGCCCGAGGCCGAGCCGCCGAAGGCGAAGCTCAAGGCCGGCTTGGTGCTCAGCGTGGGATCGGTCACCGAGGGCGAGAGCTCGGCGTTGTTCTTGCGCGCCATCAGGCGCCACAGGTACTCGGCCGCCACGGGGCCGTTGCTGAAGCGGCCCTGCCAGTAGGTGGCGTAGGGCGCGGCCGAGGGCGGGATCGCGGGCGTCATGCCCATGCCGCCGCTGACGAGGTAGTCGTTGCCGGTGTCCGACAGGCTGTCGCCGAACACGTAGAAGCCGGAGTAGTTGACCTTGCCGGCCCAGGCGGCAGGCAGGAGGGCCAGGCAAAGCGCGGCGCACAGGATGCGGAACAGGGTGCGCAGGGGGTTCAGAAACATGTGTTTCCTCCTCGGGGAAAGAAGTGGGGTCGGGCAATGCATGTTACGTAACAGAATGCCAATTGGGCGCGCAAATCACGCGAATTTGTAACAGCATTCGCTTGTCCTGTAGACAGATGAGTCGCGTGCGGTGGCGCGGTGGGTCTGCGCATCCGGTTGCGCGCGATGCCTCGGGTCGGGCGTTGCGCCGGCGCCCGAGTCCGGCGTGCCGACTCGCACGCGGGCCTCTTTGGTTCGGCCTATCGCCGGCATCAAAAACCTGTATCCGCGGCGCCTCGTTGGCGATCCAGAATGGTCAGCCTTTCCCTCAGCACACAGGAGCGCCCCATGAGCAACGAGAAGACCCCGGGCAAGTGCCCGTTCAGCCAGGCCGCAGGTGCCGGCCGCACCAACCGCGACTGGTGGCCGCAGCAGCTGCGCGTGGACCTGCTGCACCAGCACTCGTCCAAATCCGATCCCATGGGCGCGGACTTCGACTACGCCGCCGAATTCAAGAAGCTGGACTACGCCGCGCTCAAGCAGGACCTGGCCGCGTTGATGACCGATTCGCAGGACTGGTGGCCGGCCGACTTCGGCCACTACGGCCCGCTGTTCATCCGCATGGCCTGGCACAGCGCCGGCACCTACCGCATCGGCGACGGGCGCGGCGGCGCGGGCCGCGGCCAGCAGCGCTTCGCGCCGCTCAACAGCTGGCCCGACAACGTGAGCCTGGACAAGGCGCGCCGCCTGCTCTGGCCGATCAAGCAGAAGTACGGCCGCCGGATCTCCTGGGCCGACCTCATGATCCTGACCGGCAACGTGGCGCTGGAGACCATGGGCTTCAAGACCTTCGGCTTCGCCGGCGGCCGCCCCGACGTGTGGGAGCCCGACCAGGACGTCTACTGGGGCCGCGAGGACACCTGGCTGGGCGGCGACGTGCGCTACACCCGGGGCTCGCCCGGCGTCGAGAAGGACCGCGGCGTGCTGGTCAAGGACGACGACAGCCAGGTCCCGCACACGCGCGACCTGGAGAACCCGCTGGCCGCCGTGCAGATGGGCCTGATCTACGTGAACCCCGAAGGCCCGGACGGCAACCCCGACCCGATCGCCGCCGCGCGCGACATCCGCGACACCTTCGGCCGCATGGCCATGGACGACGAGGAGACCGTGGCGCTGATCGCCGGCGGCCACACCTTCGGCAAGACCCACGGCGCGGCGCCCGCCTCCAACGTGGCGCACGAGCCCGAGGCCGCCGGCATCGAGGCGCAGGGCCTGGGCTGGCACAACAGCCACGCCAGTGGCGTGGGCGCCGACGCGATCACGAGCGGCCTGGAGGTCACCTGGACCACCACGCCGACGAAGTGGAGCACCAACTTCTTCTGGAACCTGTTCGGCTACGAGTGGGAGCTGACCAAGAGCCCGGCCGGCGCGCACCAGTGGGTGGCCAAGGGCGCGGGCACGACCATCCCGCACGCCTTCGACAAGAGCAGGAAGCTGCTGCCCACCATGCTCACGACCGACCTGTCGCTGCGCTTCGACCCGGCCTACGAGAAGATCTCGCGCCGCTTCATGGAGAACCCCGACCAGTTCGCCGACGCCTTCGCACGCGCCTGGTTCAAGCTCACGCACCGCGACATGGGTCCGCGCGCGCGCTACCTGGGCCCCGAGGTGCCGGCCGAGGAACTGATCTGGCAGGACCCGGTGCCGGCCGTGGACCATGCCCTGGTCGACGCGCAGGACCAGGCCGCGCTCAAGCAGAAGGTGCTGGCCTCGGGTCTCACGGTGGCGCAGCTGGTCGCCACGGCCTGGGCCTCGGCCTCCACCTTCCGCGGCTCGGACAAGCGCGGCGGCGCCAACGGCGCGCGCATCCGGCTGGCGCCGCAGAAGGACTGGGCCGTGAACCAGCCCGCGCAGCTGGCCCAGGTGCTGGACAAGCTCGAGGCCGTGCGCAGCGAATTCCAGGCCGGCGGCAAGAAGGTCTCGCTGGCCGACCTGATCGTGCTGGCCGGCAACGCCGGCGTGGAACAGGCCGCGCGTGCCGCCGGCCGCGAACTGCAGCTGCCGTTCACGCCGGGCCGCACCGACGCCTCGCAGGAGCAGACCGACGTGGCCAGCTTCGCGCCGCTGGAACCCGTGGCCGACGGTTTCCGCAACTACGTGAAGGGCCGCTACAGCGTGCCGGCCGAGGTCTTCCTGGTCGACCGCGCGCAGCTGCTCACGCTGACCGCGCCCGAGCTCACGGTGCTGGTCGGCGGCTTGCGCGTGCTGGGCGCCAATGCCGACGGCAGCGCGCACGGCGTGTTCACCGACCGGCCCGGCGCGCTCACGAACGACTTCTTCGTGAACCTGCTCGACATGGGCACGGCCTGGACGCCCGTGGCCGGCGACCCGCAGCCGCTCTACGAAGGCCGCGACCGCAAGAGCGGCGCGGTGCGCTGGACCGCCACGCGCGCCGACCTCGTGTTCGGCTCCAACGCGGTGCTGCGCGCCACGGCCGAGGTCTACGGCAGCGCCGACGCGCAGGCCCAGTTCGTGGACGACTTCGCCAAGGCCTGGACCAAGGTGATGGAGCTGGACCGGTTCGACCGGGGTTGAGCCGCGGGGCGTCGGCAGCCAGGGCTTCCGACGCCGGCAGGGCGCCTGCCGCCCGCCACTGTCCACGACCGGCCGCACCGCTGGCGGCCGGGCCGTCCCGGCCTGTGAAGCCGTCCGGCTTGGTGTAGGGTTCGGGGCTTCGCATACCGACAACGAAGCCCATGGAGACCAACCGCCCGCCGGCCCCCGGCGTCGACTCACCCTATGCCATGTTCCGGCTCGGCGTCGCGCTCCTGCTCATGGCCGTGGGCAACGGCGGCATGTACGTGGTGTCGGTCGCGCTGCCCGCGGTGCAGGCCGAGTTCGGCGTGGCCCGCTCCGACGCCTCGCTGCCCTACACCTTGCTGATGCTGGGCTTCGGTGTCGGCGGCGTGCTGATGGGCAGGCTGGCCGACCGCTTCGGCATCGGCTGGCCATTGCTGCTGGGCGGCCTGTGCCTGGGCCTGGGCTACTGGGCCAGCGCCACGGCCGACAGCATCCTCGGCTTCGCCCTGGCGCAAGGCCTGCTGGTGGGCTTCCTGGGCTGCTCGGCCAGCTTCGCGCCGCTGATCGCCGACACCGCGCTGTGGTTCGAGCGCCGGCGCGGCATGGCCGTGGGCGTGTGCGCCAGCGGCAACTACCTGGCCGGCACGGTGTGGCCGCCCGTGGCCCAGCACTTCATCGAGACCGTGGGCTGGCGCCAGACCTACCTGGGCATGGCGGTGTTCTGCAGCCTTGCCGTCGGCGCGCTGGCGCTGTGCATGCGCCAGCGGCCACCGGTGGCGGCGGCCGTGCCGCAGGGGGCCGCCGCAGCGTCGGCGGCCGCGCTGGCGACCGGGCGGCCGTTCGGCCTGTCGCTGGGCCAGGCCCAGGGCCTGCTCTGCGTGGCCGGACTGGCCTGCTGCGTGGCCATGTCCATGCCCCAGGTGCACATCGTGGCGTACTGCGGCGACCTGGGCTACGGCGCGGCGCGCGGCGCCGAGATGCTGGCGCTGATGCTGGGCTTCGGCGTGGTCAGCCGGCTGATCTCGGGCTGGATCTGCGACCGCATCGGCGGCCTGCGCACACTGCTGCTGGGCTCGGCGCTGCAGGGCGTGGCGCTGCTGCTGTTCCTGCCCTTCGACGGCCTGGTGCCGCTGTACGTGATCTCGGCGCTGTTCGGCCTGTTCCAGGGCGGCATCGTGCCGTCCTACGCCATCATCGTGCGCGAGTACTTCCCGCCGCAGGAGGCCGGCGCGCGCGTGGGCACGGTCATCATGGCCACGCTGTTCGGCATGGCGCTGGGCGGCTGGATGTCGGGCAAGGTGTTCGACCTCACGGGCAGCTACCACGCGGCCTTCCTGAACGGCATCGCGTTCAACCTGCTCAACCTCAGCATCACGGCCACGCTGCTGTGGCGCGTGCAGCGGCTGCGGCGCGTGTCGGCATGAGTCCGCGCGGTTCTACACTGCGCGCCTTTGCGGATTCCCAGGAGCCCACCATGTCTTTCGTTTCCCTTCGTCCCTGCCTGCTGGCCAGCGCGCTGGCTTCGGCGCTGCTGCTCGGTGCCTGCGCGCCGATGGCGCAGAAGACGGCCGCACCCGCAACGCCGTCTGCCCAGGCCACCCTGCCCGTGGACGCCGCGCTGCGCGCGCAGACGCAGGCCGAGGTCGGCCCCTACCTCAAGACGCTGGAGACGCTGGTCGGCATCGAATCCGGCAGCCGCGACCTGGAGGGCCTGCGCAAGCTGGGCGACACCGTGGCCGAGCGGCTGCGCAAGGCCGGCATGCAGGTGGAGATCAAGCCCACGCGCGCGCCCGGCTTCCATCCGCAGCTCAAGGGCGCGGAGCTGGGCAGCATGGTGTATGCGACGCGCAAGGGCACCGGTGCCAGGAAGGTGCTGCTGATCGCCCACATGGACACGGTCTACCAGCGCGGCATGGGCGCCAAGCAGCCCTTCCGCATCGACGGCGACCGCGCCTACGGCCTGGGCATCGCCGACGACAAGCAGGGCGTGGCGCTGATCCTGCACGTGGTGGAACTGCTGGCGCGCAACGGCTTCAACGACTACGCGGAACTCGGCGTGCTGATCAACGGCGACGAGGAGGTGGGCTCGCCGGGCTCCGGCCCCTTCCTCACGGAACTGGGCGGCGTCTACGACGCGGTGTTCTCGTTCGAAGGCGGCGGCAGCGCCACGGCCCAGGGCGGCGACATGGTGCGCCTGGCCACGAGCAGCATCGCCATCGTCGAGATGAAGGTGACCGGCAAGGCCAGCCATGCGGGCGCGGCGCCCGAGCAGGGCCGCAACGCGCTGTACGAGCTCGCCCACCAGATGCTCAAGTCACGCCAGTTCGGCGACCCGGCCAAGGGCCTGCAGATCAACTGGACCGTGGCCAACGCCGGCAACTCGCGCAACGTGATCCCGGCCGAGGCCACGGCGGTGGCCGACGTGCGTTCGCTGACCAATGCCGACCTGGACCTCATGGAGGCATCGCTGAAGAAGTCCATCGAGGACAAGCTGATCCCCGACACGAAGATCGACCTCACCTTCTACCGCAGCCGCCCGGCCTTCGTCGCCAACGCGGCCTCGCGTGCGCTGGCCCAGCATGCCCGCGGCCTGTACGGCGGGCTGGACATGCCGCTGGAGATCCGCGAGCGCGCCACCGGCGGCGGCACCGATGCCGCCTTCGCCGGCCTGCGTCCGCGCGGCGGCGTGCTGGAGAGCTTCGGCCTGCGCGGCTTCGGCGCGCATTCCAACGACGACGAGTACGTGCTGGTGTCCAACGTGGCGCCGCGGCTGTACCTGGCCGCGCGCATGGTCATGGACACGGGCCGCGGCCAGGTCGGCTGGTAGGCGCAGGCTGGCGCGCGGGCATGCGCACCGAAGCCCTGCGCCTCGTCACCGCGCTCGGCCACGGCGTCGACGCGGTCGCCACCACGCCCGCCGACGCCGAGGCCGCCTACGTGTTCGCCCATGGCGCGGGTGCTGGCATGGCGCATCCCTTCATGGCCGCCGTCGCCCAGGGCCTGGCCGGGCGCCGCATCGCCTGCCTGCGCTACCAGTTCCCGTACATGCAGGCCGGCGCGCGCCGCGTGGACGCGGCCCCGGTCGCGCATGCCACGGTGCGTGCCGCGGTGGCCTGGGCGCATGCCCGCTGGCCCGCGTGCACGCTGCTGGCGGGCGGAAAGTCCTTCGGCGGGCGCATGACCTCCCAGGCCCAGGCCATCGAACGCCTGGCCGGCGTGCAGGGCCTGGTCTTCCTGGGCTTTCCGCTGCACCCGGCGGGCCGGCCCGGGACGGAGCGTGCCGCGCACCTGGCGGACATCGACCTGCCCATGCTGTTCGTCCGCGGCACGCGCGATGCGCTGGCCGAACCCGCGCCCTATGCGGAGACGGTCCAGCGGCTCGGCGGCATGGCCACGCACCTGGCCATCGCCGAGGCCGACCATGGCTTCCACGTGCTGCGGCGCAGCGGGCGCAGCGACGAGGAGGTCATGGAGGAGCTGCTCGACGGGCTGTGGGCCTGGGCCCAGGCCTGGCGGCTGCCGGTCTAGCGGGCCGGCCGCACGGCGACCGCCTCGATCTCCACCTTGACGGGCGCGATGAGCCCGGCGATCACCGTCGAGCGCGCGGGCGCCTGGTCGGCCGGAAAACGCTCCGCGTAGGCCGCGTTGAAGCCGGGGTAGTCCACCGCGTCGGTCAGCCAGACGGTGGTCTTGACCACGTCCTCGAGCGTGCAGCCGGCGTCGACCAGGATGCGTTCGATGCGGTCCAGCGTGGCATGGGTCTGGCCCGCGATGTCGGGCGCGGCCGGGCCGCCCGGCGTCATGGGCACCTGGCCCGAGACGAACACCAGCCGGTCCCAGGCCACGGCGGCCGAGATCGGCTGGCGCTGGCCGGCGCGCACCACGGCGCCGATGCGTTCGATCGGTGCATCCATCAATCGGCCCTGGCGCCGGAGGCCTTGACGATGGGCGTCCACTTCCTGACCTCGGCCTCGACCAGGGCCTTGAAGGCGGCCGGTGTCGTGCCGTCGATCAGGAAGCCGCGCGCGGCGAAGAAGTCGGCGATCTCGGGCGTCTTGATGGCCTTGTTGACCTCGGCGCTGATCTTCGCCACCAGCTCCGGCGGCGTGGCGCTTGGGGCGAACAGGCCCTGCCAGGACAGCGCCTCGAAGCCGGGGTAGCCGCTCTCGGCCACGGTCGGCACCTGGGGCAGCATGGGTGGCGCTGCCTGGAGGTCACGGCCAGCGCGCGCAGCTTGCCGGCTTCGAGCTGCGGCAGCACCACCAGCAGGTCGCCGAAGCTCGCCTCGATCTGGCCGCCCATGAGGTCCTGCAGCATGCCCGCGCTGCCGCGGTAGGGGATGTGCACCATCGAGGTCCGGGTGGCCTGCTTGAACATCTCGCCCGTCAGGTGCATCGAGGTGCCGTTGCCGGCCGAGCCATAGCTGATGCGACCCGGGCTGGGCCTTGGCCAGCGCGATGAACTCGGCCATGGTCTGGGCCTTGACCGCGGGGTTCACGGTCACCACCAGCGGCGAGCTCACGACCATGCGACACCGGCGCGAAGTCGCTTGACCACGTCGTAGGGCAGCTTGGGGTACAGCGCCTGCGCGATCGCGTTGCTGCCCGTCACGCCCATCAGCAGCGTGTATGCCGTCGGGCGCGGACTTGGCCACGTAGTCGGCCCCCACCGTGCCGCCCGCGCCGGCCCGGTTCTCCACGATCACCGGTCTGGCCGAACGCGACCGACAGCTTCTCGCCGATGCGGCGCGCCAGCAGGTCGGTGCTGCCGCCGGGCGGGAACGGCACGACGATGCGCATGGTCTTGCCGCCCTGGGCCTGGGCGAGCAGCGGCGCGGCGACCAGGGCGGTGCCGGCGCCGAGGCGGCGCAGGGACTGGCGGCGGGAGATGGGCTGGGTCATGGGGCACTCCGGAGATGGAAAGGGATCAGGGCGGCCATGCAGGAAACGTGCAGGGCCGGGCGTCATGCGGTGCTCCGTGTCGGTGGCGGCCCCCAGCCGCCGCCGCCCGCGGTCTCGACCACGAGCCGGTCGCCGGCGTGCCACTGCGCACGGGCCTTGGCGGGCAGGGCTTCGACACGGCCGTCGGCGCGCTCGATGCGTGCCGCGGCGCAGGCGCCGGGCAGGCCGCCGGCCGCGCCCTGGGGCGCGATGCCGTGGCGCTCGCCGCGGTAGGAGATGCTGCCACTGCCATGCAGCAGACGGTACACGCGCACCACGCCGTCGCCGCCGCGGTGGCGGCCCGCGCCGCCCGAGCCCGCGCGCAGCGCCACGCGCTCCACGCGCAGCGGGGCCTGGGCCTCGATGGCTTCGGCCGGCGTGCTGCGCGCATTGCCCACGTCGGTGGACACGCCCGAGCCGCCCGGCCCCGTGGGCGCGCCGCCGGCCGCCGAGGCGATGATCTCGGTCAGCAGCCAGGGCGTGCCGTCGGGCCGCGTGCCGCCCAGCGAAAGCACCACGGCCTCGCCCGCGTTGGGCGCCGGCATGCGTGCCGGCAGCGCCTGGGCCCAGGCGCCCAGCAGCGCATTGGCCAGCAGCTTGACGAGATTGGTGCGCGCATTGACGGCGGCCGGAAACGCCGGGTTGACGATGCTGCCGGGCCGCGTGCGCAGCGTGAGCGGCGCGAGGCTGCCGTCGTTGGGCGCGGCCTGCGGCGCGAGCATGCGCGCGAAGTAGGCCACGGCCGCCTGCACGGCGCCGCGCGCGGCGTTCACGGGGCCCTGGGTCTGGTCGGCGCAGCCGGTCAGGTCCAGTTCGGCGCGGTCGCCGCGCTTGCGGATGCAGACCGCCACGCGCACGGGCGCGGCCGTGAGGCCATCGCCGTCCAGCGCGTCCTCGAAGGCGTAGTCGCCATCGGGCGCGGCCGCCAGCGCGGCGCGGGTCGCGGCTTCCGAGGCCGCCAGCGCGGCCCCGCAGCGCGCGGCCGCATCGGGCGTGCGCTGCCACAGGCCGGCCAGTTCCTGCGCGCCCTGTGCGAGGCAGGTCCACTGCGCGGCCAGGTCGCCTTCCAGGTTGTCGGGCATGCGGCTGTTGGCGCGCAGCAGGCGCAGCAGCGCGGCATCGATCCGGCCCGCGCGGTAGAGCGGCGTGGGCGGGATGCGCAGGCCCTCCTGCTGGATGCTGGTGGCATGGGTCGGCACCGAGCCCGGCGCGATGCCGCCCACGTCCTGGTGGTGCAGCACGCAGGCCACCAGCGCCACCGTGCGGCCGGCCACGCAGACCGGGCGCACGAGCGTGAGGTCGGGCAGGTGCGCGCCGCCGTGCCAGGGGTCGTTGAGCAGGTAGCCGTCGCCCTCGGCCATGGTCTCGGCGGGGTACGGCGCGAGCAGGCCGGCCACGGCCGGCGACAGGCTGCCCAGCAGCAGGGGCAGCGTGCGCGCCTGGGCCACGAGCCGGCCGTCGGGCAGGAACACCGCGGCCGCGCAGTCCATGGCCTCGCGCACCACGCTGGAGACGGCCTCCTGCACGAGGCGCTGCTGCATGCGGTCGGCCAGCGCCTCCAGCTGCTGCGGCAGGCCGTCGTCGGACGGTGCCGTGGGCACCGGGATCGGCGCATCCAGGCCCAGCGCCTGCACGGTCGCCAGCGTGCGCTCGTACTCGCCGTCCTGTGCCAGCACGGCGTGCGAGCAGGCCACGGGCAGGCCGGGCCAGCGCTGCGCGATGCGCTGCGCGAGCGCTTGCTCGTGCGCGGGGTTGCGCTGCGCGAACAGCAGGCAGACCGCGATGCCGGCCGGCGGGCGCGGCAGCGCGGCCAGCGCGTCGAGCACGCCGGCCAGGTCCAGCGCCTCGACCTCGGTGCCCGCGGCGTCGATGCGGCCGCGCGCCTCGATGCGCCAGGCCGCGGGCAGCAGTTCGGGCCACGGCGAGGCCGGCACGTGCAGCGCGTAGGGGTCGGCGCGGTTCTGCCGCGCCAGGGTCAGCACGTCGGCGAAGCCTGCGGTACAGACCAGGGCGATGTTGCTCATGTCAAAACCTGTCCGGCCGGAACGGCGTGAGATCGATCTGCGTGGGCCGCCCTGCCACGAGGTGCGCGACCTCGCGCCCCGTGCTCGCGCCCATGCACATGCCCATGTGGCCATGGCCGAAGGCCAGCCAGGCATTGTCGGCGCCGCGCGCGCGGCCGACCACGGGCAGGCTGTCGGGCAGGCAGGGCCGGTGGCCCATCCACTGCGAGGTCTCGCTGGTGTCCAGGTGCGGGAACAGTTGCCGGCCCAGCTGCAGCAGGGCCTGGGCGCGTTCGTAGCGCGGCGGCGCCTTCAGGCCCGCGAACTCCACGGTGCCGGCCAGCCGCAGGCCCATGGCCATGGGGTTGACCATGAGGTTGTTCTCCACGGCCATCACGGTGTGACGCAGCTGCAGGTTGGAGCTGCGCACCGTGACGTGGTAGCCGCGCTGCGTCTCCAGCGGCACGCGCGAACCCAGCTGCGCGGACAGCGGGGCCGACCAGGCGCCGGCGGCCACCACCACGCCGTCCACGGGCAGGCTGGCACCCTCGTCGGTGCGCACGCCCGTGACGCGGCGGCCCTGGAACGCGAAGCCGGCCACGCGCTTGCGCAGGTGCACCGCGCCGCGCGCCATGCAGTGCGCGTGCAACGCCTTGACCAGGGCCGAGGGGTCGGTCGTGGAGCCGTTCTCGGGCGCCAGGATGCCGAAGCGAAAGCGGCCCTTGAGGTCGGGTTCCAGCTGTTCCAGCTCGTCCTGTTCCACGTCGCGCAGCTGCACGCCCAGCGAGCGGCGCAGGTTCATGCCCCAGGCCCATTGCGCGGCCTTCTCGCGCGAGGAGTAGACATAGAGGCAGCCGCTGCGGCGCACCAGCGCGCTCGCCTGGGCGTCCTGCAGCAGCGGGCCGTAGCAGTCGAAGATGGGCACCAGCAGGCTGCGCAGCGCCGTGGCGATGCGCGTGACCTCCTCGCGCGAGGAATGCCGCAGCATGCGCAGCAGCCAGGGCAGGACCACGGGCGCATAGCGCCAGCGCACCGTGAGCGGGCCCAGCGGGTCGAGCAGCCAGTTCGGCACGCGCCTGGCCATGCCGGGCATGCCCACGGGCAGGCAGGCGCTCGGCGAGAGCGAGCCCGCGTTGCCGAAGGAGCAGGCAAGGCCCGGCTCCAGCGGATCGAAGAAGGTGACCTGGTGACCGTCGCGTTGCAGCCAGGCGGCGGTGCAGCTTCCGACGATGCCGGTCCCGATGACGGCGACGTGCATAGGGCGCGGATTGTGCGGGGCGCCAAACCATCAAGCCAACGAATTCATTTGATCGGTACATCAGGCTTTCTGATCCCAAGACCGGTGCGGAGCCACAATGGTGCATCCATGAACCTTACCCTTCGCCAGATGCGTGCGTTCTCGGTCGTGGCGCGCAGCGCGAGCTTCACGCTGGCCGCGCGGCAGCTGAACCTCACGCAGTCGGCCGTCAGCATGCTGGTGCAGCAGCTGGAGGACGAACTCGGTGTCAAGCTGTTCGACCGCGCGCGCAACGCCGTCACGTTGACCGAGGCTGGCCAGCAGCTGCTGCCGCTGGCGCGCCGCATGCTCGACGACCTGCGCCAGATCGAGGAGGGCGCGGGCGACCTGCGCAGCTTGAGAAGCGGCGTGCTGCGCGTGGTGGCGCCGCAGCTGATGGCCTGCACCTGGGTGGCGGGCGTGCTGGCCGGCTTCGCGCAACTGCATCCCGCGATCGGCCTGCGCCTGGTGGACGCGACTGCCGACGACATCGTCGGCACGGTGCGCCGCGGCGACGCCGAACTCGGCATCGGCCCCGAGCGCGCGGTCGGCGAGGACGTGACGCGCAGCTTCCTCATGAACGTGCCGATGCGGCTGGTCTGTGCCGCCGCGCACCCGCTGGCCGAGCGCCAGGCCGTCTCCTGGCACGAGCTGCGCCACGAGCGCTGGGTCGTGTACTCGGGCGACTTCAGCCGCTACGTGGAGCAGCGCCTGCGCGAGCACGACGCCTCGCTGTCGATGCAGACCGCCACCGAGGTCGGCTACCTGACCACGGCGCTCGCGCTGGTCGGCGCCGGCGTGGGCGTGGCGACCGTGCCCGACTACGCGCGCGGCTTCGCGCAGAACTTCGGCATCCGCTTCATCGCCTTGCGCGCGCCGGCGCTGAACCGCGAGTTCTTCGTCTACCAGCGCCGCGGGCTGGCGCTGTCGCCCGCGGCCGAGGCCTTCACGGGCCTGCTGCGGCGCCAGGCCCGCACGCGCTGAACACCCGCGGCTGTGCGGACGGGGTCGAAGGCGCCCGGCAGCGCCTCAGTGGCGGCCCGGCACGCGCGCCGGGATGAAGTGCGCCAGCACGCCGGCCGCCGCGAAGGCCACCAGGCCGATGGTCGCGATGCCCCAGCCCAGCGACAGCGCGCCGGCCAGGAAGGACAGCAGCGCCGGACCGCTGGACGAGCCGAGGTCGGCCATCAGCCGCCACACCCCGAGGAAATGCGCGCGGCCATGGCGTGGCGAATGGTCGGCGCCCAGCGTCATGATCAGGCCCGAGCCGATGCCGTTGCCGAAGCCCACGGCCAGCGCCGCGATCAGCAGCGTGGTGAAGCCCGTGGTGAACGGCATCAGCAGCATGGCCGCGCCCATGATGAGCATGGAGGGCACCGCTACCCAGCGCCGGCCCTTGAGGTCCATGAGCTTGCCGGCCGGGTAGAACACCAGCATGTCGATGCCGCCGGCCAGGCCGTAGATGAGCGAGGCCACGGCCGGCGCCAGCATCAGGTGGTCGGCCCACAGCGGGATCACGACCTGGCGCGAGGCGCGCACGGCGCTCAGCAGCGTGACGCCCAGGCCCAGCGTCAGGAACACGCGGCGGTGGTCGCGCAGCGTGGAGGCGATGGTCGTGGCGGCCGGCGCGGCCTGGCCGGGCGGGGCCTTGGGCACCTCCAGGTCGGGCACGCGCGAGCCCAGCGCCGCAGCGGCCAGCACGCCGGCGATGCCGACGCCGAAGGCCGCCGACAGCCCGAAGGCGTGCACGGCCGCCGCGCCCAGGAAGGGGCCGATGAACATGCCGATGCGCATGACGCCGCCCAGCGTGGACAGCGCCCGCGCCCGGTAGTGCAGCGGCACGGCTTCGCTCATGTAGCTCTGGCGCGCGAGGTTGTAGACCGCCTGCGACATGCCCACCATGAAGCAGCCCAGCGCGAACAGTGCGAGATGGCCCGTGAACACGCACATCGCCATGCCCAGCGCGCTCCAGAGCCCGGCCGCGACGATGGCGCCGCGTTCACCCCAGCGCATGGTGATCAGCGAGGCCGGGATGTTGCTCAGCAGCGAGCCCAGGCCGATCAGCGTGACGATCAGCGCGGCCATGGGCACGGAGCCGCCGAGCTCGCGCGCCATGAGCGGGATGATGGGCAGGATGGCGCCCTCGCCCAGGCCGAACAGCAGCGAGGGGCCGAAGGCGGGGATGGCGATGCGGCGGAACGAGAACTCGGGCGAGGCGGCGGGCGCTGCGGGCGGGGCGGACATGCGGGGAGGCGGCCGGGCGGGCCGAAGGGGACGAGGTGCGGGCCGCGATTGTGGCGCCGCTCGAATCGTCCTGCGTTGCGCTCAGGCTCTGCGCGGTGCGGCGCTCAAGGCAAAACTCTCCCCCGTGGTGAGAGCGCGAACCCGGCGAAGTCGCTCCGCGGCACGATGCCAGGGCCGCCGAACGGGTTGCGCGCCACGAAGGGCGCCTTCCCGGTTGTCAGGCGGGCTCGTCCTCGATGCCGACGCCGAGGAACTTGTCGAGCAGGGCCTGGTCGGCGGCCAGTGCGGCGCTCGGGCCGGCGTGCACCACCGTGCCGCGCTCCAGCACGATGGCCTGGTGCGTCATCTCCAGGGCCAGCACCGGGTGCTGCTCGACCACGATGGAGGCCAGGCCCTCCTGTTCGCAGAGCCGGCGGATGGCGGCGGCCAGCTCCTCGACGATGATGGGCGCCAGGCCCTCCATGGGCTCGTCGAGCAGCAGCAGCAGCGGGTTGGTCATCAGCGCGCGCGCGATGGCCAGCATCTGCTGCTCGCCGCCCGAGAGCTGGTTGCCGTAGTTGGCGCGGCGCTCGCGCAGGCGCGGGAACAGTGCGTAGACGCGGTCCAGGTTCCAGGCGCCGGGGCGGGCCACCACGGTCAGGTTCTCCTCCACCGTCAGCGAGGGGAAGACCTCGCGCTCCTGCGGCACCCAGCCCAGGCCGGCGCGCACGCGCTGGTGGGCGGGCGTGCGCGTGATGTCCTGGCCGCGCCAGCGGATGGCCCCGCCCGTCACGCGCGTGTTGCCCATCAGCGTTTCGAGCGTGGTGGTCTTGCCCACGCCGTTGCGCCCGAGGATGGCCAGGCTCTCGCCCGCGCGCAGCGCGAAGCCCAGGTGGTGCAGCACCACGGCGTTGCCGTAGCCGGCCGTCACGCCGTCGAAGGCCAGCAGTTCGTTTGTCATGGCAGTAACGGTTCCATCAGATGCAGCAACCCGGTGCAGCCACGGGACGGGAGGCGGAGCCGCCGGGGGGCAGGTCACGCATGGCCGACATGGGTCTTGCCCAGGTAGACCTCGCGCACGCGCGGGTCGCGGCCGATCTCGGCCGGGCTGCCCTCGGTCAGGATGCGGCCGGCCACGAGCACCGAGATGCGCCGCGCGAAGCGGAACACGAGGTTCATGTCGTGCTCGATGAACAGCACGCTGATGTCGCCGGGCAGTTCGGCGATCACGTCGAACAGTTCGCCGCTCTCGTCCACGGGCACGCCGGCGGCCGGCTCGTCCAGCAGCAGGATGCGCGGGCGCGCGGCCAGCGCCAGCGCGATCTCCAGCAGCCGCTGCTTGCCGTAGGCCAGTTCGGCCACGGGCGTGTTGGCCAGCGCGTCCAGCCGCAGGCGCTGGAGCAGCGCGTGGGCCTCGTCGAAGGCAGAGGTGCTTCGGCTGAAGGGGCGCCACCAGGTCGCGCCCTGCCCTTCGCGCTCGTGGATGGCCAGCACCACCGACAGCAGCGGCGTGAGGCTGGCGAACAGCGTGTTGATCTGGAAGGTGCGCGCCAGCCCCCGGCGCGCGCGCTTGTCCGCCGACAGCGCCGTGATGTCCTCGCCGTTCATGCGGATGCTGCCGGCGCTCGGCCTGTAGATGCCCGTGAGCAGGTTGATCAGCGTGGTCTTGCCCGCGCCGTTGGGGCCGATCAGCGCCTGGCGCGCGCCGGGCTCCAGCGTGAGGTTCACGTCGGCCACGGCGTGGAAGGCGCCGAAGCTGATGCCCAGCCCGGTGGTCTGCAATGCGGTCATCGCGGGTGCTCCTGCGTGCGAACGCGGCGCGACAGCGCGCCCATGATGCCGCCGCGGCCCAGCATGACGGCCGCGATCAGGAAGATGCCGAGCCAGAACATCCAGTACTCGGGGTTCATGTCGGCGAACCAGTCGTGCACCAGCATGTAGACGATGGCGCCGACCAGGCCGCCGTACAGCCGGCCCGTGCCGCCCAGCACCAGGATGATCAGGATCTCGGCCGAGCGGTTGAAGCCGATGGACTCGATGCCGACGAACTGCGTGGTCTGCGCGAGCAGCGCGCCGGCCACGCCGGCCACGGCCGCCGAGAAGCCGTAGGCCATGCGCAGCCGCGACTCCACCGGCGTGCCGATGGCCAGCATGCGCTTGCGGTTGTCGTGGATGCCGCGCAGCGCCAGCCCGAAGGGCGAACGCAGCACCAGCCGCACGAGCAGGAACATCGCCAGCACCACGCCGAAGGCATAGCAGAAGGCCGTCCTGCCGAACAGGTCGAACTCGAAGAGGCCGAGCACGGGCTGGACCTCCATGCCCTGCAGGCCGTCGGTGCCGCCGGTGATGCCCGAGAGCCGGTTGGCCAGTTCGGCCAGCAGCACGCAGACGCCGATCGTGATCATGAGCCGCGTGAGGTCGGCGCCGCGCACGATGAGGTAGCTCAGCGCATAGCCCAGCGCGCCGGCCACGGCCAGCGCCGCCAGCAGGCCGCTGAAGGGCTCGCCCCAGCCGTGCTTGGCCAGGAGGCCCGCCGTGTAGGCGCCCGCGCCGAAGAACGCCGCGTGGCCCACGGTCAGGATGCCGGCGTAGCCCAGCGCCATGTCCAGCGACACGGCGAACAGGCCGAAGATCAGGATCTGCGAGAGCAGCGTGAGGTGGTCGGGCGCGAGGAAGAAGCTGGACGCGAGCGCGAGCCAGAACAGGACTTCGGCCGCGCGCAGCTGCCCCGGGCCCAGGGTGACGGGTTTCATGCGATGCCCTTCTTCGGGACGATGCCGTTGGGCCGCAGCAGCAGCATGGCGATCATGAACACGTAGATCAGGAAGGCGCCGGCCTCGGGCAGGTAGTACTTGCCGGCCACGTCGACGATGCCGACCAGCAGCGCGGCGACGAAGGGCCCGGTGATGGTGCCGGCCCCGCCCACGCAGACCACGATCAGGAAGTACACCATGTACTTGAGCGGGAACGAGGGCTCCAGGCCCAGCATGCCGAGGCTCAGCGCGCCGCCCAGGCCCGCCAGGCCGCAGCCCAGCGAGAAGGTCAGGAAGAACAGCCGCTGCACATGGATGCCGGTGCCGCCGGCCACGCGCTGGTTGTCCACCGCGGCGCGCACCATGGCGCCGTAGCGCGTGCGGCCCATGGCCAGCAGCAGCACGGCCAGCACCAGCCACGCCGGCACACGATCAGGAAGAGCGCGGTAGCGGCTCAATTCCAGGCCGGCCACCGAGAACTGCCCTTGCAGCGCGGGCGGCAGGTGGAAGGGCAGCATGGTCGGTCCGAAGAAGTAGGTCAGCGCCGCGATCGACACGAACACGATGCCGATGGACAGCAGCACCTGGTCCAGCGGATGGGCGCGGTACAGCCGCCTGTAGAACGCGAACTCCAGCACCGCGCCCAGCAGCGCCGCGGCCACGAAGGCCGCCGCCAGAGCGCCCCAGTACGGCAGGCCGGCCTGGTTCATGAGCACCGCGGCCGCGTAGCCGCCCACCACCGCGAAGCTGCCGTGCGCGAGGTTGACGAAGTTCATCAAGCCCATGGTGATGGACAGGCCCACCGCCGATGAGGAACAGGAGCATGCCGTAGGCCACTCCATCGAATAAAACGATGCCCATGGATTCCCGATGCTGCGCGCACGCGGGCCGTGCGCCGGTCCCGCGTGCCAATGCGCGCCGTTGCGGCGCAGGCTTACTTGCGCTTCCTTGGCAGGGTCCTTGACGCGGTCGAACTTGTCGAACTCGACGTTCACGAGCTTGCCGCTCACCTTCTCGGTCTTGCGGATGTAGACGGTCTGCACGATGTCGCGCGTGGCGGCATCGATCTCGATGGGGCCGCGCGGGCTCTCGAAGCTGCAGGCCCTTGAGCGCTTCCATGAGCTTGTCGCCGTTCGCGTCGCCGCCGGTCTTCTTGAGCGCGAGGTCGATGGCGTGCATCGCGTCGTAGGCCGTCACGGCGAAGTAGCTCGGCCGCATGCTGGTGCCGAACTGCGGCCTCGAAGTCCTTCACGAACTTCTGGTTCTTGGCCGAGGGATGGGCGTAGGAGTAGTGGTGGCTGGTGATGAGGCCCAGCGCCACGTCGCCGGTGGCGTCCAGGTAGCTGTCGTCGGTGGCCTCGCCGGTGGCGTAGAGCTTGATGCCGGCCTCTTCCATGCCGCGCTCCTTCCAGACCTTCAGGAAGGCCGGCGGCATCACGCCCGAGGGGAAGAAGAAGAACACCGATTGCGGCTTGGCGTCCTTGATGCGCTGCACGTAGGCCGAGAAGTCGGGGTTGTTCATGGGCGTGCGCAGTTCGCCCACGACCTTGCCGCCGCCTTCCTCGAAGGCCTTCTTGAACGCCGTCTACGCATCCGTGCCCGAGGCGTAGTCGGCCACCACGACGTAGGCTTCCTTGACTGCCGTTCTTGAGCATCCAGCGCGCCATCGGGTCGGAGACCTGCTGCACCGTGAACGACAGCCGCGCCACGTAGGGCGAGCTGGTCGTGATGGCCGAGGACGAGGCGTTCATGACCACCGTCGGGAATCTTGGCCTGGGTGGCGATGCCGGCCACGGCATAGGCGTTGGGGCTGAAGTCCAGGCCGGTGAGGATCTGCACCTTGTCGCGCACGACGAGTTCCTGCGCGATGCGCTTGGCCGCGTCGGGCGCGGGGCCGGCCGTGTCCTTCTTGACGATCTCCACCGTGCGGCCCGCGATCTTGCCGCCGTGCTCCTTGAGGTAGAGCGCCACGCCGGCGTCGAACTGGCGGCCGTAGTCGGCATAGGGGCCGGAGTAGGTGGCGATCAGGCCGATCTTGAGCGCGTCCTGGGCGCTGCGCGGCGCCGGCGAGACAGGCCAGCGCAGCGGCGGCCAGGAGGGTGCGTTTGGTCATCTTCATCGTGGGGAACTCCGTGGGGAAGGATCAGCCGCGAGGCCGGGGGATGGAAAAGGGTTTGAGGTCGCTGGCCGGGTCTGCCAGCACCTCCGCCGGGATCCGTGCCTGGTGGGCGATCAGCTTGCGCGCCAGCATGTGCTCGGCCGGCCGGTTGACCGAATGCGCCGCCGCCACCGCGCCGTCGCGCAGGTAGAACAGCGTGAAGCGGTCGTCGGCCATGTCGCCGCGCAGCACGGTCTGGTCGCCGTGGGCGGGGATGCCGGCCATCTGCAGCTTCAGGTCGTGCTGCTCGCTCCAGAACCAGGGCACGGCCGTGAGCGGCTGCGGCTGGCCGACCAGCACCGAGGCCGCGGCGCGCGCGCCGTCGTTGGCGGCCTGGATGGATTCCAGGCGCAGGCGGCCAAGGTCCCCGGGCAGGTTCTGCAGCGCCATGTTGGCCACGTCGCCGGCGGCCAGCACGTTCGGCGCGCTGGTGCGGCCGCAGCCGTCGACGAGGATGCCGCCCGCGCAGGCGATGCCGGCGGCCTCGGCCAGTTCCACGTTGGGCAGCACGCCGATGCCGAGCACGACGAGCCCGCAATCGAGCCGGCGGCCGTCGTCGAGCAGCACCGCTTCGACATGGCCTGCGGCATTGCCCAGCAGCGCCTCGACGCCGCGGCCCAGTTCCAGCGCCACGCCGCGCTGGCGGTGCGCGGCCGCCACGTAGTCCGACATGGCGGGCGGGAAGCTGCGCGCGAGCAGGCGCGCCTGGCCCTCCACCACGGTGACCTGGGCGCCGGCGGCCGTCAGCGCGGCCGCGACTTCCAGGCCGATGAAGCCGCCGCCGACCACGCAGGCGCGCGTGCCGGGGTGGGCGCCGGAGACGGCGGCGTGCACGGCCAGCGCGTCGTCCAGCGTGCGCAGTTCGTGCACGCCTTGCAGGGATGCGCCGGGCACGGGCAGCGGCCGGCAACGCGCGCCCGTGGCCAGGGCCAGCCAGCCGTAGTCCAGGTGGCTGCCGTCGGCCAGCTGCACGCGCCGGGCCGCGAGGTCCAGCGCCGTGGCGCGCGTGCCCAGCCGCAGGTCGATGTTCTGTTCGGCGAAGAAGCCGGGGCCGCGCAGCGCGAGCTGGTCCACGGCCGTCTTGCCGGTCAGCAGGCCCTTGGACAGCGGCGGGCGCTGGTAGGGCGCGTGCGTCTCGTCGCCGATCAGCACGATGGGCGCGTCGAAGCCGAGCTCGCGTGCGGACGCCGCGAGTTGCACGCCCGCGTACGAGGCGCCGACGATGACGAGTGCGCCGGCCATCAGACCTGCGTCTCCGGCACGCGCACCGTGAGGCCGTCCAGGTCCGCCGTCACCGTGATCTGGCAGGAGAGCCGGCTGTTGGGCGCGCGTTCGCTGGCCGTGCCGTCCAGCAGCTCGTCTTCCATCTCGTCGGGCGGCACCAGCCTGCCGAGGAAGGCCTCGTCGACGTAGACATGGCAGGTCGCGCAGGAGCAGCTGCCGCCGCACTCGGCGTCGATGCCGCGGATGTTGTGGTGGATGGCGGTCTCCATCACGCTGGCGCCGGGCTTGGCCTCGACGCTGCGCGTGCTGCCGTCCTTGAGGATGTAGTGGATCGTGGTCATTGAACTCTCGAATGTCGTTGGCGCAGGCTCGGCAACGCTGGGCATGGCGCGGTGCCGAAGGCCGCGGAGCGGGCCATGCCAGCGCAGCGGAAAGAGGTTGGCGGAGCGCGCAGCGCGGAGACTGGGGGATGCATGCTTAGAACATGTCGAAGTACTCACGGTGTTCCCACTCGGTGACTTCGAGGTTGAAACGCGCGATCTCGGCCTGCTTGATGTGGCAGTAGTAGTCGACGAAGCCCTGGCCCAGGCCTTCGACCAGCACGGCATCGGCCTGCAGGGCGGCCAGCGCGGCGTCCAGCGTGCGCGGCAGCTGCGCGGCCGGCGTCTCGTAGGGCGCGTCGGCCGAGGGGCCCGGGTCCATGGCCTGCTCCACGCCGTGCAGGCCCGAGAAGATCTGCGAGGCCAGGTACAGGTAGGGGTTGGCCGTGGGCTCGCCCACGCGGTTCTCGATGCGCGAAGCCTTGTCGCCCGGCGCACCCAGCACGCGCAGCATGGCGCCGCGGTTGTCCTGGGCCCAGATCGCGCGGTCGGGCGCGAGCGAGAAGGGCCGGTAGCGCCGGTAGCCGTTCAGCGTGGGGCTGGCCAGCGCGGCGGCGCCGCAGGCGTGGGCCTGCAGGCCGGCCAGGTACTGCATGCCGAGCGGGCTCAGCGGGTGCGCGTCGGCGCCGCCGGCGGCCGGCATGAAGGCGTTGGCGCCGCCCGCGGCATGGCGCAGCGACTGGTGCAGGTGCCAGCCGCTGGACATCACGCTCGGGATCTTCGGGCGGCACATGAAGGTCGCATGCATGCCGTGGCGCTGGCAGATCTGCTTGATGGCGCTGCGCAGCAGCACCATGGTGTCGGCCGGCAGCAGGCCCGCGGTGGGGCCGAACACGAGTTCGAACTGGCTCGGGCCGAACTCGATCTCCAGCGAATGCAGCGGCAGGCCCAGGGCCTGCAGCTGGGTGCGCAGCAGGTCCATGAGCCCGTCCACGCGGTCGTAGCGCAGTTCGGTCAGGTACTGGTGGCCGTGCGTGAGCAGCGAGACCGAAGGCGGCGTGCCGGGCTGGCCCGCGTCGGCCAGGGCCATGTGGGCCTGGTCGAGCTGGAAGACGTGGAACTCCACCTCCAGGCCGGCCACGAACTCCAGGCCGCGCGCGGCGAGCCGGTCGAGCGCGCGCCGCAGGATGGGGCGCGTGGCGAAGGGGCAGGGCTGGCCGTCCTTCATGAAGGCGTCGCAGAGCACCCAGCCCGTGCGCGGCGCCCAGGGCAGCATGCGGAAGGTGCCGGGGTCGGGCAGCACCGTGAAGTCGGCCCCGCCCTGCAGCCCCTCGAGCGCGAAGCCGCCGCCGGCCGAGAACACCGGGAACACCGAGCGGTGCGAGGTGTCCTTGGCCAGCAGCGTGGTCGTGAGGTTGATGCCGTTGGCCAGCGCGCCGCGCGCGGCCTCGGCCACCAGGGTCTTGCCGCGCAGCACGCCGTGCTGGTCGGGCCAGGCGAAGCGCAGCACGTCGAGTTCGCCCGCGTCGATGCGGGCGACGATGGCGCGGGCCTGGTCCTGCTGTTCGGCGCTCCACAGGCCGAAGCGTTCGGCGAAGTCGCTCATCTCAAGCCGCCGTCAAGCGGGCGCTGGCCCAGTCGGAACCCTGGCGGCGGGCCAGGTCGGCCTCGACGCAATAGCTGTCGGTTCGGTCCGCCGCGGCCACGCCGTCGATGGACGGCGGCCCCGTGAACGTGCCGGCCTCCTGCGCGGTCGGGTGCATGGGCACGGCTTCGCCGGCCTGGGCCGCCTCGATCGCCTTCACGAGCTGGCGGCGGTACAGCATGATGCCCTTGTCGGTGGTGCCCAGGTGCTCGCGCGTGCGGTCCTGGATGCTGCCCATGGATTCGCAGGCCCACTGGTCGTGCACGTTGATGTCCTCGCCCATGCCGGTGTAGGTCTTGGTGCGCTGCTCCTCGGCGTCGTACCCGTAGGCGTTGCGCTTGTTCTTGCGCGAGGTGTAGTCGGGCAGGTCGATGGTCTTGAGGCGCTGCTCGCGCATCTGCTGCTTGTCCACCGGGCCCGTGAAGCTCGTGAAGATCGCGTACCAGTAGCAGTGGTGGTCGTCCACGGGCACGTGCCACTGCGAGATCGTCATCTCGGTGCTCATGGGGATCACGAAGGCCTGCGGGAACACCACGTTGGTCACGCGCACGTGGGTCTGCTCGGGCGACAGCGTGCGCAGCGTGGTCAGGCGCATGCCGTAGGGCGCGGCCTCGGCGCGGATCTCGGGCCGGTCGTACTCGCGCAGCACCTGGGTGATGGCCATGTCCGAATCGGCCGAGGCGCCGCGGAACTGCTTGCCGTAGCTCTCCGAGGTGTCCTCGTCCTCGTAGAAGCGGTGCAGGAAGGAGGCGTGGGCCGGGTCCATGCCCACCTCCAGCGCCTGCAGCCAGTTGCATTCCCACAGGCCCTTGAACGCGAAGGTGTGGCTGTCGGGCGCGACGAAGCAGTCGAACTCCGGGAAGGCCGGCGGCTCGCCCTCGCCGACGTAGGCGAACACGATGCCGCTTTTCTCCACCACCGGGTAGGCGCCCTGGCGGATGCGCGTGCAGAGCTTGCTGCCGGCCGGCTCGGCCGGCGTCTCCAGGCACTGGCCGCCGGCGTCGAACAGCCAGCCGTGGAAGGCGCAGCGCAGGCCGCCGTTCTCGAGCCGGCCGTAGGCCAGGTCGGCGCCGCGGTGCGGGCAGTCGCGGTCCAGCAGGCCGACGCGGCCAGTCTCGTCGCGGAACAGCACGAAGTGCTGGCCCATCAGCTGCACGGGCTTGAGCGGGCGCGGGCCGCGCAGCTCCTCGGACAAGGCCACGGGCTGCCAGTACTTGCGCAGCAGCGTGCCGGCCGGTGTCCCGCGGCCGACGCGGGTGATGAAGTCGTTCTGTTCGGCGCTGATCATCGTGGGGCTCCAGGGGTGTTTCGGTTCTGCACGCCATTGCATGCAATGGGATTCATTGTCTGCATGATCTGACCTGCATCAAAGCCTTGTCGCACTGGATTGCTCGGGATTTGGCGAAATAAAGCCATGTTGTGCTGCATCAAAACAGTGCGACAGCGGGATTTCCCTTGCACTTTGAAACGCCTGCATGCAGAAATCGGGCCAAATCCGCTGGATATGCGTGCATTGGATGCGGCTCCTACAATTCCATGCTGACCCCTGCATGCAACGAGACCCCTCCATGGACTCCCAACAATCCCGCGTGCTCGTGCAGCTGCGCGACATGATCCTGAAGGGCGAATTCGGCCCCGGCGAACGCCTGGCCGAGATCCCGCTGGCCGAGAAGCTGGGCGCTTCGCGCACGCCCGTGCGGCTGGCGCTGGCCAGCCTGGAGCACGAGGGGCTGATCGAGCCCTCGCCGGCCGGCGGCTACCAGATGCGGCGCTTCACCTCGCAGGAGATCGCCGACGCGATCCGCGTGCGCGGCGTGATCGAGGGCCTGGCGCTGCGCCTGCTGGCCGAGGACGGCGCGCCGCGCCAGCTGCTGCGCGAGCTGCACGACTGCCTGGACGAGGGCGACAAGGTGGTCAACAAGCCCACCATGGAACTGGACGACTACGCCGGCTACGTGGAGATGAACGACCGCTTCCACCGGCTCGTGGTCGAGGGCTGCGGCAACGCGGCCGTCAAGCGCATCATGGACCTGCTGGACAGCCAGCCCTTTGCCGCGCCCAGCGCCATGCTGCCCATGCAGTCGTCCATGCAGGAAGGCCAGCAGTGGATGCAGCAGGCGCACCGCACGCACCACGCCATGGTGCAGGCCATCGAGAAGGGCCAGGGCTACCGCGCCCAGGCCCTGGGCGAGGAGCACGTGGAGATCGCACGCATGAACCTGGACTACGCGCTGGAGCGGCCCGAACTGGCGGCCGAACTCATGCCGGGCATGAAACTGGTGGCGGCGCGGCGCTGAAGGCCTGCTCAAGGACGATGTGTTGAGAAGTTCTCCCCACAAACGGCTCATCGGCGGTGCATCTACTGGCACCGGCGGCAGCGATGAAAGCATCGCCAAGAGCGCCCTGTTGCGCATCCCTGTCCGATATCCGGAAGTGTCCGGGCAAGAAGCGATCTCGAAAGTTCTGTTCGACATGGGCGCCGAAATCACTTCCCTCGCCAACGCCTGCACCCTCAAGCAAGCCATGGCCCAAGCCCTGCTGACCGGCCGTATCTGCCTGCCCGTGGGAAAGTCTGTATGACTCTGGAAGGCCAGCTCCGCGACCAGAAGTCGCTGCGCGTCGTCAGCGGCAAGACGGCCGACTGGCACGAGCTGGCCAAGGACTGCATCGCCTTTGCCAATGCCACGGGCGGGCTGCTGCTGTTGGGCATCGAGGACGGACAGGCCGAGCCGCCGGCCGACCAACGCATCCCCGCCGACCTGCCCGACACGCTGCGCCGCAAGCTGGCCGAGCGCACCGTCAACGTCAGCGTGCTGCCCGACGTGGCGACCGCGCCCAACGGTGGCCAATACGTCGCCCTGCGCATTCCGCGCGCGCTCGGCGTGGCCTCCAGCACCGATGGCCGCTACTTCCTGCGCGTGGCCGACCAGAGCAAGCCCGTCACCGGCGACGACGTGATGCGGCTGGCCAGCGAGCGCGCGGCGCTGCCGTGGGAGACCCTGGCCACGTTGAACGCGCTCCGCACGCAGGCGGACCCGGCCCTGCGTGACAAGCTGCTGCGCGACCTGCGTGCCTCGGACCGGGTGAAGCCTTCCGTCAAGGAAAAGACCGACGACGAACTGCTGGACCACTACCAGCTGGCCCAGGGCCCGCAGCTCACCCACCTGGGCGTGCTGTGCATCGGCCGCCAGTACCAGCGTGCCCAGCTTGCCACCGCGCCGGTGATCCAGTTCCTCAAGTTCGACGAACAAGGCCAGAAGGTCAACAAGCTGGTGTGGGACGACCAGACGCAGAGCCCCATGGCCTTGATCGAAGCGGTGTGGCAGGAGGTGCCGGACTTCCGCGAGCGCTACGAGCTGCCCGACGGCCTGTTTCGCCAGCAGGTGCCGGCCTTCGACGAGGTGGTGGTGCGCGAACTGTTGGTCAACGCGCTGGTGCACCGCCCCTACACCCAGCGTGGCGACATCTTCCTGAACCTGCACCCCGACCGGCTGGAGGTGGTGAACCCCGGCCCGCTGCCGCTGGGCGTGACGCCGCAGAACGTGCTGCACACCACCGTGCGGCGCAACGAACACCTGGCCCGCCTGTTCCACGACCTGAAGCTGATGGAGCGCGAGGGCAGCGGCTTCGACAAGATGTTCGAGGTGCTGTTGTCGCAAGGCCGGCCGGCGCCGGAACTGGTGGAAACGCATGAGCGCGTGCAGGTGACGGTGCGCCGCCGCATCCTGGCGCCGGCGGTGATCGACTTCATGGCCAAGGCGGAGCAGAGCTACCCGCTCAGCCAGCGCGAGCGCATCACGCTCGGCCTGCTCGCGCAGCACGAGGCCATGACGGCGCGCGAGCTGGCGGCGGCGCTGGAGCTGCCCACGGTGGAGGCGCTGCAGCCCTGGCTCAAGCGCCTGCTGGAGTGGCAGCTGGTGAGCACGGCGGGGCGCACCCAGGGCATGCGCTACTACGTCGAGCCGGGGTTGCTGCGGGCCTTGAATTTCAGTGCGGCCACCACGCTCAAGCGCATCGAGCCGCACCGGCTGGCCGCGCTGGTGCTGGAAGACCTGCAGCGTTACCCCGCCTCGGCGATCAGCGACGTGCACCGGCGCGTCGGTGGCGAGATCCACCCCAAGCAGCTCAAGCGCGCGCTGGACGAGCTGGTGCAGCGTGGCGCAGCCCGCTTCGAGGGCCGCAACCGCTGGCGGCGGTACTGGGCTGCCTGATGGCGCGGCTATCGGACACGGTGTGTCATATCGGCGATAGCTGGCCGATAGCGGCCGGGCGATAGGCCGCTTGGCACCCATGAATCAACGACTTATATCGACCACCAGCGCCAAGGCCGAGTCCCATGGCTGACAGCATCGGCAAACTGGAGCGCACGACGCAGCGCAGGGTGATCGAGCTTCTGTGCCCGGGCCTGGGCGGGCGCTACCTGGGCCACTGGGCCGACCGGCCGGGCAACCATTGCGTGGGCGAGGGTATCAGCCAGCGCCTGTCCAGCCAGCGGCCAGAATTCAACGCGTGGTTCTACGGCACCGTGCAGCTGGTGATGGCGGGCATCGAAGGCCTGCGCCGCGCAGCGGCGTGGGGCTGCAGAGTCCCAATCCGCTGGGCCGGTTGTTGCCGGCGCATGCGCTGGTCGGTGCGTGGCCGCGACCGCGTTGTGCGCGATCTGGCGCCGCGTGCTGGCGGCGGCGCTGAACTGGTTGGCCGGTCTGTGGCGTAGGCCATGTCGATCCGGCGCCCCGTCGTTCGTCGATGGGCTGCGGGGCGCTCCTGGACGGGCGCGCCGGCACATCAATCAACCGGAGTGAAGACATGTCCTACATCGATGGTTTCGTGATCGCCGTTCCCACCGCCAACAAGCAGAAGTTCATCGAACACGCCCGCCAGCTCGACCCGATCTTCCTGGAGCTGGGCGCGCTGCGCGTGATCGAGGGCTGGGGCGACGACGTGCCCCACGGCAAGCTCACCGACTTCCACCGCGCCGTGCAGGCCACGGCCGAGGAGACGGTGGCGTTCTCGTGGGTCGAATGGCCGGACAAGGCCACGCGCGACGCCGGCATGAAGAAGATGATGGAAGACCCGCGCATGGACCCGTCCGCGCCGGGCAACCCGCCCATGCCCTTCGACGGCAAGCGCATGATCTTCGGCGGGTTCGAGCCGGTGGTCGAAGTCAAGGCCTGAACCGCCTCCGGGCGCGGGGCGCCCCCGAGCCCGAAGCAGGGATCAGTCCACCTTGATCTTCGCGTCGCCGACCAGCTTGGCGAACCGCTGGGTATCGGCCTGGATGGTGTTGCGGAAGTCTTCTGCAGAACCGCCCATGGGCGTGGCGCCCAGCGCGGCCAGGCGCTCCTTGATCTCCGGCGAGGACAGCGCCGCGTTGACCGCCGCATTGAGCTTCGTGACGATCGGCGCGGGGAGCCCGGCCGGGCCCACCACGCCGAACCACTGCGTGAACTCGACACTCGGCAGGCCGGCCTCGGCCATCGTCGGAACGTCGGGCAGCAGCGGCGACCGCTGGGCGCTCGTGATGGCCAGGGCACGCAGCTTGCCGGACTTGATGAACTGCAGGGTCGGCGGCGGCGAGTCGAAGTTGATGTCGACCTGGCCCGACAGCAGATCATTGAGCGCCTGGGCGCTGCCCTTGTACGGGATGTGGACCATCTCGGTTTGCGTGGCCAGCATGAACTGCGCCGCGCCGATGTGCTGCGAACTGCCGCTGCCCGACGAGGCGAAGCGCAGCGCGCCCTTCTCCTTGCTCGCAAGCGCGACGAACTCCTTCACATCCCTGGCCGGCACCTTGGGGTTCACCACCATCAGCAAGGGCGTGCTGGCCACGGCGGCGATCGGCGTGAAGTCCTTGAGCACGTCGTAGGGCAGCTTCGGAAACAGGGCGGGCGCCACGGCGTTGGAATTCTGGTGCGCGAGCAGCAGGGTGTAGCCGTCGGGCGCGGCCTTGGCCACGAAGTCGGCGCCGATGGTTCCCGTGGCGCCCGCCTTGTTGTCCACGATGACGGGTTGGCCGATGCGCTTTTGCAGATCGTTGGCGAGCATGCGCGCGGCCACGTCGGTGAAGCCGCCGGGGGCATAGCCCACGATGAGCTTGATGGGTTTGGCCGGGTAGTCCTGCGCCACGGCGCCGAGCGGCAGCACGCCGACGAGGGCGCAGGCCAGCAAGCTGGACAACTTGAACATGGAAGTCTCCTGGAATGGTTCGGGGGAACGGAGGCATGCGCCGGCCCGGCCGCGGGAGTGCCGCGGCCGGCCGGCATGCCGTGCGGCTATGGGCCGTAGGTCGCTTCGCGGGCGCGGATGATGGCGACGACCGCCTCGTTCATGGGCGTGGGGATGCCGTACCTGGTGCCCAGGGGCGGGATGGCGCCGTTGATCGCGTCCACCTCGGACGGGCGCCTGGCGATCGCGTCCAGCAGCATGGAGGGCCTGGCGTTGGGAATCTTGCCGCCGAGCTTGCGCACGTGCGCGATCGGATCGCCGACATCCAGCACGATGCCGGCGGCCTTGGCGACCGCGATGGCCTCCAGGGAGCATGCCTGCGCCACTTTCCAGGCATCCGCATTGGCCATGACCTGGCCGATGGTCATGCCGGTCGCGCTGGTCGTGCCGGAGAACGCGACGTTCATGATCAGCTTCTCCCAGACCATGCGCTGCACATCGTCGAAGATGGCGACGGTGAAGCCGGCCGAGCGCCAGACCTCGGCGCTGGCTTCGATGGCCGCACGGGACAGGCCCGCGAGGGCGCCGAACCGGATCATTTCCATGCCGTTGTGGTGGACATGGCCCGGCCCGCGCATCGACGCGCCGAAGCCGCCGACCACACCGACCGCGATGCGGTCGGCCCCCAGCACGGCGGCCGCCTTTTCGGGCGATCCCAGGCCGTTCTGGATGGTCTGGACCACGGTGTCCGGGCCGAGCAGCGGCAGCGAAGACCGCGCCGCAGCGTCGACATCGAACGACTTGGTGGCGATGATGACCAGGTCGCAGGGGCCGATGCCCTCCGTGGTGGTGCCGGCGTGGATCGGCACGGTGCGGTCGCCGCTGAATCCCTCCACGCGCAGGCCATGGGCCTGCATCGCAGCGGCATGGTCGGGCCACGCGGTGACGGCGTGGACCTCGTGCCCGGCGCTGACCATGAGGGCGGCATACACCGAACCCATGGCGCCGCAACCGACGATGGCTACTTTTGCCATGTCGGCCTCACGCGGTGGCGGCGAGCGCCGCGACGATGGCGTGCGTGACGGCCTGGGTGCCCGCGGCGCCGCCCAGGTCTGCGGTGCGCGGGCCGCCGGCCAGCACCTGGCCCGTGGCCTGGCGCATGGCCGCCGCAGCCTTGGTGCAGCGCGCGTCGCCGTGCTTCTCGGCCAGCCAGTCGAGCAGCATCGCCGCGGACAGAACCGTGGCGACCGGATTGGCCACGCCCTTGCCCGCGATGTCGGGCGCCGTGCCATGGCTGGGCTGGAACACGCCCATGGTCTCGTTCACGTCGCCCGAGGGCGCCACGCCCAGGCCACCGACCACCCCCGCCGCGATCTCCGAGGTGATGTCGCCGAACACGTTCTCGGTGACCACCACGTCGTAGCGCTCGGGCTGGGTGACGAACATCATCGCGCCGGCGTCGATGTACAGGCGGTCCGAACCGATGTCGGGGTAGCGGGCCGCCACCTCGTCGAACACCTTGCGCAGGAAGGCGTTGCTGCGCAGCACGTTGGACTTGTCCAGCAGCGTCACATGGCCCGGCGTGCCGTGGTGGCGCTTGCGGGCGCGGGCCTGCTCGAACGCGAGCTTGAACAGCTTCTCGCTCGTGGCGCGGGTGATGACCAGCCGGTCGCCGACCGCCTCGTCGCTCGGCTCCAGCTTGTCGTGCCGGCCGGCGAACAGGCCTTCGGTGATCTCGCGGATGACCAGCATGTCGACCTTGTCGGCCTTGATGCGCGTCGGAACGCCCGGGAACAGCTTGCAGGGCCGCAGGCTGGCGAACAGGCCGTAGTGCTCGCGGATGTCGATCTGCGGCGCGATCTCCGTGCCGTCGGGCTTGCGCACGCTGGGCAGGCCCATCGCACCGAGCAGGATGGCGTCGAAGTTCCGCAGGGCCTCCATGTCGGCCGGGGCCATCGAAACGCCGGACTTGCGGTACAGCCCGGCGCCGGCCTGGACGGTGGTGTAGTCGATGGCGATGCCATGGGCTTCGGTCGCAGCCTCCAGGACGGCGACCGCCGCGTCGGTCACTTCCGGTCCGATTCCATCGCCGGGCAGCAGTGCCACGGCGTACTTGCTCTTGCTCATCAAGGTCTCCTGTGACGTGGCTCGCAACAGGGAGCCAACGGAGCAAATGATGAAAAAGAGAGATATCCCGCGGTAGCAACCGATCGCCAGGAGTCCTTCGCGGAACGCGAAGGCTAGGGTTTCCGCTCGCTTGCGCAGCGTTGCAGGTGTTCGACGAGCAACGTGGCCGCGGTGGACAGGGTGTGCGGCGGCACGCAGATGCAAAGCTCCCGGTGCGCCCAGGGCTCGGCCAGCCGGATCTCGCGCAGTCGCAGGTCTTGCGTGAACAGCCGGACGAGATGGCGCGGCGCGATGGCGATGCCCAGCCCCGCGGACACCATGCGGCACAGCGCGTCGTAGCCGGTGACCTGCATGCGCAGCCGCGGCTGCCGGCCGGTGCGGATCGCCGCTTCCGTCAGCTGGCTGTTGATCGCGCTGCCGCTGCGCAGCCCGACCAGGTCCCAGTCGAGCAGGTCGGCCAGCTGGAGGCTGGCGTGTCCGGCCAGCGGGTGGTCGTCCCGCAGCACCACGGCCAGTTCGTCGGTTTCGTAGGGCAGGGTCTGCACCTGCTCGCCATGCGGCTGGCGCGTGTAGATGCCCACGTCGGCGACGTTTTCCGCGACGGCCCTGGTCGTCACGGCGCTGTTGCGCTCTTCCAGGTTCAGCTGGATTTGAGGGTATTGCTCGGCGAAGCGGGCCAGGTCATCGGGCAGGAACTGGATGATGGCCGAGATGTTCGCGAACAGCCGGACCTGGCCGCGGGTTCCGTCCGCGAAGTCGAGCATCTGGGTATGGACTTCGTCGAGCGCCTGGACCGCCTGGCGTGCGAGACGCAACAGCGCGAGTCCTGCCGCCGTGGGCTCGACGCCCTTGTGGCTGCGGCTCAAGAGTTGCGTGCGCAGCGTCGCCTCGAGTTCCGTGATGCGCTTGCTGATGGCTGCGGCCGCGATGTGTTCCCGCTCGGCCGCTTTCCCGATGCCCTTTTCTTCGACGACGGCGATGAACAGTTGCAGAGAGACGGGGTCGAGCCTCATGGTCCGGGCGGGTCTGTTCGACATGGGGAAATTGCAGGAGGGCACATTTTGTCGCGCCCGATCCCGATCCCGATCCCCCGCCCGCGGCGCGTCGGCGCCACGGCAACGCCGTGTCGGCGCGCGACTACACCGCTTTGCGGCTGCGGCCGGGCGGCACGGGCGCCGCAACCGCCGATCATGGCAGCCCCCACCCCCGAGAGCGCCATGACCCTGCCGCACCGCCCCCCACGCCGCCACGGCGAAGACGACGGCGAACCCGAACCGGGCGGCATGCCCGTGGAGCCCGGCGATGGCGCGCCCGAGCCCGGCCGTCCGTCCGAGCCGCCGCCCGATGGCCCACCCCCAGCGCCCGAACCCTGACGCCGCGGCGCGCCCCGACCGGCTCGCGCTGCTGCTGGCCGACCCCGCCGGCTTCGCCTGGCGCGTGCTCAAGGCCTTCAAGGCCAACCAGGGTCTGCTGCTGGCCGGCGCGGTGGCGTACTACGCGCTGCTGTCCATCGTGCCCATGCTGATCCTGACGGTCATCGCGCTCTCGCACTTCATCGACGAGGCCGCGCTGCTGGCCACGCTGCGGCACTACCTGGCCTGGCTGCTGCCGGGCCAGTCGGGCGCCGTCGTGGCCGAGCTGGCCAACTTCCTGGCGCACCGCGAGGTGCTGGGCTGGGTGCTGCTGGCCAGCATGCTGTTCTTCAGCTCGCTGGCCTTCACGGTGCTGGAGAACGCGATGTCGGTGGTGTTCCACCACCGCGTGGCGATCCGGCGCCGGCGCTTCATCGTCTCGGCCGCCCTGCCCTATGTCTGCATCCTGACGCTGGGCGCGGGCCTGCTGGTGGTCACGCTGGTGTCGGGCGCGCTGCAGGCCATCGGCCGCGAGGAACTGCATTTCCTGTGGCTGAACTGGTCGCTGGACCATGTCTCCACCGTGCTGCTGTACCTGCTCGGCTTCGCCGGCGAGGTGTTCGTGCTGACCGCCATCTACCTCGTGCTGCCGGTGGGCCGGCTGTCGCCTTCGCACGCGCTGCTGGGCGCCGTGGCCGCGGCCGCGCTGTGGGAGATCTCGCGCCGCGTGCTGGTCTGGTACATGGCCACGCTGTCGCAGATCGGCCAGGTCTACGGCTCGCTGACCACCGCCATCGCGGTGCTGTTGAGCCTGGAACTGGCGGCGGCGCTGCTGCTGCTGGGCGCCCAGGTCATCGCCGAGTTCGAGCGGCTGGGCCAGGGTGCACCCGCAACGGCTGCGGGTTTTCGCACGCCGCACGCCTCGCACGGGTAGGCTCGCCCCATGTCAGCGCCTGCTTCCAGCCAGCGCCTGTGGCAGATCGATGCGCTGCGCGGCCTCATGCTGGTGCTGATGACCTTCACGCACCTGCCCACGCTGTTCGCCTCGCCCACGGGCCAGCCCTTCGGCTTCGTCTCGGCCGCCGAAGGCTTCGTATTGCTGTCGGGCTTCATGGCCGGCATGGTCTACGCCGGGCGCGAACGGCGCGAGGGCGAGGAGCGCATGCGCAGCGCCTTCTACCGCCGCGTGGCCAAGATCTACCTGTGCCAGGCCGCCATGCTGCTGTTCCTGTTCAGCGTGGTGGCGCTGATCGCCGTGGTGCTGCAGGAGGACGCCATCACCGGCCTCATGAAGTACTACCTGCACGAGCCGCTGCACGCGCTGGTCGGTGCGCTGCTGCTGATCTACAGCCCGCCGCTGCTGGACATCCTGCCGCTGTACGTGCTGTTCATGCTGATCAGCCCCATGGTGCTGCTGCATGGCCTGCGCCATGGCTGGGGCGGCATCCTGGCCTGCAGCGTGGCGCTGTGGCTGGCGGCGCAGTTCAAGCTGGGCGGCATGCTCTACGAGGCGCTGGCGCCGGCCGCGGGCATCCGCGTGCCGCTGGTGCAGACCGGCGCCTTCGACGTGCTGGCCTGGCAGTTCCTCTGGATCATGGGCCTGTGGATGGGGGCCGAGCGCGCGGCCCAGCGGCCGCCCGTGGTGTTCCCGCGCTGGCTGCTGCGCACGGCCATCGTCTATGCGGCGGTCTGCTTCGTCTGGCGCCATGTGATCGGCCAGGTGCCGATCCCGCACGACCTGGGCCTCAACATGCTGTTCGACAAGTGGCAGCTGGCGCCGCTGCGGCTGTTCAACCTGTTCGCGCTGCTGGTGCTGGCCATGCACTACGCGCCCTGGCTGGCCGCGCACCTGCCGCGCGTGCGCGCGCTGGAGACCATGGGCGCGGCCTCGTTGCCGGTGTTCTGCTCGCACCTGGTGCTGGCGCTGCTGGCGCTGGCGCTGTTCGGCGCGCCCACGCCCGCGCGCAGCGCGTGGATCGACGTGGGCATCGTGGTGGTTTCGTTCGCCGTGCTTTACGGCGTGGCGCTGCTGAGCCAGGAACTGGACCGCCAGGCGGCCGCGCGGCGCAAGGCGCGCGCGGCGGGCCACGTCAAGGCGCCGGCCGGACCGGCAGCGCCGTCTTCTGCAGCACTGCCGCATTGAGCCCGGCCGACTGCGGCTGCTGCGGCAGCAGGTGGGGCGTGATCGTCGTCCTCCAGATCGCGTAGCCGGCGGGGTTCATGTGCAGCGCGTCGGCCGAATAGAGGTCGGTGCGCGGCCTGCCCTCGGCGTCGAGCATGCGCGAGTAGATGTCGATGAAATCGAGGTTGGGCGTCTGGGCGCTGTAGCCCGCGATCAGCGCATTGGCCTGCATGGCCTGCGGCATCAGCGCCGCGCGCGAGGGGCTGGGCTTGATCGACAGGTAGGCGATGCGCGTGTCGGGCAGTTCGGCGCGCACGCGCTCGACGAACGCGACGAAGCTGTCCAGCACCTGCTGCGGCGTGCGGCCTTCGGCCAGGTCGTTGTCGCCGGCATAGACCACGATCAGGCGGGGCTGGTAGGGCAGCACGAGCTGCTCCACGTGGGCGGCGACATCGAGCATGCGCGAGCCGCCGAAGCCGCGCTTGATCACGGGCATCTTGTCGAACTGGGTCTCCAGGTCGTTCCACAGCCGGATCGAGGAACTGCCGACGAACAGCACGCCGCCGGTCTGCGGCGCCTGCTTCAGGTCGGCCGCGGCGAAGGCGTCGAAGCTGTCCTTCCAGCGCGTGTCCACGGCCGTCGGCATGGAACTGGGCCGCTGCTGCGGCGCCCCGCGTCCGGCCTGCAGCGGCATGGTCTGCGCCCCCGCCGAGGCGCCGAGGCCCAGGCTGTACAGCGCGAAGGCGAGCTTGGTCAGGCGGCGTTTGGTTGTGCGCATGGCGCCAGCATGCCACGGTTTGCCGCCCGAAATGTGTCGGAACAGGCCCACGCCGGCTGTGCGGCCGGGCGTACGGCATGCGGTCAGTTTCATAGCAATTTGCTATAAAGTGCCGTGCCGACCAAGCTGATCTCCAACCGTGCGCTGCGCGAGTTCGCTGCCGTCCACGCGGATGCCGCGCAGCCCTTGCAGGACTTTCGGCGCAAGATCGAGAAAGGCAGCTTCGCGCATTTCGCCGATCTGCGCGCGGTGTTTCCCGCGGTCGACAAGGTGGGCGAGCGCGATGTGTTCAACATCGGCCGCAACAAGTACCGCCTGGTCGCCGCGCTGGATTTCGGGCGCGGCATGCTGTGGGTCAAGGCCGTGCTGACGCACGCCGAGTACGACAAAGGAGCCCGGAAATGAACGTGCGGGATGTGGCCGGCCACTGGGTGGCATTGCACGAGGCCCTGGGCCTGGGCGCGCCGATCGCCGATGAAGCGGCCTATGCGCAGGTGCTGGCTTTCATCGACCAGGTGTTCGACCAGGTGGCGGCAGACCCAGGCCACCCCCTGGGCGGCCTGGTCGAATTGCTGGCCGACCGCGTGCGCGAATACGAGGACCGGGTCCACCCCTGGCCCGACACGAGCACGCCGGCCACGGTGCTGGCCAGCCTCATGGAAGAGCATGGACTGAAACAGTCCGACCTGCCCGAGATCGGCGCGCAGAGCGTGGTCAGCGCCGTGCTGGCCGGCAAGCGGGCGCTGAACCTGCGCCAGGTCAAGGCACTGGCGCAGCGCTTTTCCGTGCCGATGGAGATGCTGGCCTGACGGTTCAGCGCATCAGCGCCTCGATCTCGTCGGCCTTCACGGGTACGCCGCGCGTGATGAGCTCGCAGCCCTCGGCCGTGACGATGGCGTCGTCCTCGATGCGGATGCCGATGCCGTGGAACTGCTCGGGCGCCTCGGTGCCGGGCCGCACGTAGATGCCGGGCTCGATGGTCAGCACCATGCCGGGGCGCAGGATGCGGCTGGGACGGTCGGTGATGGTCTCGCCCGACAGCGCGTCCTTGCGCTGGCTGCCGTTGCCGATCTCGCTGGGCTCCACGTAGCTGCCGCAGTCGTGCACGTCCATGCCCAGCCAGTGGCCGGTGCGGTGCATGTAGTAGGCGAAGTAGGCGCGCTTCTCGATCACGTCGTCGACGCCGCCGACCTTGTTTTTGTCCAGCAGGCCGAGGTCCAGCATGCCCTGGGCCAGCACCTGGACCGTCGCCTCGTGCGGGTCGTTGAAGCGCTTGCCCGCCCGCGTGGCGGCCACGGCCGCGTCCTGGCTGGCCAGCACCAGGTCGTACAGCGCGCGCTGCGGGCCCGTGAACCGGCCGTTGGCCGGGAAGGTGCGCGTGATGTCGCTGGCGTAGCCGTCGAGCTCGCAGCCGGCGTCGATCAGCACGAGCTCGCCGTCGCGCACGGGCGCGGCGTCGGCGCGGTAGTGCAGCACGCAGGCATTGGCGCCGGCCGCCACGATGGAGCCGTAGGCCGGGTACTGCGAGCCGCCCATGCGGAAGGCGTGCAGCAGTTCGGCGTCCAGGTGGTACTCGCGCACCTCCTGGCCTGCGCGCAGCCGGCGCGCGCTGGTCTGCATGGCACGGATGTGGGCTTCGGCGCTGATCTGGGCGGCGCGGCGCATGATGTCCTGCTCGTGCGCGTCCTTGACCAGCCGCATCTCGTCGAGCACGCCGCACAGGTCGCGCTGCGACTCGGGGCACAGCGCGCCGAAGCGCACGCGTGCGCGCACCGACGACAGCCAGCCGTCGATGCGCGACTCCAGCCCCTTGTGGATCGCGAACGGGAACCAGACCGTGCCGCGGTTCTCCAGCAGCCTGGGCAGCTGGGCGTCCAGCGTGGCGACCGAGTGGGCGGCGCTCACGCCCAGGGCCTCGGGCGCGGCCTCGGGACCGAGGCGGTATCCGTCCCAGATCTCGCGCTCCAGGTCCTTGGGCGCGCAGAACAGCGTGCTGGCGCCGTCGCCGGTGATGACCAGCCAGGCGTTGGGCTCGGTGAAGCCGGTCAGGTAGTAGAAGTAGCTGTCGTGCCGGTACAGGAAGTCGCTGTCGCGGTTGCGCGGGCGTTCCGGCGCGGTCGGGACGATGGCGATGCCGTCTCGCCCGGTTTGGCGGGCGACTTCGGCGCGGCGTTGGGCGTAGGGCGTGGTCATCGGGCGATCGTACCGCCCGCCGCGTTCAGCCGCGCTGCATCTGGCCGGACAGCAGCAGGCTGCGGCCCGGCGCGCCGCGCGCGACGGTGGAGACCAGCGCATGGGCCACGTCGCCGGCGCGGATCGCGCGGTAGTTGGCCGGGATCAGCGGCCGCACCAGCGGCTGACGGCCTCGCCGACGACCTCGCCGCGGCGCTCGGGCTGGCCCAGCGGGCCGCGGTCGCCGACCAGCAGCGAGGGCCGCGCGATCACCAGGGTCTCGAAGCCGTCTGCGCGATGGCCTGCTCGGTCTCGCCCTTGACGCGGCTGTTAAACACGCGCGCGCCAGGGTCCGCTCCCATGGCGCTGACCAGGCCCAGCCGGCGCGCGCCCGCGGCCCCGCGCGGCGCGCGCCACGGCCAGCACGGCGTCGTGGTCCACGGCGCGGAAGGCTTCCTGGCTGCCGGCCACCTTGATCGTGGTGCCCAGTGCGATGAAGGCGGTGTCCAGCGGCGGCAGCGCCGGGATGCTGCGCAGGTCGGCAGGGGTGGTGGTGCAGCTTGGCGTGCGAGCATGGGCGGGGCGCGCCGGCCCAGCGTGTGGACCGCGGCGACCCCCCGGTCGGCCAGCAGGCGCGAGGATCTCGCGGCCGACCAGGCCGGTGGCGCCGGCCAGCAGCACCTTCGACGCTGCGGCTCCGTCCAGCGCCGCCAGCTGGGCCGGCGTGCCGACGTTGTGCCAGGCGCCGGTGTAGACCTCGGCGCCGATCTGGCGGTCGCGGACCGCGGCCTGGAGCAGCGGGCCCAGCGCGGCCTTGCGGCCCACGGGCAGGTCGGCGCACAGCGCCTTGCGCATCAGCGCGAAGTTGGCATAGGTCCAGCGCCGGCCGTCGGGCGCCGGCATCGGCCAGGGCCAGGCCGTCGGTGCCGATGCCGAAGTCGCCCGCGGGATGGAAATCGGGGTTGGGCACCAGCCACAGGTGCGCCAGGTGCGCCGGCTGCGCCACGAAGGCGGCGGCGCGTGCCGCGTCGTACGCGAAATCGGGCGCGTGGATGTCGCCCGAGACCAGCCAGAAGCACGCGTCCAGCAGCGGCAGCGCCTTGGCGATGCCGCCGGCCGTCTCCAGCGCGCCGCCGTGGTCGCGGCCTTCCATGGAGTAGTGGATCGCCAGGCCCCAGCGGCTGCCGTCGCCCAGCGCGGCCGGGATCTGCTCCTCCAGCCAGGCCGTGTTGACGACCACGCGCTGCACGCCCGCGCGCGCGAGCGCCTCCAGGTGCCAGACGATCATGGGCTTGCCATGCACGGGCAGCAGCGGCTTGGGGGTCTGGTCGGACAGCGGCCGCATGCGCTCGCCGCGGCCGGCGGCGAGCACCATCGCGCAGCGGACCGGCTGCGCAGGGGGGAACGGGGAAGGCATGGCCGCCATTATGGGGACGGCCGCCCGCCTCCCGGGGGCTTCAGCCGAACAGCTTGGCGGCCGTCTTGGCCACCAGTTCGCCCTGGTGGCGCGCGCCGGCCAGTTCGATCTCGCTGGGTTGGCGCGAACCGTCGCCGCCGGCGATCGTGGTCGCGCCGTAGGGCGCGCCGCCGACCACTTGGTCCAGCCTCATCTGGCCCTGGTGGCTGTAGGGCAGGCCCACGATGACCAGGCCGAAGTGCAGCAGGTTGGTGATGATGGAGAACAGCGTGGTCTCCTGGCCACCGTGCTGGGTGGCCGTGGAGGTGAAGGCCGCGCCGACCTTGCCGTTCAGCGCGCCCTTGGCCCACAGGCCGCCGGCCTGGTCCAGGAAGGCCGCCATCTGCGACGACATGCGGCCGAAGCGCGTGCCGGTGCCGACCACGATGGCGTCGTAGTCCGCGAGGTCCTCGACCTTGGCGATGGGCGCGGCCTGGTCCAGCTTGAAGTGCGATTTCTTCGCGATCTCCTCGGGCACGGTCTCGGGCACGCGCTTGATGTCCACCTGGGCGCCCGCGGCGCGCGCGCCTTCGGCGATGGCGCCGGCCATGGTCTCGATGTGACCGTAGGTGGAGTAGTAGAGGACGAGGACTTTGGCCATGGCGCTTCCTGGTGGATGAAAGGGATGGGCTGCATTGTTGGTGCGGCCACCCCGGCCGCACCCCACCCGCAGGTGAAGGCAGCGTTCAAGCCTTTTGAACGAAGCGCCGTCATGGAAACGCCGGGCCGCCCCAGGTTTTCTTGTCCCCCTTGGGGGACGGGCCGGGCGCAGCCCGGGCCCGGGGGCGCTCACTTCGCGCGCAGCAACGCGCCCACCTCCAGCAGCACGAGCTCGTTGTCGTCGGCCTGGTCGGGCACGCGGCTGCTGCTGAACGGCAGGTTGTTGTCGTTGCCGACCACGATGTGCGTGGCGTCCACGACGTCCACGTTCTCGATCGTGAAGAACGGGAAGGCCAGCACTTCACCGTTCGCGCCGTTCGTCAAGGGCTTCTTCGCGCGCTTGTTCGGGTCCTGGATGGCCATGAGGTCGATGTAGCCGATCTTGCGCACGGCGCTGCCCACGTTGGCCTCGCTCATCTCGATCTTGTAGACGCGCTTGAACCTGGCCAGGTCGTGGAAGCAGTCGCTGCGCTTCTCGCCGGCCGGGCAGGCCTTGTCGGCCGTGCCTTCGCCGTTGTCGCGCTCGATGACGAGGCCGGTCGTGGCATCGACCATGTTGAAGTCGCCGATGGCGTGGTGGCCGGCTTCCAGCGGGTACTTCCAGTGTCGGCCGGTCCAGGCCTTCTTCTGCACGTCGAACTCGAGCACGCGCAGCGCGGTCTTGCCGTCCACCTGCTCGTTGGCCTGGGCGGCGGCGTTCCACAGCGGGCCTTCCAGCAGCGCGTAGAGCTTGCTGCCGTCCGGCGACGACGCCATGCCCTCGAAGCCCTTGGAGCGGCGCACCTCGAAGGCCGGCAGCGCGGCGTCGGGCGCGCCCGGCATGGCGATGGCCGGATGGTCGGGCGAGCGCACGGTCTTGCCGTCGACCTGGGTCTCGAACACGGCCAGCACCTTGCCATCCAGGTCGGCCTGGATCAGCCAGGGGCCGAACTCCTCCGCCACCCAGAGCGAGCCGCCGGCGAACTGGAAGCTTTCGGGGTCGAAGTCCGCGCCGGTCAGGTAGCGCCTGTCCGTGCCTTCCTGGACGATGCGGAAAGGCACCTTGCGGTCCGGGTCGTGCAGGAACACGGTTTTCTTGCGCTCGAAGCGGCCGCTCTGGAAGTCCACCGCGTAGTGGTTCAGGTAGAGCATGAAGTCCGGCGAGTTGGCCTTGCTGCCGGCACCGTTGTCCGTGAGGATCCAGAAGCTGCCGTCGGCCATGCGCTTGATGCCCGAATGGCCTTGCGCGGGTTGGCCTTCGAACGGCAGGCCGATGCCCGTGGGCCGGCCGCCGGACAGGCCCATCACCGCGCCGGGCTTGTCCGTGCGCTGGGCCGTCGTGTACTTGCCGGCCATGCGCAGGTCGGCCGGCACGTCGGTGGGCGGCGCGATCAGCGTGAGGGCGGGCAGCACGGCGTGGCCGGCGAGGGTGGCGGGGTAGGCCTGCTGGGCCTGGGCGGCGGGGCACAGGGCGGCGGCGCAGGCGAGCGCGGCGAGGGGCTTGCGGATCATGCGGAAGGGTTCGGGGTGAAGAGACAAGCCCGCGAGCCTGCCGGCCCTGCATGACAGCGGCGTGACGCGTCAGCGGTTGACCAGCAGCGCCCCCTCGCGCGCCGCCGCGCCCGAGCGCAGCAGGTCGTCGACCAGCGTCCGGCTCCAGGCGTCCATCGGCGCGTCGGCGAAATGCCGTGCGTGCAGGGTCTGGAAGTAGGGCGTGCGCCGGGCCCAGGCCAGCAGTTCGGCCTCGGCGATGGACTGCAACTCCAGCAGCTTGAACTTGAGCAGCACCTTGGCCGCGTAGAGCGCGTGCTTGCGCGGCGCGGCGACGAAGCCGTCCAGCCGCCGGCGCGCCCGTTCGAGTGCCGGGCCCAGGTCGTCGAAGGCGCTGCCGTGGCCGGGCACGACGGTGGCCGGGTCCAGCCGCTCGATGAGGTCCAGCGAGGCGCCGACCTCGGCGAAGGCCGATGCGCCTTCCAGTTCGGGGAACACCACGCCGAAGCCGTTCTGCCACAGCGCATCGCCCGCCACGAGCAGCCGCCAGGAGGGCTCGAACAGCAGCACGGCATGCGGGTCGTGGCCGGGCGCCGCATGCACCTGCCAGCGCCCGGCCCCGAGCGCGATCTCCTGGCCCGGCTGCAACAGGCTGTCGAAGCCGAAGCGCGGGCACAACTGGCCCGTGGGGGCGTAGCTCAGCGCGTCGGCGTCCCAGTCGCGCACGGCCTGGGCCTGGCCCGGCGGGATGGCCGTGTGCAGCGCGGGATAGTGCTGCTGCAAGGCGGCGTTGCCGCCGCAGTGGTCGCTGTGCAGGTGGGTGTTGAGCAGCCGGTCCAGCGGCGCGCCGTCCAGGGCCCGGGCCACGAGCGCCAGCGTCTGCGCGGCGTGCGTGCAATAGCCCGAATCGACCAGCGCGGCCGGGCCCGCGCCGCGGGGATCGGTCAGCAGCAGGTTGTTGGCGGAGAGCCAGCCGCGCTCGAGCAGCACGACGCCGGCGGGAAGAGAAGGCATGGGCAAGGGCCTGGTGGTGGAGCCCTGGCGACTGTAGGGCAGAGCCCCGGAATGGCCGCCTCGCTAAAATCCCGGGTTTCCCCCGATTTCGACCGGAGCTGCCCCTTCATGGCGAACACTGACACGCAGGCCTCTTCCACCCCCACCCTCGCCGAGGGTTTCGAGGCCGCCGCGCCCGCCAGCCGCATGGCCAACGCCATCCGCGCCCTGGCCATGGACGCCGTGCAGCAGGCCAATTCCGGCCACCCGGGCGCCCCCATGGGCATGGCCGACATGGCCGTCGCCCTGTGGGCCCGCCACCTCAGGCACAACCCGCGCAACCCGGCCTGGTTCGACCGCGACCGCTTCGTGCTGTCCAACGGCCACGGCTCCATGCTGCTGTACGCGCTGCTGCACCTGACGGGCTACGACCTGCCCATCGGCGAGCTCCGCAACTTCCGCCAGCTGCACAGCAAGACGGCCGGCCATCCCGAGCACGGCATCACGCCCGGCGTGGAGACCACCACCGGCCCGCTGGGCCAGGGCATCACCAACGCGGTCGGCATGGCGCTGGCCGAGAAGCTGCTGGCGGCCGAGTTCAACCGCCCGAACTTCCCCGTCGTCGACCACCGCACCTACGTGTTCCTGGGTGACGGCTGCCTCATGGAAGGCATCAGCCACGAGGCCGTGGCCCTGGCCGGCGCCTGGAAGCTGGACAAGCTGATCGCGCTGTACGACGACAACGGCATCTCCATCGACGGCAAGGTCGCGCCCTGGTTCGTCGACAACACGGCGCTGCGCTTCGTCGCCAGCGGCTGGCAGGTGCTGGGGCCGATCGACGGCCACGACGCCGATGCCGTGGCCAAGGCCATCGAGGAAGCCAAGGCCTCGCAGGGCAAGCCCACGCTGATCATCTGCAAGACCGCCATCGGCAAGGGCTCACCGAACCGCGCCGGCACCGCCAAGGCCCACGGCGAGCCGCTGGGCTCTGATGAGATCAAGCTTACGCGCGAAGCGCTGGGCTGGGACGCCGCGCCGTTCGAGATCCCCGAGGACATCTACGCCGCCTGGGATGCCAAGGCCAAGGGCCTGGCCGTGGAGGCCGACTGGGACGTGCTGTTCGCCGGCTACAAGGCCGCGTACCCGCAGCTGGCCGCCGAACTGGCCCGCCGCATGCAGGGCGAGCTGCCCGCCGACTTCGGCGAGACCGCCGCGCGCATCGCCTCCGAGGCGCACGACCAGGCCGCCACCGTGGCCAGCCGCAAGGCCAGCCAGCTGGCGCTGGAAGGCTTCACGGCCGCCCTGCCCGAGCTGCTGGGCGGCTCGGCCGACCTGACCGGCTCCAACCTGACCAACACCAGCCACACGCCGGCGCTGCGCTTCGACGCCGAGACCGGTGCCGTGGTGCTGGGCGCCGCGCCCGACCGCAAGGCCGGCGCCGAGGACGAGAAGGCCGCCCCGGTGGAGGAGCCGCCGCACGGCGTGATCGGCCGCCACATCAACTACGGCGTGCGCGAGTTCGGCATGGCCGCCATCATGAACGGCATCGCGCTGCACGGCGGCTACATCCCCTACGGCGGCACCTTCCTGACCTTCAGCGACTACAGCCGCAACGCCATCCGCATGGCGGCGCTCATGAAGCAGCGCGTGGTGCACGTGTTCACGCACGACTCCATCGGCCTGGGTGAGGACGGCCCCACGCACCAATCGATCGAGCATGCCGCGAGCCTGCGCCTGATCCCGGGCCTGGACGTCTGGCGCCCGGCCGACACGACCGAGACGGCCATCGCCTGGGCCGTGGCCCTGGCCCAGAAGCAACGCCCGACCGCGCTGCTGCTGTCGCGCCAGAACCTGCCCTACGCGCCCAAGGGCGAGGCGGCGCTGGACGACATCGCGAGCGGCGCCTACGTGCTGAGCGAGCCCGCCGACGTGGGCCTCAAGGGCAAGGCCCGCGCCGTGATCATCGCCACCGGCTCCGAGGTGCAGCTGGCGCTGGCCGCGCAGAAGCAACTGGCCGAACTGAAGATCGCCGTGCGCGTGGTCTCCATGCCCAGCACCACCACCTTCGACCGCCAGAGCGTAGCCTACAAGAAGGCCGTGCTGCCCGAGGGCCTGCCGCGCATCGCGGTCGAGATGGGCGTGACCGACGGCTGGTGGAAGTACGGCTGCGCGGCCGTGGTCGGTATCGACTCCTATGGCGAATCGGCCCCCGCGCCCGTGCTGTTCAAGCATTTCGGTTTCACGCCCGAGAACGTGGCGGCGACCGTGCGCAAGGTTCTGTCCAAGTAAATTTTTTTCAACCTCAGGAGTACACCCATGGCGATCAAGATCGGTATCAACGGCTTCGGGCGCATCGGCCGCAACGTGCTGCGTTCGGCGGTGCAGAACTTCTCCGACATCGAAGTCGTGGGCATCAACGACCTGCTGGAGCCCGACTACCTGGCCTACATGCTGCAGTACGACTCGGTGCATGGCCGCTTCAAGGGCGACATCGCCGTGGACGGCAACACCCTGATCGTCAACGGCAAGAAGATCCGCCTGACGCAGGAGCGCGATCCCGCCGCGCTGAAGTGGAACGAAGTCGGCGCCGACATCGTGGTCGAGTCCACCGGCCTGTTCCTGACCAAGGAAACCGCGCAGAAGCACATCGACGCCGGCGCCAGGAAGGTCATCCTGTCGGCCCCCTCGAAGGACGACACGCCCATGTTCGTCTTCGGCGTGAACGACAAGACGTACAAGGGCGAGGCCATCATCTCCAACGCCTCGTGCACGACCAACTGCCTGGCCCCGCTGGCCAAGGTGCTCAACGACAAGTGGGGCATCAAGCGTGGCCTGATGACCACCGTGCACGCCGCCACCGCGACGCAGAAGACCGTGGACGGCCCGTCCAACAAGGACTGGCGCGGCGGCCGCGGCATCCTGGAGAACATCATCCCCTCCAGCACCGGTGCCGCCAAGGCCGTGGGCGTGGTGATCCCCGAGCTGAACAAGAAGCTGACCGGCATGTCCTTCCGCGTGCCGACCTCCGACGTGTCGGTGGTCGACCTGACGGTGGAACTGGTCAAGGAAGCCAGCTACAAGGAGATCTGCGCCGAGTTCAAGGCCCAGTCCGAAGGCGCGCTCAAGGGCGTGCTGGGCTACACGGAAGACAAGGTCGTCGCCACCGACTTCCGCGGCGACGCACGCACCTCGATCTTCGACGCCGAAGCCGGCATCGCGCTGGACGGCACCTTCGTCAAGCTCGTCTCCTGGTACGACAACGAGTGGGGCTACTCGAACAAGGTGCTCGAGATGGTCCGCGTCATCGCCAAGTAAGGGCGCGGCGCAAGAGGGCCGGGCGGCTCGCCCGGCGCTTGCGGGTGCCCCTGGGCGCGCTACGATGGGCGCCCACCTTGTCTCGCAAGAGTTCCAACATGTCCCAGCCCTCCAAAGATGCCCAGGCCGCCAAGGACCTGGGGCAGGCGATCGAAAAGGCCAAGGAGGTCGCCGCCGACATCCGTCAGGCGGCCGACGACCTGGCCGTGGCCAATACCGTGCTCGACACCCACCTGAGCGAGCAGGCGCGCACGCGCGAGGTCGACCAGGCGCTGGGCCACCAGGGCACCGTCGAGAAGACGCTGACCAAGTCGGCCGAAACGCTGGACGAGGTCAACACCGCGCTGGACAAGGCGGCCGCGCCGGCAGCGCGCGGCTGAGCCGCATCCATTCCAATCCACGACAAAGGGCCGGCCGAGACCGGCCCTCCTGCTTTCCATGGACAAAGAAGTCGCACCCGCCGTCCTGGCGGTCATCAACGAGAAGCGCCTGTCGGGCGACAAGCGCACGCCGGTCGAGATCATCGCCAAGATGGGCGTGTTCGACGCGCGCGACAAGGCCTCCGACATGGCCTGGCTGGCCACCGGCGACAACATCATCGTGACCGTCTGGGCCGAGCTCGTCAGCGTGGGCGAGGGCGGGCGCTGGTTCCTGCTCGAGTCGCTCGACCCGCTGCACCGCATCGGCGGCGGCGAGCGCACCGAGCTGCGCATCCAGCGCACCAAGGACCGCATCCAGCTGCTCAAGAAGTCGCTCGACGCGGGCCAGGGCCTGCGCGCCGTGCTGCAGACCAACCGCGTGGCCATCGCCGACCTGGAGACCGACAAGGCCGCCCGCATGTCGGTGCGCGTGCCCGACGACGAGGAATGGCATGTGGCCGTCTGGAGCCCCGAGCAGCGCCACGTGGTGCTGGTGCGCGGCCCGCGCGGCTGGGTGCCGGGCGAGGCCGAGATCCAGGCCGCGCGCGCGCGTGCCGGCATCCTGGACGCCGCGCCCGATGCGCCGGCCATCGCCGTGGGCGGCGGCGACCTGCGCAGCGCTGCGCTGGACCACCTGACGCGCCATTTCGCGGGCTACGGCTACAAGACCGAGGTGCTGGAGACGCCGGACCCGGGCTACGAAGCGGAAGTGCGCGACAAGAAGGGCAAGACCCTGCTCAAGCTCGTCGTGAAGGGCACGGCCACGGGCGCGACCGGCTATGCGCTGACGGCCGCGCAGCGCGCCTTCGCGCGGCGCGACCCGCAGTGGCGCCTGGCGGTGGTGTCCGACGTGGGCAGCCCCGCTGCCCAGCACAAGCTGTACAACGGGGCCGACATGGACAAGGCGCCGGGCCTGGCGCCCGAGCTGGGCTGAGGGCGTAAGAGGCAATCGCCTGAGCCCACGCTCTGGACTTCAGGCCATCTTGCCCGACAGGTCCCACATGGCGTCGACCAGCGCGTCGATGTCGTTCGCGTCGTGCCACAGGTGCGTGGAGACGCGCATCGCGTAGTGGTTCGACGCGGCGCCGATCACCGGGAAGCTGGCGTTGCGGATGATCAGCCCCTGCGGGTACTCGGCCTGCAGGCGCGAGACGAACTGCGTGGACTTGGCCGAGTTCATCACGTCGTCCCTGGTGCGGAACGGGTTGAACGAGGTCAGCGCGCAGACCAGCTTGGGATCGTCCTTGGGCGAGTACAGCGAGTCCACGCCCCAGCGCTCGACGATCTTCTCCTTGAGGTAGGCCGACAGCGTGAGGTCGTAGGTCTCGATGTTCTTGCGGCCGATCTGATCCCACAGCTGGCAGGCGCTCACCAGGGCCTGGAACAGCGGCGTGTGCGTGCTGCCGCAGCTCGTCACGCTGGCGGCAATGTCGTAGGTGGCCGTGCCGTTGGTCGTGCGCTCGCGCGTGGAATAGGTGCTGGTGTGGATGGGGTACCACTTGGGCAGCGGCAGCGGGTTCGAGGCGCGGATCTTGTTGCGGATGATCAGGATGCCGGTGGAGCCCGGGCCGCACTGCCACTTGTGGCCGGCGCCGGACATGAAGTCCATGCCCAGCGCGCCGTAGTCCAGGTGCATCATGCCCGGCAGGTGGGCGCCGTCGACGATGCTGATCAGCCCGTGCGTCTTCACCACCTCCATGATCTCGGCGATCGGCAGCAGCGTGCCGGTCACGTAGGTCGGTGAGGACCACATCACTGCGCGCACGTTCTTGCCGGCCGCCTTGAGCGAACGGATGCGCTCGTCGAACAGGTTCTGGTAGGTCGCCGCGGTCTGGTTGTTGCCCACCGGCATCTCGATGCGCGAGACCTCCACGCCGTAGCGGTCCACCGCGATGCTGAGCGGCGTGTTGCCGCCGCCGTGCTCGTGGTTGGTCGTGACGATCACGTCGCCGGGCTGCCAGGGGATGCCCAGGATGGCGTGGCACATGCCCGAGGAGGTGTTGGCCGAGAAGGCCAGCTCGTCCGTGTCCACGCCGAAGGCGGGCGCTACCAGCGCGCGCAGCGCGTTGTGGTCGGTGTAGCCGTTGCCCGATTCCCTGGCCTTCTTGCGGTTCTCGGTGTCGAACAGGTCCAGCGCCACCTTGGGCATGGAGCCGGCCGTGCCGATGTTCATGAAGGTCTTGGCCGGGTCCAGCGTGAACATGTTCTGCACGTCGGTCCAGAAGGCCTCGTTGGCCACGAGCTGGGCGCGCAGCTCGGCCGCCGGCGTGGCCGAGTTGCTGCTGCCGCAGGCCATGAGCGCCGGGCCCAGCGCGGCGGCGCCGGCGCCGTAGCCCAGCATGCGCAGGAAGTCGCGCCGCTTGGACGGCCAGCGCGTGGTGTCGGCCGCGGCCAGTGCGTCGAGGTCCGCGGCGCGGGCGGTGGCGATCTGTTGGTCTTGCATGGTGTCTGTGCTCCTCGTGGGTTCAACGGCGGCCGGCGATGACGGCGATCTCGACCTTCACGTCGCGCGGCAAACGTGCCACTTCGACGGTGGCGCGCACGGGCGCGTTGCCGGGCTTGAAGTACTCGCCGTAGACCTTGTTCATCGCGGCGAACTCGTTCAGGTCCTTCATGAACACCGAGGACGAGAGCACGTCGGCGTAGTCCAGCCCCTGCGACTTGAGCATGGTGCCGATGTAGCGCAGCACGGCATGGGTCTGCTCCTCGATGGTGCTGCCGACGACGGCGTTGCCGGCCTCGTTGAGCGGGATCACGCCCGAGAGGTACAGCGTGTTGCCGTGGGCGACCATCTGCGAGTACGGGCCGATCGCCGGCGGCACGCCGGTGGTCGACAGGACCTCGCGCTTGGCCGGCATGGCACAGGCCGTCATGAGCAGCGCTGCGGTGCAGCCGGCCACCACCTTGGCGAGGCGGCCGACACGGATGTTGTAGGACATGGAGCTACCTTTCCTTCTTCTGGAATCAAGGACTGCGCACGGCCTTTCGGCCACGCGAAGCGACAAGAGCCAGACCCTCCCGGGATGTTTTTGCTGCAGCGCAATGCGGTCTAACTTGCGATGAATTCTAGGAATGGCTACGCCGTGTGCGGCGTTTCATTTCCCTTACGTGGTAGTACGCAGCAAGGGCGCATGAAGGCTGTTTTTGCCGCGCTGCAGCAGTGTTTCCAAATGAAACGTCACTGGCTGGCACCGGCTTTGCTCTGCACATTCACGCTCGCCATGAACGTCGCTACACATTCCGAAAATTTGGTGCATCGGGGCCCCGGAGTGGGGCGCTGAGATGCAGTTGCGCCTCAAGCTGGTGCTGCTCTCGGGCGTGCCCATCGTGGTCGCCCTGCTGCTCATGGGAGCCACCATGCAGCAGCAGACCTACAAGCTCGTGCGCGAGGAGCAATCGCTGGTGCAGAAGGCCTTCATGCACAGCAAGGAGGCCGAGCTCAAGCACTACGTCGAGCTTGCGCGCAACACCTTGCTGCGCATCGCCGAGGGGCCGGGCGACCCCGGCGCGCGCAAGGAGCTGGCGCTGGCCACGCTGGCGCGCATGCAGTTCGGCGAGAACGGCTACTTCTTCGTCTACGACCAGCATGGCCAGCTGCTGATCGACCCCAAGACCCTGCCCATGCAGGGCGTGGACTTCTGCGATCCCAACGATCCGGCCGGCGCCGATTCGGCGCAGCGCATCCTCCACGTCGCGCGCCGCGGCGGCGGCGTGGTGCACTACAGCTGGAGCAAGCCGAGCTCCCGGTCGGTCGTGCCCAAGATGGCCTATGTGCTCACGGTGCCGGGCTGGAACTGGGTCATCGGCACCGGCATCTACCTGGACGACGTGCAGGGCGCGCTGCAGGCCATCGAGACCGGTGCGCGCGCCAACATCGAGGCCACGCGCCAGCGCATCTACGCCATCGCCGCGGTCTGCGTGGTGCTGATCGGCCTGGGCGGCCTGGTGCTCAACCTGAAGGACCACCGCGTCTCCAGCGACAAGCTGCGCCGGCTGGCGCGCCGCGTGGTGCGCTCGCAGGAGGACGAGCGCGTGCGCGTGGCGCGCGAACTGCACGACGGCGTGGTGCAGGTGCTGGCCTCGTCCAAGTTCCTGCTGGAGACCGCGCAGCTGCAGCTGGCCGAACCGGCCGCGGCCGCCCCCGCGGCGCCGCGCCGGGCGCTGGACCAGGGGCTGGCGCGGCTCGCCAGCGCGCTGGTGGAGATCCGGCGCGTCTCGCACGGCCTGCGCCCCGCGCTGCTGGACGACCTGGGCCTGGCGCCCGCGCTGGCGCTGCTCGCGCAGCAGGAGCAGGAGAGCGGCGCCTTCGCCGTCGGCCTGGTGTGCCGGGGCGCGCCCGGCCCGCTGCCGGCCGAGCATGGCACGGTGCTGTTCCGCATCGCGCAGGAAGCCCTGCAGAACTGCCGCAACCACGCCCAGGCCACGCGCGTGGAGCTCGTGCTGCACGGCCAGCGCCGCGGCGTCGGCCTGCAGGTCATCGACGACGGCCGGGGCTTCGATGTGCGCAGCGTCTCCGGCGACGGCACGCGCGGCATCGGCCTGCGCAACATGCGCGAGCGCGCCGAGAGCCTGGGCGGCACGCTGTCCATCGCATCCGGCCGCCATGGCACGCGCATCACGGCCTGGCTGCCCTTGCCGCAGGCCACCGCCGCGCAGCCGCCGGCGGCACCCGTTTCCACGGCTTCACCGATACCCCTGGCTTCGAGCACACCATGACCCAAGAACCTGCCACCATCCGCGTGCTGCTGGTCGACGACCACCCGCTGCTGCGCGATGGCGTGCGCATGCGCCTGCATGCCACGCCGCACATCCGCGTCGTCGGCGAGGCCGGCGGCGTGCGCGAGGCCGAGCAACTGGCCGCCGCGCTGCAGCCCGACATCGTGGTCACCGACATCCGCATGCCGGATGCCAGCGGCATCCAGCTGGCCAGCCTGTTCCGCACGCGCTTTCCCGCGCTCAAGCTGCTGGTGCTGTCCATGCACCAGGACGCCGAGTACGTGCGCCGCGCGGTCGCGCTGCAGGTGCAGGGCTATGTGCTCAAGGACGGGCCGGGCCACCACCTGGTCGAAGCCATCGAGGCCGTGCACGCGGGCGAGCGCTACTTCAGCCCGAGCCTGCCGCTGCCGACCGAGCCCGCGCCGCCGCCCGTCACGCGCGCCTGGGGCCACCTCACGCCCAAGGAATCGGCCGTGCTCTCGCTGCTGGCCGATGGCTGCTCGAACCGCGAGATCGCCGACGCGCTGGGCGCGTCGGTGCGCACGGTGGAGACGCACCGCCTGCACCTGCGCCGCAAGCTGCGCATCGACGGCCAGGCGGCGCTGGTCAAGTACGCGGTGTCGTACGCCGACCTGCAGGTCGGCCACGCTTGAAGTTCAAGGGGTGGGCGGCTGCGGCAGCCTGCGGTAGGCCAGCGCGCCCAGCAGCAGCGCCGCCGCGATCGCCAGCAGCGGCGCCGTGAAGGTCTCCACGCCCCAGCCTGCCGCCTGCGCCGCCACCCAGCCCGTGCCCCATTGCATGAGCGCCACGCCCATGAACATGGCCATCGTGAACACCGACAGCGCTCGGCCGATCATGGCCGGCGGGTAGGCGGCGCGCACGTCGGCGTACTGCAGCACCATGTAGCCCGACAGGCAGGCCACGGCCACGGCCAGCAGCACGTCCGCCACCAGGCTGCGCTGCAGCGCCAGCGCCACGAACAGCGCCGCCATCACCAGCGTGCAGCGGCCGATCCGGCGGCGCCGCGCCGCGATGCCGCCCGGGTCGAAGCGGCCGAACAGCGGCGGGCTGACCAGCGAGACCACCGACACCAGCAGCGCCACATGGCCGCTGGCCAGCAGCGACAGGCCATGGCGCTCGACCAGCATGGGCCCCAGCCACAGGCCGCGCAGCGTCAGGAAGGAGGCGTAGTTGACGGCCGACATGCAGACGATGCCCCAGGTGTGCGGCATCAGGAACAGCGCTTTGACGCCCCGCAGCGCCTGGCCCAGCGACTCGCGCGCCGCGGCGGCGGGCAGCCGGTGCGGCACCTTCCACCAGACCAGCGCCCAGGCCCCGGCCGAGCCGGCCGCCAGCAGCCACATGCCCCAGCGCCAGCCATGGGCCTCGACCAGCCAGGCCAGCGGCGTGCCCGTGAACAGCATGCCCGTGCCGCCCAGCATGAGAACCAGGCCCGACAGCATGGCGAAGCGCTCCACCGGGAAGTTCTGCGCGATGAACAGCGTGCAGGCCAGGAAGGCCGGCGCGCAGCCCACGCCGATCAGCAGCTGGCCGAGGATCAGCCCGCCCTGGCCCGTGGCCAGCGCCGACACGGCCGCGCCCGCGATGGCCAGCGGAAACGCCGTCAGCACGGTGCGGCGCAGGCCGTGCAGATCCATGCCGATGCCGATGAACAGCTGCAGCGCGCCGAAGGCGAAATGGAAGCTCGCCGCGAACAGCCCGAGCTGCTGCGGCGAGAGCTGGAACTCGGCCTGCAGCGGCGGCGCCAGGATGGCGGCCAGCGTGCGGAAGGCCTGGCTCATGGCGAAGGCGGCCGTCAGCGCCAGCAGCATGGGCCAGGCGGCGCGCGGAGAAGGCAGGGGGGTGGACATGGCGGGCGCGAGCCTACCCGAGCCCGCGCGCGCCTGCTGTCGCTTGCAGGTCGCCGTCGTGGAGCGCTTCCACCGGCCGGCACGCGGCCGGTAGCCCTGCGCCGGGGCCGGCTTCATTGCGGCAGCGCACAATCGGCACCGTGCCCCTGCATTTCTGGACCACCGTCACCCATCTCGGCAACTCGGCGCTGCTGCTGCCTGCCGCGCTGGTGCTCGCGCTGTGGCTGGTCAGGACGCGGCATGCGCCGCTGGCGCTGGTCTGGGCGCTGTCGTTCGGCACCGCCGTGCTGCTGGTGCTGGCCAGCAAGCTGGCCTTCATGGGCTGGGGCATCGGCAGCGCCGCGCTGGACTTCACGGGCATCAGCGGCCACGCGACGGTTGCGACCGCGGTGTTCACGATGGGCGCCTGGCTGCCGCTGGCCGACCGGCCGCGGCGCCTGCAGCTGGCGGGCATCGCCGCCGGCCTGTCGGTGGGCTTGCTGGTCGGCGTCTCGCGCGTGGTGCTGAATGCACACTCGGTGTCGGAGGTCGTGGCCGGCTTCGCGCTGGGGGCCGCGGCGGCGGCGTTGCCGATCGGCTGGGCCGCCGGCCGCACGCTGCGCCTGCGCCAGCGCTGGGTGCCGATGGCGCTGGCCGGCGTGCTGAGCCTGCTGCCGCAGATGGGCCAGCCTGCGGAGACCCACGGGCTGGTGCAGAAGATGGCGCTGCTGGCCTCCAGCCGCGGCGAGGTCTACACGCGCCACATGCTGCACGCGCCGCAGCGCCGTCCCTGATCAGTGGTGGTGGCCGTGGCCGCCGTGCACGTGGCCGTGGGCGATTTCCTCGGCCGTGGCGGCACGCACGCCGCCCACCTGCAGCGTGAACTTGAGCGCCTTGTCGGCCCAGGGGTGGTTGGCGTCCAGCAGCACCTGGTCGCCCTTGATCTTCATGACCGTGAAGACCTGTTCGCGCCCGTCCTCGGTCGTGCCGCGCAGGTGGCCGCCGACCTTCACGCCGGGCGGGAAGTCCTTCTTGGCGATGGTGCGCTCCAGCGCCGCCTCGCGGCGGCCGAAGGCGTCCTCGGGCTGCAGCTCCAGCGTCACGCGAAAGCCGGCCTCCTGGCCTTCCAGCGCTTCCTCGATCCGGGGCAGGGTGTTGCCGTAGCCGCCGTGCAGGTAGTCGGTGGTTTCGCGGCTGGCCAGCGGCTTGCCATTGGCTTCGGTCACGCTGTAGTGCAGGGTGACGGCGGTGTCTTTGCTGATCTTCATGGTGCTGCGGAGTCGGTGGGCGCGGTCGCGCGAGGGCGCCGATTGTCGTGCAAGCCGGTGTGGCGTCATGCCGCGTCATCGATTTCCCGCGTGCAGCATCGCCAAGCCGTGCTACAACGCCGCGCATGCTGAAATTCATCGCTGCTGCATGGCTTGCCCTCCCGCTGCTGGCCCCGGCCCAGGTCAGCCAGGAGCCGGTCCGCAACCTGATCGTGCGGCTCAAGCCCCAGGCCGAATCCACGGGGTCCACAACGGCGCGCGAGACGCCCCTGGCCGCGCGCGAGCGCCTGCGCGCCGTGGCCGGCACGGCGGGCGTGGGCTTCGAGGACGAGCGCGCCGTCGGCCGGCACCACCAGCTGCTGCGCATGCCGGCGGCGCAGTCCGGCGCCGAGCTCGAGGCCACGGTGCGCCGCCTGCGCCTGAACCCCGACGTGCTGGACGTCGAGCCCGACGTGCGCGTGCGCCGGCTGGCCGTGCCGAACGACCCGTCCTTCGCCGCGCAGTGGCATCTGCAGGCGCCGACGACCTACGCCGCGGCGATGAACATGCCGGCCGCCTGGGATGTCACGACCGGCAGCGCCTCCGTGGTGGTGGCGGTGCTGGACGTGGGCGTGCGCCTGAACCATCCCGATCTCGCCGGCCGGCTGCTGGCCGGCTACGACTTCGTAAGCGAGGTCGAATTCGCCAACGACGGCGATGGCCGCGATGCCGACCCCAGCGACCCGGGCGACTGGGTCAGCGCGGCCGACAAGCGGTCTTCGCTGTTCTCCAGCTGCGACATCGAGGGCAGCTCCTGGCACGGCACCTTCATCGCCGGCCAGATCGCGGCGGCCACCAACAACGGCCTGGGCGTGGCCGGCATCGACTGGCAGGCCCGGATCCTGCCGGTGCGCATCGCGGGCAAGTGCGGCGCGCTGCTGTCCGACCTGCTGGACGGCATGCGCTGGGCCGCCGGCCTGGCGGTCGCCGGCGCGCCGGCCAACACCACGCCCGCGCGCATCCTCAACTTGAGCTTCGGCGGCGATGCGGCCTGCACCGCGAGCTACCAGGACGTGATCGACGAGATCACCGAAGCCGGCGCGCTGCTGGTGGTGGCCGCCGGCAACGAGGCCGGCACCGTGGCGCGCCCGGCCGATTGCGAAGGCGTGCTGGCCGTGGGCGCGGTGCAGGAAGACGGCCGCAAGGCGGCCTACTCCAACTATGGCGCGCGGGTCGGCATCGTGGCGCCCGGCGGTACCGGCACGCGTCCCATCTATTCGCTGGACAACCAGGGCACGACCACGCCGGGCGTGGACACCTATGGCTGGAAAATAGGCACCAGTTTTTCGTCCCCGCAGGCGGCCGGCGTCGCCGCGCTGATGCTGGCGGTGAACCCGGCATTGACGCCGGCGCAGCTGGTCCTGCGCATGCAGGATTCCGCGCGTGCGCACGTGGCGGTGGCGGGGGCGCTGCGGTGCAGCACCAACGGCGCGGTGGCCTGCAACTGCGACACCAGCACCTGTGGTGCCGGGCTGCTGGACGCGGCGCAGGCCGTGGTGGCCGCCGGCCCGGGACTGGCGCCCACGGCCGTGGTGACCCCGCTGACCACGGTCGCGGCCGGCAGCACCGTGGTGCTGAACGGCAACGCCAGCACACCCAGCACGGGCGCGCAGGTGGTCGCCTGGCAATGGACCCAGCTCTCGGGCCCGAGCGCCTCGATCGCCAACGCCAGCGCGGCCAGCACCAACGCCACCCTGCCGTCCGGCGGCAACTACGTGTTCCGCCTGACCGTGACCGACAGCGCGGGCCGCCGCGACCAGGCCGCCGTGGCGGTCACGGCCACGGCGCCCTCCGGCGGCGGTGGTGGTGGCGGCGGCGCCAGCGGCTGGTGGTGGGGCGCCGGCCTGTGGGCGCTGGCGCTGCTGGCCTGGCGCCGGCGTGCGGCCTAGCGAACCCGTGCCCCGCGGCGGGGCTTGCGGCGCGGGCAGAATGGCTTTCTTTTGCGCACCGCCGCCATGAGCACCGTCCACAGCCGCCTGAAGATCGGCCTGTCCGCCTGCTTTTCCCACGCCGACCACGCGCGCTCGCTGTTCACGGGCAAGACGCTGCAGTACGTGGAGCAGTCCATCGCGCACTGGCTGATGTCCACCGGCGCGATGGTGGTCATGGTGCCCTGCCCCACGGGCAGCACCCAGCGCGGCGACGTGACCTACGAGCACTACGCGCAGTGGCTGGACGGCCTGGTCATGCACGGCGGCGCCGACGTCTGGCCCGGCAGCTACGGCGAGGAGCCGCTGCACGAGAACTGGGCCGGCGACCGCATCCGCGACGAATACGACAAGGCCCTGGTCGCCGCCTTCGAGGCCGTGGGCAAGCCCATCTTCGGCGTCTGCCGCGGCCTGCAGTTGCTCAACGTGGCCTTCGGCGGCACGCTGTACCAGGACATCGGCACCCAGGTACCCGACGCCTTCGTGCACCGCGACGCGGCGACCTACGACCTGAACTACCACAGCGTCGACATCCTGCAGGGCTCGCGGCTGTCACGGCTGTACCCGGGCGTGGAGCGCGTGCGCGTCAACAGCATCCACCACCAGGCCATCAAGCGGCTGGCGGACACGTTCGAGGCCGAGGCCTTCAGCGTCAGCGACGGCATCATCGAGGCGATCCGGCGCAAGGACCCGGCCAAGAGCTACGTCGCAGCCGTGCAGTGGCACCCCGAGTTCCACCAGCCCGGCTCGGACACCATCGACGACGCCGCCATGCTCAAGGATTTCCTGGACGCCGTGGCCGAACGGCGCGCGGCGAACAGCCCCTTCGCCAAAAGCTGATGGCCGCCGGTGCGCAAATCGCGCACCATCGCGGCATGAGCACCACCACGCCCACTTCTTCGACCGGCCTGGACCACCTGCGCGGCTGGATCGGCCGCAGCGAGTCGCGCCGCGACCTGCTGGCGCTGCAGCCCGTGGCCGCCATGTCCGCCACGCTGGACCGCGAGGACGCCGCGCCCGCGGCCGGCGATGCGCTGCCGCCGCTGTGGCACTGGCTGTACTTCCTGCCGCTGGCGCCCGCGCGCGAGATCGGCGAGGACGGCCACCCGCGCCGCGGCGGCTTCCTGCCGCCCGTGCCGCTGCCGCGCCGCATGTGGGCCGGCGGCCGCCTGCAGTTCCACCGCCCGCTGCGGCTGGGCGCGACCGTCGAGCGCCATTCGCGCATCCTGGACGTCAGCACCAAGAGCGGCCGCAGCGGCTCGCTGGTGTTCGTGACGGTGGAGCACAGCTACGGCGACGCCGACGGCGTGGCGCTGACCGAGCAGCACGACATCGTCTACCGCGACGCGCCCCAGCCCGGCGCGCCGGCCCCGGCGCCGCAGGCCGCACCCGCCGACGCGCAGTTCGAGCGCGCCATCGCGCCCGACCCGGTGCTGCTGTTCCGCTACTCGGCGCTGACCTTCAACGGCCACCGCATCCACTACGACCGCCCCTACGTGACCGAGGTCGAGGGCTACCCCGGCTTGGTCGTGCACGGCCCGCTGATCGCCACGCTGCTGCTGGACCTGGTGCGGCGCGAGCGGCCCGGCCAGAGCGTGCGCAGCTTCGCGTTCAAGGCCGTGCGGCCGATCTTCGACATCCACCGCTTCAGCGTCTGCGGCCGCGACGAAGGCGGCGGCAAGCTCGCGCTGTGGGCGCGCGACCATGAAGGCGCGCTGGCCATGCAGGCGCAGGCCGAACTGGGCTGACCGTGACCTATCCCTTCCTGAACCGCCTGCGCGTGGTCGAAAGCTCCGCCTTCATCGCCGCGCCGCTGGCCGGCCTCACGCTCGCGCAGTTCGGTGCCGACGTGATCCGCGTGGACATCCCCGGCGGCGGCATCGACTACGCGCGGCTGCCGCGCATGCCGCACCCCGAGGGCCGCGGCCGCAGCATCTACTGGGCCGGGCTGAACAAGGGCAAGCGTTCTGTCGCGATTGACATCCGCAAGCCCGAAGGCCGCGAACTGGTGCAGGCGCTGGCCACGGCGCCGGGCGCCGACGCCGGCGTGCTGCTGACCAACATCGGCACGCCCTGGCTCGCGCACGAGGTGCTGGCCGCGCGCCGCGCCGACATGATCAGCTGCACCATCCAGGGCAATGCCGACGGCAGCACGGCGGTGGACTACACGGTCAACTGCGCTACCGGCTACCCCTACTCCACCGGCGGCGGCTCGCGCGAACGGCCCGTCAACCACGTGATGCCGGCCTGGGACGTGGCCTGTGCCTACCAGGCCGCCTTCGCCATCGTGGCCGCCGTGAGCCGGCGCCAGCGCGAGGGCGTGGGCGCGGAGCTCAAGATGGCGCTGTCGGACGTGGCCTTCGCCACCTTGTCCAACCTGGGCGTGCTGGCCGAGGCCGAGCTGCTGCAAGAGGAGCGGCCCTCCATCGGCAACCACATCTTCGGCGCCTTCGGCCGCGACTTCGCGACGCTTGACGGCGAACGCATCATGGTCGCGGCGATTTCGGCCGGGCAGTGGCGCGCGCTGGTCAAGGCCTGCGGCATCGCCGAGGCCGTGGCCGCCGCCGAGCAGCGGCTGGGCCTGGACTTCGGCGACGAGGCCCAGCGCTACGCCGGCCGCGACGCGATCGCCGCGCTCGTGGAGCCCTGGTTCGCCGCGCGCGGCACCGCCGAGGTCGAACGCGATCTGCAGGCCCACAAGGTCTGCTGGGGCCGCTACAAGACCGTGGGCGAACTGCTGGCCAGCGACCAGCGCGTGAGCACCGGGAACCCCGTGTTCGAACGCACCACCACCCCGGGCATGGGCGAGCACCTGGTGGCCGGCAGCGCCGTGCGCGCACCGGCCATGGACCGCACGCCCACGCGGCCGGCGCCTTACATCGGCAGCGACACCGACGAAGTGCTGGCGCAGGTGCTGGGCCTGGATTCCGGCGCCATCGGCCGCCTGCACGACGCGGCCGTCATTGCGGGGCCAGGCGACTGAACTCCTTGCGCACCCAGTCGTCCAGCAGCATCTTCTCGTGGTTGAGCGGGTCGCTGGGGTACATGGCGGGGCGCATCAGGAAACCGGCGTCGCGCAGCTCGCGCCGGCCTTCCTTCAGGACGCGGCCGTCGGCCGCCAGCTGCTTGAACTCCAGCGCGATGCGCGGCGGGTAGATGTCGCGCACGATGCGCACGTCGCCGGCCTGCGGGCCGCGCCAGGGCTCGAAGCCGCCGGCACGCTGGATGTCGGTGATGCGCACATCGAGCTTTTCGTCCCGGGGCAGCGCGGCCGCCGCCTTCTCGGCCAGGTGGCGGGCCAGCACGCCGAGCCAGGCCTCGCGCGCGGCCGGCGTGTCGCGGTGGTTCTCGCGCGCCTCGGTGAACTGGGCCGGGTCGCTCCAGCTCACGCTGACGGCGCCCGGCGGTGCGCCCGTGGGGCGTGGCGCGGCGCAGGCCGCGAGCAGGGCGGTGGCGAGCAGCAGCGCCCAGCGCGATGGCATGGTGGTCATGGCAGATCCTTTCATTCGATGGCCGCGTAGACCAGGTGCCGGAACAGGTTGCGGAAGAAGATGCGCTGGTTCGGCGTCTGCGCCAGCAGCAGCGCGAACACATCCTCGGCCGGGTCGACGAAGAAGAAGGTGCCGCCGATGCCGCTCCAGAAGTACATGCCCGGCGAGCCCGGCTGGGCCACCAGGCCGGCGGCCGTGCGCACGGCCACGCCCAGGCCGAAGCCATGGCCCGGCGCGAGCAGTTCGCCGGCCACGGGGATGGTGCCCAGGTGGTCGGCGGTCATCCATTCCATGGTCTTGCGCGAGACCAGGCGCTGGCCCTCGAAGCGGCCCTGGTTGCGCAGCAGCTGCAGGAAGCGCAGGTAGTCGGCCGCGGTGGACAGCAGGCCGCCGCCGCCCGATTCGAAGGCCGGCACGCGGCGCGCATCCAGCATCACGACGCCCTGGCCGGTCTCGGGGCATTGGGCGAAGGGCTCGGCGATGCGGTGCTGCTGCGCGGGCGGCACGCTGAACCCCGTGTCCACCATGCCCAGCGGGCCCAGGAGCAGGCGCTGCAGCAGCGCGCCCAGCGGCTCGCCGGTCACCACCTCCAGCAGCGCGCCCAGCACGTCGGTGGCGCGGCTGTACTGCCAGCAGCTGCCGGGCTGGGCGCTGTAGGGCAGGCGCGCCAGCGCGTCGCAGAAGCCCGCGTTGGTCCGGCCGGTGTCGGCGAGGCCGGCCGCCTGGTACTGGCGCTGCACGGCGCTGTTGCCCAGGAATTCGTAGGTGAAGCCGGCCGTGTGGCGCAGCAGGTCGTGCACCGTGGGCGGGCGCAGCGCCTGCTCCAGCGCCAGCGCACCATCGCGTTCCACGCCCACGGGCGTCTCGGCGAACTGGGGCAGCCAGCGCGTGATCGGGTCGGCCAGCGACAGCCGGCCCTGCTCGGCCAGCATCAGCGCCGCCAGCGACACGATGGGCTTGGTCATCGAGTAGATGCGGAAGATCGCATCGGCCGGCATGGCCTGCTGGCCGGCGGGGTCCAGCCGCCCCAACGCGGCCTGGTGCGCGACCTGGCCGCCCTGGCCCACCAGCACCACGGCGCCGGGCAGCAGGCCGGCATCGATGTGCTGCTGGAGCACCTGGTTCATGTGGGTCAAGGCGGATGCATTCAGAAGGGCCATGGCAGGTTCCTTGGGATGGTCATGCAGGGTTATTGCGTTGGAGTGGGGTGGCTTTGGGTCTGGAAGTTCTGTGATTACCATCATTTTGGTCACAGATGACCCGCTGCTGCGGTGCGCAATCGAAGGCCCAGTGTCCTCTAAAGTCAGGGCACGCCGCAGTCCGCGGCCCGATTTCTGCATCCCCCCGACGATCCTTCTTCCGCATCCGGACTTCGAAAGGCCAGCCATGACCGCACGCACCACCTACCACCGCCTCCAGGTTGCGACCAACCTGGCCCGCTTCATCGAGGACAAGGTGCTGCCCGGCACCGGCATCGACGCGGCTGCGTTCTGGAAGGGCTTCGACGCCATCGTCGGCGACCTGGCGCCCAAGAACATCGCGCTGCTGGCCGAACGCGACCGCCTGCAGGCCGAACTCGACGCCTGGCACCAGGCCCACCCGGGCCCCATCGCCGACATGCCGGCCTACCGCGCCTTCCTCGAGAAGATCGGCTACCTGGTGCCGGTGCCCGCGGGCGCCAAGGCGACCACGGCCAACGTCGATGCCGAACTGGCCACCCAGGCCGGCCCGCAGCTCGTGGTGCCGATCCTGAACGCACGCTACGCGCTGAATGCCGCCAACGCGCGCTGGGGCTCGCTGTACGACGCGCTGTACGGCACCGACGCGATCCCCGAGGACGACGGCGCCGAGAAGGCCGGCGGCTACAACCCGGTCCGCGGCGCCAAGGTCATCGCGTTCGCGCGCCAGTTCCTGGACGACGCCGTTCCGCTGGCCAGCGGTTCGCACAAGGATGCGACCGGCTACCGCGTCGAAGGCGGCAAGCTCGTGGTGCAGACCGGCGCCGGCCAGACCGGCCTGAAGGACGCCGCCCAGTTCATCGGCTTCCAGGGCGAGGCCGCCGCCCCCTCGTCCGTGCTGCTCCAGCACAACGGCATCCACATCGACATCCGCATCGACCGCAGCACGGCCATCGGCAAGTCCGACGCGGCCGGCGTCAGCGACGTGGTGCTGGAAGCCGCGCTGTCCACCATCCTGGACCTGGAAGACTCGGTCGCCGTGGTCGATGCCGACGACAAGGTCGTGGCCTACGGCAACTGGCTGGGCATCCTGCAGGGCACGCTGACCGAGGAGGTCGCCAAGGGCGGCAAGACCTTCACGCGCGGCCTGAACCCGGACCGCCAGTACACCGGCGCCGACGGCAAGCCCGTCACGCTGCACGGCCGCTCGCTGATGTTCGTGCGCAACGTCGGCCACCTGATGACCAACCCGGCCGTGCTCTACACCGCGGCCGACGGCTCCACCAAGGAAATCCCGGAAGGCATCCTGGACGCGGTCGTCACGACCACCATCGCGCTGCACGACCTCAAGCCCAGGGCCGGGCAGACCGTGCGCAACTCGCGCACGGGCTCGGTCTACATCGTCAAGCCCAAGATGCACGGCCCGGCCGAGGTGGCCTTCGCCAGCGAACTGTTCGGCCGCGTCGAGCAGCTGCTGGGCCTGGCCGACAGCACGGTCAAGCTGGGCATCATGGACGAGGAGCGCCGTACCAGCGTGAACCTGGCGGCCTGCATCGCCGCGGCCGCCAGCCGCGTGGCCTTCATCAACACCGGCTTCCTGGACCGCACGGGCGACGAGATGCACACGGCCATGTACGCCGGCCCGATGCTGCGCAAGGGCGCGATGAAGACCACGCCCTGGATCACGTCCTACGAGAAGAACAACGTGCTGGTCGGCCTGGCGGCCGGCCTGCGCGGCAAGGCGCAGATCGGCAAGGGCATGTGGGCCATGCCCGACCTGATGGCCGACATGCTGGTGCAGAAGATCGGCCACCCCAAGGCGGGCGCCAACACCGCCTGGGTGCCGAGCCCCACGGCCGCGACGCTGCACGCGCTGCACTACCACCAGGTCAGCGTGGCGGACGTGCAGAAGGAACTCGAGAAGACCGACGTGGCGGCCGAGCGCGACGCCATCCTGAACGGCCTGCTGACCGTGCCCGTGGCAACGGACACCAACTGGTCCGCCGCCGACAAGCAGCAGGAACTCGACAACAACGCCCAGGGCATCCTGGGCTACGTGGTGCGCTGGATCGACCAGGGCGTGGGCTGCTCCAAGGTGCCCGACATCCACAACGTGGGCCTCATGGAAGACCGCGCCACGCTGCGCATCAGCAGCCAGCACATGGCCAACTGGCTGCAGCATGGCGTTGTGACCGAAGCCCAGGTGCGCGAGACCTTCACGCGCATGGCGGCCGTGGTCGACAAGCAGAACGCCGGCGATCCGCTCTACAAGAGCCTGGTGGCCAACCCCGAGGGTGCCGCGTTCCAGGCCGCGCTGGACCTGGTGTTCAAGGGCAAGGAGCAGCCCAGCGGCTACACCGAGCCGCTGCTGCACGCCTGGCGGCTGAAGGTCAAGGCGGCGGGCTGAGCTTCTTCCCGACCGCGAGTCGTTGACGGCGCCTGCGGGCGCCGTTTTCTATAGGGGTACAGCGTGCGTGGAGTCCAGTCGGAGGCCGCGCCCAAGACCTGCCAAAGTCGCTGGTCGACTCATTTGTGCCCGGCCCGAGGGCTTTTGACCTTGCCTGCATCCTTCTGCAACTGCTTCACGGGCTTGAGCAGGGCTGCTTCGAAGTCCTGCTCGGCCCGGCTGGGCAGCGCGCGCTGTTGCTGGCGGTAGGTGTCGAATGCGGCCTCGGCCTGGCGCTGGGCGGCTTCGGCCGTGATGCGGCCAGCATGTTGAAGAACCTCGCGGCCTGACAACCGCAAGAAGTCGTCGAGCTTGGCAATCCATTGGGCCATGGTCACCGGCTGGCGGTTCAACGCCTGCAGTTCGGCGAACTCCAGGTAGGCATTGACGACGCGGTTGAGCACCTGCAGCTCCTCCTCGGTCAGGTAGTTCTTGGCCACCGCCATGTCGGCCTTGCGCGGTATGCCGCCTTTCGACGCGGTGGCCCAGGTCAGCAGCCCGGCGTGCGGCTTGGCCGCGTCGGCGCGCTGGGCGATCAGCTCGGCAGCGGTGTGGCCGTGCGCGGCCCAGTGCATCTTGTTCTGCACCGTGGCAAAGAACAGCTGGGAGGCTTCGGCGCGCGGGTCGTAGTCGACGCTGGTGGCATAGATGTCCAGCACTTTGCGCCAGAACATCTTCTCCGAGGATCGGATGTCGCGGATGCGGGCCAGCAGCTCTTCGAAGTAGTCGGCATCGGTTCCACGCTTGAACCGGTCGTCGTCCAGCACAAAACCCCTGACGAGATAGGTTTTGAGTGTCTCGCTGGCCCATCGGCGGAATTGCGTGCCACGGTGCGAGCGGACGCGGTAGCCGACTGCCAAAACCACATCGAGGTTGTAGTGCTTGAGGTTGCGGCGGACCTCGCGCGCTCCCTCGGCGCGAACCTGTAAGTACGGCTTACAGGTTGCCGCTTCTTCCAACTCGCGGTCGGCATAGATCGCACGGATGTGCTGGGTGATGTTCTGCGGTGTGGATTGGTAGAGATCGGCCAATTGCTGCTGTGTCAGCCAGAGCGTCCCCTGACGCAGGCGGACTTGCAGTTGCGCGCGGCCATCGGGCGCTTGGTACAGCACGAATTCACTGTCATCGCCATCAGTCGAATTCATGGCTGTTCTTCTCTTTCATGTGATGGACGCGGGGGGCAAATGATACGGACACGGAATGCGTAGACCACCGTTGGCGAGCGGATGGAGCACACAGCCTTGAGGTGCATATCGAACACTGTTCGCGGCCTTGGACACGCATGCAGCCCTATCAAGGGCTGGCGGATGACCGCGACCGCCAGCCTGGTCCGACAAGGCGTGGCGAAAGGGCATGCCTTTTGCCGATACGATGCGCGGCACCTCCGCCAGCCTTCTTTCGTTCATGTCCTCACAGCCCCCGGCGCTCGAGCAAAAAGCCTTCATCCTGCTGCTGGTGGCCGTCTCGGTCGCCTTCGGCTGGATCCTGTTGCCGTTCTATGGCGCGGTGTTCTGGGGCGCGGTGCTGGCCATCGTGTTCGCGCCGCTGTACCGGCGCCTGCTGCTCAAGACGCGCCAGCGGCCCACCCTCGCCGCGCTGGCGACCCTGCTCGTCATCGTGCTGCTCGTGATCCTGCCGCTGGCCATGGTCACGAGTTCCGTGGTGCAGGAGGTGACGGCGCTGTACGCCAGGGTGCGCGACGGCGGCGTGAGCTTCTCGGGCTACGCGCACCAGATCTACGCGGCACTGCCCGACTGGTTCACGCAACTGCTGGGCCGCTTCGGCCTGGACGACCTGGACGGGCTGCAGCAGCGCCTCATGGCCGCCCTGCAGCAGGGGGGCCAGCGCATCGCGCAGCAGGCCATCGACATCGGGCAGAACACCTTCGACTTCGTGGTCAGCTTCTTCATCATGCTGTACCTGCTGTTTTTCCTGCTGCGCGACGGCGCCAAGCTGACACGCCGCATGCGCGACGCCATCCCGCTCGATGCGAGCTACCTGCGCAACCTCTCGGGCAAGTTCACCACCGTGATCCGCGCCACGGTGAAGGGCAACATCGCCGTGGCCGCGGTGCAGGGGGCCCTGGGCGGGCTGGCGTTCTGGTTCCTGGGCATCCACGCGCCCGTGCTGTGGGCGGTGCTGATGGCCTTCCTGTCGCTGCTGCCGGCCGTGGGCGCGGGCCTGGTCTGGGGGCCGGTGGCCATCTATCTGCTGGCCACCGGCGCCACGCTGCAGGGCATCGGCCTGGTGGTCTACGGCGTGCTCGTGATCGGGCTGGTCGACAACGTGCTGCGCCCGCTGCTGGTGGGCAAGGACACCAAGATGCCCGACTACGTGGTGCTGATCAGCACGCTGGGCGGCATGGCGCTGTTCGGGCTCAACGGCTTCGTCATCGGCCCGCTGATCGCCGCCATGTTCATCGCCGTGTGGGACATCTTCGCGACCGAGCAGGCCCAGGCCAATGCGCTGGCCGAGGCGACCGCGGCGCCGCAGAATCGGGCGGACGACGAGATCCTGTAGTCACGTCACAGCAGCCAGAGTGCCGCCAGTGCGAGCAGCGCCGGCAGCGCCTGGATGTAGAAGATCTTGCGGCTGACGGTCATGGCGCCGAACACGCCGGCCACCGCCACGCAGGCCAGGAAGAAGACCTTGATGTGCAGGCCCTCGACGCCCAGGTTCAGGCCCCAGAGCAGGCCGGCCGCCAGGAAGCCGTTGTACAGGCCCTGGTTGGCGGCCATGGCCTTGGTCATCTCCGCCTTCTCGGGCGTCAGGTTGAAGGCCTTCATGCCCTGGGGCTTGTCCCAGAGCACCATCTCCAGGACCAGGAAGTACAGGTGCAGCAACGCCACGAGCACGATCAGGATGTTGGCCAGCATGAGGTTCTCCTTGTTCTGTGTGGAAGCGCCGCCCATTGTGCAGGCCGAGAAGCGCCCTTCGGCGCCGGCCGGGGCGAACGCGGGCTTGGCCTACACTGATTCGCATGCCAGCCGCCCCCCTGCCGCCGCTGCCCGTGCCCGACGCGCGCATCTGCCCGTTGTGCGGCCAGGCCAACGCCTGCGTGCTGGCCTGCGGCGACGCGGCGCGTGCAGCCGACTGCTGGTGTCTGCAGGCGCGCATCGCGCCCGAGGTGCTGGCCCGCGTGCCGGCGGCCGCGCGCGGTCTGGCGTGCGTCTGTGCACGTTGCGCGCAGGGCTAACATGCGTGGCTTTCAGTCCTTGCAGGAGAACCACCCATGCCCACCTACCACGTCGAAATGATGGAAGGCCGCACCATCGAGCAGAAGAAGAAGCTCGTGGCCGAGATCACCCGCGTTTCGGTCGAGATCCTCGGCGGCTCGCCGGAATCGGTCGACATCCTCATCACCGACATCAAGCGCGAGAACTGGGCCACCGGCGGCCAGCTCTGGTCCGAGAAGAAGTAAGCGGGCCGGCCACGGCCCTCGTCCCTTGAGCGCGACGTCCTCCCTGCCCGACCTGCGGGCCCGCTACGGGCCGCGCTACCGCTGGCTGCTGCTGCTGTCGGTCATGGTGGGCACGATCGCCTCCATCATGTCCTCCACCATCGTCAACGTGGCGGTGCCGGACATGAGCCACCAGTTCGCGCTGGGGCCGTCGCGCGCGGCCTGGGTCAGTTCGGGCTTCATGGTCGCCATGACCAGCTCGATGCTGACCACGCCCTGGCTGCTGGCGCGCTACGGCTACCGCCGCACCTATTCGGGCGCCATGTGGCTGCTGATGTCGGGCGGCATCGCGGGCGGCTTCGCCTCCGACTTCGGTCTGGTGCTCGCGGCCCGCGTGGCCGAGGGCCTGGCGGCGGGCGTGGTCCAGCCCATCCCGGCCATCATCATCCTGCGTGCGTTCCAGCCGCACGAGCAGGGCCGCGCCACCGGCATCTTCGGCATGGGCGTGGTGCTTGCGCCGGCCATCGGCCCCAGCATCGGCGGCCTGCTGGTCGAGGCCTTCGGCTGGCGCTCGATCTTCTTCATGGTCGTGCCGTTCTGCATCGCCTCGCTGTGGCTGGCACGCACCTACGTGCCCGCGACGGCGCCGGGCGGCGCGGCGGCCACGCGCGACGGCGGCCGGCTCGACTGGTCCGGCCTGGCACTGGGCACGGTGGGCACGCTGTGCCTGCTCAACGGCATGGTGGAACTGCATGCGCGGCCGGGCGCACCGGCGGTGCTGCTGCTGGCCGCCGCCGTGGTGGCCTTCGGCGGCTTCGTCTGGTGGCAGGAGCGCCAGACGCGCGCCGGCGGGCTGCCGCTCATGGACATGCGGCTGTTCCAGTCGCGCGCCTATGCCATGGGCTGCGTGGTCTCGGGCATCTACGGCACGGCGCTGTTCGGCTCCACCTACCTGCTGCCGGTCTACATGCAGTCGGCGCTGCACCTGTCGGCCGCGCACGTCGGCACGATCCTGGTTCCTGCCAGCTTGGTGCTGGCCGGCACCATGGCCCTGGTCGGCCGACTCGCGGACCGCAAGCCGGCTTCCCTGCTCGTGAGCACGGGGCTGGCGCTTCTGGCGGCCTCGTTCGCGCTCATGATGGCGGTGCCGGCGGCCAGCCCGATCGCCTGGCTCGTGGCCTGGGCCATCCTGGGCCGCATCGGCCTGGGCTTCATCCTGCCCTCGCTGAACCTGGGCGCCATGCGTTCGCTCGACAAGGCGCTGATCCCGCAGGGCGCCAGCGCGATCAACTTCCTGCGCATGCTGGGCGGCGCCACGGGCGTGAGCCTGTGCGGCATCGTGCTCGAATGGCGGCTGGCCGCGCACGGCCAGAGCCTGATGCCGCAGGCCGGCGTGAACCCCGAGCGGCTGGCCGCCTTCAACGAAACCTTTCTGATGCTGGCCGCACTGTGCGTGCTGGCGATCGCCGCGGCCCGGCAATTGCAGGCCCGTCCGGTGCCGCAGGGCACCGGGCCGTAGATCGATACTTCTGTGTCCTATGGCCGTTCCGGCTGCGCCGGGCGATGATGTGGCGGCAGGTCGAGCCCTGCGGCCATTCCCGAGCACCACCATGACGCTGTTTCGACATGCCTCCGTCGCCCAGAAACTGCTGCTGGGCATTCTTGCCACGGTTCTGCTGGTGGTGCTGGTCTCCGGCCTGACCTCCGGCTTCCTGCTGCTGGGCAATCTGCGCGAGCGGGTGCTGGGCCAGGAACTGCCGGCGATGGTCGGCGAGATCCGCAACGACATCCAGCGGCAGATCGAGATTCCCCTGAACCATGCGCGCGACATGGCGACGAACATCTTTCTGACCGACTGGGAGGCGCAAGGCCTGCCCGAGGACGGGGTCGCCGCCTGGAGCCGCTATGCCGCCGCGCTGCAGCGCAATGCCGGGGCGGCGTCGGTGTTCTGGGTGTCCGGCAGCACGGGGCGCTACTACACGGAGCGGGGGCTGAACCGCACGCTCTCCGCGGACCAGGCGAGCGACCAGTGGTTCTATGCCTTCCTGCGCTCCGGCCGGCCCTTCGGCATCGACATCGACAAGGACGCCGGCAGCGACCGCTACATGATGTTCATCAACGTGCGCTTCGACGCGGGCGGCGGCAAGACCGGCGCGACAGGGATCGGCCTGTCCGTGGAGCAGATGGCGCGTGCGGTCCGCGAGTACGCGGTCGGCCCGTCGGGCAGCGTGTTTCTGGTCCGCGCCGACGGCCAGATCGTGATCCACCGCGATCCTGCGCTGGTCAACGGCAGGCGCGCGCTGCACGACCTGCCGGGCCTGGACGCGGCCACCAGCCAGGCGCTGCTGGGCAAGCAGAAGTTCTACAGCACCACGGCCCGCGGCCCGCAGGGCACGAAGATCCTCGCCTCCAGCTACCTGCCCGACTACGACCTGTACCTGATCGCCGAGGTGCCGGAGGACGAGGTGGTCGGCGCGGTCAAGCGCCGCACGCTGCTGGCCGCGCTGATCGCCGGCCTGCTGGGCGTGTGCATCGGCGTGCCGGCCGCCTGGTGGGTCGGCCGGGCCATCGCGGCGCCGATCGCGCGCGCCGCGCGCATGCTGAGCGAGATCGCGCAGGGCAATGGCGACCTCACGCGCAGGCTGCAGGTGGAGTCGGACGACGAGCTCGGGCAGTTGGCGCGGGCCTTCAATGCCTTCGTGGTCTCGCTCGAGAAGATGGTGCTGGACATCCGCAACGCGGCCGAGGCCATTTCCACCGCCTCGCACGAGATCGCGCAGGGCAACCAGGACCTGTCGACCCGCACCGAGGTGCAGGCCAGTTCGCTGGAGCAGACCGCGGCGGCGATGGACGAACTCGGCAGCACCGTGTCGGCCACGGCCGACCATTCGCGCCAGGCCAACACGCTGGGCCAGAGCGCCACGGCGGTCGTTGCCAAGGGCGGTGCGGCGGTGGACCAGTTGGTGGCCACGATCAAGGGCATCCACGACAGCTCGACCCGCATCAACGACATCACCGGCATGATCGACGGCATCGCGTTCCAGACCAACATCCTGGCCTTGAACGCGGCGGTGGAGGCGGCCCGGGCGGGCGAGGCCGGCCGCGGTTTCGCCGTGGTGGCCAGCGAGGTGCGCGCGCTGGCGCAGCGCAGCGCCGAGGCCGCACGCGAGATCCGCGGCCTGATCCAGCACACCGTGCAGGCGGTGGAGCAGGGCGCGGGCCAGGCCGACACCGCGGTCGGCGCGATGCAGCAGGTGGTCGGCGGCTTCGACAGCGTGGCCAAGTTGGTCTCCCACATTTCGCGCGCGGCCGCCGAGCAGAGCGACGGCGTGGGCCAGGTGGCCGCGGCCGTGCAGCAGATGGACCAGGCGACCCAGCAGAACGCCGCGCTGGTCGAGGAGATGGCGGCGGTCTCGTCCAGCCTCAGCCTGCGGGCGCGCGAACTGGTCGACACCGTGGGCCGCTTCAAGACGTCGCAGGCCGGCCTGCCCCTGCTGGGCAACTAGCCGGCCCTGGCGCCGAGGCACAATCGTTCCATGTGCCAGCTTCTCGGAATGAACTGCAACACGCCGACCGACGTGGTGTTCAGCTTCACCGGCTTCGCCGAGCGCGGCGGCCGCACCGACCACCACAGCGACGGCTGGGGCATCGCCTTCTTCGAGGGCCTCGGGCTGCGCCATTTCGTCGACCACCAGAGCGCCTGCGAATCGCCCGTGGCCGAGCTGATCCGGCGCTACCCGATCAAGAGCCGCAACGTGATCTCGCACATCCGCAAGGCCACGCAGGGCGTGGTCGCGCTGGAGAACTGCCACCCCTTCGTGCGCGAGCTCTGGGGCCGCTACTGGGTGTTCGCGCACAACGGCGACCTGAAGGACTTCCACCCGCGCCTGCACGCGGCGTTCCGCCCGGTCGGCAGCACCGACAGCGAGCGCGCCTTCTGCTGGATCATGCAGGAACTGGCCAAGTCGCACGCCGGCGTGCCCACGGTCGAGGAACTCAGCATCACGCTGCGCGAGCTGGCGCCGCGCATCTCGCGGCACGGCACCTTCAACTTCCTCTTGTCCAACGGCCAGGCGCTGTGGGCCCATGCGTCCACGCTGCTGCACTACGTGGAGCGGCGCCATCCCTTCGCCCATGCGCAGCTGGCCGACGAGGACCTGTCGGTCGACTTCTCCAGCCTGACCACGCCCGACGACCGCGTGGCCGTGGTCGTGACCACGCCGCTCACGACCAACGAAGCCTGGACGGCCTTCGCGCCGGGCGAGCTCAAGGTCTTCGTCGACGGCGCGCTGAGCGCCCACTAGCCAGGGCTACTGCCGCAGTTCGGAACGCAGCGCCAGCGCGGTCGTGCGCTTGACGGTGCGCAGCACCAGCATGGAGTTCGAGCGCACCACGCCGGGCAGGCGCGACAGCACTTCGGCGTAGAAGCGCTCGAGGTCTTCGGCATCGCGGTAGGTGAAGCGCAGCAGGTAGTCGTTGCTGCCGGCGACATAGAAGCAGTCCTGGATGCGCGGCTCGTCCGCCACCGCCTGCTCGAAGGCGCGCAAGGCGTCCGGCGTGGTCCGTTCGATGTTGACGATGGTGAACGAGGTGCCCGGCTGGCCCACCGCCTTGGGGTTGACCAGGGCCACGTAGTGGGTGATGACGCCGCCGTCCTCGAGCAGCTTGACGCGCCGCAAGCAGGCCGATGGCGAGAGCTGAACCCGCTGGGCCAGCTCCACGTTGGAAAGCTTGGCGTCGTTCTGCAACTCACGCAGGATGGCTGCGTCAATCGCGTCGAATTGCAAGTCAGCCTCGAACTTTCGCATCAGGTTGTGTGATTGCCGCAGATGTTCGCATGTTATGCGAATACGCAGGGTTCACCCTCCACCCACGCGCAACCCGATTGCGTCCGTGCCCGCCTAAACTGGCATGCGAAATGCATACGAAAAAACACAGAAAGTAGAAGGTGGACACCGTGGAGACGAGATCGACAAGCCCGGCGTCTTTCAGTACCGTGGTGCGGCAGCCGACCGCACGGCATGAAGCGGCAACGTTCCCCGCCCGCGCTGCGGGCTGATGCCGGGACAGGGTCACTTCACTTCCACCGCCAGCTTCGCGTACTTATGAGCTTTCTGAGTGTCGACCAGGATCTTGCGCGGGATTCCTACTATGCGGCCACGGCGCCGCGCGAGATCCGGTTTCCCGCGCTCGAAGGCGAGGTGCAGGCCGATGTGGTCATCGTGGGCGGCGGCCTGGCCGGTCTGTCTGCCGCGATCGAACTGGCGGACCGGGGCCGCCGCGTCGTGCTGCTCGAGGCCCGGCAGGTCGCCTGGGGCGCCTCGGGCCGCAATGGCGGGCAGGCCATCGCCGGCCTGGCCTGCGACCAGAGCGTGATCGAGCAGCAGCTCGGCAAGGAGCCGGCCCGCAACGTCTGGGACATGACGCTGGAGGCGCTGGACCTCATCGCCCAGCGCTGCCAGCGTTTCGGCATCGATTGCGATTGGCAGCCGGGCTACATGGGCCTGGCGGTCAACGCGCGCAAGGCGGGTGCGCTGCGCCAATGGCAGGAGCACATGCACAGCGCCTACGGCTACCAGACCACCTGGATCGCGCCGCAGGAGATGGGCAGGTGGATCGCCAGTCCGCGTTTTCACGGCGGCATCCACGATGCCCGCTCCGGCCATCTGCATCCGCTCAAGTACAGCCTGGGCCTGGCGCGGGCCGCGCAGCGCCTGGGCGTCCGCATCCACGAGGATAGCGCCGTCACGCGCCTGCAGACCGGCGCCCGGCCGCGGGTGCACACCGCGCGTGGCGAGGTCGTGGCCGAGCAGGTGCTGCTGGCCGGCAACGTCTACCTGCAGGGCGTGGCCAGGCAGATGGAGTCGCGCATCATGCCGGTGGGCACCTACATCGTGTGCTCCGAGCCGCTGGACCCGGCGCTCTGCGCATCGCTGATTCCCTCGCGCTCGGCCGTGTGCGACACGAACTTCGTGCTCGACTACTTCCGGCCGACCGCCGACCACCGCATGCTCTACGGCGGACGCGTGAGCTACAGCACCGCCACGCCGCGCAACCTGGTCGCCAGCATGCGCAAGCGGATGGAGCGGACGTTTCCGCAGCTCACCGGCTGCCGCATCGACCATGCCTGGGGAGGCTTCGTCGACATCTCCATGAACCGCGCGCCCAATTTCGGGCGCCTGCTCAAGGATGGTGCGCAAGACGTGCAGGGAGGTGCATCGTATTCAGTACGTTCTCACCACGCCAACGTGTACTACCTGCAGGGGTTTTCAGGCCACGGCCTGGCGCTCACCGGCCTGGCCGGCAAGCTCGTGGCCGAGGCCATGACGGGCGACGCCGCACGCTTCGACATCTTCGCCCGCCTGCGGCACCGCCCATTCCCGGGAGGAGCCTGGCTCCGCATGCCGGCCCTCGTGCTCGGCATGGCCTATTACCGCATGAGGGATGCGCTGTGAAATCCCTCGCCCCAGGCCTGCGCGCGCGGCTGGCGGGGCTGTCCCACAGCGCAAGGCCCGACCGGGCTTGCGTTGTGGCACAGCCCTTGCAAACAGCCGGGCGCAGAGCATTTCGTTCCAGCACCAGCAAGCCCAATGCGCCGTGTCGCAAGACCCGGGTCAAGAACCCGGCGCAGCAAGCCCAATGAGCACCAACCATCCGTCCACCCCGCGGAACCCGCCCATCGTGCTGGTTCCGGCCTGCAGCAAGATGCTTGGACACCATCCGTTCCAGGCTGCAGGCAGGAAGTACGTCGACGCCGTCCGGCTGGCCGGCTGCCTGCCCCTGGTGGTGCCGGCCGCGCAGCCCGACGAAGTGAGCGCCCTGCTCGCCATCGCGGACGGGGTGTTCCTCACGGGTTCCGTGTCCAACACCCACCCGCGGCATTTCGGCGAAGACGTCCATGACACCAGCCTGCCGCTGGACGAGGCGCGCGACGCCTGGACGCTGCCCCTGGTGCGCGAGGTGCTGCGGCGCGGCATGCCGCTGTTCGGCATCTGCCGCGGCCTGCAGGAGACCAACGTGGCCCTGGGCGGCACGCTGTACCAGGCCGTCCAGCAGCAGCCCGGGCTGATGGACCACCGCTCGCGCGACGAGGATCCGGTCGACGTGCAGTACGGACCGGCGCACGCCGTGCGCGTGCAGCGCGGCGGCGTGCTCGAAGCCGTGCTCGGCCTGGGCGACATCCAGGTCAACAGCCTGCACGGCCAGGGCATCCGGCGCCTGGCCGACGGCCTGCGTGCCGAGGCGCTCGCGCCGGACGGTCTCATCGAAGCCTTCTCGGTGCCGCAGTCCAGCGGCTTCAGCCTGTGCGTGCAATGGCACCCGGAGTGGCAGGCCGCCGCGAACCCGGTCTCCCGAAAGCTGTTGACGGCCTTCGGTCGCGCCTGTCAAGCTTGGCGCGCAGGCCACCACCGCCACGAAGACGACGATCTCGCGCCAGAAACCTAGCTGCCCTGACTGCAACGTATCGTTGTCAGACACAGAAACGCGCCGCGCCTCCAGGGCTGGCGCACAAGAAAGGTAGATATGGTCGTACGAGAAAACTTCACGTTCAGCGAGCTCGAGCAATGGTTCAACGAGCGCCGCGTCACCGAGATCGAATGCCTGGTGCCCGACCTCACGGGCGTGGCCCGCGGCAAGATCCTGCCGCGCGAGAAATTCACCGAAGACCGCGGCATGCGCTTGCCCGAGGCCATCGTCGCCATCGGGGTGACCGGTGAGTTCCCCGAGCAGGGGCCCTACTACGACGTCATCACGCCGACCGACCGCGACATGCACCTGCGGCCCGACCCGGCCACCGTGCGCATCGTGCCCTGGGCGACCGACCCGACGGCGCAGGTCATCCACGATTGCTTCGACCGCGCCGGCAACCTCATCCCCTATGCGCCGCGTTCCGTGCTGCGCCGGGTCTGCGACCTGTTCGCCGCCGAAGGCTGGAATCCGGTGGTCGCACCGGAGCTCGAGTTCTATCTGATCGAGCGCAATGCCGATCCCAACCAGCCGCTGCGTCCGCCGCGCGGCCGCAGCGGCCGGGCCGAGACATCGCGCCAGGCCTACTCCATCGATGCGGTCAACGAGTTCGACCCGCTGTTCGAGGACATCTACGCCTACTGCGAGCAGATGGAGCTCAACGTCGACACGCTGATCCACGAGGTTGGCGCCGGGCAGATGGAGATCAACTTCTTCCACGACCATCCGCTGGGGCTGGCCGACGAGGTGTTCTTCTTCAAGCGCACCATCCGCGAGGCCGCGCTGCGCCACGAGATGTACGCCACCTTCATGGCCAAGCCCATGGCCCACGAGCCCGGCAGCGCCATGCATGTGCACCAGAGCGTGGTCGACCGCAACGGCCGCAACATCTTCAGCAATGCCGACGGCAGCGCCTCGGACATGTTCCATTGGTACATCGGTGGCCTGCAGCGCTACATCCCGGCCGCCATGGCGCTGTTCGCGCCCTACGTGAACTCGTACCGGCGCCTGGCGCGCTCGACGGCCGCGCCCATCAACATCCAGTGGGGCACCGACAACCGCACCGTGGGCATCCGCTCGCCCGTGGCCGGGCCGGCCGCGCGCCGCATCGAGAACCGCGTGATCGGCGCGGACGCCAATCCCTACGTGGCGCTGGCGGCCACGCTGGCCTGCGGCTACCTGGGCATGAAGAACCGCATCGAGCCCAAGCCCGAGTGCAAGGGCGACGCCTACCTGGGCGAGTACAGCCTGCCGCGCAGCCTGGGCGAGGCCCTGGCCATGCTCAAGGCCGAGACCGACCTGCACGCCGTCCTGGGCCAGGAGTTCGTGACCGTCTACACCGAGGTCAAGGAGATCGAGTACGAGGAGTTCATGAAGGTCATCTCGCCCTGGGAACGTGAACACCTGCTGCTGCACGTCTGACCTGTCCGCCCGCATTCCCTCCACCGAACTTCGATCGACCGCCATGAACCCGACCACCCGCACCCGCAGCACCCAGGAATGGCAACGCGCCGATGCCGCCCACTTCCTGCATCCCTTCACCGACTTCCAGAGCCTGGCGCGCAAGGGCTCGCGCATCATCACGCGGGCCGAAGGCATCTACCTGCACGACAGCGAAGGCCACAGGATTCTCGACGCCATGTCGGGCCTGTGGTGCGTCAACGTCGGCTACGGCCGCCAGGAACTCGTCGAGGCCGCGACGCGCCAGCTGCAGGAACTGCCCTTCTACAACGCCTTCTTCCAGACCGCCACGCCACCGGCCATCGAGCTGGCCGAACTGCTGGCCGAGGTCACGCCGCCGCAGTTCAAGCATGTGTTCTTCTCGGGCTCGGGCTCCGAGGGCAACGACACCGTGGTGCGCATGGTGCGCCGCTATTGGGACCTGCTGGGCCAGCCGCAGCGCGACGTGATCATCAGCCGCAAGAACGCCTACCACGGCTCCACCATGGCCGGCGCCTCGCTGGGCGGCATGGGCGGCATGCATGCGCAGGGCGGCCTGCCGATCCCGGGCATCGTCCACATGGAGCAGCCCTACTGGCACGAACTCGGCCGCAGCATGTCGCGCGACGACTTCGGCCGCGTGGCCGCCGGCTGGCTGGAGGCCAAGATCCTCGAGGTCGGCGCCGACAAGGTCGCGGCCTTCATCGGCGAGCCCGTGCAGGGCGCCGGCGGTGTCATCGTGCCGCCGGAAACCTACTGGCCCGAGATCCAGCGCATCTGCGACAAGTACGGCATCCTGCTGGTGTCCGACGAGGTCATCTGCGGCTTCGGCCGCACCGGCCAGTGGTTCGGCTGCGAGCGCTTCGGCACGCGGCCCGACCTCATGACCTTCGCCAAGGGCGTCACCTCCGGCTACATCCCGCTGGGCGGCGTGATGGTGGGCGACCGCGTGGCCCATGTGCTGATCGAACGCGGCGGCGAGTTCAACCACGGCTACACCTACTCCGGCCATCCGGTGGCCTGTGCCGTGGCCCTGGCCAACATCCGGCTGATCCAGCGCGAAGGCCTGGTCGAACGCGTGCGCGACGACACCGGCCCCTATCTCGCCGAATGCTTCGAACGGCTAGAGGACCACCCGCTCGTGGGCGAGGTGCAGACCTGCGGCCTGATGGGCGCGGTGCTGCTGGTCAAGGACAAGGCCAGCGGCGCGCCCTTCCCCGAGGCGCTGGAGCTGGGCATGGTCTGCCGCGGCCACTGCTTCGGCAACGGCCTGGTCATGCGCGCCGTGGGCGACCGCATGATCATCGCGCCCCCGCTGGTGATGACGCGGGCCCAGATCGACGAAATGATGGCGCTGATCCGCCGCGCGCTGGACCTGACGCTGGCCGACGCGCAGCGCAACGGCTGGCTCTGAACTTCTCCCTTCCCCTTGTCGCTTGCTCCCCACTCCGGAGGTTTCAACATGAAGCTGATGTCGTTCCGTCGCCGTCCGCACCGCATCGCCGGTGCCCTTGCCGGGCTTGCCCTGGCCTGCGCCGCGCTGGCCCCCCAGGCCGTGCTGGCGCAGGAAGAGAAGGTCCTCAACATCTACAACTGGTCCGACTACATCGCCGAGGACACGATCGCCAACTTCGAGAAGGAGACCGGCATCAAGGTGCGCTACGACAATTTCGACAACAACGAAATCGTCCATGCCAAGCTGGTCGCGGGCAAGACCGGCTACGACATCGTGGTGCCGTCCTCGTACTGGGCCAAGCTGCAGGCCGACGGCGGCCTGCTGCAAAAGCTCGACAAGTCCAAGCTGCCCAACCTCAAGAACCTGGACCCGGTGCTGCAGGAGCAACTGGCCAAGCTCGACCCGGGCAACCAGTACCAGGTCAACTGGCTGTGGGGCTACACCACGGTGGGCATCAACGTCGACAAGGTCAAGGCCGCACTGGGCGGCACGCCCATGCCGGACAACGTCTGGGACCTGGTGTTCAAGCCCGAGTACATCTCCAAGCTCAAGTCCTGCGGCGTGAGCTTCCTCGACTCGGCCACCGAGATCGTGCCGGCCGCCATGCACTACCTGGGCAAGCCGCCGTTCAGCCGCAGCCAGGGCGACTACGGCGGCGTGGCGCCGCTGCTCAAGTCGATCCGCCCGTATGTCACGCTGTTCAGCTCGTCGGGCTACATCAACGACATGGCCAATGGCTCGATCTGCGTGGCGCTGGGCTGGTCCGGCGACATCAACATCGCGCGCCAGCGCGCCATCGACGGCAAGACCGGCCAGAAGATCGAAGCGCTGATCCCCAAAAACGGCGGCCTGCTGTTCTTCGATGTGATGGTGATCCCGGCCGATGCCCCGCATCCCGACAACGCGCACAAGTTCATCAACTACATCCTGCGCCCCGAAGTGCACGCCGGCCTGTCCAACAAGGTGTTCTACGCGAACCCGAACAAGGAGTCGCGCAAGTTCATCAAGCCGGAAGTCGCCAACAACCCGACCATCTTCCCGACCGACGAGGACATGAAGAAGATGGTGGCGCCCGATGCGCTCGGCAACGACCTGCGCCGCACGGTCACGCGCCTGTTCACTTCATTCAAGACCGGCATGTGACCTGAAGGTCCTGCCAACCGCGAGGGGGAGGGAAATATGGTGAAGAGCCAGGGGCAGGCGTACCTGCAAATCCGTGACGTGGTCAAGGACTTCGGCGGCGTCAAGGCTGTCAACCACGTCAGCCTGGACATCCAGAAAGGCGAGATCTTCGCGCTGCTGGGCTCGTCCGGCTGTGGCAAGACCACGCTGCTGCGCATGCTCGGCGGTTTCGACCTGCCGACCTCCGGCAGCATCGTCCTGGACGGCAAGGACCTCAGCAACCTGCCGCCGTACGAACGGCCCATCAACATGATGTTCCAGTCGTACGCGCTGTTCCCCCACCTCAGCGTCTGGGACAACATCGCCTTCGGCCTGCGCCGCGACGGCATGCCGGGCGACTCGGTGGCGCAGCGCGTGGAAGAAGATGCTCAAGCTCGTGCAGCTCGGCAAGTTCGCCAGGCGCAAGCCGCACCAGATGTCGGGTGGCCAGCAGCAGCGCGTGGCCCTGGCGCGCAGCCTGGCCAAGCGGCCCAACCTGCTGCTGCTGGACGAGCCGCTCGGCGCACTCGACAAGAAGCTGCGCGAGGAGACGCAGCTGGAGCTGGTCAACATCATCGAGGAGGTCGGCGTGACCTGTGTGATGGTCACGCACGACCAGGAAGAGGCCATGACCATGGCCTCGCGCATCGCCATCATGAGCGAGGGGCGGTTGCTGCAGGTCGGCGCGCCGGGCGAGATCTACGAGACCCCGTCCACGCGCTTCGTGGCCGACTTCATCGGCAACGTCAACCTCATCGACGGCACGCTGGCCGAGGACCATCCCGACCATGTGGTGATCCGCTGCCAGGACATGACGCACTACGTGGGCCATGGCATCACCGGCCACCAGGGCATGGACGTGAGCGTGGCGCTGCGGCCCGAGAAGATCCGCCTGTCGCGCCAGGAGCCCGCGGGCCAGCACAACAAGGTGCAGGGCAAGGTGCGCGACCTGTCCTACTTCGGCAGCTACACCGTCTACCACCTGCAGATGGCCAGCGGGCAGGTCATCAAGGTCAGCCAGATCAACGCCGAGCGCCATCCCGAGGACGTGCTGACCTGGGACGACATGGCCTGGGCGCACTGGTCCGATTCGGCCCAGGTGGTCCTGACCCAGTAAGGAGCACGCGATGAGCACGACTCCCGCCACCGCGCGCCGCCGGGCCTGGTGGAGCGGCCGCACGGCCGTCATCGGCATTCCCTACCTGTGGCTGCTGGTGTTCTTCCTGCTGCCCTTCCTGATCGTCGCCAAGATCAGCGTCTCCGAGATGGAGACCGTGAGCTTCAAGGACCTGCTGACGCTCAAGGAGGGCGTGCTGCAGCTGAGCCTGAAGTTCGGCGACTACGTCTTCATCACGCAGGACGACCTGTACTTCCGCGCCTATGTGGCGAGCCTCAAGTACGCGGCCATCACCACCGTGCTGTGCCTGGCGATCGGCTACCCGTTCGCCTACTTCATGGCGCGCGCGCGCCCCACGGCGCAGCCGCTGCTGCTGATGCTCGTGATGCTGCCGTTCTGGACCTCGTTCCTGCTGCGCGTCTACGCCTGGAAGGGCCTGCTCAGCGAGCATGGCTGGGTGGCCGAGGTGCTGGTGGCGCTGGGCGTCGACCAGCTGCTGGCGGCCGGCGGCATGATCGCCACGCCGGGCAAGCTGCTCAACACACCGTTCTCGCTGGTGCTGGGCATGGTCTACACCTACCTGCCCTTCATGGTGCTGCCGCTGTACGGCAACCTGGCCAAGATGGACCTGCGCCTGCTGGAGGCGGCCAGCGACCTGGGGGCCTCCCCCTGGGTGGCGTTCTGGAAGGTGACGGTGCCGCTGTCCAAGGCCGGCATCATCGCCGGCAGCATGCTGGTGTTCATCCCCTGCGTGGGCGAGTTCGTGATCCCCGAGCTGCTCGGCGGGCCGCAGACCCTGATGATCGGCCGCGTGCTGTGGGACGAGTTCTTCAGCAACAACGACTGGCCCATGGCCTCCAGCGTGGCCGTGGTCGTGGTGCTGCTGATCCTGATCCCGCTGGCGCTGTTCAACCGCTACCAGGCACAGGCCCAGGAGGCTGGACGATGAGCGCCGCCCGTCCGTCCGAAGGCGCTCGCACCGCAGGCCGTCAGGCCGAAGGTCTGCCGAGACGCCGCGTCCTCTTTGGCCCCCGCGCCGCGCGCGCCACCGCGCGCACCTGGCTGTTCCTGGGCTACGCCTTCCTGTTCCTGCCCATCATTGCACTGGTCGTGTACTCCTTCAACGACTCGCCGGTGCCGGGCATCTGGGAAGGCTTCACGTTCAAGTGGTATGCCGCGCTGGCGCGCGACCGCGAGATCATGGCCGGCCTGTGGCTGTCGATGAAGATCGCGTTCTTCACGGCCTGCGGCTCGGTCGTGCTCGGCACGCTGGCCGCGTTCACGCTGAACAAGTACCGGCGGTTCCGTGGCCGCACGCTGTTCTCGGGCATGGTCAATGCGCCGCTGGTGATGCCGGAGGTCATCGTCGGCCTGTCGCTGCTGCTGATGCTGGTGTCGTTCCAGCGCCTGACGGGCTTTCCCGAGCGCGGTGCGTTCACGATCTGGCTCGGCCATGTGCTGCTCGGCATGGCCTATGCCACCGTGGTCGTCCAGGCCCGCCTGCAGGAGCTCAACCCGCAGCTCGAGGAGGCGGCCATGGACCTGGGCGCCCGCCCGGCCCAGGTGTTCCGGCTGGTCACGCTGCCCATGATCACGCAGTCCATGATGTCCGCCTGGCTGCTGACCTTCACGCTGTCGCTGGACGACGTGGTGCTGTCGGCCTTCCTGTCGGGCCCGGGCTCGACCACGATGCCGCTGGTGATCTTCTCGCGCGCGCGGCTGGGCCTGAACCCCACCGTCAACGCCGTGGCCACCGTGATCATCCTGCTGGTCTCCATCGGCGTCATCGCCGCCAGCTACCTCATCGCCCGCGCCGAGCGGGAACGCACCCGCGCGATGGCCGCCGCGCGACGTGAAGAGTGACGCGCGCCTTTCGATTCCTTTCCTGTGTCCACAACATATCCGTCCGAGGAGTAACAAGATGACCACCTGGAAGTACACCGCCATCGCCGCCGCCCTGGCCGCATCGTTCCCGCTGTCGGCCGCGGCGCAGAGCTCGGCTGAACTGCTGAACGAACTGCGCGCGCTGCGCGACAAGGTGAACCAGCTCGAAAAGCGGCTGCAGGACACCGAGGCCAAGGCCGCCGCCGCGCCGGCACCCGGCATGACGCCCGAGCAGCAGCAGGAGTTCAACCGCATCGCGCTCAAGGCCGAGGCGCTGGAGGACACCCGCGACGCGCTGGGCCTCAAGGGCCTGCAGATCACGGGCTACATGGACCCCACCTACATCTACAACAGGCGGCAGGACACCTCGACCTTCCAGTTCCTGAACCGCGTCGAGGACGGCGGCTACAACTACGACAACTCCTACTTCGGCGCGGCCGTCATCGACTTCACGAAGGAGACCGACAGCGGAACGCGCTGGCGCCTCACGCTGGCGCCGAACCGCGGCGTCGGCACGACGTTCGACGGCAACTCCATCCTGCACGAGGCCTCGGTCTCGATTCCGCTGGGCAGCCCCACGACCCGGTTCATCGCAGGGCAGGTGCCCGACTGGTCCGGCTACGAATACCTGCCGGCACCGCAGAACAAGCTCATCACGCACAACCTGCTGTTCGATTTCACGCTGCCCACGGCCTACACCGGCGCCGGCATGGAGATCACGGATGGCAAGTGGCTCTACAAGGCCATGCTGGCCAACATGAACGCCACGCGGCGCGGCTCGGGCAACAAGGCGCCGGTGCTGGCCTACCGCGTCGACTACGCCAAGGGCGAGTACGCGGGCTTCGGCTTCGCGGGCGTGCACGGCAAGGCGCCGAACCTGACCGAACTGGTGCTGGACGCGGACGGCAACCCCATCGCGCAACGCGACTCGACCGTGCACCTGTTCGAGTTCGACGCCTACTTCATCCGCGGCGACTGGACGCTGCAGGGCCAGGCCAGCGTCGGCATGCAGCGCCGCGCCGCGATCACGCCCGACCCGGACAGCGGCGCCCTGCGCGATGCCCGGTGGTGGGGCCTGTCGGGCCTGGCCGCCTACAAGTTCACCCCGCGGCTGGAGGGCACGGTGCGCGCCGACTACATCAACAACAAGAAGAACGGCGGCGGCCTGCTGGGCTACACGGCCTTCGACGACCGCAACGGCATCGGCCCCGATCCGTCCGGCGATCCCAACAGGGGCGCCAACCGCTACGCGCTCACGATGGGCATGAGCTACCTGCTCAATCCCAACACCACGCTGAAGGCCGAGTACCGGCTGGACCGCGCCAGCCTGCCGGTGTTCCTGGACGTCCGGAGCGGCGACTACAAGAAGTCCAACCACCTGCTCGCGACCTCGGTCGTCGTGAGCTTCTGACCTGCCGCGGAGCTTCGCCATGACGCTTGCCTCCTGGCACGAACGGGCCGGCCAGCTGCGGCCCGACGGCCGCATCCTGATCGACGGCCAGCGCTGCGCCAGCGCCAGCGGCCAGAGCTTCGACAAGCGCTCGCCGGTGGACGGCCGCCTGCTCGGCGCCGTGGCCCAGGGCCAGGCGGCCGACGTGGACCGCGCCGTGGCCGGCGCGCGCGCCGCCTTCGACGACGGCCGCTGGGCGCGCCAGCCGCCGGCCGCGCGCAAGAAGGTGCTGCAGAAGTTCGCCGAAGGCCTGCTGGCCGCGACCGACGAGCTGGCCCTGCTGGAGACGCTGGACATGGGCAAGCCCATCCGCTTCAGCCGCAGCGTGGACGTGCCCGCCGCGGCGCGCTGCATCGCCTGGTATGCCGAAGCCATCGACAAGGTCTACGACGAGATCGCCCCCACCGGCCCTTCGGCGCTGGCGCTGATCACGCGCGAGCCCATGGGCGTGGTCGGGGCCATCGTGCCCTGGAACTACCCCATGATCATGGCGGCCTGGAAGCTGGGGCCGGCGCTGGCAACCGGCAACAGCGTGGTGCTCAAGCCCTCGGAGAAGTCGCCCTACACGGCCATGCGCATGGCCGAGATCGCGCTGGCGGCCGGGCTGCCGCCCGGCGTCTTCAACGTGGTGCCGGGCTTCGGCCACGAGGCCGGCGAGGCGCTGGCGCTGCATCCGGACGTGGACGCCATCGGCTTCACGGGCTCCACGCGCGTGGGCCGGCGCATGCTCGCCTGCGCGGGCCAGTCCAACCTCAAGCGCGTCTACAACGAGCTGGGCGGCAAGTCGGCCTTCATCGTGTTCCCCGACTTCGACGACCTCGACCGCGCCGCCGAAACCGCGGCTGGCAGCATGTACTTCAACCAGGGCGAGTCGTGCAATGCGCCTTCGCGCCTGCTCGTGCACGAGGCCATCGCCGACGATTTCGTCGCGCGCGTGGCGCGCCATGCGCCGGCCTACGCGCCGGCCGACCCGCTGGACGAGGCCACCGTGATGGGCGCCGTGGTCGACGAAGGCCAGCTGCGCACCGTGATGGGCTACATCGCCTCGGGCCAGGAGGAGGGCGCGCGCTGCGTGGCGGGCGGCCGCCAGGCGCGTGCCGACAGCGGCGGCTTCTACGTCGAGCCCACGGTGTTCGACCAGGTGCGCAGCGACATGCGCATTGCGCGCGAGGAAATCTTCGGCCCGGTACTCAGCGTGATCCGTTTCCGCGACGAGGCCCAGGCCATCGCGCTGGCCAACGACTCGGCCTACGGCCTGCAGGCCAGCGTGTGGAGCAGCCACATCGACCGCGCGCACCGCGTCGCGCGCGCACTGCGTGCCGGCACCGTGCACGTGAACCAGTACGACGAGGACGACATCACGGTGCCCTTCGGTGGCTACAAGCAGTCGGGCAACGGCCGCGACAAGTCGCTGCATGCCTTCGACAAATACACCGAACTCAAGACCACCTGGCTGCGCATCGATGCCTGATCCCACCACGGCCCAGGCCCTGCAGGAGCGGCTGGCCAGGCAGGGCGTGCACACCCTGCTGGCGCAGTTCACCGACCTGCTGGGCGTGGCGCGCGGCAAGTACGTGCCGCTGGCCCAGCTCGGCACCTTGCTGCGCAGCGGCGCCGGCTTTTCCGGCACCTCCATCGCCGGCACCGGCCTGCCGCGCAGCGGCGCGCGCTCCGAGTACTACGGCCGCGGCGATCCGGCCACCGCCCAGGCGCTGCCCTGGATGCCGGGCTATGCCCGCGTGGTCTGCGACGGCCATTTCGACGGCCAGCCCTTCGAGGCTTGCCCGCGGCAGATCCTGCGCCGCCAGGTGGAGCGCCTGGCCGCGCGCGGCTGGACGCTGCAGGTCGGCATGGAGCCCGAGTTCTTCCTGCTGCGCCGCGATGCCGCGGGCCAGTGGCAGCCCATCGATGCGCTGGACCGTGGCGACAAGCCGTCCTACGACCTCAAGGCCCTGGCGCGCCAGGGCGGCTTTCTCGATGCGCTGGGCCAGGCCCTGGCCGATGCCGGCATGGAGGTGCTGCAGACCGACCACGAGGACGCGCATGGCCAGTTCGAGCTCAACTTCAGCCACGCCGACGTGCTGACCACGGCCGACCGGCTCATGCTGTTCAAGATGGCGGCCCACACCCTGGCCGAGCGCCACGGGGCCAGCTTCTCGATGATGCCCAAGCCGTTCGCCAACCAGCCCGGCAGCGGGCTGCACTTCCACGTGTCGCTGTGGCAGGGCGAGCAGAACCTGTTCGCCGACGGCCAGGCCGATCTGTCGGAACTGGGGCAGTCCTTCGTCGCCGGCGTGCTCGGCCGCAGTGCGGCGCTGTGCGCGCTGGCCGCGCCCACGGTCAACTCGTACAAGCGGCTCGTGGTCGGCGAATCGCTGTCGGGCACCAGCTGGGCGCCGGCCTACGTGGCCCATGGCGCCAACAACCGCACGGCGCTGGTGCGCACGCTGCGCGGCCGCTTCGAGTGGCGCCTGCCCGATGCCGCGGCCAATCCCTACCTGGCCGCGGCTGGCCTGATCGCGGCCGGGCTCGATGGCGTGGACCGGCACCTGGACCCGGGCCCGGCGCGGCCGGACGACCTGTTCGACTGGCCGCTGCAGCGCATCCGCGCCGAGGGCATCGCCGTGCTGCCGCAAAGCCTGGGCGAAGCCGTGGACGCGCTGGAGCGCGACGGCCTGCTTGCGCAGGCACTGGGCGCCGCGGCGCATGGTGAGTTCGTGCGGCTCAAGCGGGCCGAGTGGACCGCCTATGCGCGCCATGTCAGCGCCTGGGAGTTCGAGCGCTACGCGACGACATTTTGGAAGCTGTGAACGAATCCCTCACGACCACGCGAGGCCGCAGGACGGCTTGCTTGCATCGCCTTCGTTGCACCCAGGGCCTCGCCCTTCGGGCCGGGGGGCGCCGGGCCACATGCGGGCGTTGCAGTCCTTGCCCCGGCACGAGCCCGGGCGGCGGCCTGCGCCTACGCCTGTGGCCCGGCGCACCCCGTCGTGGTCGCGATCGATTCATTCACAGCTTCTGAGCGCTGCGCGCCACGCGCGCGCAGAGGTAGGTCCAGACGAACTGCGCCGCGGCGTAGCTCGTCAGGTCGGCGTGGTCGTAGGGCGGTGCCACCTCCACGCAGTCCATGCCGACGAAGGGCAGGTCGGCCATCTCCTCGAGCAGGCTCAGCACCTGGTTGGTCGCTCATGCCGCCGGGTTCGGGCGTGCCGGTGCCCGGCGCGAAGGCCGGGTCCAGGCAGTCGATGTCCAGGCTCAGGTACAGCGGCGGGTGGCCGTGCGCGGCCAGCCGCTCGCGCAGTCCGGCCACCAGGGGCTGCAGCTGTGCCGGGCTTTCCAGGCCGCGCAGCGCGCGTGCGGTGTGGATGATGCCGCCCTGGTCGCGCACGTAGTCGCGCGCGGCGCGCTCGCCGGCCGAGCGGATGCCGAACTGCACGAAGCATTCCTTGGCGACCAGGCCTTCCTGGATGGCCTCGTAGACCCAGGTGCCGTGGCCGCTGGGCTCGCCGAAGTGGTCCTTCCAGGTGTCGCAATGGGCGTCGAAGTGCACCACGGCCAGCGGCCGGCCGAAGTGCTGGCGGTAGGCGCGCAGCAGGGCCAGCGTGATCGAGTGGTCGCCGCCCAGCCAGGCCATGTGGTGGCGCGCGACCAGCGTGCGCACCAGCGGCGCCATCGCGGCGCGCATGTCCTGGAGGCTGGTGTTGGGCAGCGGCAGGTCGCCCACGTCGGTCAGCGCGGCCTCGGGCGAGACGTCGAACAGCGGGTGCGTGCCGTCGCAGAGCATGTGGCTGGCCTCGCGGATCGCGCGCGGCCCGAAGCGGTGCGCCGGGGCGGTTGGTGACGCAGCCGTCCCAGGCCACGCCCGCCACGGCGAACGGGCGGTGCGTGTCGTTGACGGGGACCTTGAGGAAGCTCGTGTTGGAAAGAAAGGCGAAGGCGCTCATGGCATCGTGGAGGTGGCGCGCCGAGTGTGCCGCTTCGGCCCGCGCATGCCAATCCGCGGATGCCTGTCGGCCGGCTTCAGCGCACGCGTCCCACCATGCGCTGCGCCACCTGGTCGCGCCACCACCAGCGGTGCAGCAGCACCATCCCCACATGCCCCGCGACCAGCGCCAGCAGCACCCAGGCCAGCAGCCCGTGCGCGGCGTCGGCCGGTGCCATCAGGGCCTCGTTCTTGGCGCCCGCGCCCCACAGCGGCAAGGTGTTGAACCAGGTGAAGGCCCGGCCCGAGCCGTAGGCGCGCACCAGTGCCAGCAGCGGCACCACCACCATGAGCAGGTACAGCGCGCCATGGCCCGCCGCCGCCGCGCGGCCCAGCCAGCCGCTGCCGTGCGGCGGGCGCCGGCCGGCGTTGGCAAGGCCCCAGGCGCCGCGCACCAGCACCAGGACCATCAGCAGCAGGCCCACGCTGGAATGCGAACCGACGAAGAACGACACCAGCGGCGTGCGGCCCAGCGCGAGCCGCAGCCCCATGCCGATGAACTGCCAGGCGAACAGCAGCGCCATGCCCCAGTGCAGCCAGCGGCTGATGCGGCCGTAGCGGTCAGGGGAGTCGAGCCAGACGGAGGTGGGGGCGTTTCGCATGCAGCCGCACTGTAGGCACCCTGGCCAAACCCGTTGTGGATGCGGGGCTTCAGCTGCCGGTGGAGGCGTAGTGCCGCAGGCCCATGCGCCAGGCCACGAACGACAGCGCCAGGAAGGCGAAGCCCGCCAGCGGCGAGACCCAGCCCAGCCAGCCCGGCGCGCCCAGCGGGTCGGCCCGGCCGAGGATGGCCAGGCCCGGGTAGTAGGCCACGCAGGCCAGCGGCACGGCGAAGGTCAGCAGCAGGCGAAACCAGCGCGCGTACACCGCCATCGGGTACTGGCCGGCCTCGACGCCGCCGTAGGTGAACACGTTGGCGATCTCCAGGCTCTCCACGGTCCAGAAGGCCAGCGTGCCCTGCAGCACCAGGATGCCCAGGAACAGCGCCACGCCGCCGGCCACGCAGAACAGCGCCAGCGCCGCGGCGGCCGGCGTCCAGGCGATGGGCGCGGCCAGGCTCGCGAACACCAGCACGGCCAGCGCCTGCAGCAGCCGGCCGGCGCGACTCAGCCGCAGCTCGTGCGCCATGAGCTGCAGCGCGAGTGGGCGCGGGCGCAGCAGCAGGCGGTCGAAGTGGCCCGTGCGCAGGAACTCCGTGCCCAGCACGTCGAAGCCGCGGCCCAGCGCATCGGCCAGCGCGAACATGGTGTGCACGAGGCCGTAGAACAGCGCCACCTCGCCGATGCGCCAGCCCTGCACGCTGCCGAAGCGGTCGAACAGCGCCCAGATCGCCACCACCTCGATGCCGGTGGCGAGGAACTGCGAGACGGTCAGAAGCAGCGCCGAGGCCGGGTAGCGCAGCTGGCCGCGCAGCGAGGCGGCGACCAGGCGGACGAACAGGCGCAGGTGCGTCATGTCAGCCGCCCTGGACGTCGAGCCGGCGCATGGTGCGCGCCATGCCCGTCCTGCCGAGCGCGACCAGCACCACGGCCCAGGAAGCCTGCAGCGCCAGCAGCGCGGCGGCCTGCGTGCCCGTGGCCTGCGCCATGTACAGCCGCACCGGAATGTCCAGCAGTCCAGCCAGCGGCTGCAGCAGCAGGGCCTGCTGCCAGCCGTCGGGCAGCAGCGCGAGCGGCAGCAGGTTGCCCGACAGCAGGATGACCAGCGGCACCGCGAAGGCGTTGATGCCGCGCGCGTCCAGCGCCGCGACCGCGGCGATGTTGAGCAGCATCACGAGGGCTGTGGACAGCACCAGCGCGAGCAGCGCCGACAGCGCGAAGGCCAGCGCCGCCACGGGGCTGTGCGGCGGCTGCCAGGCCCAGACCTCGAAGCCGGCCAGCGGCAGCAGCACGGCCGCGAAGCCCGCCATGAGCGCCGCGCGCGGCAGCACGCGCGCGGCGATCCAGCCCGCGCTGCGCGCGAACCACAGCGCGTAGGCGTCCACGGGGCGCAGCCGGTCGTAGGCTACGGCGCCCGTGCGCACGGCCAGCGCCACCTCGGGATCGCCGCTCCAGGGCAGCAGCGCGAGCAGGCCCTGGGCCACCCAGGTGTAGGTGATGGCCTGGGCCAGCGTCATGGCCGGCGCGGCATCGGCCTGGCCGAAGAAGGCCGCCAGCACCATGACCTTGATGCCGCCCCACCAGCATTGCGTGCCGAAGCCCGCGAGCGCGGCCGCGCGGTACTGCAGCACCTGCAGGAAGCGCGAGACGAAGATGGCGCGGTAGGCCGTCATCCGCCTTCCGCCGCGCCGTGCAGCGCGTAGAAGCGCGCGATGACCTCCTCGATCGCCAGGCCTTCGAGCCGGATGTCTTCCACCGCGTGCGCGGCCGCCATGCGCGCGATCAGCGCCGGCGCGGCCACCTGGGCCGGATCGAAGCCCAGCACCAGCGTGCGGCCCTCGCGCGCGATCTCGCGCACGCCGGGCTGCGCGAAGGCCGCCGGCGGCGCCTCGGCGAAGTCCACCAGCAGCCGGCGTTCGGCCATGACCTGGGTGCGCAGCGCGGCCACGGGGCTGTCGGCCAGCACGCGGCCATGGCCGATCACGATCACGCGCTCGGCCAGGGCCTCGATGTCGTGCATGTCGTGCGTGGTCAGCAGCACCGTGGTACCGCGCTCGCGGTTGGCGCGGCGCACGAAGTCGCGCACCGCGAGCTTGGAGGGTGCGTCCAGGCCGATGGTGGGTTCGTCCAGGAACAGCAGGTCGGGCTCGTGCAGCAGCGCGGCCGCGATCTCGGCGCGCATGCGCTGGCCCAGCGAGAGCTGGCGCACGGGCTGGTCGAGCACGCGCTCGAGCTGCAGGGCCGCCACCAGCTCGTCGCGCGTGGTGCGGTAGCGGCGCGCCTGCACGCGGTAGATGTCGCGCAAGAGGTCGAAGCCTTCGCCCACCGGCAGGTCCCACCAGAGCTGGGTGCGCTGGCCGAACACCACGCCGATGCGGCCCACGTGCGCCTGCCGGTCGGCGAAGGGGTCGCGCCCGTCCACCGTCACGCGGCCGCCGTCGGGCTGCAGGATGCCGGCCAGGATCTTGATGGCGGTGGACTTGCCCGCGCCATTGGGGCCGATGAAGCCCAGCAATTCGCCGCGTTCGAGCTGGAACGACACGCCGGCCAGCGCCTGCACCGCGCGGTGGCGGCGCTGCCACAGGCCGCGCAGCGCACCGCCCAGGCCCGGCGCGCGCTCGGCGATGCGGTAGGTCTTGGCGAGCTGGTCGACGACGATCTGCGGCATGGGCGGTCTGGCGAAGGGGCGCGGATTCTAGTCACAATCCCCGCTTTCCACGCCCCACGCCAACGCTGTGCACCCAGGCGCCAAGCCCTTCACGATCCAGGACGTCGCCCGCATCGCCGGCGTCTCCGCCATGACCGTCTCGCGCGCGCTCAACGCGCCGCAGAAGGTCTCTCCCGACACGCTGGAGCGCGTGCGCGAAGCCGTGCGGCGCACGAACTTCGTGCCCAACGCCATGGCCAGCGGCCTGCGCCGTTCGCGCGCGCGGCTGGTGGCCGCGCTGCTGCCGACCATGGTGGGGCCGGTGTTCCAGGAGATGGTGGAGGCGCTGGACCTCGCGCTGCACGCGCTCGGCTACCAGCTCATGATCGGCCAGAGCGGCTACGACGCCACGCGCGAGGACGAGCTGCTGCGCGCCATCGTGCAGCGCCGGCCCGACGGCGTGGTCGTCACGGGCGTGGTGCGCTCGGAAGAGGGCGGCGCGTGCTGCGCGCCAGCGGCATCCCCGTGGTCGAGACCTGGGAGTTCACGCCCACGCCGATCGACATGCTGGTGGGCTTCTCGCACCCCGCCATCGGTGCGGCCGTGGTCGACTTCCTGCACGCGCGCGGCCACCGCCACGTGGCCATGGTCAGCGCCGGCGACGCGCGCGCGCTCACGCGCGTGGCGGCCTTCAACGAACGCGCCCAGGCGCTGGGCATGCAGACCTCGCAGGCGGCGTTCATGCCGGCGCCCAGCACCATGGGCGCGGGCCGGGCTGGGCTGGCCGAGCTGCTGGAACGCGCGCCCGGCGTCACGGCCGTGTTCTGCAGTTCCGACATGCTGGCGCTGGGCGCGGCGGTGGAGGCGCGCGAGCGCGGCATCGCCGTGCCGGGGCAGCTGGCCATCGTGGGCATGGGCGACCAGAGCGTGGCGGCCGACGCCGCGCCGCCCCTGACCACGGTGCGCATCGACGGCACGCGCATCGGCCGGATGGCGGCCGAGATGGTGGTGGCGCGGGCCGAGGGCCAGGCCCCCGCGGCGCCCGTGGTCGACATCGGCTTTTCCATCGTCGAGCGCGCCAGCACCTGACCCCGGCGTGGCCGATCCCCGGCTGCCGCCCGCGTGACGGAGCGCGAGCCTTTCCGCGCAATCTAGGGTAATCACCTAGTTTCTTGCTGATCGACATTGGTTATCGTTAACACAGCGCGTGTTAACGATAACGGATCGGCTGTTCGCGCGCTGGTGCGGATGCGCCCCTTCCTTCGTCCTTCAGGAGATCTCCCATGAAAAAGTTGCTCGCCGCCATGGCCTGCACGCTCTCGCTCGTGGCCGGCGCCCAGACCGCCTGGCCCGACAAGCCCGTGACCATCGTCGTGCCCTTCCCGGCCGGCGGCTCCACCGACATGGTGGCGCGCGCCATGGCGCTGCAGATGGGGACCGCGCTGGGCCAGAGCTTCATCGTCGACAACAAGCCGGGCGCCACGGGCACCATCGGCGCCGGCTTCGTCAAGCGCGCCGCGCCGGACGGCTACACGCTGCTGGTGTCCTCGCTGGGCGCCTTCGTCGTCACGCCGCACCTGGTCAAGAGCGTGCCCTACGACGCGAACAAGGACTTCGACTACATCAGCGTGCCCGTGCAGGCACCCAACGTGCTCGTGGCCAGTCCCAAGCAGAAGGAGCGCACGCTGGCCGAGGTCATCGCGCTGCTCAAGGCCAACCCCGGCAAGGTCAGCTTCGCAAGCTCGGGCAACGGCTCGTCCGACCACCTGTCGGCCGAGGTGTTCTGGCAGCAAAGCGGCACCGAAGGCCTGCACGTGCCCTACAAGGGCGGCGCGCCGGCCATCAACGACCTGCTGGGCGGCCAGGTGGACTTCTCGTTCCAGAACGTGAATGCGGTGCTGCCGCACATCAAGGCCGGCAAGCTGCACGCCATCGCCGTGACGGGCGACAAGCGCTCGCCCGTGCTGCCCGAGGTGCCCACGCTGGCCGAGGCCGGCGTCAAGGGCGCCGAGGTCTATTCCTGGCAAGGCATGGCCGCGCCCAAGGGCCTGCCCGCCGCGGTGAAGGACAAGCTGGCCAAGGCCGCCGTCGCGTCGATGAACGATCCGGCCGTCAAGCAGCGCATGCTGGAGCAGGGCCTGGAGATCGTGGCCAGCACGCCGGCCGAGTTCACGGCCTTCCAGGCCAAGGAATGGGCGCGCTGGAAGACGCTGATCGACACCCGCAAGATTTCGGCGGATTGAGCAACATGTCCACCCCCCTCGTCAAAGACCTGCGTGTCGTGCCCGTGGCGGGCCACGACGACATGCTCATGAACCTGTCGGGCGCGCACGGCCCGTACTTCACGCGCAACCTGCTGATCCTCACCGACAACGCCGGCCGCACCGGCGTGGGCGAAGTGCCCGGCGGCGAGAAGATCCGCCAGACGCTGGAAGACGCACGCGCGCTCATCGTCGGCCAGCCCATCGGTAACCACCAGGCCATCCTGAACGCCATGCGCACCCGGTTCGCCGAGCGCGACAGCGGCGGGCGCGGCCTGCAGACCTTCGACCTGCGCGTGGCCATCCACGCCGTCACGGCCGCCGAATCGGCCCTGCTCGACCTGCTGGGCCAGCACCTGGAAGTGCCCGTCGCGGCCCTGCTCGGCGAAGGCCAGCAGCGCGAGGCCGTGCAGATGCTGGGCTACCTCTTCTACGTGGGCGACCAGGGCAAGACCGACCTGGCCTACCGGCGCGAGCCCGAGGCCGACAACGCCTGGTTCCGCCTGCGCCACGAAACAGCCATGACCCCCGAAGCCATCGTGCGCCTGGCCGAAGCCGCCCAGGAGCGCTACGGCTTTCAGGACTTCAAGCTCAAGGGCGGCGTGCTGCGCGGCGACGAGGAAGTCGACGCCGTCACCGCGCTGCACGAACGCTTCCCCGACGCCCGCGTCACGCTGGACCCCAACGGCGGCTGGCTGCTGAAAGACGCCATCCGCCTGGGCCGCAGGATGCAGGGCGTGGTCGCCTACGCCGAAGACCCCTGCGGCGCCGAAGGCGTGTTCAGCGGGCGCGAAGTCATGGCCGAATTCCGCCGCGCCACCGGACTGCCCACCGCCACCAACATGGTCGCCACCGACTGGCGCGAGATGGCGCACAGCCTGTCGCTGCAGTCCGTGGACATCCCGCTGGCCGACCCCCACTTCTGGACCATGGCCGGCTCCGTGCGCGTGGCCCAGCTGTGCCAGGCCTTCGGCCTCACCTGGGGCTCGCATAGCAACAACCACTTCGACGTCTCGCTGGCCATGTTCACGCACGTGGGCGCGGCCGCGCCGGGCAAGGTCACGGCCATCGACACGCACTGGATCTGGCAGGACGGCCAGCGGCTGACCAAGGAGCCCTTGAAGATCGAAGGCGGCTACGTGCAGGTGCCGAAGAAGCCGGGCCTGGGCGTGGAGCTGGACATGGCCGAGGTGGAGAAGGCGCACCGGCTGCATCTGCAACATGGCCTGGGCGCGCGCGACGACGGCGTGGCCATGCAGTACCTCATCCCCGGCTGGAAGTTCGACAACAAGCGGCCCTGCATGGTGCGCTGAAGGCTGGCGCGCCTCAGTCGGCGACGAAGCCTGTCGCCTTGACGATGCGCGCCCAGCGCGCCGATTCGGCGTTCATCTGCTGCAGGAAGGCCTCGCCGCACAGCGGGGCCGCCGGCGCCAGACCCGAGGTGGCCATGCGCTGGCGGAAGTCCGGCGAGGCCAGCACCTTCTGGTGCGCCGCGGTCAGCCGCTGCACGATGGGCGCGGGCAGGCCCTTGGGGGCCGACAGGCCGAACCAGACCGTGGTCTGCAGCTGCGGCAGACCGATCTCGGCCACCGTGGGCACGTCAGGCAGTTCGGCCGAGCGCTGGCCCGCCGTCGTCGCATAGGCCACGAGCTTGCCGGCCTTGATCTGCGGGCCAGCCGTGGCGGTCTGCACGAAGCCCAGCGGCGCCGTGCCGCCCACCATGTCGGTGATCTGGTTCGGGCTGCTGCGGTAGGGCACGTGCGTCATCTCGACCTTGAGCGCCTCGGCCAGCTGGTAGCCCAGGAAATGCGCGGGCGAGCCCGGCGCGAAGGACGAGTAGGTCGGCGGCGTCTTCTGCGCCTTGATCCACTGGGCGAGCCCGGCGAAGTCGTGCGTGCCCAGGCTCGGGTGGCTGGCCAGCACCAGGCCGGCCTCCACGCCCTGGCAGATCGGCGTGAAGTCGGCCGGCACGTAGCGCGCCCGCGGGTTGGCGTTGGGCGTGATGGTCATCATGCCGGCCGTGCTGACCAGCAGCGTGTAGCCGTCGGCCGGCGTGCGCGTCATGGCCTGGGCCGCCACCATGCCGCCCACGGCCGGCGAGTTCTCCACCACCACGGGCTGGCCCAGCTCCTTGAGCAGCAGGTCGGCCAGCGCACGCGCATAGGCGTCGGGCGGGCCGCCGGGCGTGGAGGGCGTGATGAGCTTGATCGGGCGTTCGGGCCAGGTCTGCGCCTGGAGCGGAAGGGCCGCGATGGCGAGCAGGGCGGCGGCGCAGAGCGCGCGGCGGGGGATGTGCATGGCTTGTCTCCGGAGGGTGGAAAGAAGGGGTCAGCGTTGCGGCATGTCCTTGGCCGAATAGCCCAGGCTCACGGCCGCATCCGCGGGGATGGCGGGCACCGTGGCCTCCCAGGCCAGCCAGTCCGCGCGCAGGCGTTCGAGCGTCTCGGGGTGCTTGTGCGCGAGGTTGGCGCGTTCGCGCGCATCCTGCCGCACGTTGAACAGGTACTCGTTGTCGTCGACCTTCAGGTACTTCCAGTCGCCGCGCCGCAGCGCGCGCTGGTGGCGGTGGTGCATGCGCCAATACAGCGGGCGTTCGAAGGTCTGGCCGGGGTCGCGCAGCACGGCGGCCAGCGAGACGCCGTCGATCGGCATGTCGGGGTGCGGCCGGCCGCCGCCCAGCTCCAGCAGCGTGGCCGACCAGTCCATGCTCATGCAATGCTGCGCGCTCGTCGCTGCCGGCCGGGATGGCGGCCGGCCAGTGCGCGATCCATGGCACGCGGATGCCGCCTTCGGTCAGGTCCATCTTGCCGCCCACCAGCGGCCAGTTGTCCGAGAAGCGCTCGCCGCCGTTGTCGCTCGTGAAGACGATCAGCGTGTTCGTCCAGCAGGCCGCTCGCTCGCGCAGCGCGGCGACCAGCCAGCCGATGCCTTCGTCCATGTGGTGGATCATGCGGCGGTATGTCTCGGCACGTCGCCGCCGTCCAGGTGGAACAGGTTGCCGGCCACCTCGGCCGCCAGGTGGGCGTCGTCGCGCGTCTCCCAGGGCCAGTGCGGCGCGGTGTAGTGCAGGCTCAGGAAGAAGGGCCGCGCCGGCACGGGCCGCGGCGGCATGCGTTCGACATAGTCCGACGGCGCGGCGCGACAGCAGGTCGGTCAGGTAGCCCTCGTCGTGCCGCTCGGCTCGTCGTTCTCGTAGAGGTCGTGCTCGCCGCTGGCTCGAGCAGTGGCTGAAGTAGTCTCACGCCGCCGGCCATGACGCCGAGATAATCGTCGTAGCCCGAGCGCAGCGGGCCGAAGTGCGGCGGATAGCCCAGATGCCACTTGCCGATCAGCGCGGTGCCGATAGCCGGCCTCGCGCAGCAGCGAGGGCAGGGTCGGATCGACGGCGGCAGGCCGAGCGTGGGGCTGCCGCTTACTGCGGCTGTTGATCGGCTCCTCGCATGCCGCCGCGCAGCCGGTACTGGTAGCGCATGGTCATGAGCGCGAAGCGGGTGGGCGAGCAGACCGGCGAGTTCGCAGTAGCCCTCGGTGAAGCGCAGGCCGCCCGCGGCCAGCGCGTCGATGTGCGGCGACACGGGGCCGAAGCCGGCCGGCGCGGCCGCCGTAGCAGCCCAGGTCGGCATGGCCGAGGTCGTCGGCGACGATGAGGATGAGGTTGGGTTTCATGCGGATGCAAGCGGAGGCCGGGGGCGCACTGTAGGCCGGCGCAGGTCATCCGTAAAATCGAAAATTGCAGCCCAAACAAAAGTTTTCCTATGGACCCCCGCCACCTCGTGCAACTCGCCACGATCCTCGAGAAGGGCTCCATCACGCAGGCCAGCCGGCACCTGCACCTGACCCAGCCCACGCTCACGCACAACATGCAGACGCTGGAGATGCAGGCCGGCGGCGCGCTGTTCGAGCGCAGCCGCTACGGCGTGCGCAGCACGCCGCTGGGCGAGATGCTGGCGCGCGAGGGCCGGGCCATCGGCAGGCGGCTCAAGGACGCGGCCGAGGTCACGGCGCGCCACCGCAGCGGCATCCGCAAGCAGGTGCGCATCGGCGCCGGGCCGCTGGTCGGCGCGGCGGTGGCGGGCGATCTGGTGCGCGTGCTGCTCGACCGGTTTCCGGACCTCGCGCTGTCGGTGCAGAGCGACCGGCCGCACCTGCTGCTGGAGCAGCTCATCGACGGCCACCACGAGTTCGTGGTCGCGCCGGCCTGGCTGGAGCGCCCCCCGCCCGGCATCGAGCGCCGGCTGCTCGTGGCCGACGCGCTGGGCGTGTTCTGCGCGCGCACGCATGCGCTGGCCCAGGGCGGCGGCCCGCTCGACGCGCAGCGCTGGATCAGCCTGGGCTCGGCCTCGCCCTTCGACCAGGAGGTGCGCGAGATGCTGGCCGCCGCCGGCGTGCAGGCCATGCGCGTGGAGCTCACCGTGCTGGGCGAGGCCTTCGTGCTGCTCGACACGCTGGCCCAGGGCCGGCACCTCGCCGTGCTGCCGCGCTTTCCGCTGCACCGGCTGGCGGAACGCTTCGGCCTGCTGGAACTGGCGCTGCCCGCGCCGCCGCAGCCCAGGCCGATCTACCTCTGGTGCCGCGCGACCACGCTGGAAGACCCGGGCATGGCGGCCGTGGCGGACGCCTTGCAGCAGACCGTGGCGGCGCTGGCCGCCTGAACGTCAGCCCGCCAGCGCCGCCTCCAGCGCATCGACGAACATGGCCGGCACGTCGAAGCCGGTCTGCTCCGTGATCTCCTGGAAGCAGGTCGGGCTGGTCACGTTGACCTCCGTGAGGCAGTCGCCGATCGCGTCCAGCCCCACCAGCAGCAGGCCGCGCGCGGCCAGCACCGGCCCCAGCGCCTCGGCGATCTCGCGGTCGCGCGCGGTCAGCGGCTGGGCCACGCCCTTGCCGCCGGCCGCCAGGTTGCCGCGCACCTCGCTGCCCTGCGGGATGCGCGCGAGCGAGAACGGCACCGGCTTGCCGCCGATCACGAGGATGCGCTTGTCGCCCTGCACGATCTCGGGCACGAAGCGCTGCACCATGATGGTCTCGGCGCCGTCCTTGTTGAGCGTCTCGACGATGGAGCCCAGGTTCAGCCCGTCGGCCTTGACGCGGAAGATGCCCATGCCGCCCATGCCGTCCAGCGGCTTGAGGATCACGTCCTGGTGCTCGGCGTGGAAGGCGCGCACCTCGGCCGCGCTGCGCGTGACCAGCGTGGGGCTCGTGAACTGCGCGAACTCCATGATGGCCAGCTTCTCGGGATGGTCGCGCAGCGCGGCCGGCTTGTTGAAGACGCGGGCGCCCTCGCGCTCGGCCTGCTCCAGCAGGTGGGTGGCGTAGAAGAACTCGCTGTCGAAGGGCGGGTCCTTGCGCATGAGCACGGCGTCGAACTCGGCGAGCCCGCGCAGCGGCGTGGATTCGATGCGGTACCAGGCATCGGGCTGGCCGGTCAACGTGAGCTCGTTGACCAGGGCCTGCACCTTGCCGCCCGTGCGCCAGCTGATGTGGCGCGGCTCGCAGGACCAGATGCGGTGGCCGCGGCGCTGCGCCTCGCGCATCATCGAGAACGTGGTGTCCTTGTAGATCTTGAAGCTGTCCAGCGGGTCGACGACGAAGAGGAGGTTCATAGGGAGGGCTTTCGGGAAGCGCCGTACTGTTGCACAAACAGCGCGAGCGCGCCGGCCACCACCCCCCAAAAGGCCGAGCCGATGCCGGCGATTGCCACGCCCGACAGCGTGACGAGGAAGGTGATCAGCGCGGGCTCGCGGTGCCGTTCGTCGGCCAGCGCGGTGGCCAGGCCGTTGCCGATGGTGCCCAGCAGCGCCAGGCCCGCGATGGCCGCGACAAGCTCCTTGGGGAAGGCCGTCAGCAGCCCCGTGACGGTGGCGCCGAAGATGCCGATCAGCACGTAGATCAGCCCGCAGCTCACGGCCGCGGTGTAACGCTTGTCGGGGTCTTCGTGCGCCTCGCGGCCCATGCAGATCGCGGCAGTGATGGCCGACAGGTTCAGCGCGAACGCGCCGAACGGCGCCAGCACCAGCGTGGCGATGCCGGTGATGCTGAGCAGCCTGGAGATCGGCATGCGGCCATAGCCGGCCGCGCGGATCGCGGCCACGCCGGGCAGGTTCTGCGAGGCCATGGTCACGACGAACAGCGGCACCGCCAGGCTCACGGCGGCCTGCCAGCTGAACCGCGGCATCGTGAACTGCGGCACCGCGAAGCCCACCTGCACGCTGGCCAGCGCCAGTTCGCCGCGCAGGCCGCAGTAAGCGATGGCGGCCAGCAGCGTGAGCGGCACGGCATAGCGCGGCAGCAGCCGCCGGCCCAGCAGGTAGACCAGCAGCATGAGCAGCACCAGGCCCAGCGCGGTCCTGGCGGCGACGAAGGCGTCGAGCCCGAAGCGGGCCAGTACGCCGGCCAGCAGGGCCGAGGCGATGGCCACGGGAATGCGGTTCATGACGCGCTCGAACCAGCCCGTCATGCCAGCCACCGTGATGGCCAGTGCACTGAGCATGAAGGCGCCCACGGCCTCGCCCATGCCGTAGCCCGCGCCGGCCACGGCCAGCACGGCCGCGCCCGGCGTGCTCCAGGCCACCATGACCGGCATGCGCCACAGCAGCGAGGGGATGGCGGTGGCCAGGCCCATGCCCAGGCCCAGGGCCCACATCCAGGAACTGACCTGCGCCGGCGTGGCGCCGAAGGCCAGGGCCGCCTGGAACACGATGGCCACGGAACTCGTGAAGCCGACCAGCACGGCCACGAAGCCGGCCGTGAACGCGGGCAGGCTCAGGTCTTTCAGGAAACGCATAGGCGGCGGATTGTGCCCATGCCGGATTTTTCGGGCCGGGCTGTCACAAACCGCCGGGCTGGCCCGTCTTGCAGGGAAAGAGCGCCGTTTTTCAACCCGAAAGGAATCACCATGACCGCCCGCCTCAACCCCCAGCAGCAAGCCCCCGAGCTGTACAGGAAACTGTCCGACTACAGCATCGCGGCCAAGAAGGGCAGCCTCGATGCCAAGCTGCTCGCGCTCATCGAGATCCGCGCCTCGCAGATGAACGGCTGCGCCTTCTGCGTGGACATGCACGTCAAGCAGGCCAAGCAGCACGGCGAGGGCGAGCTGCGCCTGCACCATGTGGCGATCTGGCACGAGTCGCCGCTGTTCAGCGCCCGCGAGCGCGCCGCCTTCGCCTGGACCGAGGTGCTCACGCAACTGCCCACCCACGGCGTGCCCGATGCCGTCTACGCGCAGGTGCGCGCCGCGTTCTCCGAGCAGGAGATCGTCGAGCTCACGCACAACGTGATGGGCATCAACGCCTGGAACCGGTTGAGCGTGGCCTTTCGCAGCGTGCCGGGCGCGGCCGACAAGGCGTTCGGCCTGGACAAGGTGCCGTTCTCCTGACCCGCTTCCTATACTGGGCGGCTCCACCGAACCACCCGCCCGAGGACCGCCCATGCCCTTGCAACTGCGCTCGCTGATCCGCCCCGATGCCACCCTGGAACTCTCGCTGGCCGAGGTGGCCATGCCCCAACCCGCGCACGACGACGAGGTCGTGGTGCGCCTGGAGGCCGCGCCGCTGAACCCCTCCGACCTGGGCCTGCTGTTCGGCGGTGCCGACATGGCCACGGCCAGGGTCTCGGGCACGGCCGCGCGCCCCGTGGTCACGGCCAGCCTGTCGCCCGCGGCGCTGGCCGTCGCAAACGGCCGGGTCGGCCAGTCCATGGTCGTGGGCAACGAGGGCGCCGGCACCGTGGTCGCCGCCGGTGCCTCGGCCGCGGCCCAGGCCCTGCTGGGCAAGAGGGTCGCGCTGCTGGGCGGTGGCATGTACGCCGAATACCGCGCCATTTCGGCCGCGCAATGCCTGCCGTTGCCCGAGGGCGCGACGGCCGCGCAGGGCGCCTCGTGCTTCGTCAATCCGCTGACCTCGCTGGGCATGGTGGAGACCATGCGGCGCGAGGGCCATGGCGCGCTGGTGCACACGGCTGCCGCGTCCAACCTGGGCCAGATGCTGAACCGCATCTGCCTCAAGGACGGGGTGCCGCTCGTCAACGTGGTGCGCAAGCCCGAGCAGGCCGCGCTGCTGCGCGGCCAGGGCGCGCAGCATGTGGTCGACAGCAGCCAGGGCGACTTCCAGTCGGCGCTGACCGAGGCGATCGCCGCGACCGGCGCCACGCTGGCCTTCGACGCCATCGGCGGCGGCAAGCTGGCCGGCCAGATCCTCGTGGCCATGGAGACCGCCATCGCGCGCAAGGAGCAGGCCGCCTACAGCCGCTACGGCAGCAATGTGCTCAAGCAGGTCTACGTCTACGGCAGCCTGGACCGCGGCCCGATCGAGATCGCGCGCGGCTTCGGCATGACCTGGGGCGTGGGCGGCTGGCTGCTGTTCCCGTTCCTGCAGAAGATCGGCCCGCACCACGTGCAGCAACTCAAGGCGCGCGTGGCGGCCGAGCTCACCACCACCTTCGCGAGCCACTACACGCGCGAGGTCGGCCTGGCCGAGGCGTTGACGCTGGAGGCCATCGGCATCTACGGCAAGCAGGCCACGGGCGAGAAGGTGCTGATGCGGCTCTCGGCTGGTTGAGATGCAGACCTGCCGCATCGACCACCTCGCCATCGCCGCGCCCACGCTGCAGGCCGGCAGCGATACCGTGTTCGCGCAGCTGGGCGTGCGTCCCCAGGCCGGTGGCCGGCATGCGCGCATGGGCACGCACAACCTGCTGCTGCGTCTGGGCGAGGCGCTGTACCTGGAGGTCATCGCGGTCGACCCGCAGGCCCCGGCACCGGCCCGGCCGCGCTGGTTCGGGCTCGACGCGCTGGCGCCTGGTGCCGCGCCGCGGCTGGCCTGCTGGGTCGCGCGCACCGACGACATCGTGGGCGCGGCCGCCGCCGGGCCGCTGGGCGAGGTGCTGCCCATGTCGCGCGGCACGCTGGACTGGCGCATCACGGTGCCGGCCGACGGCAGCCTGCCGCTAGGCGGCGCCGCGCCCGCGCTGATCCAGTGGGACACCCCGGCACACCCCGCCGCCGGCCTGCCGGACGCCGGCTGCACGCTGGTCGCGCTCGAACTGCAGCACCCCGAGCCCGCGCGTGTGCAAGCCGTGCTGGACCGCCTGCACCTGGCCGAGCCCGGGGTCGCGCTGTCGCTCCGCGCGGCGGCGGTGCCGGGCCTGGCGGCGCAGGTGCGTACACCGCAAGGGCTGTGCAGGCTGGCCTGAGCCACGGGCCGGCTGCGGTCTAATCGCGGCCATGAACCAAGACGCAAGCACCCGTCCCCCGCTGCCCGACCACCTGTCCGTCGACCCGCGCAGCCCGCACCACGTCGCGGCCGTGTTCCAGCATGACATCGGCATCCGTTTCAACGGCAAGGAGCGCTTCGACGTGGAGGAATACTGCCTGTCCGAAGGCTGGATCAAGGTGGCCGCCGGCAAGACCGTGGACCGCCGCGGCCGGCCGCTGCTGATCAAGCTCAAGGGCCAGGTCGAAGCCTTTTACCGCGAAGGCTGAAACCGGTTACCCTGGATTTGGCAGTTGGATGCGCCCTGACCCCGATGGTGAGGGACATCGAAGGCGCGAAGTCCTGCGCCATAGGGCTTTCCTGAAGGCTGCAAGCGGTCAACTGCCGAATCCAGGGTTACTGTTTCGATCCGGGAAACGATCCATTGCCCGGAGGCCTGTTTTTCTTTCAAAGCACAACTTCTACAGTTCATCCCATCGATGAGCCACCCGCAAACGGTTCATCGAAGCGGTCGCCGGGAAGGCCTGGCGACCGGATCGAGCCAACCGATTTGCAAGGATGAACACCATGAACACGAAGTTTTTTGCCTCTGCCCTCGTCGCTGCCGCCGCTTTCGCCGCAGCCCCCAGCTTTGCCGGCGACAACATCGGCGGTGAAGTCGGCTACGTGCCGCAAGTGAGCAGCGCCAAGAGCAGCCTGACGCGCGAAGCCGTGCGTGCCGACTACCTGCAGGCCGAGCGCAACGGCACGCTGCCCGAGTACGGCGAAGGCGCCGACACCGGTGCCGTCGCCACCGCCAGGAGCAGCATGAGCCGCGACGCCGTGCGCGCCCAAGCCGTCTACGCCGTGCGCCACGGCCAGCAACTGGGCGGCGAAGTCTGAACTGTTGCGCCCCACGATGAACGAAGGCCCGCGCCGCAAGGCGCGGGCCTTTTGCTTTGTGGCTGACGGATACGGGAAAGTCCCAGGTCCGCGCACTGTTGCTTGTCGAGAAACGATGCATTGCCCGCTGCACGGTTTTTCTTTCGGGGCGCAGCTTCGACAATTGGACCCATCGATGAGGCGCACGACGCGACTCGTCGAGACGGAGCAGGACAAAGGGTCCGGCCCCGCCGAACGGGAACGTTGTCCTCACCACCGAAAGGAATCCATCATGAACACGAAGTTTCTTGCCTCCGCCCTGATCGCCGCCGTCGGTTTCGCCGCAGCCCCCAGCTTCGCCGGCGACAACATCAGCGGTGAAGTCGGCTACGTGCCGCAAGTGAGCTCGGCCAAGAGCGATCTGACCCGCGCCACCGTGCGTGCCGAATACCTGCAGGCCGAACGCAACGGCACGCTGCCGGAAGTTGGCGAAGGCGCCGACGTCGGCGCCGTGGCCACCGCCAGGAGCGGCTTGACCCGCGATGCCGTGCGCGCCGAAGCCGTGTACGCCGTGCGCCATGGCCAACTGGGCGGCGGCGAAGTCTGATCGTTTCGGATCCGTTGCAGACCAAGGCCCGCGCCGCCAGGCGCGGGCCTTTTGCTTTGGCGAAAAGTTCCAGCGCACTGTTGCTTCAACGGAAACGATGCTTTGCCTTGAGCATGCTTTTTCTTTTGTGTCACGATTTTTAAACTTCATGCCATCGTCAATGTCAATGAAGGAAAACACCATGAACACCAAGATCCTCGCCTCCGCCCTGCTCGCCGCAGCCGGCCTGGTCGCAGCGCCCGCATTCGCTGGCGGCGGTGTCAACGCCAGTGGTGAAGTCGGCTACATTCCGCCCGTGGCCGCCGCTTCGTCCAACGGCGTGACCCGTGAAGCCGTGCGCAACGAATACCTGCAAGCCCAACGCAACCACCAGCTGGCCGTCACCGGTGAAGTCGGCGACGCTGGCTACGTGGCCGCCGCCAAGCCCAGCTTGGTGACGCGCGACCAGGTGCAAGGCGAATACCTGGCCGCCGCGCGCGACCATCGCCTGGCCCCGACCGGCGAAGGCGCCGACATCGGCTACCGCGCCTCGCAGAGCCTGCTGACGCGCGAAGCCGTGCGTGCCGACGCCGTGCGTGCGCTGCGCGCCGGCGAACTGCCCGGCGGCGAAGTCTGATCCCCGCCCGCTGAAAAAAGCAAAAGGCCCGCGCCGCAAGGCGCGGGCCTTTTTGCATGGGCGGTTCAGATCTCGACCTTGGAGCCCAGCTCCACGACCGCATTGCTGGGCAGCTTGAGGAAGTCGGCCGCGGCGCTCGCGTTCAGGTGCATCTGCGCGAACAGCTTCTCGCGCCAGGGCGCCATGCCCGTGCCCAGCGTGGGCACCACCACGTCGCGCGACAGGAAGTAGCTCGTCGTCATGGTCTCCATGTCGCAGCCCCGCCCGCGCATCTGCTCCAGCGCGCGCGGCAGGTCGGGGTCGTTCTTGAAGCCGTAGTGCAGCACCACCTGCCAGCAGTCGTGGCCCAGGGCCTCGATCTGCAGGCGCTTGTCCATGCCGATCCAGGGCCGCTCGTGGCTGCGCACGGTGACGAACAGATTGGTCTCGTGCAGCACCTTGTTGTGCTTGAGGTTGTGCAGCAGCGCATTGGGCACGTTGCCGGGTTCGGCCGTCATGAACACGGCCGTGCCCTCCACGCGCGCGGGCGGGCTCACGAACACCGATTCGAGGAAGCTCTTGAGGTCGATGGAATTGGCGCGCAGCGCCTCGTTGAGCAGGCGCCGGCCTTCGTGCCAGGTCATCATGAGCATGAACATCATGGCGCCGATGAACAGCGGGAACCAGCCGCCGTCGAACAGCTTCATGAGGTTGGAGGCCCAGAACGCGAAGTCGACGACGAAGAAGAAGCCCGTGGCCAGGACGCACAGCCACAGCGGGTACTTCCAGCCGTAGCGGACCACGAAGAAGGTCAGCACCGTGGTGATCAGCATGTCGGTGCAGACGGCGATGCCGTAGGCGGCGGCCAGGTTGCTCGAGGACTTGAACATCACCACGGCCAGCACGATGGCCAGGAACAGGCCCCAGTTGACGAAGGGGATGTAGATCTGGCCGGCCGACTTGACGCTGGTGTGCTGGATCTGCAGCCGCGGCAGGTAGCCCAGCTGGATCACCTGCTTGGTGACCGAGAACGCACCCGTGATGAGTGCCTGGGAGGCGATCACCGCGGCCGCGGTGGCCATGCCCACCAGCGGCAGCAGCGCCCATTCGGGCGCCATCATGAAGAACGGGTTCTTGACGGCCTCTGGCTCGCGCAGCAGCAGCGCGCCCTGGCCGAAGTAGTTCAGCGTGAGCGCCGGCATCACCACGCTGAACCAGGCCAGCCGGATCGGCCGCTTGCCGAAGTGGCCGAGGTCGGCGTAGAGCGCCTCGGCGCCCGTCACGGCCAGCACCACGGCGCCCAGGATGATGAAGCTCGTGCCCGGGTTGTTCCAAATGAAGCGCAGCGCGTGGTGGGGGCTCAGCGCGTGGAGGATCTCGGGGTGGTGCCAGATGTGCGAGACGCCCAGCAGCGCGATGGCGACGAACCAGGCCAGCGTGACCGGCCCGAAGAACTTGCCGATGCCGGCCGTGCCGCGCTTCTGCACGGCGAACAGCGCGAACAGGATCACCAGCGTGAGCGGGATCACGGCCTTGCGGAAGGCGGGCGAGACCACCTCCAGGCCTTCCACGGCGGACAGCACCGAGATCGCCGGCGTGATCACGCCGTCGCCGTAGAACAGGCAGGTGCCGAAGATACCGACCAGGAGCAGCACCTGGCGCAGCTGCGGCTTGTCCTTCACCGACTGCGAGGCCAGCGCCAGCATGGCGACGAGGCCGCCTTCGCCGGCGTTGTCGGCGCGCAGCACCAGCACCACGTACTTGAGCGAGACGATGACGGTCAGCGTCCAGAACAGGATGGACAGCACGCCGTAGACGTTGTCCACCGTGAACGGGACATGGCCGGCGCCGAAGATTTCCTTGACCGCGTACAGGACGCTGGTGCCGATGTCGCCGTAGACGACACCGATGGCGCCCAGGGTGAGCGCCGCGAGCGGGGTTTTTGCGTGTTGCAAAGGAAAGCCGCTCGGCCACGGGGCCAGCGGCTGGTGTTTCGCGGGACGGCTATTGTGCGCTTCGCCCCACCGCCGGCAAGCCGCCGCGGCGCCGATGTTGCACCGCAGCAACTGCCGCCGTCACGGCTTCAGTAGACCTCGGCTTCGGGGTCCGTGGCTTCGAGTTCGTAGCTGGCCGCGACCAGGGCCAGGCGGCCGATCACGCCGTACATGTAGAAGCGGTTGGGGGCGCTGGCGCCCGGCTTCATGCCGTGCTGGGGTAAGTGCGTACTCTCGGCGAAAGCCAATGGCACGAAGCGCGAGCCTGGCGCGTTGAGGTTCTCGTCGGGCCCGCGGTCGGCATGCACGCGGTAGAAGCCACCGACCACGTAGCGGTCCATCATGTAGACCACGGGTTCGGCCATGGCGTCGTGCATGCGCTCGGCCGTCAGCACGCCTTCCTGGATGATCACGTCGTGCACGGGCTGGCCGTCCTTGACCACGGCCATCTTGTTGCGCGACTTGCGGTTCAGGCTCTGCAACTCGGCGGCGTCGTGCACGGTCATGATGCCCATGCCGTAGGTGCCGTTGTCGGCCTTCACGACCACGAAGGGCTTCTCGCCGATGCCGTATTCCTTGTACTTGCGGCGCACCTTGGTCAGCAGCGCATCGACGTTGGTCTGCAGGCAGTCCATGCCCGCGCCCTCGGCGAAGTTGACCTCGCCGCACTTGGCGAACATCGGGTTGATGAGCCAGGGGTCGATGCCCAGCAGCTTGCCGAAGCGCTTGGACACTTCCTCGTAGCTCTGGAAGTGCCGGCTCTTGCGCCGCACCGACCAGCCCGCGTGCAGCGGCGGCAGCAGGTATTGTTCGTGCAGGTCTTCCAGGATGCCGGGCGCGCCGGCCGACAGGTCGTTGTTGAGCAGGATGGTGCAGGGGTCGAAGTTCTTCAGCCCCAGCCGGCGCTTGCTGCGCACCACCGGCTCCAGCGTGAGTTCGTCGCCGTTCGGCAGCTGGATGGTCTTGGGCTCCTTGATCTCCGGGTCCACCGAGCCCACGCGCACGTTCAGGCCGGCCATGTGGAAGATGCGCTGCAGCTGCGCCACGTTGGCCAGGTAGAAGGTGTTGCGGCTGTGGTTCTCCGGGATCAGCAGCAGGTTCTTGGCTTCGGGGCAGATCTTCTCGATGGCGGCCATGGCCGACTGCACGGCCAGCGGCAGCATGGGCTGGGTGAGGTTGTTCCAGCCGCCGGGGAACAGGTTGGTGTCCACCGGCGCGAGCTTGAAGCCGGCGTTGCGGATGTCCACGGAACAGTAGAACGGCGGCGTGTGCTCCATCCACTCCAGCCGGAACCAGCGTTCGATGGCCGGGGTGGAATCGAGGATGCGCTGCTCGAGCTCGTTGATCGGCCCGGTCAGTGCGGTGATGAGGTGGGGAACCATGGAAGGGGCCTTGGGGTTGGCAATATTCGAGTGAATTCTAGGGATATGGGGTGACCGTCCCGGGATGCAAGCGCCATGGATATGACGGTCATCATATTTCGTGCTATCTTCGCCGCCATGGACACCGCCCCGAGCCGCAAGCAGCTGACGCACGACCGCATCGTCGAGACCGCGGCCGGCGTGCTGCGCGCGTCCGGCTTCTGGGGCGTGGGCGTGGCCGATGTCATGCAGCGGGCCGGCCTCACGCACGGCGGCTTCTACGCCCATTTCGCCTCGCGCGACGCGCTCCTGTGCGAGGCCATCGAACACGCCGGACGCGACAGCGCGGCCCGCTTGGCCAAGAGCACGGCGCAGCGCCAGGCGCGCGGCGCCAGTCCCCTGCGGGCGCTGGTCGACGCCTACCTGTCCGACAGCCACCTGGGCGCGCCCACCCAGGGCTGCCCGGTGGCCGCGCTGTCGTCCGAGATGCCGCGCCAGTCGGCCGAGGTCGCGCAGGCCGCGGCCGGGCGCGTGCGCCACCTGGTGGCCGCCGTGCAGCGCGCCCTGCCTGAAGAGGCGGCCGGGCAGGCCGGCGTGGTCGCGGGCCAGTTGGTCGGCGCACTGCAGCTGGCCCGCGCGCTGGGCGACAACGCCGAGGGCCGCGCGCTGCTGGCCGCCACGCGCCGCAGCCTGCTGGCGCACTACGACGCCGCGCCCGCGCGCTGAATTTCCCGAACCGCCCGCCGCCCTTTCCCATCCCCAGAAATATGACGATCGTCATATAGCCAAGTCAAGGAGTCTTCCATGCGGATCGAGAACGCCACCCTGCTCGTCACCGGTGCCAACCGCGGCATCGGCCAGGCCTTCGCGCGCGAGGCGCTGGCGCGCGGCGCGCGCAAGGTCTACGCCGCCGCGCGCGACCCGGCCAGCATCACCTTGGCCGGCGTGGAGCCGGTGGCGCTGGACGTGACGCGGCCCGAGCAGGTCGCGGCCGCGGCACAACGCTGCGGCGACGTGACGCTGCTGGTCAACAACGCCGGCATCGCCGTCACGGGCGACTTCCTGGCCGACGGCGCGGTGGAGGCCGCCCGTGCCCAGCTGGAGACCAACTACTTCGGCCCGCTGCTGATGGCGCGCGCGTTCGCGCCGGTGCTGAAGGCCAACGGCGGCGGCGCGGTGCTCAACGTGCTGTCGGTCGCCAGCTGGATCAGCGCGCCGCTGCTGGCGGTCTACGCCTCCAGCAAGTCGGCCGCCTGGTCGCTGACCAACGGGCTGCGCGAGGCGCTGCGGGCCCAGGGCACGCAGGTGCTGGGCCTGCACATGGGCTTCGTCGACACCGACCTCACGCGCGGCATCGACATGCCCAAGGCCACGCCCGGGGAGATCGTGCGTGCCGCGTTCGACGGCCTGGCCGCCGGCGCCGAGGAGGTGCTGGCCGACGCCATCACGCGCCAGGTCAGGCAAGGCCTGGCGGCCGGCATCTACCTGGCCCCGGTGCAGCGCTGAGCATGGGCGCCGCCGTCCTGCCCACGTCCGCCGCCAGCAGCCGGGCCACGCAGCGCACGCAGCAGATGCTGCAGGCGCCGCTGCTGCCCACGCTGCTGCGGCTGGCCACGCCGAACGTGATCGGCCTGTTCGCGATGACGGTCCAGATCGGCTACGACGGCTACGTCCTCGGCCGCCTGGGGCACGAGGCGCTGGCCGGCGTGGCGCTGGTGCTGCCGCTGTCCATGCTGATGGTGCAGATGTCGGCCGGCGGCATCGGCGGCGCGACCACGGCGGCCGTGGCGCGCGCGCTCGGCGCCGGCCGGCCCGGCGACGCCGCGCAGCTGGCACGCCATGCGCTGCTGGTGGCGCTGGCCATGGCGGCGCTGTTCATGCTGGTTCTGCTGGGCTTCGGCCGGCCGGTCTACGCGGCCATGGGCGGCCGCGGCGTGGCGCTCGACGCGGCGCTGGCCTATTCGAACACCATGTTCGGCGGCGCGCTGGCGATCTGGGCCGTCAACGTGCTGGGCGGCATCGTGCGCGGCGGCGGCAACATGCTGCTGCCGTCGCTGGCCATGCTGGGCGCGACGCTGGCGCACCTGCTGCTGTGCCCGGCCCTGGTGTTCGGCTGGGGGCCGCTGCCGGGCCTGGGCGTGGCCGGCGCCGCGCTGAGCACGCTGGCGGTCAACGCCGTATCGGCGCTGGTGCTGGCGGCGGCGCTGTGGCGGCCCGGTGCGGCCGTGCGGCTGCGCGGCGGGCCCTGGCGCACCGAGCGCGCGGCCTTTGCCGGCATCCTGCGCGTGGGCCTGCCGGCCTCGCTGAGCCCGGTCATCAGCAATGGCTCGATCGCCGCCGCCACCGCGGCCGTGGGCAGCTACGGCACGGTGGCGCTGGCCGGCTACGGCGTGGCGGCGCGGCTGGAGTACATCCTGGTGCCGATCGCGTTCGGCTTCGGCACCGCGCTGACCACGCTGGTGGCCACCAACATGGGCGCGGGCCAGACGGCGCGTGCCCTGCGCGCGGCCTGGCTGGGCGGCGCGCTGGTGGCCGCGATCACGGGCGCCATCGGCCTGGCCGTGGCGCTGGCGCCCGGGCTCTGGATGGACGCCTTCACGGCCGATGCCCAGGTGCGGGCCCAGGGGGCGCTGTACCTGCGCATCGTCGGCGCCAGCTACGGGCTGTTCGGCCTGGGCCTGGCGCTGTTCTTCGCCTCGCAGGGCGCGGGCCGCATGCTCTGGCCGCTGGTCGGCAGCCTGGCGCGGCTGGCGGCGGTGGCCGTGGGCGGCTGGGTCTGCGTGGTCTGGCTGCAGGCGCCGGCACAGGTGTTCTACGCCGTGGTGGCGGCGAGCCTCGCGCTGTACGCGGCCGTCATCGCGGGCGCCACCGGCCTGGGGAGCTGGAGGCGCTGATCAGTTCTTCCAGAACGAGGGCATCAGCAGCGCCATGAAGCTCAACATCTCGAGCCGGCCCATCAGCATGGCCAGCGTGCAGACCCAGATCTGGAAGTCGCTCAGCACCGCGAACGAGGACGCCGGGCCGACCGCGCCCAGGCCCGGCCCCATGCAGTTGACGCTGGCGATGATGGCGCTGAAGGCCGTCACCGGGTCCAGGTCGGTCAGCATCAGCACCATGGACAGCACGATGACCGTGGCGCCGTAGACCAGCATGAAGGCCAGCACGGCGAAGATCACGGGCGTGTCGACCACGGCCTTGCCCAGCCGCACGGGCTGCACGGCGCGCGGGTGGGCGAGCCGGCGGATCTCGCGCCGCGCCTGCTGCAGCAGGATCAGCATGCGCACCATCTTGATGCCGCCGCCCGTGGAGCCGGCGCTGGTGGCGATGCCCGACAGCAGCAGCATGAAGACCGGCAGGAACACCGGCCACAGCAGGTAGTCGCGCGTGATGAAGCCCGTCGTGGTGGCGACCGAGACCACGTGGAACATGCCGTGGCGCAGCGCCTCCAGCGGCGCGTAGACGCCCTTGGCCCACAGCAGCAGCGCGGCCAGCAGCCCGCCGCCGACCAGCACCGCGAGCGTGGCGCGCAGCTCGGGGTCGGACAGCGCCACGCTGAGCCGGCCCTTGCGCACGGCCGTGAAGTACAGCGCGAAGTTGCAGCTGGCGAACAGCATGAAGACCACGGCCGTCATCTCCAGCAGCGGCGAGTCGAAGTAGCCGAAGCTCGCGTCGTGCGGCGACAGGCCGCCCAGGCTCACGGTGGCGAACATGTGCATCACCGCCTCGATGGGCGGCATGCCTCCGGCCCAGTAGGCCAGCGCGCAGGCGATCGACAGCGTGGCGTACACGCCCCACAGGCCCTTGGCGGTCTGCGCCATGCGTGGCGTGAGCTTGTTGTCCTTGATCGGCCCGGCCGCCTCGGCCTTGAACAGCTGGCTGCCGCCCACGCCCAGCAGCGGCAGCACGGCCACGGCCAGGATCAGGATGCCCATGCCGCCCACCCATTGCAGGAAGGTGCGCCAGAAGTTCACCGACACCGGCAGCGTGTCGAGCCTGGTCAGCACCGTGCCGCCCGTGGTGGTGAGGCCGGACACGGCCTCGAAGTAGGAGTGCGTGAAGGTCAGCGGCCGGCCGATCGCCATGAAGGCCAGCTCCAGCGGCAGTGCCGCGAACAGCGGCAGCAGCAGCCAGGCCAGCGAGACCAGCATCACGCCGTGGCGCGGCTGCAGCTCGCGCCGGTGGCGCTGCATGCCGCGCCACAGCAGCAGCCCGGCCGCCAGGGTCAGCAGCATGGCGGCGATGTAGGCATCGGCCACGCCGTCCTGCCAGTACCAGGACACCGCCAGCGGCAGCGCCATGGTGAAGGCCATGAACGTGATCATCACGCCCAGCACGCGCAGGATTGGAAAGACGTCGCGCATGGAGCGCTGCTCAGAAGAAGGCCGCGCTGACGCGGAAGGCCTTCTCCACGTCGCGGATCAGGCGCTTGTGCGGCACGAACACCACCACGTGGTCGTTGCTCTCGATCACCGTGTCGGCGCTCGGGATGATGACCTGGGGCGCCACGGCCGGCGTGGCCGTTTCCTCGTCGTCCGTCGCCGGCAGCGCCAGCGGATCGGGCAGGCCGCGCACGATCAGGCCGAAGTGCGCCTGCTCGGGCAGCTTCAGATCGCGCACGGCGCGGCCGACGATGCGCGAGGTCTTGCGGTCGCCGCGCGCGACGATCTCCAGTCCCTCGGCCACGCCGCGGCGCAGGCTGTGCACGGCCTGCACGTCGCCCTGGCGCACATGGGCCAGCAGCTCGCCGATCATGGTCTGCGCGGGCGACAGCGCGATGTCGATCTGCGTGCCGTGCATGAGCTCGGCGTAGCTGCGCCGGTTGATCAGGGCCAGCACGCGCTTGGCGCCCATCTGCTTGGCCAGCAGGCTGGACATGATGTTGTTCTCGTCGTCGTTGGTCAGCGCCAGGAACAGGTCGATGGTCTCGATGCCCTCGTCCTCGAGCAGGTTCTCGTCGGTGGCGTCGCCGTGCAGCACCAGCACCTCGTGCGGCAGCTTGCCGGCCAGCTCGGTGCAGCGCTCGGCGCCATGCTCGATGACCTTGACGTGAAAGCCCGCGCCGGCCGTGGCCAGCTCCTGCGCCAGCCGCTCGCCGACGCGGCCGCCGCCGGCGATCATGATGCGCTGCACGCTGCGCTTGGGCCGGCCCTGGCCGCGGTGCTCGTCGCGGTGCAGCGCGCTCAGCACGCGCGGGATGTCGTCGCGCGCGGCCAGCACGAAGACCTCGTCGCCGGGTTCCACGCGCGTGCGTCCGCTGCAGGGGATGAAACGGTCGGGCTCGTCCTCGAAGCGGCGGTAGATCGCGACGATGCGCATGGGCACGTCGGGCACGCAGTCGCGCAGCTCGGCGATGTTGTGCGCCACCAGCGGCGCGCCGGCCACGGCCCGCACCGAGACCAGGCAGGCCAGGCCGCCCGCGAACTCGCGTACCTGCAGCGCCTCGGGGTGCTCGATCAGCTTGAAGATGTAGCGCGTCAGCGATTCCTCGGGGCAGATCACGCGGTCGACGGCGAAGCCTTCCTTGTCGACCAGGTCCGTGCCGTGGCGGAAGGCCTGCGAGCGCACGCGCGCGATGCGCGTGGGGATGTTGAAGCGCCGGTGCGCGATCTTGCAGCAGACCAGGTTGGTCTCGTCCAGCGCGGCGCAGGCGATCAGCATGTCGGCGTCGCGCGCGCCGGCTTCCTCCAGCACGTCGGGATCGACGCCGCTGCCGATCAGGCCGCGCAGGTCGTAGCGCTCTTCCAGCGCGCGCAGGCGGCGCGCGTCGGTGTCGATGACGGTGATGTCGTTCTTCTCGGACACCAGGCTGTCCACGACGCTTTCGCCGACACGGCCGGCACCCAGGATGATGACGCGCATGGCCTGCGGGCCGGCTGGTTCAGTGGCGCGTCTCGCCGTTGCCCAGCACCACGTACTTGAGCGAGGTCAGGCCCAGCAGGCCGACCGGGCCGCGCGCGTGGAACTTGTCGGTGCTGATGCCGATTTCCGCGCCCAGGCCGTACTCGAAGCCGTCGGCGAAGCGCGTGCTGGTGTTGACCATCACGCTGGCCGAATCCACCTCGCGCAGGAAGCGCTGCGCATGCATGTGGTCGCGCGTGAGGATGGCGTCGGTGTGGTGGCTGCCGTAGCGGTTGATGTGGCCAATGGCCTCGTCCAGGCCAGCCACCACCTTCACGGCGATGACGGGCGCGAGGTACTCCTCGGACCAGTCCTGCTCGGTGGCGGGCACCACATGCGCACCGGCGACGGTGGAGAGGATGGCGGCGGCCTCGGCATCGCAGCGCATCTCCACGCCCTTGGCGGCGTAGACCGCGCCGATCTGCGGCAGGAACGCGGCCGCGACGCCGCGCGCCACCAGCAGGCCTTCGGCCGCGTTGCAGGGGCTGTACTTCTGCGTCTTGGCGTTGTCGGCCACGGTCACGGCCATGGCGATGTCGCAGGGGTCGTCCACGTAGACATGGCAGTTGCCGTCCAGGTGCTTGATGACGGGCACGCGCGCCTCGCGGCTGATGCGCTCGATCAGGCCCTTGCCGCCGCGCGGGATCACCACGTCCACGTGCTCGGGCATGGCGATCAAATGGCCCACGGCCTCGCGGTCGGTGGTCTGCACGAGCTGCACGGCGTCGGCCGGCAGGCCGGCTTCTTCGAGCGCCCGCTGCACCAGCCGGGCCAGCGCCTTGTTCGATTCGATGGCCTCGGAGCCGCCGCGCAGGATGCAGGCGTTGCCACTCTTGATCGACAGGCTGGCGGCCTCGATGGTCACGTTGGGCCGGCTCTCGAAGACCATCGCGAACACGCCGAGCGGCACGCGCATCTGGCCCACGCGGATGCCGCTGGGCTGCTGCTGCATGCCGCTGATCTCGCCGATCAGGTCGGGCATGGCGGCCAGCTGCTCGCAGCCCTGCGCCACCGTGTCGAGCACCTTGGGCGTGAGCTTCAAGCGGTCCACCATGGGGGCGGCCAGGCCGGCGGCCTCGGCGCGCGCGATGTCCTTGGCGTTGTCGGCCTGCAGCGGCCCGGCCTGCTCGCGCAGCAGCCGCGCGAGCGCGCGCAGGGCCTGGTTCTTGGTGGCGGCGCTGGCGCGCGCCATGGCGGCGGAGGCCTGGCGGGCCTGCACACCCAGCGTCTGGGCGTATTCGGCGATGTTCAACGCGTTCATGGCGGCGATTGTCGCGCAGATGGCCTGCGCCGGCCCTGGGGCCGGGCCTTTCAGCGGGCCGGCGCCTGCGCGCACACGCGCGCCAGCGCCAGGGCCAGGCGCTGCAGCGCCTGCCAGCCGTCGGTCGGCCAGTCCGGCACCTTGAGGCCCTTGACGATGCCGTCCACGGCGTGGGCGCCGTGCAGCAGCCGGGCCAGCGCGGCCGGCGACAGGCGAGGCAGCACGCGCTCGAACAAGCGCTCCTTGATGCCCCAGACGCGCTGCTCGCGCAGCGCCATGGGCAGCGGGCGGCCGGCGGCCATGGCGTCCTTCACGCGCTTGAGCGCGCGGATGTCCTCGGCCAGCGTGTAGTGCACGAGCACGGCGGCTTCGCCCTCGGCCTGCAGGCCGTCCAGCATGCGCTGCACGCGCAGCACCTGGCCGCCCAGCACGGCCTCGGACAGCTTGAACACGTCGTAGCGGGCCACGTTGAGCACGGCGCTCTCGACCTGCTCGAAGCCGAGCTCGCCGGGCGGGTACAGCAGCGCGAGCTTGCTGATCTCCTGGTGCGCGGCAAGCAGGTTGCCTTCCACGCGGTCGGCGAAGAACTGCAGCGTGCGCTGGCCTTCCTCGCCGGCCGCCACCTGCTGGCCCTGGGCCTTCAGGCGCTGGGCGATCCAGGCCGGCAGCGTGGCGCGCTCGATCGGGTCGATCTGCACGGTCACGCCGCCCGCGTCCAGCGCGGCGAACCAGGCGCCGGTCCTGGTGGTGCGGTCCAGCCGCGGCAGGCTGATCAGCACCAGCGTGCTGTCGTTGCCCTGGGCCTGCTCGGCCAGTTGCTGCAGCGCGGCGCTGCCGTCCTTGCCGGGCTTGCCCGAGGGGATGCGGATGTCCAGCAACTGCTTGTCGGCGAACAGGCTCATGGCGCCGCCCGCGGCCAGCACGCCGGCCCAGTCGAAGTGCGCGCCCTGCACCGTGAAGACGCTGCGCTCGGTGTGGCCCTGGGCGCGTGCGGCGGCGCGGATGGCGTCGGCCGCCTCCTGCAGCAGCAGCGGCTCGTCGCCGTGCAGGGTGTAGAGCGAGCGCAGGCCGCGCTGCAGTTGTTGCGGGAGTTGGGCCGGGGCCAGTTGCATCCGGGGAGTTTACTTACGTGCCCAGTTCCAGCGTCAGGCAGCGCGCGGAGCCGCCGGCGCGGCGGAATGCGTCCAGTGGCACCACGCGGGGGCGGTAGCCGCGTTCTTCGAGCAGCGCGCGCAGCGTGGGGCTGCAATGGCCCATGACCAGGTCGCGGCCGATGCAGACGGCGTTGGCGGCCAGCCGCAGGGCGTCCTCCTCGGGCATCTCGATCAGCTGCGGGCCTGCGATGGCCTGCAACTGGGCCCAGCCTTCGGCCGAGAAGGCCCGCTTGACCGCCAGCAGCTCGCCGCCGGAGAGCAGGCTCAGGCAGGTGTCCAGGTGGTAGAAGGCCGGATCGACCAGTTCCAGTGCGAGCACCGGCCGGCGCGCCACGGCCTGCAGCGTCTCGCGGGCGCGCAGGTCCGAGCGTGGGCCATGGCCCATCCAGCAGATGCCGCGGGCGTTGTCGACCACGGCGTCGCCGTTGCCCTCGAAGCAGACACCTTCGGGCAGCGCATGCAGGCGGTCGACCAGGCCGCGCGCGCGCAGCTGTGCGAACAGCGCGCGGCCATGGGCTTCCTCGCCCCGGCGCTCGGGGTGGCGAAAGCGCGCCAGCAGCACCTGGCGGTCGATCACCACGGCCGCGTTGGCGGTGAACACCATGTCGGGCAGGCCGGCCACGGGGGGCATGGTCTCGACCACGGCACCCAGGCCTTCGTAGGTGGCGCGCAGCGCGTCCCAGCCCGCGCGCGCCTGGCGCCGCAGCGTGGCATCGTCGGGCCGCCAGCGGTCCGGCTCCATCCAGGGGTTGATGGCGTAGGACACCTCGAAGTGTTCTGGCGCGCTCATGAGCAGGCGCGGGCGCGGCGGCGCCGCAGAGGTTGCGGGTTGCGCCGCCACGGCGCTGCGCGGCGCGCCGGCACCCGGCAGGGCCGCCAGCACCTCGGCGAAGCGGTCCACGCCCTCGTCGATCAGCGCGCGTGTGATGCTCAAAGGCGGCGCGAACCGGATCACGGTCTCGTGCGTCTCCTTGGACAGCACGCCGGCCTGGGCCATGCGCTCCACCACCGCGCGCGCGCTGGCGCGGGCCGGGTCCAGCTCGACGCCGACCCACAGCCCGCGGCCGCGCACGCCGCGCACCAGCGCGGGCCACTGCGCCTGCACGCCGCGCAGGCGTGCCAGCAGATGCGCGCCCAGCGCGGCCGAGCGCGCGACGAGTTGCTCGTCCTCCATCACGCGCAGCCCTTCGTGCGCCACGGCCGCGGCCAGCGCATTGCCGCCGAAGGTGGAGCCGTGGCTGCCGGGCGCGAACACCTGCATCACCCCGCGGTCGGCGAGGAACGCGCTGACCGGCAGCAGGCCGCCGCCCAGGGCCTTGCCCAGGATCAGCGCATCGGGGCGGATGCCCTCGTGCTCGAACGCGAACCAGCGGCCCGTGCGGCCCAGGCCGGACTGCACCTCGTCGGCAATCAGCAGGATGCGGTTGGCATCGCACCAGGCGCGCAGCGCCGCAAAGAAGCCGGGCGGCGGCAGCACCACGCCGGCTTCGCCCTGGATCGGCTCCACCAGCACGGCGCAGGTGCTGGCCGTGGTGGCGGCGCGCACGCTGGCCATGTCGCCGAAGTCGAACCAGCGAAAGCCCGGCGTGAACGGGCCGAAGCCGGCGCGGTACGCGGGTTCGCTGGACGCGCTGATGACGGTGGTGGTGCGGCCATGGAAGTTCTGCCGCGCCACGAGGATCTCGGCCGTGCCGTCCGGCAGGCCACGCACCTGGTGGCCCCAGCGGCGCGCGGCCTTGATGGCGGTCTCCACGGCCTCGGCGCCGGTGTTCATGGGCAGGGCCTGCTCGAAGCCGGCCAATGCGCAGAGCTTTTCGAGGAAGGGCCCCAGCGTGTCGCCGTGGTAGGCGCGCGAGGTCACGGCCACGCGGCCGAGCTGGCGCTGGGCGGCCGCGACGATGCGCGGATGCAGGTGGCCATGGCTGACGGCGGAATACGCACCCATCATGTCCAGGTAGCGTTTGCCGTCCACGTCCCAGACATGGCAGTCGAGCGCGCGCTCGATGACCACGGGGATGGGCTGGTAGTTCGGCGCGCAATGCTGGCGCTCGGCCTCGATCAGCAGTTCGGAACGGATGGGATGGCGGTCCATGGCGGTTCTCCTTTCGTACGGAAACTGTAGGAAAACCGCACAGCGGCCGGCGTGATTGCGCAGCGGCGCGGCTGCCATGGACGGCACTGTTTCGAGGGCCGCACTTCCGATTCGGAAGTGCCCGGGATTGCGCTACAGCTGCAACACGGGTGGCGGTCCACGTCACGCGGCGGTGCAGTCCGGTGGCGAGGATGGCACCCTCGACACACCAGGAGTCATGCCATGCAAGCCATTGTTTCGACACGTCTGCACCGCCGGTTGGCTCTGGCCGCGCTCGTCGCGGGCAGCGCATTGCTGGGGGCCTGCACCACCGTCGTCCGCGAACCGCCGCGGCAGCACACGGTCGTGCGCGAAGTGCCGGCGCCGCTGGCCGAGGTCATTCCCACCCCGCCCGGCCCGGGCCTGCATTGGGTGCCAGGCCATTGGGCCTGGCGCGAGGGCAACTGGCGCTGGCTCGGTGGGCACTATGTGGCGTCCGCGGTGCCGCCGATGCCGGCGCCCGTGGTCGAGATGGTGCCTGCGCCGCCGTCGCCGGCGCACGTCTGGGTGCGCGGCCACTGGTACTGGGGTGAACGCGGCTGGGTCTGGGCGCGCGGCACCTGGGTGATGCGCGGCTGAGCGTCAGCCGAGCGGGAACCCGCCGAACTCCTTGACCGTCTGCAACTCGGTGTTGGTCACGATCTTCTCGATGCCGAGCGCGGCGTCTTCCAGCCAGCCATTGGTCAGGCGCTGGTACTGCCCGAGGTCGGTGCAGGCGATGCGCACGAGGTAGTCGTAGCGCCCGCTGAGCAGGTAGCAAGCGACCACCTGGGGGGTGGCCAGCATGCGGGCCTCGAAGCGGCGCGAGGCGGCCTGGCGCTGGTCCTTGAGCGCGATCTCGGCGAAGAAGGCGATGGCCGGGCCCACGGCCTGGCGGTTCAGCACGGCGCGGTAGCCGGCGATGAGGCCCTGCTGCTCGAGCTTGCGCACGCGGTTCAGCGTGGCGCGGGCCGACAGGTGCACCTCTTCGGACAGCGACTGCACGCTGGCGCGGCCGTCGCGCTGCAGCAGTTCCAGCAGGCGCAGGTCGGTGCGGTCACGTTCCATCGGCCGCCCGCGCCTTCAGATCGCCTTGACCGCGGCCAGGCGCCGCATGATCTGCTGCACGGTGTCCGACTGCATGGCACGGTAGAGCATGGCTTCTTCGGCGTCCTTGGCCAGGATCACGGACTCGTTGAAGCTCAGTTCGCGCTGCTGCAGGATCTCGGTGTCGGGGATCAGCTCCGTGCCCTGCACGTTGCGCAGCCGGAAGCGAAAGCGGTGGCGCAGCTGCAGTTCGCGCACTTCGCCCGAGGAGGTGCGGCCCACGACCACGCGTTCGCGCTGGTCCATGGTCGGCTCCAGCCGCACCTCGGCCTTCTGGCCGGCCACCGGGTCGGTGATGACCTCCACGCGGCCCGTGCCCAGCAGGTTGCGGCGCAGCTCCAGGCCCATGGGCGAGCTTGGCGGCATGGCCACGTAGATGGTCTTGAACGCGAATTCCGGCGGCTGGCGCAGCTGGAAGCCGCAGCCGGCCAGGGGCAGGGCGGCGGCGCCGGCGAGGAGGCTGCGGCGGCTGGCCATCACAGCACCACGTTGACGAGGCGGCCCGGCACCACGATCACCTTTTTGGGCGTCGCGCCATCGGCGAACTTGGCATACATCTCGTGCGCCAGCGCGGCGGCCTCGATGGTGGCCTTGTCGGCGCCGGCCGGCACGCGGACGGCGCCGCGCAGCTTGCCGTTGATCTGCAGCATGAGTTCGATCTCGTCCTGCTCCAGCGCGCTGGCATCGACCTGCGGCCAGGGCGCGTCGAGCAACTCGCCGAAGCGCTGGTCGTAGCCCAGTTCGGCCCACAGCGCGTGCGTGACGTGCGGCGTGGCCGGGTACAGGCAGCGCAGCAGGATGCCGAAGCCCTCGGCCAGCGCGATCTGCGCGCCGGCCGCGTCGACGGCCTTGAAGTTCTCCAGCGCGTTGAGCAGCTTCATGGCGCCGGACACCACGGTGTTGTACTGCATGCGCTGGTAGTCGTAGTCGATCTGCTTGAGCACGCCGTGCACCTCCAGCCGCAGCGCCTTGGCTTCCTTGCCGAAGGCCACGTCCTGGAGGCTGGTGGCGCCGTGCGCGGCGTCCAGCGCGGTCGAGAAGTCATTGGCGGCCAGCTTGACGCCGAAGTTCCAGACGCGGCGCAGGAAGCGGTAGCTGCCTTCGACGGCCGCGTCGTTCCACTCCAGCGTGGCCTCGGGCGGCGCCGTGAACATGGTGTACAGGCGGGCCGTGTCGGCGCCGTACTTCTCGATCAGCTCCTGCGGATCGACACCGTTGTTCTTGGACTTGGACATGGTGCCCACGCCCTCGTAGTCGATCGCCGTGCCCGCGGGCAGTTCGCCGACCGCGTTCTTGAGCTTCGCGCCGACGATCTTGCCGCCTTCGTCGAGCACATGCTCCACGTCGTGCGGCCAGAAGTACTCCTTGCCGCCCTTGTCCGTGCGCCGGCTGTAGATGTGGTTGAGCACCATGCCCTGCGTCAGCAGCCTGGTGAAGGGCTCGTCGATCTTCACGAGGCCCAGGTCGCGCATGACCTTGGTCCAGAAGCGCGCGTACAGCAGGTGCAGGATGGCGTGCTCGATGCCGCCGATGTACTGGTCCATGCCGCTGCCGCCGGCGGACAGGAGCTGGTCGCGCATCCAGTAGGCCGTGCCCTCGCCGACCATGGCCTGCGCCAGCGTCGGGTCGCAGTAGCGCATGAAGTACCAGGACGAATCCACGAAGGTGTCCATGGTGTCGGTCTCGCGGCGCGCGGCCTTGCCGCAGACCGGGCAGGTCACGCCGGCGTGGAAGCCGGCATGCTTGTGCAGCGGGTTGCCCGAGCCGTCGGGCACGCAGTCCTGCGGCAGCACCACGGGCAGGTCTTTCTCGGGCACCGGCACGGCGCCGTGCTCCTCGCAGTGGATGATGGGGATCGGCGTGCCCCAGTAGCGCTGGCGGCTCACGCCCCAGTCGCGCAGGCGCCAGGTGGTCTTCTTCTCGCCCAGGCCCTTCTCGGCCAGCGCGCGGGCCACGGCGTCCACCGCGTCGCGGTACTCCAGGCCGCTGAAGATGTCGGAATTGATGGTCACGCCGCGCTGCTTGTCGGCGTACCAGTCGTGCCACCGGTGGTAGTCGTAGTGCTCGCCGTCCACGTGCACGACCTGCGTGATCGTGAGGCCGTACTTGAGCGCGAACGCGAAGTCGCGTTCGTCGTGCGCGGGCACGCCCATCACGGCGCCGTCGCCATAGCCCATCAGCACGTAGTTGCCGACCCACAGCGGCACGTCCTTGCCGCTGATCGGGTGCACGACCGACAGGCCCGTGGCCATGCCTTCCTTCTCGCGCAGCGCGAGCTCGGCCTCGGTCGTGCCGCCCTGCTTGCAGCGCTCGATGAAGTCGGCCAGCGCCGGGTTGCCGGCGGCCGCATGCGCGGCCAGCGGGTGCTCGGGCGCCACGGCGCAGAAGGTCACGCCCATGATGGTGTCGGCGCGCGTGGTGAACACGTACATGCGGCCGTCGCCGATCAGCGCACCGTCCGCGCCGCGGATGCCGTGCGTGAAGGCGAAGCGCACGCCCTCGCTCTTGCCGATCCAGTTCTCCTGCATGAGCTTGACGCGCTCGGGCCAGCCGGGCAGCTTGTGCTGCACGTGGTCCAGCAGTTCTTCGGCGTAGTCGGTGATCTTGAGGTAGTAGCCCGGGATCTCGCGCTTCTCGACCACGGCGCCGGTGCGCCAGCCCTTGCCGTCGATGACCTGCTCGTTGGCCAGCACGGTCTGGTCCACCGGGTCCCAGTTGACGACCTGGGTCTTGCGGTAGGCGATGCCCTTCTCGAGCATCTTGAGGAACAGCCACTGGTTCCACTTGTAGTAGCTCGGATCGCAGGTGGCGACTTCGCGCGACCAGTCGATGGCCAGCCCCATCGCCTGCATCTGCTTCTTCATGTAGGCGATGTTGTCGTAGGTCCACTGCGCCGGCGGCACGCCGTTCTTGAGCGCTGCGTTCTCGGCCGGCAGGCCGAAGGCGTCCCAGCCCATGGGCATCAGCACGTTGTGGCCGTTCATGCGCAGCTGGCGCGTGAGCATGTCGTTGATCGTGTAGTTGCGCACGTGGCCCATGTGCAGCTTGCCGCTGGGGTAGGGCAGCATCGAGCAGGCGTAGAACTTCGGGCTTGCCTGCGTCCTCGCCCACGCGGTAGGCGTCGCGCGCGCGCCAGTGCGCCTGGGCGGCGGGTTCGACTTCGAGATGGTTGTACTTGTCTTGCATGGGAGGCTGCGTTGGGCGTGTCGCACGGCGCGATCACGCGAGGAACAGGGCAGGAAACGGGCGGCGCGGAGCCGAGCGCCGGGATTTTAGGTTCAGCGCGCGGGCTTGCGCTCGGCCACGAAACCGATGCGCGACAGGCCGGCCGCCTGGGCCATGTCCATGAGCTCGACCACCTTGCCATAGGGCACCTGGGCGTCGGCGCGCAGCTGGACCTCGGTGTCCGGGTCCTGCGCGGCGCGGCGTTCGAGCGCCTGGCGCAGCTGCTCGGGCGTGACGGGGCGCTCGTCCAGGTGGATCTGGCCGTCCGGCGTCAGCGCCAGGTTGATGGCCTCGGCCGGCAGGCCGGGCTCGGCGGATTCGCTGTGCGGCAGGTCCATGCGCAGGCTGCCGGCCATCAGCGGCGCCGTGATGATGAAGATCACGAGCAGCACCAGCATCACGTCCACCAGCGGCGTGACATTGATGTCGGCCATGGGCTGGGCGCCTTCCTTGCGTTCGAGGCGGCCGAAGGGCATCGCGGTCAGTCCTGCGGCGCCAGCAGGTCGCGCAGGTCGAAGGCGAAGCCCTCGAGCTCGGCTTCGATGCGCGCGATGCTGCGGCCGAACCAGTTGTAGGCCAGCACGGCCGGAATGGCCACGGCCAGGCCGGCGGCGGTCATGACCAGGGCCTCGCCGACCGGGCCGGCGACCTGCGAGATCGTGATCTGGCCGGTCGAGGAAATGCTGGTCAGCGCGTGGTAGATGCCCCAGACCGTGCCCAGCAGGCCGACGAAGGGCGCGGTGGAGCCCACCGTGGCCAGCAGCACCTGGCCGAACTGCAGGCGCTGCGTGCCCTGGTGCAGCGCGCCGCGCAGCAGCCGCGTGAGCTGCTGGCCGCGCGGGCCGCTGCCGGCCAGCGTGCCGGCGGCCGGCGCCTGGGTGGCGGCCAGCAGCGGCCGCAGCAGGCCGCCGCGGTCGAAGGCGGCCACGCGCTCGGCCGCGCCCTCGAGCTTCGGTGCCTGCCAGAACGCGGCCGTGCCGCGCAGCACGTCGCGGCCGGCGCGGCGCAGCACCCACAGCTTGTAGAGGATCACGACCCAGCTGGCGACCGACATCGCCAGCAGCACCCAGGCGACCAGCCGGGTGGATGGCGTCGCCGGCGGTCAGCAGGTCCAGCGCGTTCACGGTGGCTGGCGGATCAGTCGTTCAGGCCCAGCACGTCGAACATGCTGTACAGCCCGTTCTTGCGGCCGGCCAGGAAGCGCACGGCGCGCAGGCTGCCGATCGCGTAGTTCATGCGGCTGGTGGCCTTGTGCGTGATCTCGATGCGCTCGCCGGTGCCGGCGAACAGCACGGTGTGGTCGCCCACCACGTCGCCGCCGCGCAGCGACTGGAAGCCGATCGTGGACGGGTCGCGCTCGCCGGTCACGCCTTCGCGTGCGTACACCGCGCATGCCTTGAGGTCGCGGCCCATGGCCTCGGCCATGACCTCGCCCATCTTGAGCGCGGTGCCCGAGGGGGCGTCGATCTTGTGGCGGTGGTGGGTCTCGACGATCTCGATGTCGTAGCCCTCCGGCATGGCCTTGGCGGCCAGCTGCAGCAGCTTGAAGGTGACGTTGACGCCCACGCTCATGTTGGGCGCCATGACGATGGCGATGTCGCGCGCGGCCTCGGCGATCTCGGCCTTCTGGGCCTCGGTGAAGCCCGTGGTGCCGATCACCAGCGCCGTGCCCTGGGCGCGGCAGGCGCGCAGGTGCGCCAGCGTGCCCTCGGGCCGCGTGAAGTCGATCAGTGCCTGGGCACCTTGCAGGCCCTGCGCCAGGTCGGCCGTGATCGCCACGCCGGCCGGTTTGCCCAGGAAGGCCGCGGCGTCCTGGCCCAGGGCCGGGCTGGCGGCGACGTCGAGCGCGCCGCTCAGGCGGCAGTCGCCCGAGGCCAGCACGGCCTCGATCAGGGTGCGGCCCATGCGGCCGGAAGCGCCCGCGATGGCCACGGCATGCGTGGTCGGGGCGGAAGTCGAAGGATGCGTCATGGCAATGGCAGGACAGGGATGCGGATGCCGCCGCCGCAGGCCGGCGCGGTCAGCGCGCCGGGGCTTCCAGCGGCGGGTAGGACGAGGGCAGCGGGGCGACCGGCTGCGGCGTGGCCTGGGCCGCCGGCTCGCGCGGCGCGAAGGGCTTGAGCTTGTCTTCGCTGGCTTCGAGCACCGGCACGGCCTTTTGTTTGCGCTCGGCGCCGAGCAGGGCCACGAACTCGGTCTCGCTGGGCATCGGGTCGCCCTCGGTGCGCTCGAGCAGATCGTCCTTGAAGAACACCGTGAGCTGGCGCGCCTGCGGCTCGGTGCCCTGGCGTTTCATCGTGAACACGTAGTCCCAGCGGTCGGCATGGAACACGCTTTGCAGCAGCGGCGTGCCCAGCACGTCGCGCACCTGAGCGCGCGACATGCCTGGCTTGAGCGCCTCGACCTGCTCCTTGGAGATGAAGTTGCCCTGCACGATCTCGATCTTGTAGGGCACGATGGCATTGGCGGCGCGGCGGGTGGCGTCGGTTACCGTGCTGCAGCCTGCGAGCGCGGCGCAGCACAGGATCAGCAGGCCGAAAGGCAGGGGCATCGTACGGGAAGCGGGCATGGAGACTGGGCGGCGCTATGATCGCGCGATTGTAGCGGCGGCCCTTTTTGTCCCTGTTGCCCGTCCGGGCGCGGCGGATCTGCCCCATCACGACATCCAGAGCGCGCATGTCCAATATCGACGAACTCAAGAGCACCGGTCTGAAGGCCACCCTGCCCCGATTGAAGATCCTGGAAATCTTCCAGAAGGGCGAGTTGCGCCACATGACGGCCGAAGACGTGTTCCGCGTGCTGCTGATGGAGCGCTCGGACATCGGCCTGGCCACGGTCTACCGCGTGCTGACGCAGTTCGAGCAGGCCGGCATCCTGTCGCGCAGCCACTTCGAATCCGGCAAGGCTGTCTACGAGCTCAACGAAGGCCGGCACCACGACCATTTCGTGTGCACTTCCTGCGGCAAGGTCGAGGAGTTCTTCGACGCCGAGATCGAGAAGCGCCAGTCGATCGTGGCCAAGACCAAGGGCTGGACCATCCAGGACCACGCCATGTCGCTGTACGGCCTGTGTGCCGATTGCGGCGGCAAGCAGGCCAAGGCCTGAAGCCGGCGCTTCAGTCGCCTTCCATGGCGCGGCGGTGCCGCTCCACGAATTCCTGGTAGGTGTCGATGCCGCGCAGCTGCAGGATGGTGTTGCGCACGGCGGCTTCCACGAGCACGGCGATGTTGCGCCCGGCCACCACCTGGATGATGACTTTGCGCACGGCCACACCCAGCACGTCCTGCGTGAGCGGCTCGTAGGGCAGGCGCTCGTGCTCGCGCTCCATGGTCTCGCGGCGCACCAGGTGCACGATGAGCTTGAGCCGCATCTTGCGGCGCACGGCGGTCTCGCCGAAGATGCCGCGGATGTCCAGCAGGCCGATGCCGCGCACTTCCAGGAGGTTCTGCAGCAGTTCCGGGCAGCGGCCCTCGATGGTGGTCTGGTTGATGCGGTACAGGTCGACCGCGTCGTCGGCCACCAGGCCGTTGCCGCGTGAGATCAGCTCCAGCCCGAGCTCGCTCTTGCCCAGGCCCGACTCGCCCGTGATCATGACGCCCAGGCCCAGGATGTCCATGAACACGCCGTGCATGGTGGTGCGGTCGGCGAAGTGCTTGGACAGGTAGGCGCGCAGCACGTCGATGATGAAGGCCGAGGACTCCTCGGTCGCGAACATCGGGATCTGCGCCCGTTCGCACATGGACAGCAGCGCCTGCGGGGCCGACTGGCCGTCGGCCAGCACCAGCACGGGCGGCTCCAGCGTGACGATGCGGGCGATGCGCCGCGCGCAATCCTCGGGCGTGGCGTTGACCAGGTAGGCGATCTCGCGCTCGCCCAGGATCTGCACGCGGTAGGGGTGGATGTAGTTCAGGTAGCCGACGAGGTCGGCGCCCGAACGCGCGGCGCGCACGGCGACTTCGTCGAAGCGGCGCTCGGAAGCGCCCAGCCCGGCCACCCATTCCCAGCGCAGCAGCGCCCGGAATTCCTCGAACAGGACGTCGGCACTGACGACGTTGGGCTTCATGGCCGCGCAGCGTCGCCGGGGCGGGCGGTCAGGCCGGCTGGGACGATTGCCAACCGTCGATCAGCGCGTGCAGCGCCGCGGCATCGGCCGTGCTCTTGAGGCTCTCGCGCAGCGGCGCGTCGCTGAGCAATTCGGCGATCTCCGACAGGATTTCCAGGTGTTTCTGGGTCGCCGCCTCGGGCACCAGCAGGAAGATCAGCAGCTTGACGGGCTGCTCGTCCGGCGCGTCGAAACCGATGGGCTGCTCCAGCTGCAGCACTGCCGCCATCGGCGACTTCAGGCCCTTGATGCGGCCGTGCGGGATGGCCACGCCATGGCCCAGGCCGGTCGAGCCCAGGCGCTCGCGCGCGAACAGGCTGTCGGTCACCAGCGCGCGCGACAGCGCGTGCAGGTTCTCGAACAGCAGGCCGGCTTCTTCGAACGCGCGCTTCTTGCTGGTGGCATCGACGCTGACGAGGACCTGCGCGGCAGGCAGGATGGACGCTAGGCGGTTCATACGAAGGGCGGATTATGCACGCCGTTACATTGCGGTGCAGCAACAAAAAGGCCGCCCAATTCGGCGGCCTCGGTTTTTGTCGGTTGCGGGCGACACGCTGGGCGTGCCGCCTGGGGCTTCACATCAGACGCTTGGGCGCCTCGTGGTGGTGTTGCTGGATACGGTCCTTGTGCCGTACCACCTGGCGGTCCAGCTTGTCCACCAGTTCGTCGACGGCCGCATAGAGATCAGCGTGTGCACTCTCCGCAAACATGTCATTGCCCTTCACGTGGATGTTGCATTCGGCGCGCTGCCGGTTCTGCTTTTCCTTCTGCTTTTCCACGGTCAACAGGACCTTGACATCGACCACTTGATCGAAATGCCGCGTGATGCGATCGAGCTTGGTGATGACATAGCTGCGCAGTGCGGGAGTCACTTCGAGGTGGTGACCGCTGATCGTCAAATTCATGGAGCCTCCTTCTTGCAGTTCATGGTTGACGGGCGATTCACTATGCGCGCGAACCCCCTGAAATGCAAGGCTGGCCGGACAAGGTTGCAGGGGTTTGGCGATGCCATAATTTCGGGCTTCCCGTACGGAGCCCACCGCGTGGAATCCTGGCGACGGCGCTGTGCTCCAGCGCCCGGCGCGAGGTCGCAAAGCACCCCCATCCGCCTCGGGGCGGGCCCGAGAACACCACAGGGGATTCCCCATGCTCAACATCTTCACCCTGGCCAACGGGCGGCTGGTCCAGGAGGAAATCGATTCGCTCGAAGAGCTCTCGCAGTTCCAGCCGATCTGGGTCGACCTGGAGTCGCCCACGCCCGAGGAAAAGCGCTGGATCAAGCAGTACTACGGCCTGTCCATCCCCGAGGACGTGACGGACGAGGACATCGAGGAGTCGGCCCGCTTCTACGAGGAAGACAACGGCGACCTGCATGTGCGCAGCGACTTCCTGATCGCCGACCCGGACGATCCGCGCCACGTGCGCGTGGCCTTCATCCTGAACCAGCACAACGCCGAGCTCAAGAGCCGCGGCGTGCTGTTCTCGATCCACGACGAGGACGTGCCGGTGTTCCGCCTGCTGCGCATGCGCGCGCGCCGCGCGCCGGGCCTGATCGCCGACGCCAAGGAGGTGCTGCTCAAGCTGTTCGACGCCGACGCCGAGTATTCGGCTGACACGCTGGAGGGCGTCTACGACGAACTGGAGAAGGCCGGCACGCTGGTGCTCAAGGGCAATGTCAGCGACGAGACGGCCGGCGAGGTGCTGGGCCTGATCGCGCGCCAGGAAGACTTGAACGGCCGCATCCGCCGCAATGCCATGGACACGCGCCGCGCGGTCAGCTTCATGATGCGCAGCCGCATGCTCAATGCCGAGCAGTTCGAGGAGGCGCGCCAGATCCTGCGCGACATCGAATCGCTGGACAGCCACACGGCCTTCCTGTTCGACAAGATCAACTTCCTGATGGATGCGACCGTCGGTTTCATCAACATCAACCAGAACAAGATCATCAAGATCTTCTCGGTGGCCAGCGTGGCCCTGCTGCCGCCCACGCTGATCGCCAGCATCTACGGCATGAACTTCAAGTACATGCCCGAACTGGACTGGGCCATGGGCTACCCCTATGCGCTGGGGGTGATGGCGGCCAGCGCGCTGGTGCCCATGCTGTACTTCCGCCGCCGCGGCTGGCTCAAGTAGCGGCGAGCAGGGCCTGCACGATGGCTGCTGAGGCCGGGCTGGCCACGGTGCGCACGAACTGCAGGAAGTCGCCGTGCGCGGTCTCGTCGGCGCGGTCCGAGATGGTCCGCACGGCCGCGAACGGCAGGTCGAAGTCGTGGCACACCTGCGCGAAGGCCGCGCCTTCCATCTCCACGGCCAGCACGTCGGGCAGCGCCGCGCGCAGGGCGCGCACCTCGGCCGTGCTGCTGACGAAGCGGTCGCCGCTCACGATCAGCCCCTCGTGCAGCCGGGCCTGCGGCAGTGCCTGGCGCGCGGCCTGCAGCAGCGCGGCGCGCAGGGCCGGGTCGGCCTCGAAGCGGCTCATGCCGTAGAGCGGCACCTCGTGCCGCGGGAACAGCGGCGAGGCGTCCATGTCGTGCTGCAGGAAGGCATCGGCGACGACCGCGTCGCCCACGTTCACACCCGCGCCGATGCCGCCGGCCACGCCCGTGAACACCACGCGGTCGACGCGGAAGCGCTCGGCCAGCAGCGTGGCGGTGGTGGCCGCCGCGACCTTGCCGATGCGCGCCAGCACCGCCACCACCTCCTGCCCGTGCAGGTGGCCGACCCAGAACTCGCGCCCCGCCACGCGCTGGCACTGCTCGTCCGGCAGCAGGGCCAGCACGGCGGCCAGCTCCTCGCGCATGGCGCTGACGATGGCGGTCTTCATGCCGGCTGGTCGCGCAGCTGGCGGCGCAGGATCTTGCCCACCGGCGTCTTGGGCAGATCGTTGCGAAACTCGATCACGCGCGGCTGCTTGTAGCCCGTCAGGTTGGCGCGGCAGTAGGCGCGCACGGCGTCTTCGGTCAGGCCCGGGTCCTTGCGCACCAGCACCAGCTTGACGGCTTCGCCGGTCTTGTCGTCGGGCACGCCCACGCAGGCCACCTCGAGCACGCCGTCGAGCTGGGCCACCACGTCCTCGATCTCGTTCGGGTAGACGTTGAACCCGCTGACCAGGATCATGTCCTTCTTGCGGTCGATGATGCGGAAGAAGCCGCGCGCGTCCACGGTGCCGATGTCGCCGGTCTTGAAGTAGCCGTCGGCGGTCATGACCTTGGCGGTTTCGTCGGGGCGCTGCCAGTAGCCGGCCATGACCTGCGGGCCCTTGATCGCGATCTCGCCGGGCTGGCCCGCGGCCACGGCCTGGTCGTCGTCGTCGACCAGCTTGAACCAGGTGCCGGGCAGCGGCACGCCGATGGTGCCGGTGAACTCCTGGCTGGTGGCCGGGTTGCAGCTGGCCGAGGGCGAGGTTTCCGACAGGCCATAGCCCTCGCAGATCGGGCAGCCGGTCTTGTCGAGCCAGAGCTTGGCCACCGCGCTCTGCACGGCCATGCCGCCGCCCACCGAGATCTTCAGGTGGCTCCAGTCCACCGTGCCGAAGTCGGGGTGGTTGGCCAGGCCGTTGAACAGCGTGTTGACGGCCGGGAAGCTATGGATGCGGTGCTTGGACAGTTCCTTGAGCACGGCCGGCAGGTCGCGCGGGTTGGGGATCAGCACCAGCTTGCCGCCCGTGCGCATGCTCAGCATCATGCCCACCGTGAACGCGAAGATGTGGTACAGCGGCAGCGCGCAGACCGAGGTCGGCTGCTCGCCCTGGGGCACGCGGTCCATGACGGGCTGGTTCCAGGCTTCGGACTGCAGCACGTTGGCGATGACGTTGCGGTGCAGCAGCATGGCGCCCTTGCTGACGCCCGTGGTGCCGCCCGTGTACTGCAGGGCCGCCACGTCGTCGGGGCCGATCTGCGGCTTGGTGAACTGCGCGCGCGCGCCGCGCGTGATCGCGTCGTTGAAGCGCACCGCGCCCGGCAGCGTGAACGGCGGCACCATCTTCTTGACCTTGCGCACCACGTAGTTCACGAGCGCGCCCTTGAGCAGGCCCAGCTGGTCGCCCATGGCGCACAGCACCACGTGGCGCACGGGCGTGTCCTGGATGCACTGCGCCAGCGTGGCAGCGAAGTTCTCGATGATGACGATGGCCTTGGCGCCGGAGTCCTTGAGCTGGTGCTCGAGCTCGCGCGGCGTGTACAGCGGGTTGACGTTCACGAGCACGTAGCCCGCGCGCAGGATGGCGGCCACGGCCACCGGGTACTGCGGCACGTTGGGCATCATCACGGCGACGCGGTCGCCGCGCGCCAGGCCCAGGCTCTGCAGGTAGGCGGCGAGCCGGCTGCTCAGCCGGTCGGTCTCGGCGTAGCTGACATCGCGGCCCATGAAGCTGTAGGCCGTGCGGTCGGCGAACTTCGAAAAGCTCTCCTCCATCAAGGCGACCAGCGAGCTGTATTGCCCCGCTTCGATGTCGTGGGGCACGCCCGGTGGATAGCTCTGCAGCCAGATGCGCTCGGTCATGGAATCTCCTTCTTTCTCGGCTCAGGCCTTCAATGCGCCCAGCACCTCGTCCAGCATCTTCTTCGCATCGCCGAACAGCATGCGGTTGTTGTCCTTGTAGAACAAGGGGTTGTCCACGCCGGCGTAGCCCGAGGCCATGGAGCGCTTCATCACGACGGAATGCTTGGCCTTCCACACCTCCAGCACCGGCATGCCGGCGATGGGGCTGGTCGGGTCGTCCTGCGCGGCCGGGTTCACGATGTCGTTGGCGCCGATGACCATGGCGACATCCGTGTCCGGGAAGTCCTCGTTGATCTCGTCCATCTCCATCACGATGTCGTAGGGCACCTTGGCCTCGGCCAGCAGCACGTTCATGTGGCCCGGCATGCGGCCGGCCACGGGGTGGATCGCGAAGCGCACGTTCACACCCTTGTCGCGCAGCGTGCGCGTGATCTCGTTCACCGTGTGCTGGGCCTGGGCCACGGCCATGCCGTAGCCGGGCACGATGACCACGTTCTTGGCATCGCGCAGCATTTCGGCCGTGTCCGCGGCGCTGATCGGCACCACCTCGCCCTGCGGCTCGGCCGCGGCGCCCTTGGCAGCCGGGGCGCCCGCGCCGGAACCGAAGCCGCCCGCGATCACGCTGATGAAGTTGCGGTTCATGGCCTGGCACATGATGTAGGACAGGATGGCGCCCGAGGAGCCCACCAGCGCGCCCGTCACGATCAGCAGGTCGTTGGAGAGCATGAAGCCCGTGGCCGCGGCGGCCCAGCCCGAGTAGCTGTTGAGCATGGACACCACCACCGGCATGTCGGCACCGCCGATGGCCATCACCATGTGCACACCGAACAGCAGCGCGATGACGGTCATCACGAGCAGCGGCAGCATGCCCTGGCCCACGCTGTCGGCGTGGATGAACGCGCGGCCGAACCAGAGCACGACCAGCAGCGCGGCCAGGTTGAGCCAGTGGCGCGCCGGCAGCAGCAGCGGCTTGCCGCCGATCTTGCCGTTGAGCTTGCCGAAGGCGATCAGCGAGCCCGAGAAGGTCACGGCGCCGATCAGGATGCCGATGTAGATCTCCACCTCGTGGATGATCTTCTCGGCGCCCTGGTACTGGATGGAGGTGTCGACGTAGCTGGCGAAGCCCACCAGGCAGGCCGCCAGGCCCACCAGGCTGTGCATGAGCGCGACCAGCTCGGGCATCTGCGTCATCTTGACGACCTTGGCCGCGTACAGGCCGATGCCGCCGCCGATCACGAGCGCGATCACGATCCAGGCGATGCCGCTGGCGCTCACGCGCGGGCCGAACACCGTGGCCAGCACGGCCAGCGCCATGCCGATGATGCCGAACAGGTTGCCGCGGCGCGAGGTCTCGGGGTTGGACAGCCCCCCCAGGCTCAGGATGAACAGGATGGCGGCGCCCAGGTAGGCCACCGTGGCGAGACTTTGGGACATGGTGTGTTCTCTCTCTTCTTGCTTTTCTTACTTCTGGAACATCGCCAGCATGCGGCGCGTGACGGAGAAGCCGCCGAACATGTTCACCGCGGTGAGCACGGTGGCGGCGAAGGCCAGCCAGCGGATCAGCTCGTCGGGCCGGCCACCGGCCGCCCCGTCGGGCGGCGCGATCTGCACCAGCGCCCCGATGGCGATGATGCTGGAGATGGCGTTGGTCACGCTCATGAGCGGCGTGTGCAGCGCCGGCGTCACGTTCCAGACCACCATGTAGCCGACGAAGCAGGCCAGCACGAAGACCGTGAAATGGCCCAGGAAGGCGGCGGGCGCATGGGCGCCGATGAACCAGAAGGCCAGCGCCGCGACGGCGAAGACGATGGCCAGGGTCTTCGCCGGCAGCGGGCCGCTGCTGCCATGGCCGTGGCCGCCCTTCTTGGCGGCGGGCGCGGCGGCCGGCTTGGCGGCGGCGGGCGGCTTGGGCGCCTGGGCCAGCGGCGGTGCGGGCCAGGTGATGGCGCCGTCCTTGACCACGGTGAGGCCGCGGACCGCGTCGTCCTCCATGTTCACGACGGCCACGCCGTCCTTGGCCTTGCACAGTTCCTCGGTCAGGCGCAGCAGGTTGGTCGCGTACAGCGTGGACGACTGCTTGGCCAGGCGCGAGGCCAGGTCGGTGTAGCCCACGATGGTCACGTCGTGGCGCACCACGGCCTCGCCGGGCACCGTGAGCTCGCAGTTGCCGCCCTGTTCGGCCGCCATGTCCACGATCACGCTGCCGGGCTTCATGCTCTGCACCATCTCGGCCGTGATCAGCTTGGGTGCGGGCTTGCCGGGAATCAGCGCCGTGGTGATGATGATATCGGCGTCCTTGGCCTGCTGGGCGTACATGGCACGCTGCGCGGCCTGGAAGCCCTCGCTCATGACCTTGGCGTAGCCGCCGCCGCCCGAGCCCTCTTCCTCGTAGTCCACCTTCACGAACTCGCCGCCCAGCGAGGTGACCTGGTCGGCCACCTCGGCGCGCGTGTCGTTGGCGCGCACGATGGCGCCCAGGCTGGCCGCCGTGCCGATGGCCGACAGCCCGGCCACGCCGGCGCCGGCGATGAAGACCTTGGCCGGCGGCACCTTGCCGGCCGCCGTGATCTGGCCGGCGAAGTAGCGGCCGAAGGCGTTGGCGGCCTCGATCACCGCGCGGTAGCCGGACACGCCGGCCATCGAGGTCAGCGCATCCATCTTCTGCGCGCGCGAGAGCGTGCGCGGCAGGCAGTCGATGGCCAGCACGGTCGCGCGTTTGGCGGCGAGCTGCTGCATCAGGTCGGGGTTCTGCGCAGGCCAGATGAAGTCGATGAGCGTGCCGCCCTCGCGCATCAGCCCCACTTCCTCGGGTGTGGGCGGGCGCACCTTGAACACGATGTCCGCCGTGCGCCAGAGCGTGGCCGCGTCGGCCACGATCTCGGCGCCGGCGGCGCGGTAGGCCTCGTCGCTGCAGTTGGCGGCCTCGCCGGCACCGGACTGCACCGACACCGCGAAGCCGAGCTTGATCAGCTTCTCGACGACGTCGGGCACGGTGGCCACGCGTTTCTCGCCCGGGAAGATCTCCCGCGGAACGCCGATGCGCTGCGGCGCCTGGTTGGAACTGGTTTGCATGAAAGACCTCCTGGAGCTGTTCTGGTGGTGCGGGCGAGGCGCCTGGCCGCTGGCGGGGCGCACTCGGTCCGGCGCTGGCGCCGGGGCTGGGCGGGCTGCCCGCGCGGCATCCTTGCCGCGTGGGCTGGATTCACCGGGGGCGCGGTGCTGCGCTTCGGGCAGGGGTTGCGATGCAGGGCACCATGCCGCAGGCGCGTTGCGCGACATGCCGTCGCGCAGCGTCCAGGGGGGCCGCTGTGCGTGTTTCGCCGGCCGGTGTTCCGGCGGGCACTCCGATCTGCATGGGTGCTCCTTCCCTCGCGTTGTCGTTGTCTCTGGTGCGGGCGGAGCTTACCCGAGTTCGCCCGGGGCACGGTCGTGCCGCGGCCTACACTGGCGCCATGTCCGAACGCTTCAAACCCAGTGTCACCGTGGCCGCCGTCATCGAACGCGACGGACGCTACCTGCTGGTGGAGGAGCACACGCCGGAGGGCTTGCGCCTGAACAATCCCGCAGGCCATCTGGAGCCGGGCGAGGCCCTGGCCGCGGCCTGCGCGCGCGAGGCGCTGGAAGAGACCGGCACATGCCTTCGTGCCCACCGCGCTCGTGGGCATCTACCTGTCGCGCTTCGTGCGCCCCGCCACCGGCGAGGAGATCAGCTACCTGCGCTTTGCCTTTTGCGGCGCGCTGGGCGCGCAGGTCGCAGGGCGCAGCCTGGACGCCGGCATCGTGCGCACGCTGTGGCTGACGCCGGACGAGGTGCGTGCCAGCCGCGACCGGCACCGCAGCCCCTTGCTGCTGCGCTGCGTCGAAGACCATCTCGCCGGCCAGCGCCATCCGTTGGCGCTGCTGCACGCCGATCCCTCCGTGTTCGGCTGAACCCGTCCGCGCACGCGGGTCGGGTGGCGCTTCCTAGAATCGCCGCATGGGCAAGCAACGTGTCGTCGTCGGTCTGAGCGGTGGGGTGGATTCCTCGGTCACCGCCTGGCTGCTCAAGCAGCAGGGTTACGAGGTGGTGGGCATCTTCATGAAGAACTGGGAGGACGACGACGACTCCGAGTACTGCTCGTCCAACGTCGACTTCGTCGATGCCGCGGCCGTGGCCGACGTGGTCGGCATCGAGATCGAGCACGTGAACTTCGCGGCCGAGTACAAGGACCGCGTGTTCGCCGAGTTCCTGCGCGAGTACCAGGCCGGCCGCACGCCCAACCCCGACGTGCTGTGCAACGCCGAGATCAAGTTCAAGGCCTTCCTCGACCACGCGATGCGCCTGGGCGCCGAGAAGATCGCGACCGGCCACTATGCCCGTGTGCGCGAACGCGAGGGGCGCTTCGAACTGCTCAAGGGCCTGGACCCGTCCAAGGACCAGAGCTACTTCCTGCACCGCCTGACGCAGGCGCAACTGGCCAGGACGCTGTTCCCGGTCGGCGAACTGCACAAGACCGAGGTGCGCCGGCTGGCCGCCGAGATCGGCCTGCCGAACGCCAGGAAGAAGGACTCCACCGGCATCTGCTTCATCGGCGAGCGGCCGTTCCGCGACTTCCTGAACCGCTACATCGCCAAGGAGCCCGGCCCGATCAAGGACGCGCGCGGCCGCGTGCTCGGGCAGCACCAGGGGCTGTCGTTCTACACGCTGGGCCAGCGCCAGGGCCTGGGCATCGGCGGCTTGAAGGAAAAAGGCGCGCCGCGCGGCGGTGGCGAGCATGCGCCGTGGTTCGTCGCGCGCAAGGACATGGAGCACAACACGCTGTGGGTGGTGCAGGGGCACGACCATCCCTGGCTGCAGTCGCAAGCGCTGACGGCCGACGACGCCAGCTGGACGGCCGGCCATGCGCCGGCGCCGGGCGCCTATGCCAGCAAGACGCGCTACCGCCAGGCGGACGCGCCCTGCGCGTTGGCGGCGGGCGCCAATGGGGCCTTTGCGCTGGAATTCGACGCGCCGCAGTGGGCCGTCACGCCGGGGCAGTCGGCCGTGCTGTACGACGGCGAGGTCTGCCTGGGCGGTGGCGTGATCGCCAGCGCCCGAAGCTGGATCTAGAACGGAATGTCGTCGTCCATGTCGTCGAAGCCGCTCGACGCTTTGGGCGCAGGAGCGGGCGCGGCGCGCGGTGCGGGAGCGCGGGCCGGCGGTGCGGCCGGGCGGCGCGGCGCCTCGTAGCCGTCGTCGTCGCCGGACGAGCCGCCGCCACCACCGCCCATGCCCTGGCGGCTGCCCAGCATCTGCATCTGGTCGGCGCGGATTTCGGTGGTGTAGCGCTCGTTGCCGTCCTTGTCGGTCCACTTGCGCGTGCGCAGCGAACCTTCGACATAGACCTGCGAGCCCTTGCGCAGGTACTGGCTGGCGATCTCGGCCAGGCGGTCGTTGAAGACCACGTTGTGCCATTCGGTGATCTCGCGCATCTCGCCGCTCTGCTTGTCCTTCCAGCGGTCGGTGGTGGCGATCCGCACGTTGCAGACCTGGCCGCCGCTCGGGAAGGTGCGCGTTTCGGGGTCACGGCCCAGGTTGCCGACGATGATGACTTTGTTGACGGATGCCATGTGCTGCCGATATGCGAGGGGAAAAGGGCGTCGATTGTGCCGCATGCCTGGTTTGGCGGCGAGGCGCCTGCGCCGAAACACGCAGCCGCTTATCATGGCGGGTTTTCCCGGACGCGCATCTTGAACGACCCCAAGGACGGCTCCTACCTCGCGACCGCGCTGCAATTGCAGCGCATCAGCGTCCGCGGTGCGCGCACGCACAACCTCAAGAACATCGACCTGGACATCCCGCGCAACCAGCTCGTGGTGATCACGGGGCTGTCGGGTTCGGGCAAGTCCTCCCTGGCCTTCGACACGCTGTACGCCGAAGGCCAGCGCCGCTATGTGGAAAGCCTGTCGACCTATGCGCGGCAGTTCCTGCAGCTCATGGACAAGCCCGACGTGGACCTGATCGAGGGCCTGTCGCCCGCGATTTCCATCGAGCAGAAGGCCACCAGCCACAACCCGCGCTCCACCGTGGGCACGGTGACGGAGATCCACGACTACCTGCGGCTGCTGTTCGCACGCGCCGGCACGCCCTACTGCCCGGACCACGACCTGCCGCTGTCGGCCCAGACCGTGGCGCAGATGGTCGACACGGTGCTGGCCCTGCCCGAGGGCACGCGGCTGATGGTGCTGGCGCCGATCGCGCGCGAGCGCAAGGGCGAGTTCACCGAGGTCTTCGCCGAGCTGCAGGCCCAGGGCTATGTGCGCTTTCGCATCGACGGCCAGGCCTACGACTTCGACAACCTGCCCAAGCTCAAGAAGACCGAGAAGCACGACATCGATGTCGTGATCGACCGCATCAAGGTGCGCGCCGAGCAGGACGGCGCGGGCGGTGGCCTGCGCCAGCGCCTGGCCGAGAGCTTCGAGGCGGCGCTTCGGCTGGCCGACGGCCGCGCCATCGCGCTGGAGATGGACGCCGCGCCGACTGCCGACGGCACGCCGGGGCAGCCGCGCGAGCACTTGTTCAACGCCAAGTTCTCCTGCCCTGTCTGCGGCTATTCGATCAGCGAGCTGGAGCCGCGGCTGTTCTCGTTCAACTCGCCCGTGGGCGCCTGCCCCAGCTGCGACGGGCTGGGCGCGCAGGAGTTCTTCGACCCCGCGCGCGTGGTCGGCTTTCCGACGCTGAGCCTGGCCAGCGGCGCGATCAAAGGCTGGGACCGGCGCAACGGCTACTACTTCGCCCTGATCGAAAGCCTGGCCAAACACTACCGCTTCAATGCCGAGGCGCCGTGGGACGAACTGCCGGCCGAGGTGCGGCAGGTGGTGCTGCACGGCTCGGGCGAAGAAGAGATCAAGTTCAGCTATGTCATGGAATCGGGCAACTTCCAGGGCAAGAAGCTGACCAAGAAGCACCCTTTCGAAGGCGTGATCCCCAACATGCAGCGGCGCTACCGCGAGACCGATTCCTCCGTGGTGCGCGAGGATCTGGCCCGCTACCGCAGCGTGCAGCCCTGCCCGCAATGCCATGGCTCGCGGCTGCGCCGCGAGGCGCGCCATGTGAAGGTGGGCGAGGGCGCGCAGGCGCGCGCGATCTACGAGATCAGCAGCGTCACGCTGCGCGAGAGCCAGGCCTACTTCGACGGCCTGCAACTGCACGGGTCCAAGGCGGAGATCGCGGCCAAGGTGGTGCGCGAGATCGGCCTGCGCCTGAAGTTTCTCAACGACGTGGGCCTGAACTATCTGAGCCTGGACCGCAGCGCCGAGACGCTGTCGGGCGGGGAATCGCAGCGCATCCGCCTGGCCTCGCAGATCGGCTCGGGCCTGACCGGCGTGATGTACGTGCTGGACGAGCCCAGCATCGGCCTGCACCAGCGCGACAACGACCGCCTGATCGGCACGCTGCAGCACCTGCGCGACCTGGGCAACAGCGTGCTCGTGGTCGAACACGACGAAGACATGATGGCCGCCGCCGACCATGTCATCGACATGGGGCCGGGTGCCGGCGTGCATGGCGGGCGGGTCGTGGCCCAGGGCGACATCGCCGCCGTGAAGGCCAATGCCGCCTCGCTCACGGGCCGCTACCTGTCGGGAGCCATGCGCATCGACGTACCCGCGCGGCGCACGCCCTGGCTGCCGGCCACGGGCGATGCCGCCAAGGGGGCGCTGCAGACCATCGGCGTGCGCGGCGCGCGCGGCCACAACCTCAAGGGCGTGGACGTGGACTTTCCGGTCGGCCTGTTCACCTGCGTGACCGGCGTGTCGGGCTCGGGCAAATCCACGCTGGTCAACGACACTTTGTACGCGGCAGCGGCGCGCCAGATCTACCGGGCGCACGAGGAGCCGGCGCCGCACGACGAGATCGCCGGGCTGGAGCAGTTCGACAAGGTCATCAACGTCGACCAGTCGCCGATCGGCCGCACGCCGCGCAGCAATCCGGCTACCTACACCGGCCTGTTCACGCCGATCCGCGAACTCATGGCCGAGGTGCCGACGGCGCGCGAGCGCGGCTACGGCCCCGGGCGCTTTTCCTTCAACGTGGCCGGCGGACGCTGCGAGGCCTGCCAGGGCGACGGCGTCGTGAAGGTCGAAATGCATTTCCTGCCGGATGTCTACGTGCCTTGCGACGTCTGCCATGGCCAGCGCTACAACCGCGAGACGCTGGAAGTCGTCTACAAGGGCAAGAACATCGCCCAGATCCTGGACCTGACGGTCGAGGCCGCGTACGACTTCCTGCAAGCGGTGCCGGCGCTGGCGCGCAAGCTCAAGACGCTGCTGGACGTCGGGCTGTCCTACATCAAGCTGGGCCAGGCGGCAACCACGCTGTCGGGCGGCGAGGCGCAGCGGGTCAAGCTGGCGCTGGAGTTGTCCAAGCGCGACACCGGCCGCACGCTGTACATCCTCGACGAGCCCACCACCGGCCTGCATTTCGCAGACATTGATCTCTTGTTACGCGTGTTGCACCAGCTGCGCGATGCAGGCAACACCATCGTCGTGATCGAACACAACCTGGATGTGATCAAAACGGCGGACTGGCTGGTCGACATGGGGCCGGAGGGCGGCGCCGGCGGCGGCCAGGTGCTGGCCGTCGGCACGCCCGAGCAGATCGCGGCGCACGAGGCCAGCCACACGGGCCGCTACCTGCGCCGCTACCTGGCAGCTGCCTGATTCAACCGGGAGGACGGTTCAGCTGACGCTGGACCACCTGGGCGAAGTTCCGGGCGGTGCGCCAGGTGCGCCAGACCAGAAGGCCGCGCTTCAGCCAGCGTCCCAGGGAGCGCGGCCGGCGCAACACCAGCACGGCGCCGATGGCGCCCATCGCCCAGGGATGCCGTTGCACGAAAGTGCGCGCAGCCTGCACGGTTTGCGCGACACGTTCACCGAACTGCAGCAGATGGGCCACCGGCGCAAACTGGGCCGGCAACTGGCTGCGCTGCGCGCTGATGCGCTCCTGCAAGCGGCCGCGCTCGCGCTCCAGTTCAGCGAGGCTCTTGCTGCGGCGCATGCTGGGCCGTCTCCTTCAGTTGCCGCAGGTCCTCCTGCAACTCTGCCAGACTGGCGGCGAAGGGATGGTCCTGCGTGGCGCGCCGGTTGCGGACCTGGTGCAGCAACCAGAAGGCGGCCGCAGCGAACAGGGCCAGCAGGATGCTCAACACGGCGACGCGCTGCTCCCACCACAGCGCGAGGACGAGCCCCACCGCCATCAGCAGCGCCATGCACAGGCAAAACACGGCCAGCAGCACCTGCGCCAGCATCTGCAACGCACGGTGCTTCTCGATCTGGATCTCGTTGCCGATCAGCTGCAGCCGTGTCTGGCCCAGGGCCAGCAGGGTCGACAGCATGCGGCGCAAGGCGCCGACCGGGCCGGCACCCGGGGCCGCGCGGCGCGGTCCGCTAGCCATGCCCAGCCCCGAAGGCTGGTTGCGGACCGATCAACGCCGGCCGAGGGCCAAGCCCAGCAGGACACCAACCCCTGCGGCGACGCCGATGGCGGTCCAGGGCGATTCGTGCACGTACTCGTCGGTGGCACGTGCCGCAGCCTTGGTCTTGGCCAGCAGGGCCTCTTCCGCATCGACCAGGCGCAACTTGGCATCGTGCAGGCGAACCTGGATGCGTGCGCGCAGGTTGTTGACCTTCTCACCCGCCTGATCGGCCGTGGCGCTCAGCATTTCCTCGGCATCGGAGATCACGGACTTGATGTCGCTGACCAGTTGTTCCTGGGACTCGACGCTGGATGCACTCGCTTTGGACATGGGATCTCCCTTCTGTGATGATGGAAAACGGAATGTATGCAGAGTATCAGATACCCGCAACGCTTTTGGCCTCCCGGCCGTGTCGCAAGGGTTTTTGCTGAAGCGAAGACTACACTGGGCTAGGCATCCCTTCGCAGGGCGTCAGAGAGGGTTTTGATGAAGGACAAGGAGTACTTCTGGAACGTCGACCTGCGCATCCTGCTGCGGCAGTGGTGGCAGGACATTGCGTCGTTTGCAACGGCGGTGCTGCTGTTCGCCGCGCTGTCCTTGCCCGTGGTGATCCCGACGCTGATCCTGTGGTACCTGCTGTCGATCGACTTTTCCATGGCGCCGCGGCCATGACCCGGGGCTAGATCTCGAATTCCTGGCCGGCTTCCAGCCAGCGGATGTCGTGCGCGCCGGGCTGGCTGCCGTGGGTGGCATTGCGGTCGAACTGGTCGATCTCGGCCATGATCAGCACGGTCTCCGACGGCTTGGTGTGCGTGATGTAGACCGGCACGTTGCGCGTGTGGTCCATGTGCGCCAATTCCTCTGCCAGCGCGACGGGCGACAGATGCAGGCTGCGCCGTGCGAGTTCCTGCTCGCGGTTGCTGAAGGCGGTCTCGATCACCAGCATCGCCACATCCAGCTGCTCCAGGCGCTGCCAGAACGCCGGATTGCGTTCCGTGTCGCCGGTGAACACCCAATGGGGCCCGCCCGCCGAAACGGCGTAGCCGCAGGCCGGCACCGTGTGCACCGCAGGCAGCGGCTCGATGGTCTTGCCGCAGACCTGGAGCGCGACGCCGACCTCGATCTCGTGAAAGCGCACGAAAGGGGCCGCTTCCGACGGGATCCGGCTGAAGTCGGGCCAGATCACGTTGTTGAAGACATGCGCCTTGAGCGCGGCGATGGTGCCAGGCAGCGCATGCACGCTGATGGGCTTGCGCCGTTGCGATGCGATGGCATCGACCATGAGCGGAAGCGCGGCGATGTGGTCCAGGTGCGAATGGGTCAGGAACACATGGTCGATCAGGCGCATCTCGTCCAGGCTCAGATCTCCCACGCCGGTGCCGGCATCGACAAGCACGTCGGCATCGAGCAGAAAGGACGTCGTGCGACAGTCCTTTGCAATGGCGCCGGAACAGCCGAGCACGCGCAGTTTCATCCGGTTCCTTCGGTGAAATGAGGATGTGGGCGCCCGGCACCCCAGGCCAGGACGCGATGCCGAAGGCTACAGGCAGTGGCGACCTGCTGTCGAGAAATTTTGCTGATTCCGGCGCGGACAGTGGCCTGCACTTGCACTCTTTGCCGAGCGGCTGCGTCGCCCGCTCAAAGGCTGTGGAGGAACTCCATCTGCGTGCCGGCCAACTGCAGCACGTCGCCGTGCTTGAGGTCCACCGGTGTCGTGCCGACGGTGATGCCGTTCACGAGCGGGGCATGCGCTCCTTCCACGTGCACGACCACATAGCCGTGGGGGCGGCGCGTGATGGCGGCGACGGCCACGCCCGCCTTGCCGATGGTCGTGACGACCTTGACCAACGCGACTTCCCGGCCAGCGGCCGAGCCGGACGTGACGCGGATCGATGCCGGGCCGGCCGTCGCCTCGAGATCGGCGCCCAGCACGGTGTCGAAGGCCCGGCGCTGCGGCGTCGGCGCATCGGCGCGCGCGGCGGCTGGGGCAGGTGCCGCCGGCATCCGCGCCTCGCCGGCATCCTGCGCATCGTGCAGGAACTTGATCTTGTACTTGCCGATCTCGACCATGTCGTTGTGGCGCAGCACCTGCTTGCGGATGGGCCGGCTGTTGACGTAGGTGCCGTTGGTGCTGTTGAGGTCTTCCAGCTGCACTTCGTTGCCGGCCATCAGCACGGCGGCATGCTCGCCGCTGACCGCCAGATGGTCGATCACGACATCGTTGTACGGGCGCCGGCCGAGCGTGGTGCGGTCCTTGGTGAGCTGAACTTCCTTGATGACTACACCGTCGATCGAGACGATCAACTTTGGCATGGCCGGCTCCTGGGTCTGGTCATTTGGATGTCGATGGATATTCAAGTGCGCAACAACCTGGAAACCAGGCTGGGCCGCGTGGCTGGGGCGGACATCGCCTGTGCGAGCAGGACGGTGATGTTATCCCGGCCGCCATTGGCGTTCGCGCGGTCGATGAGGCGGCGCGCCTTGTGTTCCAGCGAGCCGCTGGCGCGCAGGATGTCTCCGATTTCGCTGTCGTTCGCCATGTCGGACAGCCCGTCCGAGCACAGCAGATAGAGGTCGCCGGCCTCCACCGCGAATTCGTTGATGTCCAGCTCGACCCCGGACTCGATGCCGAGGGCGCGCGTGACGAGATTGCGCTGCGACGACACGGCCGCTTGCGCCGGCGTGATCAATCCGGCATCGAGCTGTTCCTGCAGCAGGGAATGGTCGCGCGTGATCTGCTGCAATTGCCCTTCGCGCAGCCGGTAGGCGCGCGAATCGCCGATGTGGCCCACCACCAGCCGCTGCTCCTGGAACGAGGCCACGACCAGCGTGGTCCCCATTCCGGCGCAGTCCGGGTCTGCCCGCGCCGTGCTCAGGATGGCCTGGTTCGCATGCTGCACGCAGCGCTCCATGGCCTTGCGGATCTCGCGCACGGAAGCGTCCGGTCCGGTGGCGGCGAACCAGTCCGCCAGTTCGGCGAGGATGACATTGACGGCCATGCTGCTGGCCACTTCGCCGGCGTTGTAGCCGCCCATGCCGTCGGCCAGCACGCTGCAGCCGCAGACCGGGTCAAAAGCCGCGGCATCTTCGTTGTTGTGGCGCAGCCGGCCAGGATGGGTCAAGGCCTGGAACTGGTAGTTCATGGCGCGCCCGGGCGATCGCCATCCAGGCCGCCGGATGGGCCTGGGCCGCTTGCATGGAGATGGATGTGCTGTGCCTGCACTCGTGCCCTTTGCCTGGCTTGCGTCTGCATGGAAACACCACGCATGCAGGCACAGGGCGCTCAGTGGCTGGGGCCAGCAGCAGCGCACCGGGCGAGGCCGGGGCGTGGACCCGACATTCTGTTACATGACGGGGCGATTTGACGCAACGCAAGAAAAAATATCGCCAGAACGGGGCCAAATGGTGCGCCGTCTGCGCTGTTCCTGCAACAGCGCGGTGTCCCGAGGCCCCGTTCAGGCCTTGCCGCGGCGCTGCAACCAGTTGCCCAGCGCCACGACGAGCACGGCGCCCGCCAGGCCGGCGGCCTTGATCGTGGTTTCGCTGACCGCGCCCAGGTACTGGACCACGGCCGGGTCGGTCAGCAGCATCTCGCCGGCCAGGAAGCCCAGCAGGGCCGCGCCGATCGTGATGATGATGGGAAAGCGTTCCATGACCTTGGTCAGCAGCGAGGCGCCGAACACGATCAGCGGAATGCTGACCAACAGGCCCACCACCAGCAGCGGGAGATTGCCCTGCGCGGCGGCCGCGACCGCCAGCACGTTGTCCAGGCTCATGACCAGGTCGGCCACGAGGATGGTGCGGATCGCGTTGAACATGCCGGAGACTTCGGCGCCGCCGTCGTCGCCGTCGCCCTCGCCCATCAGCAGGTCCACGCCGATGTAGGTCAGCAGGCCGGCGCCGACGATCTTGAGGAAGGGCAGCGTCAGCAGGCGGATCGCCACGATGGTCAGCACGATCCGCATCACGATGGCGGCGGCGCTGCCGAAGAAGATGGCCTTGCCGCGCTGCTCGGGCTTGAGCGTGCGCGCCGCCATGGCGATCACCACGGCGTTGTCGCCAGACAGCACCACATTGGCCAGCAGGATGGAGCCGAAGGCGCTCCAGAATGCGGGGGAAGACAGGTCGAGACCCAGGAACATGCGCAATTTCTCCGGCTGTTATGAATGCGAAAGCGCCCGTGCAGGGCGCTTTCTTGTATGCCGGGTCAGTTTACCCAGCAATCCGGAGCGGCGCAGTTCGTGGAACTGCGTAGCCTGACCAGAGCCTGACTGGTTCTTACAGCTTGGACTTGAGCAAGCGGCCCAGTTCCGAGAAGTTGCGCGTGATCGTGAAGCCGCACTCTTCCATGATGGCCAGCTTGGCGTCGGCCGTGTCGGCGCCGCCGGAGATCAGCGCACCGGCGTGGCCCATGCGCTTGCCCGGGGGGGCGGTCACGCCGGCGATGAAGCCGACCACGGGCTTCTTCATGTGTTCCTTGCACCAGCGGGCTGCGTCGGCCTCGTCCGGGCCGCCGATCTCGCCGATCATGATCACGGCGTCCGTTTCCGGATCGTCGTTGAAGGCCTTCATCACGTCGATGTGCTTGAGGCCGTTGATCGGGTCGCCGCCGATGCCGACGGCGCTGGACTGGCCCAGGCCGATTTCGGTCAGCATGGCCACGGCTTCATAGGTCAGCGTGCCGGAGCGCGAAACCACGCCCACACGGCCCTTGCGGTGGATGTGGCCGGGCATGATGCCGATCTTGATTTCGTCGGGCGTGATCAGGCCGGGGCAGTTGGGGCCCAGCAGCAGCGTCTTCTTGCCGCCGGCGGCTTCCTTGGCCTTCATCTTGTTGCGCACTTCCAGCATGTCCCGGACCGGGATGCCTTCGGTGATGCAGATGGCCATGTCCAGGTCGGCTTCAACGGCTTCCCAGATCGCGGCAGCGGCGCCCGGAGGCGGCACGTAGATCACCGACACGGTGGCGCCGGTCTGCTGGGCGGCTTCCTTGACGGAGGCGTAGATCGGGATGTTGAAGATCGACTCGCCGGCCTTCTTCGGGTTCACGCCGGCGACGAAGGCGTTCTTGCCGTTCGCGTATTCCTGGCACTTTTCCGTATGGAACTGGCCGGTCTTGCCGGTGATGCCCTGGGTGATGACCTTGGTGTCTTTGTTGATGTAGATCGACATGACGCTTCCTTACTTCTTGACCGAGGCCACGACCTTCTGGGCCGCTTCCGCCATGGTGTCGGCGCTGATGATGGGCAGGCCGGACTCGGCCAGCAGCTTCTTGCCCAGCTCTTCGTTGGTGCCCTTCATGCGCACGACCAGCGGCACGGACAGGTTCACGGCCTTGCAGGCTGCGATCACGCCGGTGGCGATGGTGTCGCACTTCATGATGCCGCCGAAGATGTTGACCAGGATGGCCTGGACGTTCTTGTTCTTCAGCATGATCTTGAAGGCTTCGGTCACCTTCTCGGGCGTGGCGCCGCCGCCGACGTCCAGGAAGTTGGCCGGCTCGCCGCCGAACAGCTTGATGGTGTCCATGGTCGCCATGGCCAGGCCGGCGCCGTTGACCAGGCAGCCGATGTTGCCGTCCAGGCTGATGTAGGCCAGGTCGAACTTGGACGCCTCGACTTCGGCCGGGTCTTCCTCGTCCAGGTCGCGCAGGGCCACGATCTCGGGGTGGCGGAACAGCGCGTTGCTGTCGAAGTTGAACTTGGCGTCCAGGGCGATCACGTTGCCCTTGCTGTCACGGTTCAGCGGATTGATCTCGACCAGCGAGGCGTCCGTTTCCATGTAGCAGGTGTAGAGCTTCTTCAGGATGTCGACGGTCTGCGCGGTCGAATCGGCCGGCATGCCGATGCCGTCGGAGATTTCCTTGGCTTGCGCGTCGGTCAGGCCTTCCTTGGGGTCGGCGAACACCGTGATGATCTTCTCGGGCGTGGAATGGGCCACTTCCTCGATGTCCATGCCACCTTCGCTGGAGGCGATGAAGGCGACCTTCTGCGTGGCGCGGTCGGTCACGGCGGAGATGTAGTACTCCTTCTGGATGTCCGCACCGTCCTCGATGTACAGGCGGCGGACCTTCTGGCCCTCGGGGCCGGTCTGGTGCGTCTTGAGCTGCATGCCCAGGATCTGGCCGGCCAGTTCCTTGACCTGCTCGATGCTCTTGGCCACCTTCACGCCACCGCCCTTGCCGCGGCCGCCCGCGTGGATCTGCGCCTTGACCACCCAGACCGGGCCGCCGAGTTTCTGGGCGGCCTCGACCGCCTCCTGCACCGTGTAGGCCGGAATGCCGCGGGGCACCGGTACGCCGAACTTGGCAAGGATTTCCTTGCCTTGGTACTCGTGAATCTTCATGAGGAGGTCTCTCGGAAGAGGGTTGGGGACGGGAGGGCGAAAAACATTCGCTGTTGTCCACCAGCGACGGATGCTTGACAACCAGACTGCGGACAGCCGGCGACTGTATCATGGTGCGCCGCACCAATTTTGTGCGGCCCACGCCTACTTTCTACCGAGCGAACCCCATGGCCAAAGTCTTCATCGATGGCGAAGCCGGCACCACCGGCCTGCAGATCCGCGAGCGGCTGCAGGCCATGCCGCAGATCGAACTCGTCAGCATCGCGCCCGAGCTGCGCAAGGATGTCGCCGCCAAGCGCGAGCTCATGGCCGGCGTCGACCTCGTCGTGCTGTGCCTGCACGACGACGCGGCCATCGAGTCGGTCGCGCTGATCGACCAGCTGCAGGGCAAAAAGCCCAAGATCGTCGACGCTTCCACGGCCCACCGCGTGAACCCGTCCTGGGTGTTCGGCTTTCCCGAGCTCGTGGCCGGCCAGGCGCAGAGGGTCGCGCAGGCCGACCGCGTCGCCAACCCGGGCTGCTACGCCACGGGCGCCATCGCCATCGTGCGGCCGCTGGTCGATGCCGGCCTGCTGCCCGCCGATTTCCCGATCGCGCTGCCCTCCGTCAGCGGGTACTCCGGCGGCGGCCGCACCATGATCGAGGCCTACGAGAGGAACGAGGCACCGCTGTTCGAAACCTACGCGCTGGGCCTCAAGCACAAGCACATTCCCGAGATCATGCGGTACACGGGGCTCACGCGCCGGCCGGTCTTCATTCCCTCGGTGGGCAATTTCCGCCAGGGCATGCTGGTGCAGTTGCCGCTGCACCTGGACGACCTGCCGGGCAAGCCGCGCGCGGCCGACCTGCAGGCGGCCCTGGCCAGCCACTACGCCAGCAGCAACACGCCCGAGCAGTTCGTGCAGGTGCTGCCGCCCACCGACAGCGGCAAGCTCGACGCGCTGGCGCTCAACGACACCAACCGGCTCGAGATCCGCGTGTTCCCGAACGAGGACGCGCGCCATGCGGTCGTCATCGCGCGGCTGGACAACCTGGGCAAGGGCGCCAGCGGCGCCGCGGTGCAGAACCTCAAGCTGATGCTGGGCCTGTAGGCCGGCTCAGGCCGGCGCGCACGCTGCCGACCCGCAGCCGCGGATCGGCTCGACCGGCAGCGCGCCGGGCCGCGGCAGGCTGCCGCTGGCCGCATCGAAGCCCACGCTGCGCAGGTGCAGCGCCAATGCGGCGTCCATGGTCTGGGCGTGCTGCACGAACCAGGGCGCCAGCTGGCGCGCCAATTCGCGCACATGGGCCAGGCGCTGCGCGCCGTCGAGCTGCAGGCCCTCGCGCATGACCTGCAGCACCACCGCATGCTGGGTGCTGTGGCAGTTGTTGGCGGCGAATCCGGTGGCACGCATCCAGCCGTCTTCGCGGCCGAAATGGTCCTCGGTGTGGGCGATCAGGGTCTGCCAGGCCGGCAGCAGCGCTGCGTCGTCGGCGGCCTCGACCTCGGCCAGCAATTCCACGAACTCCTGGTGCGTTTCGTCCATGACGGGCAGGTCCAGCACCAGGCTGTCGGACCATTCGAGTCGGGCCATGCGGGGTCTCCTTTGCAGCAAGGACGCCAGCGTAGGCGGGGCATGCGCGCCGCGTGTTGATGCCGCGCAAGGCCGGACCACAATGCGCCGCATGGCCGACGCCGGCCTCCTGCGCCGGCCGCTGCGCCACCTCAGCGTCGCTGCGCCGGTGCCGGCCGCGGACTGAAGGCGTAGGGCAGCGCACCCAGCAGCACCAGCACACCGGCGCAGCCGAAGATCGCCGACCAACTCGCCTCCAGCGTCCAGCCGGCGTGCTGGCCCATGTCGGCGATCTGCCCGAAGGCCCAGGCCGTCAGCGCCGAACCCAGGAACACGAAGCTGTTGAGCACGCCCAGGCCGCGCCCGCGCACGGCCGGCGGCAGCAGTTCGCGGCCGTGCGTCATGACCAGGGGGTGCAGCATGCCGATGGTCACGAGCAGCGCCATGGGCACCAGGTGCGCGAGCATGGCGCCGCCGCCCGGCCAGAGCACCAGCACCAGTGCGCCGGCCAGCGACAGCAGCGTCCAGCCCAGCACGGTCGCGCGCAGCCCATGGCGGCGCACCAGCCGCGGCAGCAACAGCGCGGTGCCGAAGCAGGCGACGGTCACGGCCGACAGCGCCAGGCCGCGGCCCTGGGTCTGCAGCCCGAACAGGTCCGCCAGGTAAGGGCCGCCCCAGGCGTTGCGAAAGCTGGTGCCGGCGGCCATGGCCACGCACAGCGGGATCAGGGTCCACAGCGACGGGCCGCAGCAGCAGCGCGGCGCTGGAGCGCAGCATGGCCAGCGGCGTCTCGCGTTGCGCATCGGCATCGCCTTCGTCGTGCAGCGTGCGCCACACGGCCACGCTGGCCACCAGCATGCACAGCCCGGCCAGCGCCAGTGCGGGCCGCCAGCCCAGGTGCTGGGCCAGCCAGCCCAGCGGCAGCGTGGCGCACAGCGCGCCCAGCATGCCGGTGGCATTGGCGCGGCCGACGAAGGCCACGTACTGCGCCGGGCGGCAGCTGCGCGCCGGCGTAGTGCATGAGGCCCATGAACACGGGCGCGCAGGCCAGGCCCAGCCCGGCCTGGGCCAGCATGGCCGTCGGCCCATTCGGCGCCAGCACGAACAGCAGCGAGAGAACACGCCGATGGACATGAGCCAGCGCGTGGGCCGGCCCACGCCCCAGCGGTCGAATGCGATGCCGACCGGGATCTGCGCGGCCGCGAACGACAGGAAGAAGCACGAGGACAACAGGCCGAACCCGGCGGCGGACAGCGCCAGGTCGTGTTGCAGTTCGGGGGCGATCACGGCAAGGCAGCTGCGGAAGAACTGGCTCAGGCCGAAGGCGAAGGTCAGGGCCGAGAGGGCGCGGGCAGGGGAGGCGGGCATTCAGTCCGCATTGTCGGGCCGGTGGCGCAGCACCCGCGCCACCACCGCGCCTGAAAAGCCGCGCGCCAGCAGGAAGCGGCTTTGCCGCGCGTGCTCGCGCGCGTCGGCGGCCGGCGCGAAGCGGCGCTGCCACAGCGCCAGCGCGCGTTCGAACTCGCTGTCGGCCAGGCCGGCCACGGCCTCGGCGATGGCCGCGGGCGCCACGCCCTTGTGCTGCAGTTCCTGGCGCAGGCGCAGCGCGCCGTACTGGGTGGCACGCTGGTGCAGCACGGACGCGACCACGCGCGCCTCGCTGATGAAGCCCCTGGCCTGCAACTCGTCGAGCGCGCGCGCCAGTTCCGCGGCGTCTTCGGTGTGGCGCGCGAGCTTGCGTTCGAGTTCGGGGCGCGAATGCTCGCGCTGGGCGAGCATGCGCAGCGCCCGGCCTTTCAGCGAGGGCGCAGGCCGGTTGCCGGTTCACTCGCCCTTGGCCGGCGCGCGGCTGCGGGCGGCAGCAGTGCGATGCCCAGGTTCTCGCGCACCTTGTTCTCGATCTCGCGCGCCAGGTCGGGGTTCTCGCGCAGGAACTCGCGGGCGTTGTCGCGGCCCTGGCCGATCTTCTCGCCGTTGTAGGCGTACCAGGCGCCGGACTTGTCGACGATGCGCGCCTCCACGCCCATGTCGATGATCTCGCCCTCGCGCGAGATGCCCTCGCCGAACAGGATGTCGAACTCGGCCGTCTTGAACGGCGGCGAGACCTTGTTCTTGACCACCTTGACCTTGGTCTCGTTGCCGATGGCCTCGTCGCCCTTCTTGATCGTGCCGGTGCGGCGGATGTCGATGCGCACCGAGGCGTAGAACTTCAGCGCGTTGCCGCCCGTGGTGGTCTCGGGGCTGCCGAACATCACGCCGATCTTCATGCGGATCTGGTTGATGAAGATGACCATGCAGTTGGTCTTCTTGATCGTGGCCGTGAGCTTGCGCAGCGCCTGGCTCATGAGGCGGGCCTGCAGGCCGGGCAGGGAATCGCCCATCTCGCCTTCGAGTTCGGCCTTGGGCGTCAGCGCGGCGACCGAGTCGACCACGATCAGGTCCACGGCGCCCGAGCGCACCAGGCTGTCGACGATCTCCAGGGCCTGCTCGCCGGTGTCGGGCTGGCTGATCAGCAGGTCGGACAGCGTCACGCCCAGCTTCTGGGCGTACTGCACGTCCAGCGCGTGCTCGGCGTCGACGAAGGCGCAGGTGCCGCCCTGCTTCTGCATCTCGGCGATGACCTGCAGCGTCAGCGTGGTCTTGCCCGAGGATTCCGGGCCGTAGATCTCGACCACGCGGCCGCGCGGCAGGCCGCCCACGCCCAGCGCGATGTCCAGGCCCAGCGAGCCGGTGGAGACGACCTGGATGTCCTCGATGGCCTCGCCTTCGCCCAGGCGCATGATGGTGCCCTTGCCGAACTGCTTTTCGATCTGGGCCAGGGCGGCCTGCAAGGCCTTGGCCTTCTCGGCCTGTGCTGCGTTGTTCTTCACCGGTGCGTCCATGAAAAATCTCCTTGAGATCAATGACTTGCGAACTGCACCCGGACTGTGACTCCATACTGTCTGGATGCTTGACCAGTAGTGTAGTGCAGGCATTGATTCGAAGACCCATGTTTTTTGGTCAGTTTGCCTTACGATCTGCGGATGCAGAACTTGGAGCTGGACGGGGCCTGGCGCACCACCCACCTGGGGCGCCTGATGGGCGACGCGCTGCGCCGGTTCGACGCGCGCGTGCTGGCCTTGATGGCCCACGACGTGCAGGTGCCGCTGGCCCTGTCCAACCTCGCGGCGCGGGCCCAGGTCAGCGCCGCCCATGTGCACATCACGCGGCACCTGGACGTGGGCGGTACGCGGCCCGGCGTGCTGGCCGAGCGCGCCGGCATGAGCAAGCAGGCCATGGGCGACCTGATCGCGCAGTGCGAAGCCTGGGGCCTGGTCACGCGGGCGGCCGACCCGTACGACGCGCGCGCCCGCGTCGTGCGCTTCACGCCGGACGGCCTGGCCTGGCAGCAAGCCTTCCGCGGCGCGCTGGCCCAGGCCGAGGCCGAATTCCGCGAGGCGGTCGGGGCCGAGGTCGCCACCGTCGTGAGCCTGGGGCTGGAAGCCTACGTGGGCTCCTGACCCTTCGGGCGCCGGAACCATGCCCAAGCCCGACAGCCTCCTAAAATTTCCGTCTGTCCAACCGGAGAACCGCATGCGCATTCTGATCGCCGAGGATGACCAGGTGCTGGCCGATGGCCTGCTGCGCGCGCTGCGCAGTTCCGGCGCGGCCGTGGACCACGTGGCCAGCGGCACCGAAGCCGACGCCGCGCTGCGCACCAGCAGCCAGTTCGACCTGCTGATCCTGGACCTGGGCCTGCCGCGCCTGCACGGCCTGGAGGTGCTGCGCGCGCTGCGCGGCCGCGGCTCGGCGCTGCCGGTGCTGATCCTGACCGCAGCCGACAGCGTGGAGGAACGCGTCAAGGGCCTGGACTACGGCGCCGACGACTACATGGCCAAGCCCTTCTCGCTGCAGGAGCTCGAGGCCCGCGTGCGCGCGCTCACGCGGCGCGGCACCGGCGCCACCAGCAGCTCGATCCGCCACGGCCCGCTGGAGTACGACCAGGCCGGCCGCGTGGCCACCATCGACGGCCGCATGGTCGAACTGTCGGCGCGCGAACTGGGCCTGCTGGAGGTGCTGCTGCAGCGCGCCGGCCGCCTGGTCAGCAAGGACCAGCTGGTCGAGCGCCTGTGCGAGTGGGGCGAGGAGGTCTCGACCAACGCCATCGAGGTCTACATCCACCGCCTGCGCAAGAAGATCGAGAAGGGGCCGATCCGCATCGCCACCGTGCGCGGCCTCGGCTACTGCCTCGAAAAAATCAACGCGTGAAGATCTTCCAGCGCGAGCAGCGTTCGCTGTTCGGCGAAATCCTGGACTGGATGCTGACGCCGCTGCTGCTGCTGTGGCCGGTCAGCCTGGTGCTGACCTGGCTCGTGGCCCAGGGCATCGCCGGCAACCCCTTCGACCGCGCGCTGGAGCACAACGTGCGTGCGCTGGCCCAGCAGGTGGCGCTGCCCAAGAACGGGCGGCTGCAGTTCAGCCTGCCGCCGCCGGCGCACGAGATCCTGCGCGCCGACGAATCCGACCAGGTCTTCTTCCAGGTGCTGGGGCCGCGCGGCGAGCTGCTGGCCGGCGAGCGCGAACTGGCGCTGCCGCGCGATGCCGAGCGCGTCCAGCCCGGCGAGGTGCGGCTGCGCGACGACGAACTGCGCGGCCTGGGCCTGCGCGTGGCCTACACCTGGGTGGCGTTGGACGGCAGCGGCCAGGCCGCCCTCGTGCAGGTGGCCGAGACGCGCGAGAAGCGCTCGGTGCTGGCCGCCGAGATCATCAAGGGCGTGATGCTGCCGCAGTTCGTGATCCTGCCGCTCGCGGTGCTGCTGGTCTGGCTCGCGCTGGTGCGCGGCATCAAGCCGCTCTCCGAGCTCGAGGAGCGCATCCGCGCGCGCAAGCCCGACGACCTCTCGCCGCTGGACGACCGCACCGTGCCGCTGGAGGTGGCGCCGCTGGTGTCCTCGGTCAACGACCTGCTCACCCGGCTCAAGGATTCCATCGCCACGCAGAAGCGCTTCCTGGCCGATGCCGCGCACCAGCTCAAGACGCCGCTGGCCGGGCTGCGCATGCAGGCCGACCTCGCGCAGCGCGACGGCGCCAACGCCGACGAGCTCAAGCAGTCGCTGCTGCAGATCCGCCGCTCCAGCATCCGCGCCACGCACACCGTCAACCAGCTGCTGGCGCTGGCACGCGCCGAGAACGCCGGGGCGCCCATCGCGCGCCAGCCCTGCGACCTCGCGCGGCTGGTCATGGACGTGGTGCAGGAGGCGCTGCCGCGCGCCATGGAGAAGTCGCTGGACCTGGGCTACGACGGCGCCCTGCCCGGCGCGCCCGGCGTGCAACTCGAGGGCAATGCCACGCTGCTCAAGGAGCTCGTGCGCAACCTGGTCGACAACGCGATCGCCTACACGCCCTCGCGCCCGGACCGGCCCGGCGTGGTGACGGCCCATGTGCTGGCCGCCGACGGCGACGGCCCGCTGCGGCTGCAGGTGGAGGATTCGGGCCCCGGCATCCCGGGCGCGGAGCACGAACTGGTGTTCCAGCCCTTCTACCGCGCGCTCGGCACCGATGCCGACGGCTCGGGCCTGGGCCTGTCCATCGTGCGCGAGATCGCGGGCCAGCACGGCGCCGCGGTGGCGCTGCGCGATGCGCATCCGGGCCAGCAGCCGCCCGGCACCTGCGTGGAGGTGCGCTTCGGCCCGGAGCCTGCGCGCGGCTGAAGGGGCCGGGGTTCAGCAGGGTGTCAGCGGGCGGCCGGCCAGCATGCCCCGCACCTGCTCGCGCAGGGCGGCATCGGCGGCCGGCAGGCGCAGCTGCACCGCGCTCGGCTCGCGGTGCTCGGCCACCACGCGCGCCGTGCGCACGCCGCGGCGCGCCAGCTGCGCCAGGTGTTCGTTGGCCGCGTCCTGGGTCGAGAACACCCCGAGCGACAGGCCCGGCGCGAGCGCGGCCTGCGTGACCGGGGCCGTGTCCACGCGCAGCGCGCGCAGTTCGGTGCGCTTCTTCTCGAGCGCGTCGGCGTCGCTGTAGCGGCCCATGTAGACGATCCAGCGGTCGGGCGGCGCGATGGCCTGCAGCGACCAGGCCGACGCCGGCACGCCACCGGCCCCCAGGGCCTGGCGCAAGGCCTGCGCCTGGGCGTTGTCGAACGGGCCGGCCTGCAGACAGGCGACGGCAGGCGGTGGCGCCTCGGCCTGCGACGCGGGCCCGGCCGGGGCTGCAGGCGCGGCGGGCTCCGGCTCGGATGCCGCCGGGGCGGCCGGCGTCACGCGCAGCGCCTCGGGCCGGATCTGCTGCGCCAGGCGCTGCGGCTCGCGTGCCGACTCCGGCGCCAGGCCCACCGGCGCCAGCAGGCCCTGCGACCAGGCGAAGTAGGCGCCGTTGGCGAACAGCAAGGCCAGGGCCGTGGTTCGCAGCAGCATGTTCAGCTTTTCACCGGCCGCACGCTGACCTCGGCGCTGCTGATGCGCTGCAGCCCCGTGGCGGTCTGCACGCGCAGCGCGCCATCGGGGTCGACGCCGTCGCCCATGCCCTCGGTGCCGTCGGACAGGCGCAGCGGCCGGCCCTTGAGCAGGTCGCGCGCCTCAAAGGCCGCACGGAACGGCGCGAAGCCCTCGGCCTCGAAGTGCTGGATGGCCTGCACCAGCGGCAGCGCGATGGCGCGCAGGGCCTGGCCGGCGTCCCAGCCCGGCTGCAGTTCGGCCAGCGCTGCGGGCGGCGTCGACAGGCCATCGCCGTCGCGCGGCGCGATGTTGACGCCGATGCCCACGATGGCATGGCGCTCGCTGCCGGCCGCCACGGTCTCGATCAGGATGCCGGCCAGCTTGCGGTCCTCGAACCAGACGTCGTTGGGCCACTTGAGTTGCAGCGCCGGGTGCAGCGCGCCGACCACGGCCACGCCCACGGCCAGCGACAGGCCGGACCAGTCCCGGGGCGCCAGCGGCAGCGCCAGCGACATGGCCAGCGAACTGCCCGCCTCGCCCTGCCAGGGCCGGCCCATGCGGCCGCGCCCGGCCGTCTGGCGCTCGGCCACGAGCAGGGTCGGCTCGGGGCGGCCGGCACGGATGCGGCGCATCAGCTCGCTGCTGGTGGAATCGATCTCGGGCAGCACCTCGACCGTGAAGCCCGGCAGGCCGGGCGCCACCGCTTCCCAGATGTCCTCGGCAGGCCAGCGCAGCATGCTCATGGGCGCTTGCGCGGCTTGGGCGACAGCAGCGTGCCGCGGCAGCTCTCGGCGCCGCACCAGCAGGGGTACTCGGCCTTGAGCTTGCGGGTGTAGGGCTCGTCGATGATGAGCCCGTAGTCGTAGTTCAACTCCTCGCCGGCGTGGATGTCGCGCAGCGCCTTGATGAAGATGCGGCCGTCCACCTCGTCGGCTATGCAGTTCGGCTCGCAGGCGTGGTTGATCCAGCGCGAGGAGTTGCCGCCGTAGGTGGCGTCGATCACGCGGTCCTCGTCGACATGGAAGTAGAAGGTGTGGTTGGGATCGCTCGGGTCGTGCGGGTGGCGGTCCTGCGCCTCCTGCCAGCTGATGATCTCGCCCACGTACTCGATGACGGTCTCGCCTTCGGCGATGTCCTGCACGGCGAACACGCCCTTGCCGTGCACACCCGAACGGCGGGCCTGGATGCGGCGCGTGGGCGCGGCGGGGCGCTGGGTTTTTGAAGCCACGGCGAAACTCTGGTAGTTTAAAAAAAGCATGCGCGCATGCGCGCGAGCGGCGGATTGTAGGAGCCACCTGCGCCGGGCCATGTGCCAGCGGCGTGGCGCGCTGAATTACATTCGCACCAAATTTGGAAGGCGCCTGGCCGACATGCCGGCGCATAGAAGGACATCGCAGAGTTTTTATGACCAAGACCTTGGTGATCGCCGAAAAGCCGTCGGTGGCGCAGGACATCGTGCGCGCACTCACCCCGGTGGCCGGCAAGTTCGACAAGCACGACGAATACTTCGAGAGCGAGCGCTACGTGGTGACCAGCGCGGTCGGCCACCTGGTGGAGATCCAGGCGCCCGAGCAGTACGACGTCAAGCGCGGCAAGTGGAGCTTCGCCCATCTGCCCGTGATCCCGCCGCACTTCGACCTGAAGCCCGTGGACAAGACCAGGTCGCGGCTGAACGCGGTCGTCAAGCAGGCCAAGCGCAAGGACGTCACCGCGCTCGTGAACGCCTGCGACGCGGGGCGCGAGGGCGAGCTGATCTTCCGCCTGATCGAACAGTACGCCGGCGGCGCCAAGCCGCTCGGCAAGCCGATCAAGCGGCTGTGGCTGCAGTCGATGACGCCGCAGGCCATCCGCGAGGGCTTCGACCGCCTGCGCAGCGAACAGCAGATGCAGGGCCTGGCCGACGCCGCGCGCTCGCGCTCGGAGGCCGACTGGCTGGTCGGCATCAACGGCACGCGCGCCATGACGGCCTTCAACTCGCGCGACGGCGGCTTCTTCCTGACCACCGTGGGCCGGGTGCAGACGCCCACGCTGTCGGTGGTGGTCGAGCGCGAGGAGCAGATCCGCAGGTTCGTGAGCCGCGACTACTGGGAGATCCACGGCCTGTTCGACGCCCAGGCCGGCCAGTACCCGGGCAAGTACTTCGACCCGGCCTTCAAGAAGGCCAGCGCGCCCTTGTTGCCCAACGGCGAGCCCGACCCCGAGCAGCGCGCCGACCGTGTCTGGAACGCGCGCGACGCCCAGGCCATCGCCGAGGCCGTGCGCGGCCAGCCGGCCACGGTCACCGAGGAGAGCAAGCCCACGACCCAGGCCAGCGGCCTGCTGTTCGACCTGACCTCGCTGCAGCGCGAGGCCAACGGCCGCTTCGGCTTCTCGGCCAAGACCACGCTGGCGCTGGCGCAGAGCCTGTACGAGCGCCACAAGGCCCTGACCTACCCGCGGACCGACTCGCGCGCGCTGCCCGAGGACTACCTGCCCGTGGTCAAGGACACCATGAAGATGCTCGCCGGCAGCGGCATGAAGCACCTCGCGCCGTTCGCGCAGCAGGCCATCGACGGCGGCTACGTGAAGCCGACCAAGCGCGTGTTCGACAACGCCAAGGTGTCGGACCACTTCGCCATCATCCCCACGCTGCAGGCGCCCAGCGGCCTGTCGGAGGCCGAGCAGAAGCTCTACGACTTCGTCGTGCGGCGCTTCCTCGCGGTGTTCTTCCCGAGCGCGGAGTTCCAGGTCACCACGCGCATCAGCACGGTCCAGACGCAGGGCCGGAAATACGCCTTCCGCTCCGACGGCAAGGTGCTGGTCAAGCCGGGCTGGATGGCCATCTACGGCAAGGAGGCCGAGGGCGAGGACGACGAGAAGGAAGGCGGCAAGCGCCTGGTGCCCGTGCAGAGCGGCGAGCAGGTGCGCGTGGCCGCGGCCGAGGCCAAGGGCCTCAAGACCCGCCCGCCCGCGCGCTACAGCGAGGCCACGCTGCTGGGCGCCATGGAAGGCGCCGGCAAGCTCATCGACGACGACGAGCTGCGCGAGGCCATGCAGGAGAAGGGCCTCGGCACGCCGGCCACGCGCGCGGCCATCATCGAAGGGCTGCTGGGCGAGAAGTACATGCTGCGCGAAGGCCGCGAGCTGATCCCCACCGCCAAGGCCTTCCAGCTCATGACGCTGCTGCGCGGCCTGGGCGTGGAGGAACTCTCCAAGGCCGAGCTCACGGGCGAGTGGGAATACAAGCTGGCCCAGATGGAAAAGGGCGCGCTCTCGCGCGACGCCTTCATGCGCGAGATCGCGCAGATGACCGAGCACATCGTCAAGAAGGCCAAGGAGTACGACCGCGACACCGTGCCGGGCGACTACGCCACGCTTGCCGCGCCGTGCCCGAACTGCGGCGGCGTGGTCAAGGAGAACTACCGGCGCTACGCCTGCGCGGGCCCCAAGGGCTCGGGGCAGGACGCCTGCGGCTTCTCGTTCACCAAGTCGCCCGCGGGCCGCACCTTCGAGATCGCCGAGGCCGAGGCCCTGGTGCGCGACAAGCACATCGGCCCGCTGGAGGGCTTTCGCTCCAAGGCCGGCTGGCCCTTCGTGGCCGAGATCCGCCTGGCCTTCAGCGAGGACGACCAGAACTGGAAGCTGGAGTTCGACTTCGGCGACGACGAGAAGGACCCGGCCGAGACCGGCGAGATCGTCGACTTCAGCGGCCAGCCGAACCTGGGCCCCTGCCCCGAGTGCGGCGCGGGCGTGTTCGAGTTCGGCAGCAACTACATCTGCGCGCACTCGGTGCCCACGCCGCAGCAGGCCCAGCCCAGCTGCGACTTCAAGACCGGCAAGGTGATCCTGCAGCAGCCCGTGGACGAGGCCCAGGTGAAGAAGCTGCTGGCCGAGGGCAAGACCGACCTGCTCGACAAGTTCGTGAGCATGCGCACGCGGCGCAGCTTCAAGGCCTTCCTCGCCTGGAACAAGGACGAGGGCAAGGTCACCTTCGAATTCGAGCCGCGCGAATCCAAGTTCCCGCCGCGCAAGGGTGGGGCGTTCGCCGCGAAGAAGGCGGCCCCGGCCAAGAAGGCCGCGGCCGCGAAGAAGGCACCGGCCGCCAAGACCGCCGCGGCCAAGGCGCCGCGCAAGGCCGCGGCCGGCACGGGCCTCAAGCCCAGCGCGGCGCTGGCCGCCGTGATCGGCGACACCCCCGTGCTGCGCACCGAGGCCACCAAGAAGCTCTGGGACTACATCAAGGCCAAGGGCCTGCAGGACCCCAAGGACAAGCGCAGCATCCAGGCCGATGCGGCGCTGCAGGCGGTGTTCGGCAAGTCCAGCGCGACCATGTTCGAGCTGGCCGGCATCCTCGGCAAGCACCTGGCCTGAACCATCCGCCGAAGGCGCAGGGGCGGCAACGCTCCTGCGCTTTCTCTTTGCAGCAGATCCGGAGACACACACCATGCGCATCCCCTTCCTCCGCCGCGGCCTGCTGGCCGGCCTGGCCCTGTCCGTGCTCGCACCGCTGGCCCACGCGGCCTGGCCCGACAAGCCCATCCGCCTGGTCGTGCCGTTCCCGCCGGGCCAGGCCTCCGACATCTTCGCGCGCGCGCTGGCCGAGCAACTGGGCAAGCGCCTGGGCCAGCCCATCGTGGTCGACAACAAGGCCGGCGCGGGCAGCAACATCGGCACCGAGATGGTCGCGCGCGCCGCGCCCGATGGCTACACGCTGCTGATCGCGGGCAGCGCCATGGCCGTGAACCAGACGCTGTACAAGAAGCTCGGCTACGACCCGGCCAAGGACCTGGTCGGCATCTCGCTGATCGCCAAGGTGCCGCTGGTGTTCCTGGCCACGCCGGCCTCGGGCATCAAGACCTTGCCGCAGATGGTGCAGCAGGCCAAGGCCGCGCCGGGCCGGCTCAACTACGCGAGCGCCGGCATCGGCGGCTCGCAGCACCTGTCGGGCGAGATGCTCAAGGCCCAGGCCGGCGTGTTCATCACCCACATCCCCTACCGTGGCAGCGGCCCGGCCCAGTCCGACTTCCTGGGCAACCAGGTGCCGCTGATGGTGGACTCGGTCACGGCCGCGCTGGCCAACATCCAGGCCGGCCGCGCCGTGCCGCTGGCCGTGACGTCGGCCACGCGCTCCAGCCAGCTGCCCGATGTGCCGACCGTGCGCGAGACCGGCGTGGCCGGGCTCAAGGATTTCGAGGCCGTGGGCTGGCTGGGTCTGATGGCGCCGCACGGCACGCCGGCCGAGATCGTGGCGCGGCTCAACCAGGAGGTGGTCGAGATCCTGCGCAGCGAGTCCATGGTCAAGTTCATGCGCGACCGTGGCTCCGAGTCCGCGCCGACCACCGGCCCGGAGTTCGACCGCTTCATCGCCAGCGAGATCGCCAAGTGGGGCGTGGCCGTGAAGGCCTCGGGCGCGACGGCCGAGTGAACCTGCTCAAGCGGCCAGCGCGCCGTCCAGCAGTTCCAGCGCCTGGCCGAAATCGAAATCGGCCGCGGCCCGGGCCAAGGTGTCGAAATCGGGGCCCAGCACCTGCTGCAGCAGGCCGCTGTGCTGCTCCAGCAGGTCCAGCGCGGCCGCGTCGTCGCTGGCCAGCAGCGCGCGCAGCTCGCCGCCGATGCGCTTGAACTGCTGCATGTCGGCTGGGACTTCGGCGGCGGCCGCAGCGGCCGCCACGGCCGGGCGCAGCACCGGCGCCAGCGCCAGCAGCAGGGCCCGCAGAGGCGCCTCGGCCGCGGCCAGCAGGCCGGCGAGTTCGGTGCGCGGGTGCTGCGCGCGGATCGCGTGTTCGAGCGCGGCAGCCGCCGCCTGCAGCGCCTCGGCGCCGATGTTGCCCGCCACGCCCTTGAGCGTGTGCGCGAGCCGCTGCGCCAGCGCCATGTCGCCGGCGTCGAGCGCGCTGCGGATCTGCGCCGGCGCGTCCTGCTGGCCTTGTTCGAACTTGCGCAGCAGGTTCAGGTACAGGTCGGTCTTGCCCAGCGTGCGGCGCAGGCCGGCCGCCGTGTCGAGGCCCTCGATCTGCAGCGGCGCGGCCGCCGGTTCCGCGCGCGGCGCCGGGGCGGCCCGGTCGGCGCGCCCCGCGTCGGGTGGCAGCCAGCGCAGCAGCGCGCGGATGCGCTGCGCCGTCTCGAAGCCGTCCATCCCGGGCATCTGCCAGTCCAGGTAGGCCAGCTCGTAGGGCCGGCCGCCGTCCACGCCCCGGCGCAGCATGGCCAGGGCCTCGGCGCCGCCGGCCGCGTCGTCGACCTCGAACATCATGGCCTCCAGCAGCGTGCGCAGCACGGTGCGGGCGCTGTCGTTGTCGTCGACCACCAGCACGCGCAGGCCGCGCAGCTTGGCCGACAGCGACAGCGCGCGTGGCTTGCCGTGGGCCAGGCCCAGCCGCGCCGTGAACCAGAAGGTGCTGCCCTGGCCCGGCTTGCTGGCCACGCCGACCTCGCCGCCCATCAGCACCGCCAGCTTCTTGCAGATCGCCAGGCCCAGGCCGGTGCCGCCGTACTTGCGCGTGGTCGAGGTGTCGCCCTGCTGGAACGACTGGAACAGGCGCTGCTGCTGGTTCTGCGCCAGGCCGATGCCGGTGTCGCGCACGGCGAAGTGCAGCAGCACCTGGCCCAGCCGCAGCGGGTCGCCGACGAGCGAGGTGGGCACGTCGCGGCCCACGTCGAACACCAGTTCCAGCCCCTTGGCGGCGGCCTTGTCGGCCACCAGCGTGGCCACGTTGTCCAGCAGGTGGTCGAGTTCGAAGTCGACCGACTCCACGACCATCTTGTCGGCCTCGACCTTGGAGAAGTCCAGGATGTCGTTGATGATGGCCAGCAGGTGCTGGCCGGACTGCTGGATCTTGCCCACGTACTCGCGCTGGCGCGGCGCCAGGTCGGCCTTGAGCACCTCCACCGGGATGCGGCTGCCGTCCTCGCGCAGCGCCGTGAGGTCCCAGAAGCGCGCGGCCGTCAGGCGCCGGGCGTCCGCGTCCAGCCCGCGCGCCAGGATGCCGGGCAGCGTGGGTTCGCCTTCGAGCTGCACCAGGGCCTGCAGGCGCTGGCCCACGGCGCGCGCGGCGCTGTGGCCGAAGGTCTGCTCGGCCACCGCGTTCCATTCACGGACCACGCCCTCGTGGTCGATCAGCACCACGGCCAGCGGCGCGCCGTCGATGACGGTGCGCGAGCGCAGTTCGCTGACCGACAGCGCGCGCGTGCGCCGCTCGATCTCCCGCTCCAGGCTGGCGCGGTGGGCCTGCAGGTCGTCGATCAGCTGGTTGCGGCTGCGCCGGGCCACGATCTCGCGCAGCGCGTTCCAGTCGGGCTGGCCGATGGCGGGCAGGCGCGCCTCGAAGCGCCAGCCCGCGGGCGTGCGCACGGCGTCCAGCAGGCCGCCCGTTGGCGGCGCCTCGCCCGCCAGCCGGGTCTGCAGCCACAGCGCGTCCGCGGCCAGGCCGATGTCGATCTGCTCCACGCGCAGGGCCACCAGCCGGCGCAGCAGGCTGGACAGGCCCGGCAGCAGCAGGTCCACCGTGACGGCGGGCACCTGCAGCGTCTGCAGCACCAGGCGCAGCTTGGCACGCACGGCGTTCACTTCGTCCGTGCCGAGCTGCAGGCTGCCGAGCGGTCCGGCGCCGGTGCCCGCGGTCCGGCCGTCAGGCGTCATGCCGTGCATCGCAGCACCATGCAGGTCGCATCGTCGTGGTCCTTGCCGTGCGCGCGCAGCACCTGCTGCGCGATGTGCTGCACGCCGTGGTGGCGCAGCGGCAGCAGCTGCTCCACGGTGAGCCGTTCGTCGATGCCGTCCGTGGTCAGCAGCAGCGTGTCCTGCGGCGCGAGCTGCAGCCGCGCCGGCCGCAGGCGCGGCATGTTGGCGCCGCCGACGATGCCGGGCTGCGCATCGATGCACAGCCCCGGCGCGCGCAGGCAGAACAGCCGCGTGTTGCCGACGCCGGTGACCATGGCCTGGCGGCTTTGCGCGTCCACGAAGACCAGCGTCAGCGCCAGGCCGATGCTGCCGCGCACCTCGGCGTGCAGGCCCTCGGCCAGGTCGACCACGTCGGCATGGGCGTTGGCGGCCAGCCAGCGCTCGCAGTGGCGCGCCAGCCGGTGCGCGTCCGCGCCGTGGCCCAGCACGTCCAGGATGCCGGCCACGGTGCCGTGCGGCACGGCCTGCAGCACGCAGCCGTCGCCGCTGACGACCTCGCCATAGCAGGGGCGCCGGGCCCGGCCGTGCTGCCAGCCCGCCGGCGTGCCGGCCTGCGCTGCCAGCGCCGGGCCGTCGCCGGGCACCGGAGCGCCGCGGCCTGCGGTGCGCGCCGGGGCGTCCTGCAGCCAGCGCAGCGCGCGCACGCGGGTGCCGGCGGCCCCTTCCGAGCGGATGTCGAACTGGTCGGACATGCGCCGCACGCCGGGCAGGCCCAGGCCCAGCGTGCCGCGGCTGCTGTAGCTCTCGGTCAGCGCCAGCGCCAGGTCGGCGATGCCGGGGCCGCGGTCTTCCGCCAGCACCTCCACGTAGGCGCGCGGGCTGGCCTGCAGGCTCACGGTCACGCTGCCGCGGCCGGCGTACTTGACGATGTTCATGCCGAGTTCGGACACCACCGTGGCTGCCTCGGTGGCCAGCAGCGTCCGCGCACCGGCCTGCTGCACCAGCGCGTAGACCAGCATGGCGGCGTTGTAGACGTCGGCCTCGCCCGCGATGTGGATGCGCTGGCGCTGCACGCCCTGGTCCGCATGCATGGTCAGGGCCCGGTCTTGAGGGCCAGCCCCTGCGCCACGTCGCAGGCGCCGGGCACGGCGGAGAGGTCGGCGTCCAGCGCCGCCAGCGCGGCCACGGTGCCCGGGCGCATGCCCACCAGCACGGTGCCGGCGCCCAGCAGCTTGAGCATGCTGGCCGTGGTCACGAGGTGGGCGTACTCGTGCTCGTCCAGCGTGACCAGGCCCGACAGGTCCAGCAGCACGCGCGTGGCCCGGCTCTGCACCACGCGGCGCGCCAGGTCTTCGCGCAGCCAGTCCAGCAGCTGCGGGTGCGGGTCGATCTGCAGCGAGGCGAACACGACCTTGCCGATCATCGAGACCGGAACGCGCGTCTCCTCGACCGGGTCCATGGCCTGGTCCTCAGCTGCGCGAGATTTCGGTCACCGTGCGGCCGATGACGCGGAACGCGCGCTCCAGCGCATCGTGCAGCGTGGCCGAGGTGGAAATCTCGCTCACGTCGAAGCCCAGGTTCACCATGGTCTGGGCGATCTCGGGCGAGATGCCCGAGACCAGCGAGGTGCAGCCCATGAGGCCGGTGGACTTGGTGATCTTGATCAGGTGGTTGGCCACGCCCGAATCGACCACGGCCACGCCCGAGATGTCCATGATGAAGACCTTGGCGCGGGTCTGGCTGATGCGCTTGAGCACGGTCAGCATCAGGTCCTGCGCGCGGCGCGAGTCGATGATGCCGACCACGGGCAGCATCAGGATGTCCTCCCAGATCTGCGTGACCGGCGTGGACATCTCCAGCAGCGCCACCAGGTAGTCCTCGTTGCCGGGTTGGCCGTCGTAGAGCGTCTTGGTCAGCAGCACGAACGAGTAGTTCATGGCCGCGAAGTAGCTCGGCAGCGACAGGCCGATGCGCGCGTATCTGTCTGCACGTTCGACCTCTGCAGGAATGGGTCGTTGTTGCAGACTAATACATGATTTAGGTCAAAAATATGCTCACTTTTTAGTGCAAATGATGCGCCAGACGCGTGGATCCGGTCGTGCGCACCGCCTTCGATAATCCGGCGATGGACAGACTGAAACAGCTGGAGTCCTTCGTTTCCGTGGCCACGCGCGGCAGCCTGACGGCGGCGGCCAAGGCCGAGGGCGTGGCGCCTGCCGTCATGGGGCGCCGGCTCGATGCGCTGGAGGGGCGGCTGGGCGTGCGCCTGCTGGTGCGCACCACGCGGCGCATCACGCTGACCTACGAGGGCGCGGCCTTCCTGGAGGATTGCCAGCGCCTGCTGGTCGAACTGGCCAATGCCGAGGCCAGCGTGGGCGCCGGCGGCGTCAAGGCCAGCGGCCACCTGCGCGTGACGGCGCCGGCCGGCTTCGGCCGCCGCCACGTGGCGCCGCTGGTGCCGCGCTTCCACGAACTGCACCCTGAGGTGACGATCTCGCTGAACCTGAGCGACCGCCTGGTCGACCTGACCGGCGAGAGCTTCGACTGCGCCGTGCGCGTGGGCGACCTGCCCGACTCCTCGCTGGTGAGCCTGCGGCTGGCCGACAACCGGCGCCGCTGCGTGGCGACCAAGGAGTTCCTGCGCCGCCACGGCACACCGCGCCATCCGTCGGACCTGCCGCGCTTCGCCTGCCTGACCCTGTCCAGCGACGCCTCGCAGACGCGCGGCTGGGCCTTCGCGATGCCGGGCCCCGGCGACACGCGCGAGGTGGTGCACCTCAAGCCCGGCGGTCCGCTGGACTGCTCGGACGGCCAGGTGCTGCACGACTGGTGCCTGGCCGGCTACGGCATCGCCTGGCGCAGCACCTGGGAGGTGGAGGCCGAGATCGCCGCCGGCCTGCTGGTGCCCGTGCTCGACGAGTTCGCCGCGCCGCCCAACGGCATCTACGCCGTGTTCCCGCAGCGCAAGCACCTGCCGCTGCGGGTGCGGCTGTGGCTGGACTTCCTGAAGGCGCAGTACGCGCGGCCCGGGTTCTGGGGGCTGTGACGGGGCCGGCTCAATACACGTCGCGGCGGTAGCGGCCGTCGTCCGCGAGCTGCGCCAGCGCGGCATCGCCCAGCACGGCGCGCAGAGCGGCATCCACGCCCTGGGCCATGCCCTCGCGCTGGCCGCAGACGTACAGGGCCGCGCCGCGCGCCACCCAGTCGCGCAGCAGGGCGCCGTGCAGGCCCAGCAGGTCCTGCACGTAGCGCGCCGGCGCGTCGGCGTCGCGCGAGAAGGCGCGGTCCAGCCGCTGCAGCACGCCGCCGGCCAGCCAGGCCTGCAGGGCCGCATCGCACAGTGCGTCGCAACGGCGCGTGCGTTCGCCGAACAGCAGCCAGGCCGGACCGATGGCCTGGCCGGCCGCGCGTGCGCGTGCGCGCTCCTTGAGGTGCACGGCCAGGCCGGCCAGGCCCGTGCCGTTGCCGACCAGCACCAGCGGCGTGGCGGGATCGGGGCCATGGAAGCCGCTGTTGCGGCGGATCTGCACGCGGACCGCGCCGCCGATGGCCAGGCCATGGCCCAGCCAGCCCGAGCCCAGGCCGCACTGGCCGTCGGGCCGCCGGGCCTCGCGCACCAGCAGTTCGATCTGCCCTTCGTGCGGCAGCGAGGCCAGCGTGTAGTCGCGCCAGGCCGCGGCCTGGCCCGGCGCGGCGGGAACCTGGATGCGCGCGATGTCGCCGGCCTGCCAGTGCGGTGCCGGCTCCAGCGGCTGCAGCACGATGCGGTGGATGGGGGCGCCGGGGCTGCCGGGGTTGAGGACGCTGCGCGCAGCCAGCGCCCAGCGCTGGGATGCCGGCGCGGTGGCCGCGGTGTCCGGGCTGCAGCCCGTGAACTGCGCGACCGCCTGCGCCCAGCCGGCCAGCGCGGCAGCGTTGCCGCCATCGGCTTCGACGCGCGCGAAGGCCGGCGTGGCGCCCGCCGCACGCAGCCAGGCGTCGAGCTCGCGGCCGAAGCGGCAGAAGCCGGCGTAGCTGCTGTCGCCCAGGGCCAGCAGGCCATAGCGCAAGCCGGGCAGGCGCTGGTCCTGCATCACGCGGGTGACGAAGGCGCCGGCGTTGTCGGGCGCGTCGCCCTCGCCGGTGGTGCTGGCGATGAACAGCATGCGTTCGGCCGCGGCGAGGTCTTCGGCGCGGATGCGCTGCAGCGGCCGGGCCTGGGCCGGGCAGCCGCGCGCGGCCAGCGTGCGGGCCAGGTCCTCGGCCAGCTGCGCGCCGAAACCGCTCTGGCTGGCGTAGGCGATCAGCAGCGGGTTCTCGGCCGGCGCGGCCTGCGTGCTGCGCCAGGCCCGCCACTGCTGGCGCAGGGGCTGGACCAGCAGGCACAGCCAGGCGCCGCAGGCCAGCAGGGCCCAGGCCCAGCGCGCCGTATCGGCGGTCAACAGCCGCTCTCCCGCATGGCGGCCATGGCGCTGCTCATGCGCTGCTGCAGGCCGTCCTCGCCGCGCAGCGTGATCAGCGCCGCCAGGCCCTGCCGCTCGGCCCAGGCCAATGCCTCGGCTGGCGGCAGCACGGTCAAGGCCGTGGCCTGCGCGTCGGCCTGCGCGGCCTGCGCATGCAGCACGGTGACGGCCGTGGTGCCATGCGCCACGGGCCAGCCGGTGCGGCCGTCGATGGTGTGGGCGTAGCGCCGGCCGCCGTGCGCGAAGTGGCGCTGGGCGTCGCCCGAGGTGGCCACGGCCATGTCGACCAGCGCGAGCAGGCTGCGCGGACCGTCTTCCAGCGCCACCCACCAGGGCTGCAGGTCGGGCTTGAGGCCGCGCGCCTTGAGTTCGCCGCCGATCTCCACGAGGTGGGCGCGGGCGCCCTCGCGTTCCAGCCGGGCCGAGACCCGGTCCACGGCCCAGCCCTTGGCGATGCCGCTGAAGTCCAGCCGCAGGCCGGCCGGCTTGTGCAGCGTGCGCCGTGCGGCATCGGCCCGCACGCGCTGCCAGCCGCTGGCCTGCAGCGCGGCGCCGATCTCGTCCTGGGTGGGCAGCGGGGCGTGCGCGGGGCGCGGCCCGCCGGGGCCGAAGCCCCACAGGTCCACCAGTGCGCCGAGCGTGGGATCGACCGCGCCGCCGCTGGCCTCGGCCCAGGCTAGGCTGTCGGCCACCAGGGCCCAGCATGCCGGCGAGAAGCGCCAGCTGCCGGCCGGTGCGGCGTTGCAGCGGGCCACCTCGCTGTGGCCGTGCCAGGTGCTGAACAGCGCGATCGCGTGGTCGAGTTCGCGCACGGTGGCGGCGTGCAGCTGCCCGGCGCTCACGCCGGGGGGCGCATAGGCCTGGACCGACCAGTGCGTGCCCATGCTGGTGCCAGCCAGGCGGTGCAGCGGCCAGTCCGGCGCGGGCACGGCGGGCAGGTCGGCCCCGGCCTCGACCGGGAGGAAGACGCACTCAACCATGCACGAACAGCAGCGCGATCAGCACGGGCGCCAGCAGGCTGAGCCCGGTCAGCGGCCAGGTGAAGGGCCGGGCGCGGCCATGCATCCAGAGCAGCGCGAAGCCCGTCAGCGTGAACACGATGCAGCTGACGGCCATGCAATCGATGAACCAGAACCACACGCTGCCCGCGTGGCGGCCCTTGTGCAGGTCGTTGAAGTAGGCCACCCAGCCGCGGCTGGTGGCGGTGTAGCTGGCGCTGGCCGCGGCGCGGTCCAGGCGCAGCAGGCCCTCGCCGCCGGGCCGCGGCACGCTGACGAAGACTTCGTCGGCATCGACTTCGGCCGGCAGCGCGGCGATGTCGATGCCGAAGGTGTCGGCCGCCCAGCGCGCCAGGGCCGGCGGCACGGGCGTGTCGCCGCCATCGGGCAGCGCTTGCAGGGCGGCCTGCAGCTGCGCCGGCACGGCGGCCTGGCGCTCCTCCTTGCTGGGGCTGGCCGGCAGGCTGCCGGCGTGGTTGAGCGTGAGGCCCGTCACGGCGAACAGCAGCATGCCCGCCAGGCTCAGCGCGGCGGAGATCCAGTGCCAGCTGTGCAGCTGGCGCAGCCAGAACGCGCGCATGTCAGCTGTCCATGGCGCAGGCGCGCCACCCGCACCGCACGAAGCCGGGTCGCAAGCCGCTGTTCGACCGGCCGCGGAGCAGGCCATACCAGCAGACGCCGCGGAACGGGCTTGCCCGGCCGCTGGCGGCGCCCCCTGGAGGGGGGATGGGACTTCTACACGAAGTGAGAAGTCCAAACGGGGGTGATCTCACAGTTTTATGCGCACCACGCTCTCGTTGCTGCCCTTGGCGTCGTTGCGGCCGTTCTTGACGGTCACGTAGAGCACGTTGTTGCGGCTGTCCAGCGCCAGGCTGTTCGGGTGCGAGGGCAGGGCGATGGTCTGCAGCAGCTTCTGGCTGGCGGTGTCGAACACGCTGACGCTGCCGCCGCCGCGGTTGGTCACGTACAGGCGCTGGCGCGGCGCGTCCAGCAGGGGCGCGATCGGGCCGTCGCCGGTGGGCAGGCTGGCCGTGATGCGGGCCGTGGCGGGGTCGAGCACGACGACGCGGTTGCCCGGCGTGGGCACGAAGCCGGGTTCGGCCTTCTGGCGGCGCTCGCTGATGCTGGCCAGGCCCTGGTCGGTGCCGTACAGGCGCCGGGCCTGCGCGTCGTAGGCCAGGTTCAGCACCTGGTCGGCGCCCGGCGTGTGGCTCCTGGTGATGGCCAGGGTGCGCGTGTCGATCTCGACCAGGCCGCCGCGCAGGTTGGAGACGAACAGCCGGCTGTTCGCTGCGTCCAGCGCGATGCCGGTGGCGACCGCGCCCAGGCCCGGCACCACCTTCTCGAGCGCGAGCGTGCGCGTGTTCATGACGTACAGCGCGCTGCCGTCCGAGCTCAGGCCCGGCGCGTACAAGCGGCCGTTGGCCGGGTCCAGCACGAGCTCGCGGAAGTGGTGCGGGAACTTCTCCTTGCCGTCCGCGCCCTTGACCTTCTCCATCAGCGTGACGGTCTTGACGACCTGGTTGCTGGCGGTGTCCACCACGGTGACCGAGCCTTCGGTGGTGTTGCCCACGTAGAGCCGGTTGGCGGCGTCGTCCAGCACCACGCCGAAGCCCCGCAGCGGCAGCGCGACCTCGGCCTGCACGGCCAGCGTCCGGGGGTCCAGGCGCAGCACCTTGCTCGGGCCGGCGCCGTCGCCGAAGCCGCCGGACGAGGCCACGAACACGGCGTTCTGGCGCGCCGAGTAGGCCAGTTCGTAGAGCGAGGGCGCGACGGCGGCGCGCTGGATCTGCGCGGCCTGCACCGTCTGGTAGGGCGCGCCCTGCGTGGCGACCGGTGCCGAGGTGCCGCAGGCCGTGATGGCGGCGGCGGCCAGCACGGCCAGGGAAAGGGAGAGGATGGTCTTCATGGCTGGTGTTCCGGGAGAGGTGTTCACGGTGCGACGGTCAGATGGACGGGGCCGAGTTCCTTGCCGCCCTGTGCATCGGCGCTCTGCGCGCCGCCGCCCCAGGCGAAGGGCAGGCGCAGCAGTTCGCGTCCGCCCTTCTCGCGCGCGACCTCGATGGCCAGCTGGTAGTTGCCGGCCGGCAGGCCGGCCAGCGCGCCGCTGGCGTCGCTGAACTGCAGGGTGTGGCTGCCGGCCGGGCGCGTGGCGCCGCTGACGCCGTCGGCCGGCAGCGCCAGCTGCTCGCCCGTCACGCGCCACCAGCTGCGCAGGTTGCGCAGCCAGCCGCGGCCGCCGTTGTCGCGCAGCCGCGTGTCGTACCAGACGGCCAGCGTGCCGACCACGGCCTTGTCCTCGCCGGCCTTCTCGATCCAGGCCGCCAGGTAGGGCCGGTAGTAGGTGGCGGTGTCGATGGCCGGCAGCGTGAGCTGCAGCGTCAGCGAGGCCGCGGCCGCCGGCCCGGCGGCCAGCGCCAGGCTGGCGCCGGCGAGCCTGGCGCTGCGCGAAGTTGCGGGTGCCGTGGCCACGGGCTCAGTCGTTGTTGTTGCGCTGCTCGCGCGGGCGCTGCGGGTCGGCCTTGGAGACGATGCCGTCGCCGTTGGTGTCCAGGCCGGTGAAGGTCTTGTCGGCGATCGCCTGGTCTTCGGCCCACGTGAACTTGCCGTCGCGGGCGCGGTTGACGATGCCGAAGCGCACATGCGCCTGCTTGATGTTGTTGGCGTAGGCCTCGTCGGGCTGGCGGCCTTCGTCGAAGTACTGGCGCTTGAGGCGGCCTTCGTACTCGGCCACGTACTCGGCTTCGCTCAGCACGCCGTCGCCGTTGGTGTCGGCGGCCTTGAAGCGCTGCAGGCGGATGGCGTCGAACTCGGCGCGCGTGACCTGGCCGTCGCGGTTGGCGTCGTAGCTGCCCAGGAAGGCGTCCAGGCCATGGCCGCCGGCCGGGCGTGCGGGCTGGTTCTTCTGGGCGGTGGCAGGCGCGGCTGCGCTGTTGGGGCCGCCGGCGCAGGCCGACAGCAGGGCGGCGGCGGCCAGGGCCGCGAGCAGGGAGGTGGTGTGCTTGTGCATAGATGACTTTCAGGCGGGTGGGGGGAATCAGAAATCCACGTTCAGGCTGACCGCGTAGGTGCGGCCCGGGGCGCTGGACACCTCGATCTGCTGGCGGTCGCGCGCGTTGGCCGGCTGCAGGCTGCGCGTGCTGGAGTAGTTCCAGTAGCGCTTGTCGGTCAGGTTGAAGATGCCTGCGTTCAGGCGCACGTTCTTGCTCACGCGCCAGTACCCGGAGATGTCGAAGCGCGCGAAGCCGGGCACCCTGTAGAGCTCCGTCGTGGAATCGGTCAGTTCGGTGCCCGGGTTGTTGCTGTAGGACTGGCGGTTGGTGGCGATGGCCTGCTTGCCGCGCACGAAGGTGCCCGTGAGGTTTATGCCCCAGGCCTTCTGCGGCGCCTCGTAGCCCACGCCCACGATGGCCTTGCCCGGTTGCACCGTGTCTAGCGGCACATCTTCGTCGCCCGCGTAGTTCGACTTGGAACTGCCCTTGCTGTAGCCCAGCGCCCAGGTGCTGTACAGGCCGCGCGTGGCCGGTGCCCAGGTGCCGTGGTCCAGCCGCACGCTGATCTCGGTGCCGTAGATGTGGGCCTCGTCGCGGTTGTTGGCCTGGTACAGGATGGACAGGCTGTCCTGGATGTTGACGAACTTCTCCGGGTTGTTGGCGCGCGTGTAGCGCGTGTAGGAGATGAAGTCCTTGTACTTGGTGTAGAAGACCGAGCCGGCGAAGGTCACGCCCGGCACAGGCGTGCCCTTCAGGCCGATGTCGAAGGCGTTGCTGGTTTCTTCCTTGAGGTTCTTGTCGCCCAGCAGCGCGTAGGTGCCGCCGCCGCTGTTCCAGTAGCCGAAGATTTCGCTGTTGGTCGGCGCGCGGCCGCTGCGCTTCCACTGCACGTAGGCGGTCAGGTCGGGGCGCACGTCGTAGAGCAGTGCCAGGCTCGGGCTCACGATGGTGGTGGCAGGGGCATTGCCGTACATCTCTTCGAGATCGGCCTGCGTGATCGCGTTGCCATCGAAGCTGCCGGAATTGCGGATGCTGGGATCGACGCGGTCCACGCGCAGGCCGGGCACCACGGCCAGGCGGCGGCCGTCGACCTGGAAGTCGATGGTGTCCTGCACGAAGGCCCCCCAGCGCACGGTCCGCGTGTCGGGGAAGGGCTGCTTGGCGCCGAAGGTCTCGGTGGAGGTGAACGGGTGCTCGTTCTCGTTGTGCGAGTAGTTCACGCCGAACTTGAGCGCATGGTTGGCGATGCGCTTGTCGGCCACGCTGGAAAAGCCGATCTGCTGCGTGCTGTTCTGCGAGGTCTCGCGGATCTGTGCGCCGGTGGCCAGGGTGACCGTGTCGGTCACGTCGTCCATGTCGGTGTGCTGCACGTACAGGCGCGTGTCGAGCCGGTCGACCAGACCGCCCGATCCGGGCGTCCAGGTGTGGGCGGCGGACACGGTGTTGCGCCGGGTGCTGGCGTCTTGCACCGACCTGCCGGTGATGGCCGCGCCGTTGGTGTCCCAGGCGTCGAAGCTGGAGTCGTTCTGCCGGCGGTACAGGTCGGCCGACAGCTCCAGCTTGTGCTCGGCGTTCAGGCGCAGCTGGCCTTTGAGCAGAAGCGCGTCGGAATGCCAGTCCTCCGGGGCCACCCGGATCGTGTCGGTGGTGGGGTTGTTCTCGGACTGCTTGCCGTCGCGGCGCGAGTAGGCCAGCAGCACCCCCAGGTCGCCGGTCTGGCCGGCCAGGGTCACGCCCTCGGCCCAGGAGCGGTCGACCTCGTTGTAGCCGATGCGCGCGCCGGCGTAGAACGGCTTGTTGGCGCTCACGTAGTCCTCGGGCGACTTGCTGCGGAAGCTCACCGCGCCGCCGATGCCGCCGGCCGAGCGCTGCGAGTTCGTGGTGCCCGACTGGATGTCGATCGACGAGTACAGGTAGGGGTCGATGAAGTCGCGCCCCATGCCGAAGGTGCCGTCCTCCGAGCGGGCCGTGAGCGGCGCGCGGCTGACCGCGTCGGGCATCTCGATGCCGTCCACGTCCAGGCCGACGCGGTTGCCCTCGACGCCGCGGATGTTGTAGTTGGTGGTGCCGCTGCGGTCGTAGCGGCTGGCGCCGCGCGTGGCGCCCTGCACGGTGCTGGGCACGTCCACGAGCGGCTGGTAGCGGACCACGTCGGCGATGCTGGCCGCGCCGGTGCGCTCCATGTCCTCCTCGGTCAGGATGGTGCGCGTGCCGGCTTCCTGGCGCACGGCCTCGGCCGTGACCTTGACCTCGGGCAGCGCGGTGCCGGCGGCGGCGGCCGGCGTGGCGGTGCTGCCGGCCTGGCGCAGCACCCAGACGCCGCGGCTGCGTTCCTGCACTTCCAGGCCGCTGCCGGCCAGCAGGCGCGCGAAGCCTTCGCGCACGCCGAAGCGGCCGTCCAGGCCCTGGGTCCGGCGGCCGGCGACCAGCGTGGCGTCGAGCTGCACCGACACGCCCGCACTTGCGGCGAACTGGGTCAGCGCGTCGCCGAGCGGGCCGGCGGGCACGCTGTAGGCGGCGACGGTGGTGGCGTCCTGGGCGTGGACGGCGGGCAGGCAGGCGGTGGCCAGGGCCATGGTCAGCAGGGCCTGGCGTGCGGCCTGCGCGAGCAGGGAGGCCTGGGGGCGCGCGGGGGCGCGGAGATGTCGGTGCATGGAAAGCTTTCCTCTGGTGGAACGTCGTGCGTGGCTGGCTCCGCACGGCGCGGGAAAGCTGGCTTTGGATGTCATGACACGCGAGACCGGAAAAGGGGCCACCGCATGCCAAAAATAAATTCAGCCGGTCGGCGGCGCCGATGGGGCCGAGACCGCGACCCACCAGCGCGTGCGCCAGACCACGCGCACGGGCAGGGTGTGCGGCAGCGCGGCGAGGATGGCGTCGGTGTCGTCGAGCCGGAACACGCCGCTGATGCGCAGTGCGGCCACCTCGGGCGCGCAGCGCAGCACGCCGGGGCGGTGGCGGCCGAGTTCGGCCACGAAGTCCGCCAGCCGCTGGTCGCGGGCGAACAGCAGGCCGCGTGTCCAGGCGGCCTGCTGCGGGTCCGCGGCCACGACGGCCTGCGCGCCCGCGGCGTCGAAGCGCAACTGCTGGCCGGCCTGGACCCGCGTGGGCGGCTGGCCGGCCGCGCCGCCGGGCCGTACCTCCACCGCGCTCTGCTGCACGGCGACGAGCGTGCCGGCCTCGGTGTCGATCTGGCGCACGACGAAGCGCGTGCCCAGCGCGCGGATGCGGCCGTGGCGCGTGTCGACGACGAAGGGGCGGCGCTGCGCGTCCGGCGCGGTGTCGATCTGCACCTCGCCCTGGTGCAGCAGCACGCGCCGCAGGCCGTCCGCGCCGGCCTGGAAGTCCAGGTCGATGGCGCTGGCCGTGTTCAGGTGCAGGCGCGTGCCGTCGGGCAGCACGGTGCTGCGGCGCTCGCCGGTGGCGGTGCGCTGCGCGGCCGTCCAGCCCGCGAAGTCGGGGCTGGCGCTGCGCCAGGTCAGGTAACCGGCGGGGACGGCGGCCGCCAGCACCGCCAGGCTGCGCAGCGCAGTGCGGCGCCCGCTCCGACGGCGCGGGCGGTCCAGCACCTGCAGGCCCACGGCGGGCGGCAGCGTGCCGAGCGCGGCCTGCAGCCGCTCGGCGCGCTGCCATGCGAGCTCGTGCAGCGGATCGGCGCGGCGCCACTGGGCGCAGGCTTCGCGCTGGGCGGCCGTGGCTTCGTCCGCATGCAGGCAGGCCAGCCACTGTGCCGCCATGCGCAGCACGGCGCGCGGCAGCGGTGCGTTGGCAGGGGCGCCTTGGGGCGGCCCGGCGGTGTTCAGGCCAGCTGCATCAGGCATTCTTCGAAGGCCTGCGCCATGTGGCGCTTGACGGTGCGCAGCGCGATGTCCATGCGCTCGGCGATCTGGGCGTAGGTGAGGCCATCGAGTTGCGCCAGCAGGAACACCGTGCGTGTCCTGGGCGGCAGCGCATCGAGCAGCGCGTCGATCTCGTTCAGCGTCTGCAGGATGTCCAGGCGCTCCTCGGGCGAAGCGGCGAAGGCCGCGGGCTGCGCGGCCAGCGCCGCCAGCCAGGCCTGTTCCAGCGACAGGCGGCGGTAGTGGTTGAGCAGCACCCGGCCCGCCACCGTGGTCAGGTAGGCGCGCGGCTCGCGCAAGGCGTCCAGCGCCAGTTCCTGGGCGCGGCAGGCCAGGAGGATGCGCACGAAGGTGTCCTGCGCGAGGTCGGCCGCGTGGTGGGCGTCGCCCAGCTTGCGCCGCAACCAGCCGTGCAGCCAGCCGTGGTGCTCGCTGTACAGCGTGTGGATCGATTGCTGGTTGCTGCAGGAGAGGCTGGACTGGACCGCGGACACGAAGGCTCCGTTCGGCGGAATGCCGTGCACTCCGTATCTAAACAGGAATTGTTCGCATCTTACATCGGTAACAACCGCGCCGGGAGGCCTGCGTGGGGTTGTCCGCGGCGATGCCGCTGGCGACTGCACAATGTTGTCGCCGTCGTACAACGAAATCCGGGCCGCGCCGATGATCCTCGAAACCGTTCTCGCCTATGTCCACTGGGTCGCCATCTTCACGATGGTGGTGTTCCTCTCCAGCGAAGCCGCGCTGTGCCGCGTGGAATGGATGAACGCGCGCGTGGTGGAGCGGCTGGCGCGGGTGGACATGCTCTACGGCATCGCCTCGGTGGCCGTGCTGCTGACGGGCCTGGCGCGCACGCTCTGGGGTGCCAAGGGCATGGGCTGGTACTGGTCCAACCCCCTGCTGCATGCCAAGGTCACGCTGTTCGTGGTGATCGGCCTGATGTCGATCAAGCCCACGCTGACCTACCTGCGCTGGCGCCGCCAGTTGCGCGCCACGGGGGCCTTGCCGCCCGAGGCCGAGGTGCGCAGCACGCGCAAGACCGTCATGGTCCAGGCCCACCTGATTCCGCTGGTGGCGCTGCTGGCGGTGTTCTTCGCGCGCGGCTTCGGCAAGTAGAGGAATGGCCCGGCCATGAAAAACGGCCCCGTGCAGGGGCCGCCGTGGCAGGGGGGGTCAGGCCTTGTTGCAGTCCGACAGGTACTTGTTGCGTTCCTCGCCCTTCAGGCCCTTGGCCGCGGCTTCCTTGCTGCAGGCGCCGAGCTTGGAGCCCGGCTTGTCGGCGGCGGCCGTCACGCCCTTGTTGCAGTCCGACAGGTACTTGTTGCGCTCGTCGCCCTTGAGGCCCTTGGCGGCGGCTTCCTTGCTGCAGGCACCCAGCCTGGAGCCGCTCTTGGCCTCGGCGGCCGGCGCGGCTGTCAGGCCCTTGTTGCAGTCCGACAGGTACTTGTTGCGTTCCTCGCCCTTGAGGCCCTTGGCGGCGGCCTCCTTGCTGCAGGCACCGAGCTTGGAGCCCGACTTGGCGTCGTCGGCGGCATGGGCGCTGCCCAGCGACAGGGCGAACGCCGTGGCCAGGATCAGGGAGGCGGTTTTCAACATGGAATGTCCTTCGAATGCGTTGAAGAAGGCGGGTCCGGCAATGGAGCCGGCCCGACTCTAACGCCGCAGTCCCTGCGCGGATGACCCGTTATTTCACAGTTCTGTTGCCATACGTTGCGCCATCTGCGCAAAGATGGCCCGCACCGCCTGGTCCAGCCACTGCGGCACGGCGCGCGCATCGCCCTTGCGCCGCAGCAGCGCCAGCACCTGGTCCTGCGCCGGGCTGCGGATGCGCCGGAACGCGACGCCCGTGCGCCCCAGCAGCACGGCCGACTGCGGCACCAGCGCATGGCCCAGGCCGGCCGCCACGAGGTCGAGCACGCCGTGCACGGTGCTGGCCTCGTAGCGGATGCGCGGGCTGAAGCCGGCCCGTGCGCACAGGTGGATGGACTGGTCGAAGTACGCCGGGCCGCGGTGCCGCGTGAAGGCCACGAAGTCCTGCTCGGACAGCAGGCGCAGGTCGATCGCGCCGCGCGGCGCGGGCGGCTCGGCCGTGGGCGAGGCCAGGCAGAACGGGTCGTCCATCTGCGCCGGCGCCACCACGCGCGGATCCCGGGCCGGGCTGCGCGCGATGCCGGCGTCCAGGTGGCCGGCGACCAGGGCCTCGGTCTGCGCGCTGCTGATCATCTCGCGCAGCTCGATGCGCAACTCCGGGTGCGCGGCGCGCAGCTGGCGCACGAGCGCGGGCAGCACCGTGCTGCTGGCCGAGGGCACGTAGCCCAGCGCCAGCGTGCCGCTGGCGCCGTCGCCCTGCAGCCGCTCCTTGAGGTGGCCGGCGCGGTCGAGCAGCGCACGGGCCTCGGGCATCAGCGCCTCGCCGGCGGCCGTCAGCCGCACGCCCTTGGGGTGGCGCACGAACAGCGGCGTGCCCATCTCGTCCTCGAGCTGGCGGATCTGCACCGACAGCGGCGGCTGGGCGATGAACAGCTTCTCGGCCGCCCGGCTCAGGCTGCCGGTCTCGGCCACGGCGATGAAGTAGCGCAGATGCCGCAGTTCCATGGCTGTCCCCCATACCTCGTGAATATGGCGACCATACCCGAACGGTGTTTGGAATATTGCAGCGGCCTGCCGAGAATTCGGCCCGCAACCCCTTTTGGAGACAAACGCCATGAAAGAAGACTTCTCGCCCTCGTGATCGGCAGCCTGGCCCTGGCCGCCACGGCCCAGGACTGGCCGAGCAAACCCGTCAAGCTGGTGGTGCCCGCGCCGGCCGGCAGTTCGCTGGACTTCATCGCCCGCACGCTGGGCGACAAGCTGCGCGAGCGCTGGAAGCAGCCCGTGGTGGTGGACAACAAGGCCGGTGCCGGCGGCATGCTGGGCATGGCCGCCGTCGCCAAGGCGCCGGCGGACGGCCTGACGCTGGGCATCGGCTTCAACGGGCCGATCGCGTTCGGGCCCTACATGTACAAGAAGATGAGCTACGACCCGGCGCGCGACCTGCTGCCCGTCGTGCTGACCTCCTCGCAGCCCAATGTGCTGGCCGTGCCCGCGGGCAACCCGGCCAGGACGCTGCCCGAGTACGTGGCCTGGGCCAAGCAGCAGAACGGCAAGGTCAGCTATGCCTCGGTCGGCGCCGGCAGCTCCTCGCACCTGACCATGGAGTTGTTCCGCAGCACGGCCGGGTTCGAGGCCACGCATGTGCCCTTCGCGGGCTCGCCGCCGGCCGGCCTGTCGCTGGCCTCGGGCGAGACGCACGGCCTGTTCACGGTGGCGCCGGCCCTGCTGCCGCTGATCCAGAGCGGCCGCATCCGGCTGCTGGCCGCCACCAGCCTGAAGCGCATGGACGGCATGGCCGACGTGCCGACCGTGGCCGAGCAGGGCTACCCGGGCTTCGAGGCGCTGGCCTGGAACGGCCTGTTCGCGCCCGCCGGCACGCCGCCCGAACTCGTCGCCCGCATCAACGCCGACGTCAACGCCGTGATGCAGGACGCCGGCGTGCGCGAAGCCTTTGCCAAGCAGGGCCTCGTCATCGGCGGCGGCACGGCCGACAGCTTCAAGACCTTCATCGCGGCCGAGGGCAAGAAATGGGGCGCGATCATCCAGAAGGTCGGCATCACCGTCGACTGACCGCCATGCTTGCACTGCAAAAGACCCGCCCGGCCGCCGGGCTCGAACTGGTCGAGGTTCCCGTGCCCGAGGCCGGGGCCGACGAAGTCCTGGTACGCGTGCGCGCCGCCGGCATCTGCGGCAGCGACCTGCACGTGGACGACTGGACGCCGAGCTACGCCTTCGTCGCGCCCAGCATCCCGGTCACGGTCGGCCACGAGTTCGTGGGCGTGGCGCAGAACGGCCCGCTGGCCGGCCGCCGCGTGGTGGTGCGGCCCTCGGTCACCTGCGGCAGCTGCGCCGCCTGCAGCGCCGGCCGGCACGACGCCTGCGAGCGCCGCCGCGGCATCGGCATGACGCGCGACGGCGCCTTCGCGCCCTGGGTGCGCGTGCCGCAGCGCAACTGCGTGCCCGTGCCCGACGGCCTCAGCGACGAGATGGCCGCGCTGACCGAGCCGCTGACCATCTCCATGCAGGCGCTGCGCATCGCGGGCGACGTGGCCGGCCTGCGCGTGCTGGTCATGGGCCCCGGCACCATCGGCCAGGGCATCGCGGCGCTGGCCCGGCGCGCGGGCGCCGCCCAGGTCGTGGTCAGCGGCCATGACGACGCGGCCCGTTTCGACGCGCTGCGCGCCATGGGCTTCGAGGCGCTGGTCGACGTGAAGGCGCAGTCGCTGGCCGAAGGCACGCGGCCCCACACGGGCGGCGCGCCCTTCGACCTCGTGTTCGAGGCCACCGGCGTGCCCGAGACCATCACCGAGGCGCTGGCGCTGCTGCGCCGCAACGGCAGCGTGGTCGTGACCGGCATCCATGCGCGCCCGCTCGCGCTGGACCTCACGCCGCTGGTGCGCAACCAGCAGCAGCTGCGCGGCTCCTTCCGCCCGCCCGAATCCGACTGGCCGCTGGCGCTGGCGCTGATGGGCGAGATGGACGCCGTGCTGCGCCCCATGGTCAGCCATGTGCTGCCGCTGGCCCGGGCGCACGAGGGCTTCGCGCTGGCCCACGGCAAGCAGGCCAGCAAGGTGCTGCTGTGCCCGGAGCCCGGCGATGCCTGAAGCCACGGCGCTGCTCGCGCTCTGGAACGGCGTGGACTCCGCGCACGAGGCCGAATACGAGCGCTGGCACGCCCAGGAGCACGTGCCCGAGCGGCTGACCGTGCCCGGCATGCAATGGGCGCGCCGCTACGCCGCGCCGTGGCCGCAGCCCGGCCCGCGCTACCTCACGCTGTACGGCCTGCGCGACGCCCGGGTGCTCGAGGAAGACGCCTACCAGCGCCTGCTGCGCGAGCCCACGCCCTGGAGCGCGCGCATGCGCCCCTTCCTGTGCGACCTCTCGCGCTGGGTCTGCACGCTGGCGGCGCCGCATGCCGGTCCCGAGGGCGATTGGCTGCAGCTGCACACCTTCGACGCCGCCGAACCGGCCCGCCGGCAGGCCGACGGCCCCGGCGACCTGCTGGCCGAGCGCCTGCTGGACGCCGCGCCGCTGCCCTGGCTGCAGGGCGGCCAGGCACTGGCGGTGGACGGCCGCTGGCTGGTGGCCCGGGGCATGCGCCGGCAGCCGGCCCGACGCGCGCCCGACACCCTGGTCTACGCCGCGCTGCCGGTGGGCGCGCCTTGAGCCTGATGTGTAACGGAGTGGCGCGATGGCGCCACCTAGAATCCCGCGGATGTTCTCCGTCAAACAAGAATTGCTGGCCGCGCTGGGTGTTGCGCTGGAACAGGTGTCCCCGGGCGCCGGGGCCCGCGCGGCCTTCGAGACGCCCAAGGTCGCCGCCCACGGCGACCTGGCCTGCACCGCGGCCATGCAGCTGGCCAAGCCGCTCAAGCTCAACCCGCGCCAGCTGGGCGAGCAGCTGCGCACGGCGCTGCTGGCGCAGCCGGCCGTGGCGCAATGGGTCGCGGCCATCGACATCGCCGGCCCCGGTTTCCTGAACCTGAAGCTCAAGCCCGAGGCCAGGCAGCAGGTGGTGCGCGAGGTGCTGGCCCAGGGCGAGCGCTTCGGCATGCAGCCGGCCAACGGCCGCAAGCTGCTGGTGGAATTCGTCTCGGCCAACCCGACCGGCCCGCTGCACGTGGGCCACGGCCGCCAGGCGGCGCTGGGCGACGCGATCTGCAACCTGTACCAGTCGCAGGGCTGGGACGTGTACCGCGAGTTCTATTACAACGACGCCGGCGTGCAGATCGCCACGCTGGCCAACTCCACGCAGCTGCGTGCCAAGGGCGTCAAGCCCGGCGACGCCGGCTGGCCCGAAGCCGCCTACAACGGCGACTACATCGCCGACATCGCGGCTGACTTCCTGGCCGGGAAGACCGTCAAGGCCGACGACCGCGAGGTCACGGCCAGCGGCGACGTGGACGACCTGGATTCGGTGCGCGAGTTTGCCGTGGCCTACCTGCGCCGCGAGCAGGACCTGGACCTCAAGGCCTTCCAGGTGCGCTTCGACAACTTCTACCTGGAATCCAGCCTGTACACCTCGGGCCGCGTCGACGACGCCGTGGCCCGCATGCAGGCCTCCGGCAAGACCTACGAGAAGGACGGCGCGCTGTGGCTCAAGTCGACCGACTACGGCGACGACAAGGACCGCGTGATGCGCAAGTCCGAGGGCGGCTACACCTACTTCGTGCCCGACGTGGCCTACCACATCGCCAAGTGGGAGCGCGGCTTCACCAAGGTCGTCAACATCCAGGGCACGGACCACCACGGCACCATCGCGCGCGTGCGCGCCGGCCTGCAGGCGGCCAACGTGGGCATCCCAGAGGGCTACCCCGACTACGTGCTGCACACCATGGTGCGCGTGGTGCGCGGCGGCCAGGAGGTCAAGATCTCCAAGCGCGCCGGCAGCTACGTGACGCTGCGCGACCTGATCGAGTGGACCAGCAAGGACGCGGTGCGCTTCTTCCTGCTCAGCCGCAAGCCCGACACCGAGTACGTGTTCGACGTCGACCTGGCCATCGCCCAGAGCAACGACAACCCGGTCTACTACGTGCAGTACGCCCATGCGCGCATCTGCTCGGTGCTGGCGGCCTGGGGCGGCGACCGCGCCAGCCTGGCGCAGGCCGACCTGTCGGCGCTGCAGAGCCCGCAGGCCGACGCGCTGATGCAGCTGCTGGCCAAGTACCCCGACATGCTGACCAGCGCGGCGGCCGAGTTCGCGCCGCACGACGTGAGCTTCTACCTGCGCGAGCTGGCCTCCAGCTACCACAGCTACTACGACGCCGAGCGCATCCTGGTCGACGAGCCGGCCGTGCGCACCGCGCGCGCGGCCCTGGTCGCGGCCACGGCCCAGGTGCTGCGCAACGGCCTGGCGCAACTGGGCGTCGGCGCTCCCGAGAAGATGTGACACCCCGATGACGCAAGCACAACAACGCAAGCGGCCGGCCGCCAAGCCCGGCGCCAAGGCCGCGCGCGGGCAGACCGGCGGCACCATCGTCGGCTTCATCGCCGGCGTGGTCGTGGGCCTGGTGGCGGCGCTGGCCATGGCGGTCTACGTGACCAAGGTGCCGGTGCCCTTCATGAGCGGCAAGACCCCCGCGGGCCGCCCGATCGACGACGACGCCGAGGCGCGCAAGAACCAGAACTGGGACCCGAACGCGCCGCTGCATGGCCGCAACCCGGCGCGCCCTGCCGCGACCGCTCCCTCGACCGCGCCCGCGGCCGCGCCGGTGCCGCCGCCCGCGGTGGCCGTGCCGGCCCCGGCTCCCGCGCCCCGCGTGGACGGCGCGCCGGCCACGGCGCGGCCCGCCGCGCCTTCGGCCGACCCGCTCGGCGACCTGGCGCGTGCCCGGGCCGGGGGCGCCCCGGCCCCCGCGGCGGCGCCGGCGGCCGCGGCCGACCCGTTCGACTACTTCGTGCAGGCCGGCGCCTTCCGCTCCGCCGACGACGCCGAGGCCCAGCGCGCCCGCCTGGCCATGATGGGCCTGGAGGCCCGCGTGACCGAGCGCGAGCAGGCCGGCCGCACCGTCTACCGCGTGCGCATGGGCCCCTACCGTTCGCGCGAGGATGCCGAGCGCACCAAGGCGCGCCTGGACGGCACGGGCGCCGATTCGGCCCTGGTGCGCGTGCAGCGCTGAAACTTTTTGCGACCGATGCCGGTCACACCGGCCCTAGGAGTTGAAACCAATGAAACGTCGTGAGTTCTCGAAAGCCGGCCTGGCCGTGTCCGCACTGGGCCTGGCCCAGGCGCCTGCCGTCTGGGCGCAAGCCAAGGCCGGCACCGACTACCTGGTGCTGGAAAAGCCGGCCGGCACCGAAGCGCCCCCCGGCAAGATCGAGGTGGTCGAGTTCTTCTGGTACGCCTGCCCGCACTGCAACGCCTTCGAGCCGGCGCTGGAGTCCTGGGTCAAGCAGCTGCCCAAGGACGTGGCCTTCCGCCGCGCGCCCGTGGCCTTCCGCAACGACTTCGTGCCGCTGCAAAAGCTCTACTACACGCTGGAAGCGCTGGGCAAGGTCGATGAACTGCACCGCAAGGCCTTCGCCGCCATCCACGTGGACAAGCAGCGCCTGAACACCGACGACACCGTGATCGCCTGGGCCGCCAGCCAGGGCCTGGACAAGGCCAAGTTCACCGAGACCTACAACTCGTTCAACGTCGCCACCAAGGTGCGCAAGGCCACGCAGTTGCAGGACGCCTACAAGCTGGCCGGCGTGCCCGCCATCGGCGTCAACGGCCGCTACTACACCGACGGCACGCTGGCGCAGAACATGAACCGCGCCCTGACCGTCACCGACCAGCTGATCGCCGAGCAGCGCGGCAAGACCAAGTCGTAGACTGCGGCGATATTGCACTGCACAATGGCCCGCGTATGCGGGTCCATGTCGTTTTTGCATTAAACGTTCACGCCCGCTACAATGGCCGAGCAAGATTCGTGCCTTTCATGAAACCCACCATCGCCCCCTTCCTCGTCGCTCTGGCCCTTGCCCTGTCTTTCGGACCGGTGCTGGCCGAACGCGCCGACCGCGACAAGCCCATGAATGTCGAGGCCGACGCCATGCGCTACGACGACCTCAAGCAGGTCAACGTGTTCACGGGCCGCGTGGTCGTGACCAAGGGCACCATCCTGGCGCGCGGCGCGCGCGTGGAAGTGCGCAAGGACGCCCAGGGCTACCAGTTCGCCACCATCACCGCGGCGCCCGGCGAACTGGCCTACTACCGCGAGAAGCGCGAGGGCGTGGACGAATACGTCGAAGGCCAGGGCGAGGTGATCGACTACGACGGCAAGGCCGACAAGGTCATCTTCACCCGCCGCGCCGTGATGCGCCGCTTCGTCGGCAGCACCATGAACGACGAGGTGACGGGCAATGTCATCGTCTACAACAACGTGACCGAGGTCTTCACCGTCGATGCGGCCAAGCCCGGCAGCACCAACCCGGACGCGCGCGTGCGCGCCATGCTGTCGCCCGCCCCGTCGGCGAGCGCGCCCAAGGCCCCGGCACAGCCAAGCGCACCGCTCAAGCCCAGCACCCGGCTCGGCACGGAGAAGAACTGAGGTGGGGGCCGCGGACAGTGCCTTCGGCGAGGCGGGCGGCAGCCGGCTGGTCGCGCGCCAGCTGCAGAAGTCGTATGGCAGCCGCAAGGTGGTGCACGACGTCTCGCTGACCGTCAACAAGGGCGAGGTTGTCGGGCCTGCTGGGCCCCAACGGCGCGGGCAAGACCACTTCGTTCTACATGATCGTGGGGCTGGTGCGGGCCGATGGCGGCCACATCGCCATCGACGGCCAGTCGGTCGAGCACATGCCGATCCACCGGCGTTCCAGCCTGGGCCTGTCCTACCTGCCGCAGGAGGCCTCGATCTTCCGCAAGCTGACGGTTGAGGAAAACGTGCGCGCCGTGCTGGAGCTGCAGCGCACGCCCGAGGGCAAGACCCTGGGCCGCAAGGAGATCGAGCAGCGCCTGACCGCCCTCCTGCAGGACCTGCGCGTGGACCACCTGCGCGATTCCTCGGCGCTGGCGCTGTCCGGCGGCGAGCGCCGCCGCGTGGAGATCGCGCGGGCGCTGGCCACGCAGCCGCGCTTCATCCTGCTGGACGAGCCCTTCGCCGGCATCGACCCGATCGCCGTGATCGAGATCCAGCGCATCGTCGAGCTTCCTGAAGGGCCGTGGCATCGGCGTGCTGATCACCGACCACAACGTGCGCGAGACGCTGGGCATCTGCGACCACGCCTACATCATCAGCGAGGGCCGGGTGCTGGCCAAGGGCACGCCGGCCGAGATCGTCGACAACGCCGAAGTGCGCCGGGTCTACCTCGGCGAGCACTTCCGCATGTGAGGAAGGTCGTCGCCCTCCGATGAAGCAAGGCCTCTCGCTCCGCGTCTCCCAGCACCTGGCACTGACCCCCCAGCTGCAGCAGTCGATCCGGCTGCTGCAGCTGTCCACGCTGGAACTGTCGCAGGAGGTCGAGCAGATGCTCGACGAGAACCCGTTCCTGGAGCAGTCCCTGGACGAGGCGCCGGGCGAGGACTTCGGGCTGGCCCAGGCCGACGCGCCGGTGCGCGAGGAAGACCGCGACACCGAGGCCGCGCTGTCCAGCGGCCTGGACTACGCCACCGAGGCGCCGTCCGAGAGCCGCAACGAATCCGAATCGCCGCTGACCGGCCAGGCCGACGAGCACGACTGGGACGGCGACGGCACGCACGACATCGCGCCCGACGACGGCGAGTGGGGCGGCGACGCGCTGCCGCGCAACGGCGCCACGCAGGGCGACGACGGCGAGGCCGATGCCACCGAACTGGCGCGCAGCCAGGAGTCGCTCGCAAGCTTCCTGCACCGCCAGGCGCTGGCGCTGCGCCTGTCCGAGGAGGACACGGCCGCGCTGCGCTTCCTGATCGAATCGCTCAACGACGACGGCTACCTCGAAGACAGCCTGGAGGAACTCGCCGCCGGTTTCGCCGGCGACGACCCCGAGGCGCTGGAGGAGCTCGTGCACCGCTTCACCGTGGCCTTGCGCCTGCTGCAGAACCTGGAGCCGCCCGGCGTGGGCGCGCGCAACCTGGGCGAGTGCCTGGCGCTGCAGATCCGCGTCCTGCCCGAGGAAGACGGTGCCGCCCCAGCTGCGGCGCACCGCGCTGCGCCTGTGCCGCCAGTCCATGGACCTGCTGGCGCGGCGCGACCTGCGCCGCCTGGCCAACCTGTGCGGCGACAACGAGGCCGGCATCAAGGCCGCGCTGGCGCTGATCACGCGGCTGGAGCCCAAGCCCGGCCGCCAGTTCGTCGACGTGGAGCGCAACGTCATCGTTCCCGACGTCATCGTGGTCAAGAGCGGCCGCGGCGCCAACGTGCGCTTCCGCGCCCAGCTCAATGCCGACGTGATGCCGCGCCTGCGCGTGCACGACATCTACGCCAACGCGCTCAAGCAGCACCGCGGCGGCGGCCGCGAGGCCTCCGACACCGCGGCGCTGCAGCAGCGCCTGCAGGAGGCGCGCTGGTTCATCAAGAACATCCAGCAGCGCTTCGACACCATCCTGCGCGTGTCCAACGCCATCGTCGAGCGGCAGAAGAACTTCTTCACGCACGGCGCGCTGGCCATGCGCCCGCTGGTGCTGCGCGAGATCGCCGACGAGCTGGGCCTGCACGAGTCCACCATCAGCCGCGTGACCACGGCCAAGTACATGGCCACCCCGTTCGGCACCTTCGAGCTCAAGTACTTCTTCGGCTCCTCGCTGGGCACCGAGACCGGCGGCAACGCCTCCAGCACGGCCGTGCGCGCGCTGATCAAGCAGTTCGTGACGGCAGAGGACCCGAAGAAGCCGCTGTCGGACAGCCAGTTGTCCGAAATGCTCAAGGAGCAGGGCATCGAGTGCGCGCGCCGCACCGTCGCCAAGTACCGCGAAGCCCTGCGCATCGCCCCCACCAACCTGCGCAAAGCGCTGTAAGCCATGCAAAACCTGCGCTTGTTCCTGCCCTGCGCGGCAGGCGTCGAAGCCATGCTGGCCGACGAAGCCGCGCGCATCGCCGGCGCCCCGGTCCAGGCCCGCCGGGCCGGCGTCCGGCTGACCGCCTCCTGGCGCGACGCCATGCGGCTGAACCTGCACAGCCGGCTGTGCCAGCGCGTGCTGATCGAACTGGCCCATGGCGACTACCGCCAGGAGCAGGACCTCTACGCGATCGCCGCGAACGTCGCCTGGGAAGCCTGGTTCACGCCGCGCCAGAGCTTCAAGATCGAGCTCACGGCCCAGCACAGCCCGCTCAAGAGCCTGAACTTCGCGGCGCTGCGCATCAAGGACGCCATCGCCGACCGCTTCCGCGACAGGACCGGCAGCCGGCCCGACGTGGACACGCGCTTCCCGCAGGTGCGCATCTACGCCCACCTGACCGCCGACCGGCTGCAGCTGTACATCGACAGCTCGGGCGAACCGCTGTTCAAGCGCGGCTGGCGCGAGGACAAGGGCGACGCGCCGCTCAAGGAGACGCTGGCCGCCGCCATGCTCACGGCCTGCGGCTGGGACGCCCAGACCCCCTTGTACGACCCCTGCTGCGGCAGCGGCACCATCGCCATCGAGGCCGCGCAGATCGCCTGCGGCATCGCGCCGGGCCTGCACCGGCGCTTCGGCTTCGAGCGGCTGGCGCCGTTCCAGGCCCATGTCTGGGCCGCGCTGCGCGAGGAAGCCCGGGCCGCCCAGCACGCCCCCACGGCCACCGTGTTCGGCAGCGACGTGGCCCACCGCATGGTCGACTTCGCGCAGCGCAACGCCCAGCGCGCCGGCGTGGCCGCGGCCGTGCAGCTGCGCGGCGGCGATGCGCTGCAGCGCATGCCGCCGGCCCAGGCCGGCACCATGCTGCTGAACCCGCCGTACGGCGAGCGCATCGCCGTGGCCGGCGTGGCCGGTGGCGGTCGCGGCCCGGCGCGCGGCCGCGAGACCGCGCAGACCGACGACGGTGGCGACTTCTTCCCGCAGCTGGCCACCCACTGGAAGCGCCACTACGCCGGCTGGACCGCCTGGGTGCTGACGCCGGACGCCAAGCTGCCCAGCCGCATGCGCCTGAAGGAATCGCGCCGCGTGCCGATGTGGAACGGGCCCATCGAATGCCGGCTGTTCCGCTTCGAGCTGGTGGCCGGCTCGGCGCGCGGCACCACCGCAGCCGCCCCCGTCCCGCCTGCCGCCGATGGCCACGGCGCCGGCTGAAGCCGGCCGCGCCGTGGTGCTGGACACCAACGTCGCGCTGGACCTGCTGCTGTTCCACGACCCCCGCACCGCCGAACTGCAGCAGGCGCTGGCGCAGGGCCGCCTGCGCTGGCTGGTGCTGCCCCGCATGCGCGAAGAGTTCGCGCGCGTGCTCGACTACGCCCACCTGCTGGCCTGGCGCCAGGCCCACGGCCGCTCGGCCGAAGCGGCGCTCGCGGCCTTCGATGCCCAGAGCCGGACGGCCGAGGCCGTGCCCGCATGCGCCGTGCGCTGCAGCGATCCCGACGACCAGCCGTTCATCGACCTCGCCGCCGCGCACCGCGCCCTGCTGCTGAGCAAGGACCGCGCGGTGCTCGCCACGCGCGCCAGGCTCGCCGCCCTGGGTGTGGACGTTCTGCAACAGTTGCTTACCAAGCGTCATGCAGACGCCACGCCGCAAGGTGTTGAGGCTGGGTCGAAGCTGGCACACTTCCAGCAGATGTAAGCATGCGCAACGCGCATGCTTGCTCGCGTTGTGTCCAGTAAGACGCAGCGATTTGATTTCGCCCACTGCCGGGCGCTCACCGCCCGAACGGCGCAGCCTACCAACATGTCCTCACCTGTCCCCCATTCCACCGGTTCCACCCCTGCTCTCCAGCCCGAGGACTTCGACCGGCTCGACGCCTGGCTCGATGCGCTGCGCGAGCAGGGCGTCGAGGCGCCGCAATGGGAACTGTGCGAAGGCTTCATGGCCGCGCTGGTGTGCTGCCGCAGCCCGGTGGCGCCGGACGCCTACTGGCCGGTGCTGTTCGAATCGGACAAGCCGCTCGAGGAACTGTTCCCCGACGCCGCCGTGCGCCAGCAGTTCGAGGCCCTGTGGGCGCGCCGCTGGCAGGAGATCGCCACCGCGCTGGACGCCGAGGTCCAGAGCCTGGACGACGAGCGCGCCTACTGCCCGCAGGTGCTGGACGTGCGCAGCGCCATGGCCCAGCTGGAGCCCAAGGCGCGCGCCGAGGCCCTGGGCCTGCCGGATGCCGACGAAGCCGCGCTGGCCGAGGCGCTGACCCAACTCCCGTCCTTCGCCCAGCTGTGGGCGCTGGGCTTCATGCTCGTGGTGGAAAGCTGGCCGGACGAATGGCTGGCGCCCAGCCGCGAGAAGGACATCGCCCGCACCATCGACGAGGCCCTGGGCAACGTGGCCGCGCTGTGCGAGGACGACGAGGGCCCGGACGAGGTCTCGGCCTATGTGGACGACGATGGCGTGGAAGGCCCGCCCAGCATGTCGGCCGAGCGCCTGGAATCCTTCGGCGAAGCCGTCTGGGCGGTCTACGATCTGCGTGCCGCCGGCCTCGCGCTGGGCCCCCGCGTGGCCCAGGTGCGCCACGACCAGCCCCAGCCGGGCCGCAACGATGCCTGCCCCTGCGGCAGCGGCAAGAAGTTCAAGAAGTGCCATGGCGCTGCCCACTGAGCGCCTCCGCCAGCGGTTGGCGCGCTGAAGCGCCCGCCGTTCCGACCGTCCGCCTGCCAAGGTCTGCACCGTGCTGTCTCCTCGTGCCATCGATGCCGTCATCACCTTCCGCAACAGCCAGGGCGAAGTCGTCCGCGGGGTGCTGACCAACCACCAGCGGCGTTCGCTGGTGATGGAGGTCTACAACCCCTATTCCATCGTCCAGGTCAGCGAGGTGCTCAGCGAGCTGACCGTGCGCGCGGGCGAGCGGCCGGTGTACCGCGGCAAGGCCGTGGTGGTGAGCCTGCTCAACACCGGGCTGATGGCGGTGGTCTCGGTCACGCTGATCGACGAGTGGGACGAGCTGGCCGTGCTGGGCCACGACCCGGCCTCGTTCTCGCAGCAGGCCCGCGCCTTCGTCGACGAGTGGAACCAGCGGTTCCACATCGGCGAGTCCTACCAGGTCGCCGTGAGCGAGCTGCGCGCCTACCTGTCCGATGTCTCGCGCTGGGTCGACCAGGCCGACATGTCGGCCACGCTGCCCAAGGACGCCGAGGGCAAGCTGCGCAAGGACGTGTTCTTCGAGATCGCCGAGCCGCTGATGCTGCGCGCGCGCAACTATTTCGACCGGCTCGAAGACGTGTCGCGCCAGGTGCCCGAGCCGCTGCAGCCGATGCACCGCACCTTCGCCCAGACAGCGATCCACCCGCTGATCCTGCGCGCGCCCTTCGTCTACCGCACCTTCGCCAAGCCGCTGGGCTATGCGGGCGATTACCAGATGGTCAACCAGATGCTGCAGGACCCGCGCGACGGTGCCAGCACCTATTTCCAGATCATCAACGCGCTGTTCCTGAACGCTGCCGTCGCGCGCGCGCACCGCAACCGCATCGACATCCTGGTCGACACGCTGGCGCCCTTGCCCCAGGCCGCCAGGGACGACGGCCCGGTGCGTGTGCTCAACGTGGGCTGCGGCCCGGCCATCGAGATCCAGCGGCTGATTGCCAGCCACCCCGATCCCGGTCGCCTGGCCTTCACGCTGATGGATTTCAGCGAGGAAACGCTGGCCTACACGCGCGACCGGATCGAGGAGGCCTGTCGCCGCCGCGGCGTGCAGGTGTCGATCACGCTCGTGCATGAGTCGGTGCACAACCTGCTCAAGCGCGCCTCCAGCGACCGCGGTGCGCCGCAGGAGTCCTTCGATTTCGTCTACTGCGCCGGTCTGTTCGACTACCTGTCCGACAAGGTCTGCCACCGCCTGCTGCAATACTTCTGCAGCCGCACGCGCAGCGGCGGCAGCATGCTGGTCACCAACGTGCACAGCAGCAATCCGGAAAGGGGCGTCATGGAACACCTGCTGGAGTGGCATCTGATCTACCGCGACGAGGCCGGCATGCGTGCGCTGGCCCCCGAGCCGGCCCGGGTCGAACGCATCTGGACCGACGCCACCGGCGTCAACGTGTTCATGCAGCTGGCCCTGGCCTGAACGGCCATGGCGCCGGACCTGCACAGCGACTACGAGGCCGAGCTGGCCGAGTTCCGCCTGGCCTACAGCCGCACCGGCTGCGCCGTGGCCACGGCACTGGTGGCATGCGGAGTCGGGCTGGACCTGATCTTCTATCCGGCCCAGGCCCTGCCGCTCGGCATGCTGCGCGGCCTGTGCACGCTGGCCCTGTTGCTGCTGCTGGTCCTGCTGCACCGTCCCGGTGCCATCCGGCACGCACGCGAACTCACGCTGGCCTGGCTGGTGCTGCCCCAGCTCATGATCACATGGATGATCTACATCACGCAGGGCGCCGAATCGCCCTACGTGTTCGGGCTCAGCCTGGCGCTGTACGCGGCCGGCATCATCATGCCGATCGGCTTCCTGCAATCGGTCGGCCTGGGCGTGTTCACCTGCGCTGCCTACATCGTGGCCGGCCTGGCCCACGACAGCACGCCCGTGGCGCCGCCGGCGCTGATCGGCAATACGCTGTTCCTGCTGTTTTCGGTCGCCATTTCGGCCGGCTGCACCTTCTACAACGAGCGGGCGCGCATACGGTTGTTCGCGCTGCAGCACGAGGTCTCGGAGAAGAACGCCTCCCTGCAGAGCACCAACCAGGCCCTGGCCCAGATCAAGGGCATGATGATGCAGCAGGAGAAGATGGCGGCCTTGGGCACGCTGTCGGCCGGGCTGCTGCACGAGGTCAACAACCCCGTCAACTACAGCATGATGGCGCTCAACATGGCGTTGATGGACCCGGCCGTGGCCGCCAGCGCCGACCTCAAGGAAAGCCTGACCGACGCCAAGGACGGCATGCTGCGCGTGCAGAACATCGTGACCGACCTCAAGACCTTCGCCTACCAGAAGCCGGGCGGCGACAGCGAGCGCATCTTCCTGTTCGAGAAGGCGCTGCGCTCGGCGCTGCGGCTGACCGGCTTCGAACTCAAGGGCGTGGCCGTGGACACCCAGCTGCCGCTGGACACCCATGTGCGTGGCGACGAGCCGGCCGTGATCGGCGTGCTCGTGAACCTGCTCGGCAATGCGGCGCTGGCATTGCACAAGGCCGCGCAGCGCCGGCCGGGCCTGGCGCCGCAGATCGGGGTGCGGGCCGAGCGCCGCGGCGCTCGCCTGTTCGTGCACGTGCGCGACAACGGCACCGGCATCGCGCCGGAGAACCTGGAGCGCGTGTTCGAACCCTTCTTCACCACGCGCGAGGTGGGCCAGGGCCTGGGCCTGGGCCTGGCCGTCTGCTATGCCATCGTGCAGCGCCACGGCGGGCTGCTGACGGTGACCAGCGAAGAGGGCGCCTGGACCGAGTTCAGCTTCGACCTGGCACTGGCCACGGCCGATGCGGCGGCCGATCCGGGCGCGGCACCCGCCGCCGCCGCACCGCCGGCCGCGGCCCTGGACGCGCCGGCCCGCGCCGTCCCGGCCTGAAGCGCGCCCCGCCATGCACGCCGCGCCCATGGAACCGGATGCCGACACCGTCCTCGTGGTCGATGACGAGGCGCTCGCGCGCAAGTGGTTCAGCCGCAGCTACGAGAACGAGTTCCGCATCGAAACCGTGGCCAGCGTCGACGAGGCGCTGCAGCTGCTGGGCCGCAGCGACCACCGCATCGCCGTGGTCGTGACCGACTACCGCATGCCGCAGCGCACCGGGCTGGAGCTGCTGCAGGAGCTCCAGCGCCGGCACCGGCACCTTGTGCCCTTGCTGTGCACGGCCTACGCCGACACGGATCTGGCGATCGCCGCCGTCAACGAAGGCCGGGTGTTCCGCATCCTGCAGAAGCCGCTGGAGGAGGCGGCCACGCGCCAGGCGCTGCGCGACGCGCTGGCCTGGCACCGCCACCGCACGCGCGAGAGCGCGCTGCACGAGAGCCGCGTCATGGCCATGTGCGAGACGCTGGGCTTTCTCGCGCATGAACTCAACACCCCGCTGGGCACCGTGCGCGGCTACATGGCGGCACTGCGCGACCGCTACCAGGCCCAGGCCTCGGGCGAAGGCCGCGCGGTCTTCGACGAGCACCGTGCGGGCGAGGTGATCGCCGCGATCGATTCGGCCGAGCGGCGCGCGCTGTACTGCCAGTCGCTGGTCTCCAGCTTCGTGCAGTCCGCCCGCGACGCCCTGCCCGGTGCCGTGGAGCCGCCGCTGTACGCCGGCGCGCTGGCGCGCGCGCTGCTGGCCGAATACCCGTTCGAGGGCGAGGAGCGCGACTGCGTGGTGCTGCACCCGCGGCAGGACTTCCGCCTGCCGGGCCGGCGCGACCTGCTGTACCTGGTGCTGTGCACGCTCACCAAGAACGCGCTGCTCGCGCTGCGCGGCGTGGACGGGCCGCAGCTGCGCATCGAGTTCGGCCGGGACCCGCAGGCGGCGCTGCCGCGCAACGCCTGGATCCGCTTCGTCGACAACGGCTGCGGCATCGCACCCGACATCCTCGCGCGGCTGACGCTGGAGCCGCTGACCACGCGCGCCGCCAGCGGAGGCAACGGCATGGGCCTGGTGTTCTGCCGACGCGTCGTCCAGGCCGTCGGCGGCGGCATCGCCATCCACTCCGAACCCGGACAGGGCTGCACCGTCACCCTGACCTTCCCGAGCACCGAGGACGCCAGAACATGAGCAAGCAACCCCAGAAAATCCTGTACGTGGACGACGAGACCATGGCGCTGAAGTACTTCGAGCGCCTCGTGTCCCCCCTGGCCCCGGTCCTCACGGCCTCGTCGGTCGAGGCCGGCAAGGCCATGCTGGCCCAGCATGCCGACGAGATCGCGGTGCTGGTGTCCGACCAGCGCATGCCCGGCGCCTACGGCAACGAGCTGCTGCGCCACGCGCACGACAACCATCCCAACATCGTGCGCATGCTGACCACCGCCTATTCGGAACTGGGCGAGGCCATCGAGGCCATCAACTCCGGCCACATCTACCGCTACATCACCAAGCCCTGGGACCTGGAGAGCCTGCGCGCCGACCTCAAGAACGCGCTGGAACTGGCCGCGCTGCGCAGCGAGCGCGACATGCTGCTGCGCGAGAAGCTCATGGTGCAGCAGCAGCAACTGCTGGCCGAGCGCGTGACCCAGCTGGTGGTGGCCTGCGCCGGCTTCGTGCGGCCCGACCATGCGCCGCGCGTCGAAGCCTTCCTGCAGTCCGCCAGCGTGCTGGGCTGCCGGCCGCCCGCGATCGACTGGCACAGCACCGACCATGCCGACCTGATGCAGGCCGAGACCACGCGCAGCATCGCCATCGGCACCGAACTGGCGGCCTGGGGCCGCTGGTTCGCCGACCAGGGCAGCGCGCGCCCGCCGCTGGCGGTGCTCGACGAAGCGCTGGCCGGCGCCTCGGAGATCCACGAAGGCAAGCTGCTCGTGCGCGACCGTGCCGCGCTGGTCTGGCCGCTGGAGGCGGCGACGGCGGCGCCCGTCACCGCGGCCGGCACGGCCTGGCTGGCCTGGCTGCTGTGGACCGAGGGCAGCGCCACGCTGCAGCCGCAGGGCGAAGGCCGCTGGCTGGTGGTGCCGGGCGTCCTGCCGCCGCCCGAGAGCCTGCGCCGCGACTGGATGGCCGCGGCCATCGAGCGCATCGAGCAGGCCGGCTGAAGACTTCAGGCCGGCGCGCGCGCCCGCACCATGCCCGCGACGCGCCGCGGCGTGGACTCCACGGGCATCAGGCGGCGCGCGTGGTGCAGCGCGACCGGCGTCATTTGAGCCACTTGGCCGCAGCGTCGCGCACGCCGCCGCGGCTGTCCACGAGCTCCCAGGCGAAGCGCAGCACGCGCAGGTACTCCGCATCGTCGGTCGGCGCCATGAAGCCCAGGGTGTTGACGGGCGTGAGCGGCGCGTCGATGAAGGCCGCGTGCAGGCGCGGGTCCGTGCGCGCGTAGTGCAGCGCCTCGTAGGTCTCGGTGATCATCACGTCGCCCTTGCCTTCGGCGATCAGGCCCGGGATCTCGGCGTTCTTGTCGTGCGTGCTGACCTGGGCGGCCGTGAGGTTCTGCAGCACATAGGCCTCGTTGGTGCCGCCGGGGTTCTTGATCACGCGCACGCCGGCCTGGTTCAGGCTCTCGCGCGTGCGGAACTTGTCCTTGTCGGCCGCGCGCACCAGCGCCACTTTGCCGAAGGGCGCGTAGCCCGGCAGCATGTCGACCTGGCGCAGGCGCGTCACGTTGCGCGTGATGCCGCCCACGGCCACGTCGAACTTGTCGGCCTGGATGTCCTTCATGAGATTGGGCCAGCTGGTCGGCACGTATTCGACCTTGGCGCCCAGTTCCCTGGCCATGGCCTCGATGAGATCGATGTCGTGGCCGCTGTAGCCCGTGTCGGTCTTGATCGCGAAGGGGCGGTAGTCGCCCGGCGTGCCCACGCGCAGGGTCTTGCTCTCCATGATCTTGTCCAGCCGCGGGCCGGCCTGGGCGGTACCGAGGAAGGTGGCGGCGGCCAGCACGGCCGCGGCAGCGAGGGTCAGGGTCTTGCGCATCGTATGGATTCCTTGGAGTCGAGCGGCGCATCGTAACGGCGTCCTAGCGTGGGCCGAACAGCCCGTTCAGTTCCGCGCCGGTGGCGGCGCCCGCGAAGCCGTCGAAGCGGCCATGCTGCGCCAGTTCCCTGGCGGCGCGCATGAAGCCGCCCCAGGCCGCGCGTGCCAGGCCGCCGCCCACGCTGACGCGGCGCACGCCCAGCGCGGCGATCTCGGCCATGTCGAGTTCCGAGGTGCCGCCCACCAGCAGGTTGACCGGCTTGGGCGCCACCGCGGCGACGACCGCGGCGATCTGCGCGCGCGTGCGGATGCCCGGCGCGTACAGGCAGTCGGCGCCGGCCGCGGCATAGGCGCGCAGCCGGGCCAGCGTGTCGTCCAGGTCGGGCCGGCCGACGATGAAGTTCTCGGCCCGGCCGACCAGCAGCGTGTCGCCGCCGGCCGCGTCGATGGCGGCGCGTGCGGCGGCCAGCCGCGCCACGGCCACGTCCAGCGGGTACTGCGGATCGGCCGCGTTGCCCGTGCCGTCCTCGATCGACAGGCCGGCCACGCCGGTGGCGACGGCCAGGCGCACGCTCTCGGCCACGTCCTGCGGCGTGTCGCCGTAGCCATCCTCGAAGTCGGCGTTGACGGGCAGATCGGTGGCGGCCACGAGTTCGCGCAGGTGGGCGAGCACGGCGTCGCGCGGCATGGCGCCGTCGGCCTCGGCCTGGGACCAGGCGTGGCCCGAACTCGTCGAGGCCAGGGCCTGGAAGCCCAGGCTTTCGAGGTAGCGTGCGCTGCCGCGGTCCCAGGGGTTGGGGATCACGAAGCAGCCCTGGCGGTGCAGGGCATGGAAGGCGGCGCGTTTCTCGGCGGTGCTGCGGGGCATGGGGTGGTCTCCTGGTGGGGGCCGGGCACGGCGAGGGGTTCCTGCGGGCCGGTGCGCGTGGCGCCGCCATGGTCGCAGAACGCGGCCCGGCGCGGGCCGCCTTCCGGGAAGGACTGCCATGCACCGGCGACATCCCGGTGCGGGCGGCGCCGCGCCGGCGCGAGCGGACCGTGCGCGGCTAGCGCCCGCTGAACCGCGCCGTGCGCCGCTCCACGAACGCGCGCACGCCCTCGGCCGCATCCTCGCTGTTGGCCAGGCGCTTCTGCACGTCGATGAACTCGCCCACGGCCGCGGCCACGCCTTCCTCCACGGTCTTGCGCACCGACAGCCGCGTGGCGACCACGGCCAGCGGCGCCTGCGCCGCGATGGCCTCGGCGATGCGCAGCGCTTCGGCCAGTTGCTGGCCCGCCGGCACCACCTTCTGCACGAAGTTCAGCCGCAGCGCCTCGGCCGCGTCGAACACGTCGGCCGTCAACAGGTGCAGCAGCGCGTTGCCGCTGCCGGCGCGCTCGGCCATGCGCAGCGTGGCGCCGCCCGTGGCCATGATGCCGCGCTGCACCTCCAGCTGCGAGAAGCGGCAGTCGTCGGCCGCCACCACGATGTCGGCGGCCAGCATGAGCTCGATGCCCAACGTGTAGGTGATGCCCTGCACCGCCACCACCATGGGCTTGGTGCGGCGGCGGTACTGCGGCATGCCCAGGTCGGTCGGGTCCACCAGGCCGTCGGGGATGGCCTTCTCGCCGCGCTGCATCAGCGGCGCGAAGCTGGGCAGGTCCAGCCCGGCCGTGAAGTGCCCGCCCAGCGCGTGCAGCACGCCCACGCGCAGCGCCGGGTCGTCGTCCAGCCGCGTGTAGGCCAGCGCCAGCTGGTGCTGCATGGCCGGCGTGAAGCCGTTGCGCTTGGCAGGGCGGTCGATGCCGATCAGCAGGGTGTGGCCGCGCTGCTCCGTGACGATGCGGCCCTCGGCCGGGGTGGTCTCCGTCATGCTTGTTCTTCGGCTGGCGTGGATCAGTAGGTGTAGACGCCGCGGCCGGTCTTGCGGCCCAGGCGGCCGGCGGCCACCATTTCCTTGAGCAGCGGGCAGGGGCGGTACTTGCTGTCGCCGTACTCCTCGAGGTAGACGTTCATGACGGCCAGGCACACGTCCAGGCCGATCATGTCGGCCAGCGCGAGCGGGCCGATGGGCTGGTTGCAGCCCAGCTTCATGCCGGCGTCGATGTCCTCGGGCGTGGCCAGGCCCTCGGCCAGCACGAAGAAGGCCTCGTTGATCATGGGCACCAGGATGCGGTTGACGACGAAGCCCGGCGCGTTCTTCACGGTGATGGGCGACTTGCCCAGCGCCAGCGCCAGCGCGTGCACGGCGGCGTGGGTCTCGTCGCTGGTCTGCAGGCCGCGGATGATCTCCACCAGCGCCATCATGGGCACGGGGTTGAAGAAGTGCATGCCGATGAACTTCTCGGGCCGGCTGGTGGCGGCCGCCATCTTGGTGATGCTGATGGACGAGGTGTTCGAGGCGATCAGCGTCTCGGGCGGCAGCACGCTTTCGGCCTGCTTCAGGATCTTGAGCTTGAGCTCGTAGTTCTCGGTGGCGGCCTCGATCACGAGTTGCGCGGCCGCCAGGTCGGCGTAGTCGGTGCTGGTCTTGATGCGGGCCAGCGCGGCGTCCTTGTCGGCGGCCGTGAGCTTGTCCTTCTTGATCAGGCGGTCCAGGCTGCCGGCCACGGTGGCCAGGCCCTTTTGCACGGCGGCGTCGGAGATGTCGACCATGACGACGGCGACGCCGCTCGTGGCGCAGGCCTGGGCGATGCCGTTGCCCATGGTGCCGGCGCCGATGATGCCGACGGTGCGGATGGGGGTGCTCATTGGAAACTCCTGGGGGTGGGAAAGAAGGGCGGGTCTGCGGTATCGTGGCCGCGTCGAAGGCAGGCCGGGCCTGCAGCGTCGCAGCATCATAAATGTTCGATTTCGCGGTCTTGGGGGGTGGTGCCACGGGCTACGGGCTGGCCTTGCGGCTGGCCGCGCAGGCGGCCGTGCAGGTTGCGCTCGTCGAGGCCGGCCCGCCCTGGTCGCGGCGCCGGCCGCGTCCGGCCTGGCGCTGGACCACGGTGGCCCAGCCCGGGCTCAACGGCCGCGCCGTCGCGCTGATGGCCGGCAAGGGCCTGGGCGGCGTGGCCGCCTGGGGCGAGGGCGCCGCGCCGCCGCCCATCCCCGCCAACCTCACGGTCTTCACCGATGCGCTGGCCGTGCGCGTGCTGTTGCAGGGCCGGCGCGCCACGGGCGTGGAATTCCACCGGGCCGGCCTCGTGCAGCAACTGCTGGCCAGCCGCGCCGTCGTGCTGTGCGCCGGCGCGCTGCAGTCGCCGCTGCTGCTGCTGCGTTCGGGCATCGGGCCGCATGCCGAGCTGGTGGCCGGGAACGTGGCCACGCGGCACGACCTGCCCGGCGTCGGCCAGGGCCTGCTGGTGCCCGTGCATGTGCCGCTGCCGCTGCGGCGCGGGGCGCTCGCCGCGCTGGCCTTGCGCCGGCCGGCCGATGCCGTGGAACTGGTGCTGGAGCAGCCCGCCAGCCGCGGCCGGCTGCGCCTGGACGGCAAGGACCCCGACCAGCCGCCGCGGCTGGACCCGGACCTGCTCAGCGAGCGCGAGGACCTGGAGGCGCTCATGCGGCAGGCGCGCCAGGCGCTGGACGGGCTCGGTGCGCAAGGCCTGCGCGCGGCGCGCCCCTGGGACGGGCCCCTGTCCGATCTGGCGCTCGAGCGCCTGCTGCGCGAACGGGCCGAGCCCGGCCCCTTCGTTGCCGGCGGTTGCCGCCAGGGCGAGGGCCCGCTGGCCGTGGTCGACGCGCAACTGGCCGTGCGGGGCATCGCGGGCCTGCACGTGGCCGATGCCTCGGTGCTCGCGCAGCTGCCGGCCGGCGGCCCGGCCGTGGCCGCGCTCGGCGCGCAGCTGGCGCAGCGGCTACTGCGCGGCTGACGGCTGGCCGGTCGCGTGGCCGGCCAGCGAATCGATGATGGGGCAGTCGGGCCGGTCGTCGCCATGGCAGCAGTGCACGAGGTGCTCCAGCGTCGACTTCATGGCCTGCAGCTCGGCGAGCTTGGCGTCGAGCTCGGCCAGGTGCGCCTGGGCCAGGGCCTTGACCTGGCGGCTCGGGCGCTTGCGGTCCCACCACAGGCCCAGCAGTTCGCGGATCTGCTCGATCGAGAAGCCCAGGTCGCGCGACTGGCGGATGAAGCGCAGCGTGCCCACTTCCTTGTCGCCGTAGAGCCGGTAGCCGGCCTCGCTGCGCGCGGCCTCGGGGAACAGGCCCACGCTCTCGTAGTGGCGGATCATCTTGGCCGACACGCCCGTGGCCTTGGCGGCTTCGCCGATGTTCATCATGGGGTGCTCCGTTGGACCAGGGCGGGCGCGGGCGGCGCCTCCTGGCGTTCCTCGACGCTGCGCCAGCGGCGCAGCAGCAATGCGTTGCCGACCACGCTGACGCTGGACAGCGCCATCGCGCCGCCGGCGATCACGGGGTTCAGCAGGCCCAGCGCGGCCAGCGGGATACCCAGCGCGTTGTAGCCGAAGGCCCACCAGAGGTTCTGGCGGATCTTGGCGCTGGTGCGGCGCGACAGGTCCAGCGCGTCGGCCACCAGGCGCAGGTCGCCGCGCATGAGCGTGATGTCGGCCGTCTCCGTCGCCACGTCGGCGCCGCCGGCCATCGCGAAGCCGCAGGAGGCCGCGGCCAGCGCGGGGCCGTCGTTGAGCCCGTCGCCGACGAAGGCCACGACCTGGCCGGCCTCGCGCTCGCGCTGCACCACCTGGGCCTTGTGTTCGGGCAGCATCTCGGCCTGCACGCGCGTGATGCCCAGCGCCTGGCCGACGGCCTCGGCCGCGCCGCGGTTGTCGCCGGTCAGCATCAGGGTCTGGATGCCCAGCGCGCGCAGCCGCGCGATGGCCGCCGCCGCCGAGGGCTTGACGCTGTCGCCGAAGGCCAGCAGGCCCAGCACGCGGTCGGCGTCGAGCAGCCAGGAGACGGTGCGGCCGGCCTGCTCCAGCTGCCGGGCCTGGGCGGCCAGCGCGCCGGCATCGAGGCCGCGTTCGTGCAGCAGCCGCGTGCTGCCCAGTGCCAGCAGCCGGCCTTCCACCGTGCCCTGCACGCCGCGGCCGGGCAGGGCCTGCGCGTCCTGCACGGCAGGCACGGCCAGGCCCTGGGCGCGTTCGCGCACGGCCAGCGCGAGCGGGTGGCTGCTGCTGGCCTGCAAGGCCGCGGCCTGGCGCAGCACGGTGTCGGCGTCCAGGCCGGCGGCGGGCTGCACGGCGGCCAGCGCGGGCTTGCCCTCGGTCAGCGTGCCGGTCTTGTCGAAGGCCACGAGCGTGACGGCATGCGCGGTCTCCAGCGCCTGCGCGTCCTTGATCAGGATGCCGTGGCGCGCCGCCACGCCCGTGCCGGCCATGATGGCCGTGGGCGTGGCCAGGCCCAGCGCGCAGGGGCAGGCGATCACGAGCACGGCCACGGCGTTGACGAGGGCCTGCTCCCAGTCGCCGCCGTAGAGCACCCAGCCGGCCAGCGTGGCCAGCGCGATCAGCAGCACGACCGGCACGAACACCGCGCTCACGCGGTCCACCAGGCGCTGGATCGGCGCCTTGGCGGCCTGGGCCGACTCCACCATGCGGATGATGCGCGACAGCTGGGTCTCGGCGCCGACGGCCAGGGTGCGCACTTCCAGCGCGCCTTCGGCGTTGATGGCGCCGCCCGTCACGCGCTCGCCCGGGCCCTTGGCCACGGGCAGGCTCTCGCCGGTCAGCAGCGATTCGTCCACATGGGTCTGGCCTTGCACGATCTCGCCGTCCACGGCGATGCGGTCGCCCGGGCGCACGAGCACGAGGTCGCCGACCACGAGCTGCTCGACCGCGATCTCCTGCTCCACGCCGCCGCGGCGCACGCGCGCCCGGGTCGGCCGCAAGGCGTGCAGCGCGCGGATCGCGTCCAGCGTCTGGCGCTTGGCGCGCTGCTCCAGCCACTTGCCCAGCAGCACCAGCGTGATGACGGCGGCCGAGGCTTCGAAGTACAGGTGCGGTTCGCTGCCGTGTCCCGCATGGCCGGCGGACTGCCACAGCAGGTACAGCGACAGGCCGTAGGCCGCCGAGGTGCCCAGCGCGACCAGCAGGTCCATGTTGCCGCTGCGCGCGCGCAGCGCGGCCCAGCCGGCGCGGTAGAAGCGCGCGCCGAGCCAGAACTGCACGGGCGTGGCCAGCAGCAGCTGCACCCAGCCCGGCGGCATCCAGTGCCGGCCGAAGGGCTGGCCCAGCATGGGCGCCACCAGGGGCAGCGTGAGCGCGGCGGCCACGGCCACGGGCCACCAGGGCGCGCCGGCCGGCTCCGCGGCCGCGGCGCGCGCGTCGTCCAGCACCTGCGCCGGGTAGCCGGCCGCGGCCGTGGCCGCGAGCAGGGCCTGCGGCTCCACGGTGGACAAGGCCTGCACCGTGGCCTGCTCGCTGGCCAGGTTGACGGAGGCCTGCAGCACGCCGGGCACGCGGCGCAATGCCTTTTCGACGCGGCCCACGCAGGAGGCGCAGGTCATGCCTTCGATCTGCAAACGGTGTTCGGCGGTGGCCACGCCGTAGCCGGCCTGGCGCACGGCCCCGACGAGCGCCTCGAGCGGCTGCGCATCCGCCCCGGCCTGGACCGTGGCCTGCTCGGTCGCGAGGTTGACCTCGGCCCGCGCCACGCCCGGCACGGCGCGCAGCACCTTCTCGACGCGGCCCACGCAGGACGCGCAACTCATGCCCTCGATCTGCAGGCGCAGTGGGGAATCGGTGGTGGTGGTGGAAGCCATGGCGGCATTGTCTGGCTTGCCATCATGGGAAGGTCAAGCGGCTCCGATGCCGATCCCATGTCGGGAGAATGGGCATGGCGGCGGCCCTCTTGACCTTGCCATGGTGGAAAGGATGAGACTCGCCCCATCGTTTCCAGGAGTACCCATGCTGACGTTCGACGTGCAAGACATGAGCTGCGGCCACTGCGTGGCCAGCATCACCAAGGCCGTGCAGGCGGCCGACCCGCAGGCCCGGGTGGAGGTCGACCTCGCCCGCCGCCGCGTGCAGGTGCAGCCCGCGCAGGCCGACGCGGCGGCCGTGCGGCAGGCCATCGCCGCGGCCGGCTTCACGCCGGAGCCGGTGGCGGGCTGACACTCCCCGGTTCAAGCCTTGAAGCGCTTGCGCGTGAGTGCGAGGGCGACCCAGAACGCGCCCACCGCATAGGCCACGACCACGAGGCCGTGGCGCAGCGCATGCTCGGGCCAGCGGTCCATGAACAGCGGGCGCACGAGCTCCACGGCATTGGTCAGCGGCAGCCAGGCGGAGACGATGCGCACGGCCTCGGGCAACTGCTCGCGTGGGAAGAACACGCCCGACAGGAACATCATGGGCGTGAGCACCAGCGTGAAGTAGTAGGTGAAGAAGTCGTAGCCCTTGGCCAGCGCGTTGAAGATCAGCGCGATGGCGCTGAACATGATGCCGGCCACCAGCAGCACGGGCAGGGCCACGAGCAGTTTCGGGCTGTGGCTGATGCCCAGGGCCAGCATCACGCACAGGATGGCCGTGACCGTGAAGATGGACTTGAACGCGGCCCAGAGCAGTTCGGCCAGCACCAGGTTGTCCAGGTTCACGGGCGCGTTCATGATGCCTTCCCAGGTCTTTTGCACGTGCATGCGCGAGAAGGCCGAGTACAGCGCCTCGAACGAGGCCGCGTTCATCGCGCTCATGCAGATCGAGCCCGAGGCCAGGAACAGGATGTAGGGCACCTGCTGGTCGCCCAGGCGCACCTGGCCGACCAAGGCGCCCATGCCGTAGCCGAAGGCCACCAGCCACATCAGCGGCTCGGCGATGTTGCCGACCAGGCTGGGGATGGCCAGCTTGCGCCAGACCAGCAGGTTGCGCAGGAACACGGGCCACCAGCGGCCGGAGAGCTGCGGCGTGCGCCAGATGCTTTGGGTCGTCATGCGTCGCCTCCGTGCGGTCGTGCTTGTGCAATGGTCATGTGGTCGGCGGCCTCGGCGCGTGCGCCGGGGCGATCCCCGCAAGCGGGGCCCCTCGCCTGCGCGCTCACGCGTCGTCCCGAATCTGCCGCCCCGTGAGCTTGAGGAACAGGTCTTCCAGATTGGCCGGCCGGTGCAGCGTGCGCAGCTGGCCATGGCCGCCCAGCGCGTCGAGCAGCGGCTTGGCCTCGCGCGTGTAGAAGAACACGGTCTCGCCGCTGACCTCCACGCGCGCGGCCAGCGCGCGCAGCGGCGCGTGCGCGGCGTCCTGCGCGAGCGTGAGCGCGCCGTTGCCGTAGACCTCGACCACGTCGGGCTCCAGGTGCTCGGCGATCAGCGCGCGCGGCTGGCCTTCGGCGATCTTCCTGCCGTGGTCGAGCACGAGCAGGCGCGAGCACAGGCGCTCGGCCTCGTCCATGAAGTGCGTGGTGAGCAGGATGGACTTGCCCTGCTGCAGCAGCAGCTGCAGGCGCTCCCACATCAGGTGGCGCGCCTGCGGGTCCAGGCCCGTCGTGGGTTCGTCGAGCAGCAGCAGGCGCGGGTCGTTGACGAGCGCGCGCGCCAGGCTCAACCGGCGCCGCATGCCGCCCGACAGCTCGGCCGGCTTGGCGTGGGCCTTGCTGGTCAGCGCCGCGAACTCCAGCAGCCTGGGAATGCGCGCGGCGATGTCGCCGCGCCGCATGCCGAAGTAGCGGCCGTAGACCATGAGGTTCTCGCTGCAGTCGAAGTCCGGGTCCAGCGTGTCGAACTGCGCGACCACGCCGAGCTCGGCCTTGATGGCCAGCGCATCGGCCGGCATGGCCAGCGGCCGGCCGGCGCCGTGGTAGCGGATGCTGCCGGCATCGGGCGCGGTCTGGCCCAGGCACATGCGGATGGTGGTGGTCTTGCCCGCGCCGTTCGGGCCGATCACGCCCAGGCATTCGCCCGGCGCGATGGCGAACGACAGGTCGTCGACCACGGTGTTGTCTCCGTAGCGCTTGGTCAGCGCCTGGGCCTCGAACAAGGGGGAGGTCATCCGGCCATTGTGGAACAGCCGGACGACCGGGCGGGCGTGCCCCTCAGTACGTCAACCCGAACCCGTACGGGAACAGCGTGTCCGCCGCCGGATAGCCCGGCACGTCGGGCTGGTTGTCGAGGATGGCCTGCACGTTGTTGGCCAGCGCGAAGGGCAGCTTGCCCTGGGGCTTGACCGCCGCGCCCGTGGCCAGCACCTTGCCGCCCAGCACGTCGAGCAGCGCGGTGTTGCTGACGCCGAAGCCGGCCACGATGGCGCCGGCGTTCTTGAGGCCGCTGGCGTCGTCGAGCACGTAGGGCTGGCGGAAGTAGATGGCCAGCACGGTCTTCTTCGCGCCCACCTCGTTCATGACCGCCTGGATCTGGTCCAGCGAGGGCGAGACCAGCCAGGACTCGGCCGCCGCCATCTCGGTGAACGACAGCTTGCCGTTCTCCCACGGGAAGGAGCCGCCGAAGCCCAGGCCGTTGTCCAGGCAGGCCTTGGCCGCATCCTCGGCCGAGTAGCCGGCCTTGTTCACGCAGCGGTCGGGGAAGCCCCAGCTCTGGCCCGTGGCGGGATTGATGCGGCCGCCGGTGGCCGGGTCGTCGCTCTTGTAGGTGGTGGTGGCGCGCGTGCTGGTGCCGGGCACCAGCTTGTTGTTGGACACCTCTACGCGGATCACGGCGACGTCGTGGCCGGCCGCGCTGGGCCGCACGCCGCCGACCAGGGCCTCGCCGTCGGTCACGGTGTAGCCGTACTTGTCGGTGTCGGTCTTGGCCAGGCCCATGGTGTAGACCTTGGCGCCGGCCTTGAGCGGCAGCGTCTTGCTGCCGTCGTCCTGGGCCTGGTTCTGCAGCAGCACGATGGACTTGCGCTGGATGTCCATGCCGGTGGCGCGGTGCGCGTCCTTGCCGATGATGGCGTTGGCCAGGCCGGCGTCCACATAGGGGTTCTCGAACAGGCCGAGCTGGAACTGCTCCTTGAGCAGGCGTTTGGCGGCTTCCGTCACGCGGGCCTCGGTCACGAGGCCGGCCGCCACGAGGTCGGTGATGGTCTTGTTCTCGCTGAAGCCCGACAGGGTCTCGGTGCCGCCGTTGATGGCCGCCGCCACGCGCTCGGACACGCTTTTCATCTCCAGGCCCCAGGCGCGGTCGTTGATGATGCCGGTGTCCGAGTTCACGTAGCCCTGGAAGCCGAGCTTGCCACGCAGCAGGTCGGTCACGATCTGCCTGGAGAACGCCATGCCGGTCTGCTCGTAGGTCACGCCCTCGTAGGTCACGTCGATCGGCACGCCGTAGTAGGGCATGACGGCGGAGACGCCGGCTTCCAGCGCGGCCATGAAGGGCTTGAGGTGGTAGCCGAAGTTGCCGCCCGGGTAGACCTGGTTCTTGCCGTGCGCGTAGTGCGGGTCCAGGCCCATCTCCTGCGGGCCGCCGCCGGGGAAGTGCTTGAGCGTGAGCGCCACGGCCGAGCTCGGCGAGACCGAGGTGCCGTCCTTGATCGTCGTGCCCTGCAGCGTCTGCACCAGCGTGCGCATGATGTTGGCGTTCAGGTCGGCGTCCTCGGTGAAGGTCTCGTGCACGCGGTACCAGCGCGGCTCGGTCGACAGGTCGGCCATGTAGCCGTACATGCCGCGCAGGCCGATGGACTTCCACTCCTCGCCCATCACGGTGGCGAAGTCCTTCACGAGCGCCATGTCGCCGCTGCCGATGGATGCCGCGGCCAGGCCGGCCTCCTTGGGGAATTCGGTGAACGCGCCGGAGGCCTCGTTGATGCCCACGCGCGGGTCCTTCTCGTAGTGGTTGCGCGCGTTGGACTTGAACACCACCGGGATGCCCAGGCGCGTGGCCTCGCCCATGGCCTGCACGGCATTCGTGAACTGCGCGGCCTGCTCGGGCGTGACCTGGGCGCCGCTGGCCGGGATCGTCACCACGCTGCGGAAGATGAAGCGGCTCATCTTCTGCGTCTGGATCATGTCGGTGGCGGCGTCGGTCACGGCGCCGCCGGTGCCGGCGTTCAGCGTGTTGATCAGCATGAGGCCGGCTTTCTCCTCCAGCGTCATGCGCGCGACCAGGTCGTCGATGCGCCGGTCCACCGGCAGGCGCCAGTCCTCGTAGGCGTCGAGCTGGCCGTTGCCGTTGGCGTCCTTGAACTGCTTGCCGTCCACGTTCAGCACGGCCTTGGTGCGCGCGCCGATCACGGGCTGCGTGACCGCCTCGTCGTCGCTGCCGCCGCAGCCGGCCAGCACGGCCAGGCCGGCGGCCCCGCACAGGGCCAGGCGCGCCGCCAGGGGAATGGCGCGCAGGCGCTGGATCGAATGTCTCATCAGGGTCTCCTTGGTCGAAAAAGCCATGGCGGCCAAGCCGCTGCCGATTAACCGGTTAACTTCCTGCTGCAGCGAATCGCCGGAAGTGGATCTCGATGCAAGTCAGGGAATAGGTCGAATAACCCAGCCGAAGTAAGTTAACCGGTTAACTTCGCGGCGATGGTGATCGATAACATTTGCGCGGTCAAGCGCAGCGACCCTGGGAGTTACCCGGGGGGCAGGCGCGTCGTGGACTCGCGCACCATGAGCCGGGAGGTCAGCACGTGTTCGTGCTGCCGCGGCTGTTGCGGCGCGCCCTGGACGAGTTCGGCCAGGCGCTGCATGGCGGTCTCGCCCACGGCTTCGCTGGCCATGTCCACGCTGGTCAGCGAGGGGCTGCCCAGGCGGCCGTAGTCGATGTTGTCGAAGCCGGCCACGGCCACCTGGCCGGGCACGCGCACGCCCAGCGCCCGGGCTTCGGCGAGCAGGCCCAGGGCCAGCAGGTCGTTGAAGGCGACCACGGCGTCGGGCCGCTCGCCCGACAGCAGCACCAGCGAGGCCAGCCGCTCGCCTTCGGCCGCGACCGGTGCCGTGGCTTCGTGCACGATGAAGCAGGCCTCTTCGCCCGCGAAGGCGTCCTGCACGCCCTGCCAGCGTTCGGCGCTCCAGGGCGCCGTCGGAAAGCCGATGTAGCCGATGCGGCGGTGGCCCCGGTCGCGCAGGTGCCGGCCCAGCATGCGGCCGGCCAGGCGGTTGTCGCAGCACACGCTGTGGTAGGCCGGGTGCGGCGGCGGGCCGCCGTAGAAGACCACGGGCGTGCCGCTGTCGTACAGCGCCTGCAGCACGGGCTCGGGCAGGCGCGCGCTGACGATCAGCCCGTCGACCCGGCGCGCCAGCGCGCGCAGCACCGCGAGTTCGGGCGCCTTGCTCTCGGCCGCGTCGGCGACGATCAGGTTCAGGCCGGCCGCGGCCGCACCGCGCGCCGCGCCCTTGACCATGCTCGTGAAGTGCGGGTTGCGGATGTCCAGGATGACGATGCCGATGTTGCCGGTCTGGCCCGTCGTGATGCTGCGCGCCATCGGGTTGAGCGACCAGCCCAGTTCCTGCACGGCCCGCGTGACGCGCGCCTCCACGTCGGCCGAGAAGCGCTGGCTGCCGTTGACGAACTTGGAGACCGTGGCGGTCGAGACCGCGGCGGCCTTGGCCACGTCGCGGATGGTGGCGGAGCGCTTGCGTTCAACCGGCATGCGCTTCAGAGCCGGGCGATCAGCGCCTGCGCCGCGGCCGGCGCGCGCTCCTTGGCGCCGTTGATGAAGAACACGAAGACCTCGCGCGGCGTGGCGCTGTCCTGGGCCGGCTCCACGAGCGGCGCGCCGTCCGGCGTCGCGCCCCGGGCCCAGTCGCGTGCCACGTCGGCCCAGCGGTCCAGCGTGCCGGCCTCGTAGCCGGTGGGGCACCCGGCCTGGCTGCGCATGAGCCGCGCGTAGACGAAGTCGCCCGTCACGTCGGCGAAGCTGGGGTACTTGTCGGAGTCCGCGAACACCGTCGCGCAGCCGTGGCGCCGGGCCAGCGCGAGGTAGGCCGGCACCATGAAGCTCGGGTGGCGCACGTCCAGCACGTGGCGCAGCGCGCGGCCATCCACGGCCTTGGGCAGCAGCGCGAGGAAGGCTTCGAAATCGGACGGGTCGAACTGCTTGGTCGGCGCGAACTGCCAGACGATGGGGCCGAGCTTGCCGCCGAGTTCGGACAGCCCGCTCTCGACGAAGTGCGTGATGGATTCGCCCGCGTCGGCCAGCACGCGCCGGTTGGTCGCGAAGCGGTTGGCCTTGAGCGAGAACACGAAGTCATCGGGCGTCTCGTCGCGCCAGCGCGCGAAGGTCTTGGGCGATCTGCGTGCTGTAGTAGGTGCCGTTGATCTCGATGGCCGTCACGGCACGGCTTGCGAAGTCGCAGCTCCCGGGCGTGCGGCAGGCCGGCCGGGAAGAAGTTGTTGCGCCAGGGTTCGAAGGTCCAGCCACCGATGCCGACACGGATGCCCATGGGAGTCTCCTGCTGCGAAGCCCCGCAGCATAGCCGCCTAGGCGGTGTGCGGATGCCGCGCGGCCTCGACCAGCTGGCGCGCGAGCGCGCGGTGCCGTTCCAGCAGCGGAGCCAGTTCGCAGTCGACGAGATGCCCGCCGCGCACGCGCACGCGGCCGTCGATGACCGACAGCGCGGCGTTGGCCGGCTGGCAGAACACCAGCGCCGCGACCGGGTCGTGGCCGGCGCCCGCATGGCCCACGCCGCGCAGGTCGAAGGCCACGAGGTCGGCCGACATGCCCGGCGCCAGCGCGCCGATGTCGTCGCGGCCCAGCACCTGGGCGCCGCCGCGCGTGGCGATCTCCAGCGCCTCGCGCGCCGTCATCGCGGCCGGCCCGAAGCCCACGCGCGCGAGCAGCAGCGCCTGCCGTGCCTCGCCGAGCAGATGGGCGCCGTCGTTGCTGGCGCTGCCGTCCACGCCCAGGCCCACCGGCACGCCGGCGCGGCGCATCGCGCCCACGGGCGCGATGCCCGAGGCCAGCCGCATGTTGCTGCAGGGGCAGTGCGCCACGCCGGTGCCGGTGCGGCCGAACAGCCCGATGCCGGCCTCGTCCAGCTTGACGCAGTGCGCATGCCAGACGTCGCGGCCGACCCAGCCCAGGTCCTCGGCGTATTCGGCCGGTGTCATGCCGAACTTCTCGCGCGAGTAGGCGATGTCGTTGTCGTTCTCGGCCAGGTGGGTGTGCAGCGAGACGCCGGTGGCGCGCGCGAGTTCGGCCGAGGCGCGCATGAGCTCGCGCGAGACCGAGAACGGCGAGCAGGGCGCCAGCACGATGCGCAGCATGGCGTGGCGCGCCGGGTCGTGCCAGCGCTCGATCAGGCGCTGGCTGTCGGCCAGGATCGCGTCCTCGCGCTCGACCACGGCGTCCGGCGGCAGGCCGCCGGCGCTGCGTCCCACGCTCATGCTGCCGCGCGCGGCGTGGAAGCGCATGCCCATGGCCGCGGCGGCCTCGATCGCATCCTCCAGCCGGCAGCCGTTGGGGTACAGGTACAGGTGGTCGCTGGTCGTGGTGCAGCCCGACAGCAGCAGCTCGGCCATGGCGGTGCGGGTGGACACGCGCACCATCTCCGGCGTGAGCCGCGCCCACAGCTGGTACAGGTTGGTCAGCCAGCCGAACAGCTCGGCGTCCTGCGCCTCGGGCACCGCGCGCGTGAGGCTCTGGTACATGTGGTGGTGCGTGTTGACCAGGCCCGGCATCAGCACATGGCCGTGCAGGTCGATGGCCTCGGCCCGGCCGGTGGCGAGCGCCTCGGCATAGGGCGCGGGCAGCGCGTCGCTGGCGCCGACCCAGACGATGGCCGGGCCCTGCACCACGACGGCGCCGTCGCGGATCTCGCGGCGCGCATCGTCCATGGTCACCAGCACATCGGCGTGGCGCAGGATCAGGAGAGGCGTGGCAGGGATCATGGTGTCATTCCGTGGAGTGGACGGTGGCCGCCGCCGGGGCGAGCGAGCGCTCCAGCGTCGGCGCACCGTGGTGGAACAGGTTCGGCAGCACAGCAACCACCGTGCCCGGCACGGTGCCGCCGTGCGTGAGGGCATGGGTCGGCGCGCACGACGGCGGCGAGGCAGCGGAGCACCTTGGCGTGCATGGGGGCGCAGCATAGCGGCACGGCCCGGCTGTGGCAGACTCGGCCGCAGGCCGGCGCCAGACCCGGGCCGCACCCCACGCCCGCCGCCCCCAGCGGCCTGCCGTTCGTTCCCGAGCCCTGCCCATGTCCCCTCTTCGCCGCGCCATCGCCCTGCTGCCCTTGCTCGCCTGCTGCACCTGTCTCCTGGGCAGCGCGCACGCGCAGACCCCGTTCCCGGGCAAGCCCGTGACCCTCGTCGTCAACGGCGGCGCCGGCAGCCTGCCCGACCTGTTCGCGCGGCCGCTGGCCGAGCGGCTGCGCCAGTCGCTGGGCCAGGCCGTGGTCGTGGACAACCGGCCCGGCGCGGGCGGCATGGTGGCCATGCAGGTGCTCAAGGGCGCGCCGGCCGACGGCCACACGCTGGCCCTCGTCACCAATGCGCACGCCGTGTGGAACCCCTACGTGTTCTCCAAGCTCAACTACGACCCGGTGGCCGACCTGCTGCCCGTGAGCCCGGTGGCCGTGATTCCGATGGCGCTGGCGGTGCACGCCAAGCTGCCCGTGAACACGCTGGAGGAACTCGTCGCGCTGGCCAAGGCCAGGCCGGGCCAGCTGAACTACGCCTCGTCCTCCAACGGCAGCCCGCCGCACGTGCTGTTCGAGCTGTTCAAGAGCCAGAGCGGCGCCGACATCGTGCACGTGCCGTTCAAGACCGGCCCCGACGCGCTGACCGCCACCGTGGCCGGCGACACCCAGGTCTACTTCGCCGCCACCTCGCTGCTGGAGCCGCTCGTCAAGGACGGCCGGCTGCGCGTGCTGGCCGTGAGCCCGGCCGTGGACAGCCCCGCCTTCCAAGGCGCGCCCACGCTGGCCAGCCGCGGCCATCCCGGCTTCGAGAGCGCGGTGTGGCTGGGCGTGGTGGCGCGCACGGGCGTGCCGGCCGAGGTCGTGGCGCGGCTCAACCGCGAGATCGCGGCCGCCCTGCAGGACCCGGCCCTGCAGCAGACCATCGCCAGCCACGGCTCCATCGTCTGGCGCGACAGCGCCGAGGCCTTCGCCCAGCGCATCGCGGCCGACCGCGCGCTGTGGACCCCGTTGCTCCAGAAACTCGACATCCAAGCGAACTGACCCATGCCTCCACGCTCGTCGCTGCGCGTACCGCTTCCCTCCGAGGGGGCGCGCCCGTGGCTTCGGGCGGCCGGGCACCACTGACATGCACCTGATCGACTCCATCGTCGCCGAGCACGACGCCCTGCAGGCCGTGCGCCGCGACATCCACGCCCATCCCGAACTGGCCTTCGAGGAGACGCGCACGGCCGACCTCGTGGCCGGGCTGCTGACGCGCTGGAACATCCCCATCCACCGCGGCCTCGGCAAGACCGGCGTGGTCGGCACCGTGCGCTGCGGCAGCTCGCCGCGCACCATCGGCCTGCGCGCCGACATGGACGCGCTGCCCATGGCCGAGCACAACCGCTTCGCGCACGCCAGCCGCCATGCCGGCAAGATGCACGCCTGCGGCCACGACGGCCACACCACCATGCTGCTGGGCGCGGCCCAGGAACTGGCGCGGCTGCGCGACTCGGGCGGCTTCGACGGCACCGTGCACCTGATCTTCCAGCCGGCCGAGGAACACGGCGGCGGCGCGCGCGAGATGCTGCGCGAAGGGCTGTTCACGCAGTTCCCGTGCGAGGCCGTGTTCGGCATGCACAACATGCCCGGCATCCCGGCCGGCCAGTTCGCCATCTCGGCCGGCCCGGTGCTGGCCTCGAACAACGAATTCAAGGTGACCATCCGCGGCAAGGGCGGCCATGCCGCGATGCCGCACCTGGCCATCGACCCCATCCCCGTGGCCGGCGCGATGATGCAGGCCTTCCAGACCATCATCAGCCGCAACAAGAAGCCGCTTGAGACGGCGGTGATCTCCGTGACGATGGTCCACGCCGGCGAGGTCGCCAACGTGATCCCCGACCAGTGCGTGATGCAGGGCTCGGTGCGCGCCTACACGGCCGAGACGCTGGACCTCATCGAGCGCCGCATGCGCGAGGTGGCCGCGCACACCGGCGCCGTGTTCGGCGCGCAGGTGGATTTCGAGTTCAGGCGCAACTACCCCTCGACCGTGAACCACGCGGCCGAGAGCGCGTTCGCGCGCAGCGTGGCCGAGGGCGTGTTCGGCGCGCCCAACGTGCTCGCCGCAGGTGCCGATCATGGCGGCCGAGGACTTCTCGTTCATGCTCGAGCAGGTGCCGGGCTGCTACGCCTTCATCGGCAACGGCGACGGCGAGCACCGCCTGCCCGGCCATGGCGAAGGGCCGTGCCTGGTGCACAACCCGAGCTACGACTTCAACGACGCGCTGCTGCCCATGGGCGCGAGCTTCTTCGTGCGCTTGGTCGAGCGCTGGTTCGCCACGCCGCGTTGAGCCTTTGGGCGCGGTCCGATGATGGCCGCTCCGCACAACGGCAACGAGGAAACGCGATGAACAAGACCCTGCGGCGCCTGGCCGCCTGCGCGCTGGCAACGCTGCTGGCGCTGGCCCCGCCGGCCCGGGCCGCCTTCCCCGACAAGCCCATCCGCCTGGTCATCGGCTTTCCGGCGGGCGGCCCGCTGGACCAGCACGCGCGCCTGTTGGCCGACAAGCTGCAGGCCGTGCTGGGCCAGCCCATCGTGGTCGACTACAAGTCCGGCGCGGGCGGCACCGTGGGCGCGCAGGACGTCATGAAGGCGCCGGCCGACGGCTACACGCTGATGCTGGCCAACACCGGCGTGATGGTCATCAACCCCGCGCTGTACAGCCGCCTGCCCTACGCCACGCTGAAGGACTTCACGCCGATCGCGCGCACGGCCATGCAGCCGCTGGCGCTGCTGGTCACGCCGCGGCTGCCCGTGCAGACGCTCCAGGAGTTCGCCGACTACGCCCACGCCCGGCCCGGCCAGGTCAACTACGGCTCGGCCGGCAACGGCGGCATCAGCCACCTCGTGCCCGAGATGTTCAAGAACGCGGCCGGCTTGTTCATGGTCCACATCCCCTACCGCGGCAGCGCGCCGGCCTTCACCGACCTCATGGCCGGCCAGGTGCAGTTCATGGCCGAGTCCATCCCGCAGGCCGCCGGCGTACCACAAGCAGGGCAAGGTGCGGGCGCTGGCCGTCACGAGCCGCGAGCGCAACCCGGCGCTGCCGGACGTGCCCACCGTGATCGAGTCCGGCTTCAAGGGCTTCGAGGTGGTGGGCTTCTACGGCTTCCTGGCGCCGGCCGGGCTGCCGGCCGATGTGACGGCCAGGCTCAGTGATGCCTTCGGCCAGGTGCTGAACAACCCCGAGGTCAGGAGCCGCATGGTGGCGCAGGGCGCCGACCCCGCCTTCCTGGGCAGCGCGGACTTCGGCAGGTTCCTGGCCGCCGAGATGCCGCGCTGGGCTGCGGCGGTCAAGGCCTCGGGCGCCAGGCTGGATTGATAATCGCGGGCTTTTCCACGGCCCTCCCGCGCACACCATGACCACCTTCGGCACCCCCCTGTCCCCCCACGCCACGCGCGTCATGCTGCTGGGCTCCGGCGAACTCGGCAAGGAGGTGCTGATCGCGCTGCAGCGCCTGGGCGTGGAGACCATCGCAGTGGACCGCTACGACGACGCGCCCGGCCAGCAGGTCGCGCACCGCGCCCACACCATCGCCATGAGCGATCCGGCGCAGCTCAAGGCGCTGATCGAGAAGGAAAAGCCCGACTGGGTCGTGCCCGAGATCGAAGCCATCGCCACGCCCGCGCTGGCCGAGCTCGAGGCCGCCGGCACCGTGCGCGTGGTGCCCACGGCGCGCGCCGCGCGGCTGACCATGGACCGCGAGGGCATCCGCCGCCTGGCGGCCGAGACGCTGGGCCTGGCGACCAGCCCCTACAAGTTCTGCGATTCGCTGGCCGAACTGCAGGCCGCCATCGATGGCGGGCATCGGCTACCCCTGCGTCGTCAAGCCCGTCATGAGCAGTTCGGGCAAGGGCCAGAGCAAGATCGACGGCCCGGCCGACGTGCAGAAGGCCTGGGACTACGCCATGGCCGGCGGCCGCGTGAGCCATGGCCGCGTGATCGTCGAGGGCTTCATCGACTTCGACTACGAGATCACGCTGCTGACCGTGCGCGCCCGCGCCGCCGACGGCAGCGTGCAGACGCACTTCTGCGACCCCATCGGCCACGTGCAGGTCAGCGGCGACTACGTGGAAAGCTGGCAGCCGCATCCGATGCACCCGGCCGCGCTCGAGAAGGCCCGCGCCATCGCCAAGGCCGTCACCGACGACCTGGGCCGCGGCCTGGACGGTGCGCCCGCGGGCCTGGGCCTGTTCGGCGTGGAGCTGTTCGTCAAGGGCGAGCAGGTCTGGTTCAGCGAGGTGAGCCCGCGCCCGCACGACACCGGCATGGTGACCATGATCACGCAGTGGCAGAACGAGTTCGAGCTGCACGCGCGCGCCATCCTGGGCCTGCCGGTGGACACCAGCCTCAAGACGCCCGGCGCCAGCGCCGTGGTCTATGGCGGCGTGGACGCCCAGGGCATCGTGTTCGACGGCGTGGCCGAGGCTCTGCGCGTGCCGGGCACCGAGATCCGTCTGTTCGGCAAGCCCGAGAGCTTCGTCAAGCGCCGCATGGGCGTGCTGCTCGCGCGCGATGCCGACGTGGAGCAGGCCCGCACCCACGCCAAGCGCGCCGCCGCGCTGGTCAGGCCGCGCCTGCCCTGAACGGCGCGGCCGGGGCGCCGCGCTATTTCTCGGCTTGGGAAAGCCTATTGCTTGCGCCGCTAGCATGCCGCGGCTATGCAGAGTCAATGGAATGCTTTCGTGGCCTGGGCCGATTCCTCGGTGCTGGGCCTCGCCGTGGCCGCCGCGATCGCCATCGTGCTGGCCTGGATCGTCCACCGCGCCGGCACGCTGGTGCTCACGCGCATCACGCGCGGCATGCCGGTGGCGTCCACCGTCGTGCGCTTCGTGCGGCCGGCGGCGCGCTGGTGGCTGATGTTCCTCGCCTTGCAGGTGGTCTGGCAGGGCGCGCCCGACACCGTGCACATGATCGGCACCATCCGCCAGGTCAACAGCCTGCTGCTGCTGGCCTGCCTGACCTGGATGGGCCTGCGCGCCGTGGCCGGCGTGGGCCAGGGCGTGACGGACCAGTACCCGCTCAACGTCGTCGACAACCTCAACGCGCGCCGCATCCACACCCAGGCCAAGGTGCTGTCGCGCACGGTGATGGTGCTGGTCGGCCTGGCCGGCGTGGCGCTCATGCTGATGACGATCCCCGGCGCACGCCAGTTCGGCGCCAGCCTGCTGGCCTCGGCCGGCGTGGTCGGCCTGGTGGTCGGCATGGCCGCGCAGCCGGTCTTCGGCAACCTGATCGCGGGCCTGCAACTGGCGCTGGCGCAGCCGATCCGCATCGACGACGTGCTGATCGTGCAGGGCGAATGGGGCCGCGTGGAGGCGATCACGGGCACCTACGTGGTGCTGGCCATCTGGGACCAGCGCCGGCTCATCATCCCGCTGCGCTGGTTCATCGAGAACCCGTTCCAGAACTGGACGCGCAGCAGCTCGGAGATCATCGGCACGGTGTTCCTGTGGGTGGACTACCGCCTGCCGCTGGAGCCGCTGCGCGCCGAGGCCCAACGGCTGTGCGAAGCCTCGCCGGACTGGGACAGGCGCCTGTGCAAGCTGCAGGTCACGGACACCTCGGAAAAGAGCATGCAGCTGCGCCTGCTGTGCACGGCATCGGATTCCGGCAAGGCCTGGGACCTGCGCTGTTTCCTGCGCGAAGGGCTGATCGCCTTCATCGCGCGCGAACACCCCGAGTGCCTGCCGCTCACGCGCGCCGAGGTGCACGGCGACCTGGGGCTGCCGCAGCCGCTGCCGGCGCCCCAGGGCCAGCCGGTCTGAGGCCGGCGGCCTTCTCCTGCCCGCCGGCGCGCAGGCTGTCCAGCAGCAGCCGCGCCGCCGGCGTGAGCGCCCTGGCATCGCGCACCGCGAGCACGAAGCGCCGCCGGGCCCAGGCGTCGGCCAGCGGCACCACGGCCAGCCCCAGCGGCTGCTCGAACAGGCGGGCCTCCTCGCGCGGCACGATGGCCAGCGCCAGCTGCGCGGCGACGATGCGGCAGGCCGCGTCCACGGTGGCCACCTGCAGCCGCGTGCGCAGCGGCTTGCCGGCGATCGCGGCCTGGCGCTGCTGGGTGGTCTTCATGATGCTGCGGCCCAGGATGTCGACATGCTCGTGGTCCAGCGTGTCGGCAAAGCGCAGGCTCTTGCGGCCGGCCAGCGCGTGGCCTGCGGGCAGCACCACGGCCAGCCGGTCTTCGCGGTAGGCGAAGCGCTGCAGCCGGCCCAGGTCCACTGCGTCCCAGCACACGCCGATGTCGGCCCGGCCTTCCTCCACGCCGCGCACCACCTCCCAGATCTCGCGCTCCTCCATGCTCACGCGCACCTGGGCGTAGTCGCGCGCGAAGCGGCCCACGTCGGCCGGCAGGAACTGCGCCAGCGCCGACATGCTGGCGAACACGCGCACCTGGCCCTGCACGCCCTCGGCATAGGCCGTGAGCTCGGCCTGCATGCGCTCGAGCAGTTGCAGCGACTCGCGCGCGTAGCGCCACAGCGTCTCGCCGGCCGGCGTCACGGCCACGCCGCGGCGCCCGCGCGCCAGCAGCGGCGTGCCGGCCTGGGCCTCCATCTGCGCGATGCGCTTGCTGACGGCCGAAGGCACGATGGCCTCGCGCTGTGCGGCCAGCGCGATGTTGCGCTCCTCGCAGACGGCGACGAACAGGCGCAGGGAGGTGGGGTCGAAGGGGTGCATGCCATCTCCAAATGGAGTCTCCATGGAGAAAACATACCACTTCAGAGATTGCTGGGACCTGCATAGGATGGGCGCACTTCAACAGGAACCCGCCATGCGCATCGTCAACATCCTCGAACGCACCGCCCCGATCGCCTCGCCGATCGCCAACGCCTTCATCGACTTCTCCAAGATGACGCTGAGCCTCGTGGCCGTCGTCACCGACGTCGTCCGCGACGGCAAGCCCGTGGTCGGCTACGGCTTCAACTCCAACGGCCGCTACGGCCAGGGCGGGCTGATCCGCGAGCGCTTCGCGCCGCGCATCCTGGAGGCCGCGCCCGACAGCCTGCGCGACGACGCGCGCGACAACATCGACGCGCACAAGGTCTGGGCCGCGATGTTCAGGAACGAGAAGCCCGGCGGCCATGGCGAGCGCTCGGTGGCCATGGGCACGATCGACATGGCGGTCTGGGACGCGGTCGCCAAGATCGAGAACAAGCCGCTGTTCCGCCTGCTGGCCGAGCGCAACGGCATCGAGGCCGACCCGCGCGTGTTCGTCTACGCGGCCGGCGGCTACTACCACCCGGGCAAGGGCCTGGAGGGCCTGAAGGCCGAGATGCAGGGCTACCTGGACCGCGGTTACACGGTGGTCAAGATGAAGATCGGCGGCGCGCCGCTGGCCGAGGACTGCGCGCGCATCGAGGCCGTGCTCGGCATGCTGCCACCCGGCTGCCAGCTGGCCGTGGACGCCAACGGCCGCTTCGACCTCCCGACCGCCATCGCCTACGCCAAGGCGCTGCGCCAGTACCCGCTGTTCTGGTACGAGGAGGCCGGCGACCCGCTGGACTACGAACTGCAGGCCCGCCTGGCCGAGCACTACGAGGGCCCCATGGCCACGGGCGAGAACCTGTTCTCGATGCAGGACGCGCGCAACCTGATCCGCTACGGCGGCATGCGCTCGGACCGCGACTGGCTGCAGTTCGACTGCGCGTTGAGCTACGGCCTCGTGGAGTACCTGCGCACGCTGGAGATGCTGAAGAAGCCACGGCTGGTCCTGGCGCCGCTGCATCCCGCACGGCGGGCACCAGATGTCGCTCAACATCGCGGCCGGCCTGGGCCTGGGCGGCAACGAGTCCTACCCCGACCTGTTCCAGCCCTACGGCGGCTTCCCGGACGGCGTGCGCGTGGAGGCGGGGCACATCACCATGCCCGAACTGCCCGGCATCGGCTTCGAGGGCAAGGCCGATCTCTACGCCGAGATGCGGGCCCTTTCAGGAAGCTGGAGAAACTAGAGCCAGTTGCCGGTGCCCTGCGGCATCTGGATCTGCTGGGCCGGGTCGCTGCCGCCGACGAACGCGCCGATCACCAGGCTCAGCACCGAGACGAACAGGCTGGCGAACACGGCCGTCCAGAAGCCCGAGATGCGGAAGCCCTTGACCAGCGCGGCCACGAGCAGGATCACGAGCGCGTTGATGACCAGCAGGAACAGCCCGAAGGTCAGCAGCGTGAGCGGCAGCGTCAGCACGATCAGCAGCGGCTTGACGATGGCGTTGGCAAAGCCCAGCAGCAGGGCCGACACGACGAGCGCGCCCGTGCTGTCGAACTTCACGCCGCGGAAGATGTGGCTGGCGACCCACAGCGACAGGGCCGTGATGCCCCAGTGGATCAGGAAGGGGGAGAGCTGCTCAAGCATCGGGGGATGCTACCAGCCGGCCGTGGTCGCGCCGCCCGTCAACTGCCGCGTGATCGCCCACTTGAGCGGGGCCAGCCGCTCGGCGCCGCGCAGCACGGCCTGGCGCAGCAGGCGCTGGGCCGGCGTGGCGGACGCATAGAGCCGGGCCACGGCATTGGTGCCGTGGTAGAGCAGCGCGGTCTCGGCCCGGTGCCGGCGCGCATAGGGCCGCAGCACGGCGGCGCTGCCGATGTCCTGGCCGGCCGCATGGGCGGCTTGCAGCACCGCGGCCAGGCTGCGCACGCCCTGCAGGCCCAGGTTGTAGCCATGCGCCGTGACCGGGTGCATGCCCACGGCCGCATCGCCCGCGAGCGCGAAGCGGTGGCCGGCGAAGCGCTCGGCGTAGACGCCCACGAGCGGGTACAGGTGGCGCGGCGTCGCCAGCGCCATCGCGCCCAGGCGGGCGTCGAACTGTTCCTGCACGAGCGCCGCGAAGCCGGCTTCGGGCAGGGCCATCAGCGCCTGGGCATCGGCCGCATCGGTGGTCAGCACGACCGAGGAGACATCGCCGACCAGCGGCAGCACGGCCAGCGTGCGCGCGTAGCCGAAGCACTCGTGGGCGGTCTCGCCATGCGCGACGGCATGCCGCATGCGGCACACGACCATGCTGCGGCCGAAGTCCTGCAGCGCCGCGCCCACGCCGAGCTGGCGCCGGGTCGGCGAGAGGCGGCTGTCGGCGGCCACGAGCAGGCGCGCCTGCAGCCGCTGCGGCGCGCCCTCGGCGGATGCCAGTTCCAGCTCGGCATGGCGGGCCAGCGTGCGCACGGCCGTGGCGCGCATGCCGCCCAGCAGCGTGATGCCGGGCGTGGCCCGGGCCTGGGCGAAACTGGCGCGGCGCAGCGCCTGGTTGGCGACGATGGCGCCCAGTGCGGCCGGCCCGCGCGCCGCCGGCGCGGCGAACTGCAGCGCCGCGTGCGCGTGCGGGCCGTCGACCACGCGCGCGCTGCGGATGCGGCCGATCTCGTGCGCGCGCAGGTGCTGCCAGATGCCCAGGCGCTGCAGCAGCGCGATGCTGGGATGGGTCAGCGCGATCTCGCGCCCGTCTTCGGCCGGCGCGGCCAGGGCGGCCTCGGGCTGCGCATCGGCCAGTGCCACCCCGAGGCCGGCGCGCGCCAGGGCCAGGCCCAGCGCCAGGCCGGCCGGGCCGGCGCCGACGATGGCCACGTCATGTTCTTGCATGGGCGGCGATTGTTCCGCAGCGGTGCGGCCGCGGGCTTGACGCCGCACAAGGCCAGCAGGGTTATCTCAGCCTGGATTCGGCAGTTGACCGCTTGCCGCCTTCGGGAACGCCGCATGGCGAGTGGACTTCGCGCCTTCGATGTCCCTCACCATCTGGATGAGGGCGCTATGCACCCGCCGGCACCGCGCTCGCCGCGCCATGCTGCGTTGCTCCTCCTTGCGCACAGGAGTGCGCCGCGTCGTCGCGCCTTGCCTGGCCCGCCGATCACGGTACCGTCGGGCGCATCCAGCTGCCGAATCCAGGCTCACACAACCGTATGCCCGGAGCCGCTGTCGCCCATCAGCATCCGGCCGCGGCCGCCGTGCTTGGCCTCGTAGAGCGCGGCGTCGGCGCGCGCGAGCAGGCCGGCCAGCGTGGCGTCGCCATCGGTCATGGCGGCCACGCCGGCGCTGTAGGACAGCGTGAAGCCCAGCTCCTGCCCGCTGCGCTGCTGCAGCCGCGCGCGCAGGCGCTGGTCGAAGCCGCTGGCGGTGTGGCGCTGGCTGGACGGCAGCACCACGCAGAACTCCTCGCCGCCGAGCCGGCCGGCCAGGTCGCCGGTGCGCCGCGTCTCGCCCAGCATCCGCGCGAACAGGCGCAGGGCCTCGTCGCCGCGGTCATGGCCGTAGCTGTCGTTGATGCGCTTGAAGTGGTCCAGGTCCAGCATCAGCACGGCCAGCGGCTGGCGGTAGCGCTGGGCATTGGCGAACAGCGCCTCGGCGCGCTCCGTGAAGCCGCGGCGGTTCGGCAGGCCGGTCAGGCTGTCGGTGTTGGCCATGGCGCGCAGCCGGTCGTCGGCCTCGTCGCGCCAGGCCACCAGCAGCGCCACCGTGCCCAGCACCACGGCCATGTTGATCGCCAGCGCGGCCGCGATGTTGACCGGGTTGGGCGACAGGAAGGTGGGGTAGGACGCGGTGAAGAACGCACCCAGCACGCCGCGCGCCGCGGTCAGCACGGCCATGGTGGCGAAGCAGGCCAGCAGCAGCCACCGCCAGTGGCGGCCGGGATGGCGGCCCGCGACCAGCGTGGCGCGGGCCAGCAGCACCAGCATGGCGGCCAGCAGGAAGTTCGACCAGCCCACGCGCAGCGGGTAGTGGCTGAACGAGAAGGCATAGCCCAGCGGCACGGCGATGGCCAGCAGCTGCAGCGTCCCGGCGCCGCGGCGCGGCCCCAGCCAGCCGCTCAGCGCACGGTGCAGCAGCACCAGGCTGGCCGACATGCCGGCCATGGCCAGCACCGACAGCACGTAGGAGGACACCAGGTATTCGGACACCACCAGCGCCGTCCAGCCGGACGTGAGCAGCAGCAGCGCGCGCTGCGCCGCGCGGGCTGCCGGCGTCAGGCTCTTGCCCATGATGAGCGGCAACGCCAGCGAGATGGTCACGAGGTTGACCATCGCCACCGTCATCAAGGACAGTGCGTCGAACTGCACAGCGGCTTACTGGAATGCCACTTCCGCGAAGCTGCGCAGCTTGCGGCTGTGCAGCTGGTCGATGCCCTGGGCGCGCAGCAGCTCGGCCGCGCGGATGCCGATGCGCAGGTGCTGGTCCACGCGCTCGCGGTAGAAGTGGTTGGCCATGCCGGGCAGCTTGATCTCGCCGTGCAGCGGCTTGTCGGACACGCACAGCAAGGTGCCGTAGGGCACGCGGAAGCGGAAGCCGTTGGCCGCGATGGTGGCGCTCTCCATGTCCAGCGCCACGGCGCGGCTCTGGCTGAAGCGCAGCTGCGGCCTTGTTGTCGGGCAGCAGTTCCCAGTTGCGGTTGTCGGTGCTGGCCACGGTGCCGGTGCGCAGCACGCCCTTGAGCTCGGGGCCTTCGAGCCGGGTCACGTCGCGCACGGCCTTCTCCAGCGCGAGCTGGATCTCGGCCAGCGCCGGGATCGGCACCCACAGCGGCAGTTCCTCGTCCAGCACGTGGTCCTCGCGCACATAGCCGTGGGCCAGCACGTAGTCGCCCAGCTGCTGGGTGTTGCGCAGGCCGGCGCAGTGGCCCAGCATGATCCAGGCGTGCGGGCGCAGCACGGCGATGTGGTCGGTGATGTTCTTGGCGTTGGCCGGGCCCACGCCGATGTTGACCATGGTGATGCCGGTGTGGTCGGGCCGCAGCAGGTGGTAGGCCGGCATCTGCGGCAGCCGCGGCGGCGGCGCGCCGAAGGCGTCGATGTCTTGCGGCGCGAGGTCCCTGCGGCGCGTGACCACGTTGCCCGGCTCGACGAAGGCCACGTACTCGCTGTTCTCGTCGGCCATGGCCTCGTGGCCCATGCGCACGAACTCGTCGATGTAGAACTGGTAGTTGGTGAACAGCACGAAGTTCTGGAACCACTCGGGCGCCGTGCCCGTGTAGTGGCGCAGCCGGTGCAGCGAGTAGTCCACGCGCGGCGCCGTGAACAGCGCCAGCGGCTGCGGCTCGCCCGGGCGCGGGTTGTAGGTGCCGTTGGCGATGCCGTCGTCCATGGCCGCGAGGTCGGGCAGGTCGAACACGTCGCGCATGAGGCTGCGGCGGTCCAGGCTCATGCTGCCTTCCACGTGGTCGTTCTCGGCGAACGAGAAGTGCACGGGGATGGGCTGGTTGCTGATGCCCACCTCCAGCGGCACCTGGTGGTTCTGCAGCAGCAGGCGGAACTGCTCCAGGTAGTAGCTGCCGTACAGGTCGGGCCGCGTCAGCGTGGTCTCGAAGCGGCCGGCGCCGGCCACGAAGCCGTAGGCCAGGCGGTCGAGCTCGTCCTCGACCTTGGCGCGCGACAGCGTCTCGGTGTGCACGCGCACGAACGGGTAGCAGGCGCGCACGTGGCCCGGCAGCGTCTCGCCGGCCACGAAGCGCGCCATGGCTTCGCGCAGATGCTCGATCTGCTGCGCGTAGATGCGCTGGACCTGGGCCAGCGCGGCGGCGGGGTCGGTGTAGAGCGTCGGAGCGATGAAGGACGGCAGATAGGGCATGCACCCATTGTGCAGTGCCCCGGCGACACCCTATTCGGGCGCCGGCTCCCGCAGGGTCACGAATTCCTCGGCGGCTGTCGGATGGATGCCGATGGTGCCGTCGAACACCGCCTTGGTGGCGCCCGCGCGCAGCGCCACGGCGAAGCCCTGCACGATCTCGCCGGCGTCCGCGCCCACCATGTGCAGGCCCACCACGCGGTCGCTGGCCGCGTCGACCACGAGCTTCATGAGCGTGCGCTCGCCGCGGCCCGACAGCGTGTGCCGGAGCGGCTTGAACTCGGTGCGGAACACCGTGACGCGGCCGAACCTGGCGCGCGCGGCTTCTTCGGTGTAACCCACGGTGCCCACTGGCGGGTGCGTGAACACGGCCGTCGGGATGTACTCGTAGGACACCTCGCGCGCGGCCTTGCCGGGCGCCGGGCCGAGCAGGTGGTCCACCAGCGCCATGGCCTCGGCCGTGGCCACGGGGGTCAGCGGCATTTCGGTGGACACGTCGCCCAGCGCGAAGATGGACGGCACGCTGCTGCGGTAGTGCGCGTCCACCACCACGGCGCCCTGCGCGTCCAGCCGCACGCCGGCCGCTTCCAGGCCGATGCTGGCGGTGTTGGGGCGCCGGCCGGTGGCGAACAGCACGGCGTCGGCGTCCAGCAGGTCGCCGCCGGCCAGCGTGAGGTGCAGGCCCTTGGGCGTGCGGGCGATGCGTTCGACCTGCGCGTTCAGGCGCAGGTCGATGCCGGTCTTGCCCATCTCGGACGCGAGGAAGCGGCTGATGTCCTGGTCGAACGAGGACAGGATGCGGCCGCCGCGCTGCAGCTGCGTGACCTCGGCGCCCAGCCCGCGGAAGATGGACGCGAACTCGCAGGCGATGTAGCCGCCGCCCACCACCACCAGCCGCCTGGGGAACGGGTCGAGGTCGAACATCTGGTCGGAACTGACGGCCAGATCGCGCCCCGCGATGTCGGGCATGAAGGGCGTGCCGCCGGTGGCCACGAGGATGTGGCGGCCGGTGATGCCGCGGGTGCCGACCTGCAGCGTGTGCGCGTCGGCCAGCGTGCCCCAGCCTTGCACCACCTCGACGCCCGCGCCCTTGAGCAGGTCGCGGTAGATGCCGTTGAGCCGTTCGATCTCCCTGGCGCGGTTGGCCTTGAGCGTGGGCCAGTCGAAGCGCGGCTCGGGCACGCGCCAGCCGAAGCCCGCGGCCTCCTCGAAGGCCTCGGCGTAGCCGGCCGCGTAGCTGTAGAGCTTCTTGGGGATGCAGCCCACGTTCACGCAGGTGCCGCCGAGTGCCGCGGCCTCCACGAGGGCCACGCGGGCGCCGCGCTGGGCCGCCATGCGCGCCGGCGCGCACGCCGCCGCTGCCGCCGCCGAGCACCAGCAGGTCGTAGTCGAACTGTTCCATCGTCTTGATCCTTGTTGTGGCGGCGCGATGATCGCCGGGATCGGCAAGACCGCAGCGCGCGTGGGCCCTCAGCCGAAGCGCTGCAGCCCGCCGGTGTGCGACCAGACCCAGGCCGATTGCGCCGGGTCGCCCGGGAAGTCGGGCCGGCGCCAGAGCCAGACGGCCGCGAAATGCTCGGCGCTGGCGTAGTGGGTCAGCCAGACCTCGGCGCTGGCCAGCACCTGGGGCCAGGGCGTGGCGAGGTGGTCGGACCAGGCCAGCAGTTCCAGGCGGCTGGCCTCGACGCCGTCGTACAGCCCGGCCTCGGCCTTCTTGAACTTGCGCGAGACGCATCGACCGCGCTGGCCATGGGCGGCAGCCGGGCCGGCGGCGCATCCAGCGGCGGCAGCCGCGGCGCCTGGCGCGCCAGCATCTGGCTGTCCTGCTCGGTCAGGCGCACGAGTTCGATGGCCAGCGGCTGGTCGCTCTCGCTCGACTTGGCCAGGATGTCGGGCTCGCGCGCGTTCGGGTTGCCGCTGGCGACCGACGCGAGGTCGATGTCGGCGCGCCAGCGCTGCGCGAACTCGACGAAGATCGCGCGTTCGAGCGCGGCCTTGTGCAGGTCGCGCATGCTCTCAGGCGACTTTGCCGGTCCAGCTGTCGCGCAGTTCGCGCTTCGAAGATCTTGCCGATCGCGCTGCGCGGCAGTTCCTCGGTCAGCACGAGGTCGGACAGGCGCTGGGTCTTGCCCACGCGCGCGTTGACCCAGTCCTTGAGTTCGGCCGCGCCCACCGACTGGCCGGGGCGCAGCACGACGAAGGCCACCGGCGTCTCGCCCCAGGCTTCGGACGGCACGCCGACCACGGCGCTTTCCAGCACGGCCGGGTGCTGCGCGCAGCTCGCCCTCCATGTCGCTCGGGTAGATGTTGAAGCCGCCCGAGATGATCATGTCCTTCTTGCGGTCGAACAGCACGAGGAAGCCGTCGGCGTCGAAGCGGCCGATGTCGCCGGTGCGGATGAAGCGCTTGCCGCTGGGGTCGAACCACTCGGCCTCGCGCGTCTTCTCGGGCTGGCGGTGGTAGCCGTTCATCATGCCGCCGGAGTGGCCGACCACCTCGCCGGCCTCGCCCGCAGGCACTTCCTTGCCGGCCTCGTCGATGAGGCGGATGTCGCTGGTCGCCGGCGGGCTTGCCCACGGTGTGCAGCTTGTCGGGGTGCAGGTGCGCGTCCAGGATGCAGGTGCCGCCGCCTTCGGTCATGCCGTAGAACTCCACCAGGCCGCCGGGCCAGCGCTGGAGCACGTCGGCCTTGAGCGCGGGCGAGAACGGCGCGCTGGTGCAGAACTTGAAGCGGAAGCTGGACAGGTCGTGCGCGTCGAAGTCGGGCAGGGCCAGCAGGCGCTGGTACTGCACGGGCACCAGCATGGTGTGCCTCACGCGGTGGCGCACCGCGAGCTTCAGGTACTCGGCCGCGTTGAACTTGGCCATCAGCAGCACCGTGCCGCCGAAGGCCAGGGTCGGGAAGAACAGCACCAGCGTGGTGTTGGAGTACAGCGGCGTGGAGAGCAGCGTGACCGTCTGCGGGCTGTAGCCGTACTGCAGGCCGCGCTGGATGTGGGCCCAGCGCATGCCGTGCGACTGCACGATGCCCTTGGGGGCGCCCGTCGTGCCCGAGGAGTAGATGATGTTGAAGGCGGCGGCCGGCTCCACCGGGGCCGGCTGGGGCTTGCGGCCTTCCGCGCCGGCCAGCCAGTCGGCCAGCGGGCGGCCGGCGGCGGCGTCGCCGTCGAGCGCGATGCGCGGCGGGTTCAGGCTGCCGGTGGCGATGGCGCTGGTGGCATCGAGGAACAGCAGCCTGGCCTCGGCGTTGTCCACCATCTGGGCCAGACCTTGCGGCGTGGTGCTGGGTGCCAGCGGGGCCACGACCACGCCGGCGCGCAGCGCCCCCAGGAACACCGTGGCATAGGCGATGGACGCGGGCGCGCAGATGGCGATGGCCTCGCCGGGGCGGATGCCGGCGTCCTGCAGCGCCACGGCCACCTGGTCCATGCGGCGGTCCAGCGTGGCGTAGTCCAGGCTGTCCTCGCCTTGCACGAAGGCGATGTGCCCGGGCTGGCGCTGGGCGTGCAGGGCGATCAGGTCGGCGATGCGGGCGAAGGGCTGGTCGATGGTGTCTTGCATGGTGTGAAGGCGATGGACGGACGCGGCACGCAGCATCTCGGGGGAGCGCGCGGCTACCATCGCCTGCTTCCATGACGACCGACTCCGCTGTCTCCGCGCCCGACCCGGCGCTGCGCGCGCCGATTCTGCGGCCAAGCGCGCGTTTCATGCTGTCGCATCCGGCGCATTGGATCGCGCTGGGCTTCGGCTCCGGCCTCTCGCCCTGGGCGCCCGGCACGGCCGGCACGCTGTGGGCCTGGCTGTCCTACTGGGTGCTGCAGAGCCGACTCGACGCGGCGCAGATCGGCTGGGTCATCGCGCTGTCGCTGCCGCTGGGCTGGTGGGCCTGCACCACCTGCGCGCGCAACCTGCGCGTGGCCGATCCCGGCGCCATCGTCTGGGACGAGATCGTCGCCTTCTGGCTCGTGCTGTGGCTGGTCATGCCCACCGGGTTCTGGGGGCAGCGGCGGCGTTCGCGCTGTTCCGCTTCTTCGATGCCGCCAAGCCCGGGCCCGTGGCCTGGGCCGACCGCCAGTTCAAGGGCTTCGGCCCGCGCGGCGGCTTCGGCATCCTGTTCGACGACCTGGTGGCGGCCTTCTGCACGCTGCTGGTGATTCGCCCTCTGGAGGTGGCTGTGGTGAACGAATCCGTCGATGCGCAGGTGGCGCGGCTGGCCGACGTGCTGCGCGCGCGGGGCCTCATGCTGGCCACGGCCGAAAGCTGCACGGGCGGCCTGATCGCGGGGGCCTGCACCGAGCTGGCCGGCTCCAGCGACTGGTTCGAGCGCGGCTTCGTGAGCTATTCCAACGCGGCCAAGACCGAGCTGCTGGGCGTGGACGCGGCGCTGATCGAAGCCCACGGTGCCGTCAGCGAGCCGGTGGCGCGCGCCATGGCGCAGGGCGCCGTGCGGCGTTCTCATGCGCAGCTGGCCGTGGCCGTGACTGGCGTCGCCGGACCGGCTGGCGGCAGCGCTGCGAAGCCGGTCGGCACGGTCTGGTTCGGCTGGTGCCTGCCCGGCGGCACGCACAGCGAGGTGCGCCGCTTCGACGGCGACCGGGCAGCCGTGCGCGCCGCCACCGTGCAGCATGCGCTCGCCCGCCTGCTCGACCTGCTGGGCTGAAGGAGGGGGCTGGCCGATTTTCATCTTGTTACCATCAATTAAATTGCGAACAATTTAATTGCGAGATAGAATTCGACCCATGACATCGAACCCCGCTCTCGGCGAACAGGCACTGCGGCTGGACCACCAGCTGTGCTTCGCGCTGTATTCGGCCTCGCTCGCGATGACCAAGCTCTACAAGCCGCTGCTGGAGCCGCTCGGCCTGACCTATCCGCAATACCTGGCCATGCTGGTGCTCTGGGAGCAGGATGGCCCCATGGTCTCCACCCTGGGCGAGCGGCTGCGGCTGGATTCCGGCACGCTCACGCCGCTGCTCAAGCGGCTGGAGGCCGCCGGCCTGGTGCAGCGCGAGCGCGCGGCCGAGGACGAACGCCGCGTGCATGTGCGCCTGACCGCCGCCGGCCGCGCGCTCCAGGCGCGTGCGCTGGAAATCCCGGCTTGCGTGCTGCAGGCCAGCCAATGCACGCTCGCCGAGATTTCCGAACTGACACGGCAGGTGCGTACGCTGCGCGACCGCATCGCCTCGACTTCCGCTTCACCCCCAACCGCTTCGACCGAAGCACTTTCCCAGGAGTCACCATGACCACCACGCTCGACAAGATCCTCTACACGGCCCAATCCCACACCACGGGCGGCCGCGACGGCGGCGCCGGCAAGTCTTCCGACGGCAAGCTGGACGTCAAGCTCGAGCTCGCCCGGCACCGCGGGCACGGGCACCAACCCCGAGCAGCTGTTCGCGGTCGGCTATTCGGCCTGCTTCATCGGCGCCATGAAGGCCGTGGGCGGCATGAAGAAGATCACCGTGCCGGCCGACGTGGCGGTGGACGCCGAAGTCGACCTGGGCCCGACCGCCAAGGGCTACGGCATCGCCGTGCGCCTGAAGGTCTCGCTGCCGGGCATGGAGCCGGCCGCGGCCCAGGCCCTGGTGGACGCTGCGCACCAGGTCTGCCCGTACTCCAACGCCACGCGCGGCAACATCCCGGTCGAGATCACGCTGGTCTAAAGCCGGCGGGGCATCCGCCAGCGCGGCGGGTGCCCGGCGACAATCGCGCGATGTCTTCCGACGCCCTCTTCACGGACGCATCGCGCCACCCCTACGACAGCCTCACGCCCGACCGCGTGCTCGACGCGCTGGACACCATCGGCCTGGTCGGCGACGGCCGGCTCATGGCGCTGAGCTCCTACGAGAACCGCGTGTACCAGGTGCAGCTGCAGAGCGCGCCCGAGGGCGTGCCCGAGACCGTGGTGGCCAAGTTCTACCGCCCGGGCCGCTGGAGCGAAGCGCAGATCCTGGAAGAGCACGCCTTCGCGGCCGAACTGGAGCAGGCCGAGGTGCCGGCCGTCGGGCCGCTGGCCATCGCCGGCGCGACGCTGCACCGCTTCAAGGACTTCCGCTTCGCCGTCAGCCCGCGCCGCGGCGGCCGCGCGCCCGAACTGGACGATTTCGAGGTGCTGGAATGGATCGGCCGCTTCCTCGCCCGCATCCACGGCGTGGGCGCGACGCGGCCGTTCGCGCAGCGCCCGGCGCTGGATCTGCAGAGCTTCGGCACCGCGTCGAAGGCGTGGCTGCTGGCCCACCACATGGTGCCGCTGGACGTGCAGGCCGAGTGGGAGCGCGTCTGCACCGAAGCCCTGGCGCGCGTGCAGGCCAGCGCGCTGGCCCAGGTCGGCCGGCAGGGCGGCATCGCCAGCCTGCGCCTGCATGGCGACTGCCACCCCGGCAACATCCTTTGGACGCCGACCGACCGCCCCGGCGGCGGCCCGCACTTCGTCGACCTGGACGACGCGCGCATGGGCCCCGCGGTGCAGGACCTCTGGATGCTGCTGTCGGGCGACCGGCAAGCAGCGCACGCTGCAGCTGTCGGGGCTGCTGGACGGCTACGAGCAGTTCCGCGCATTCGACCGGCGCGAACTGGCGCTGATCGAACCGCTGCGCACGCTGCGGCTGATCCACTACAGCGCCTGGCTGGCGCGGCGCTGGAGCGACCCGAGCTTTCCGGCGAACTTCCCGTGGTTCGGCAGCAGCGACTACTGGCAGGGCCAGGTGGTGCTGCTGCAGGACCAGATCGAGGCGATGGACGAGGCGCCCCTGAGCGTTTGAGCGCTGCTACGGGCCGCCGACGTCGTCGGCGTTGGTGTTGGCCGGCGGCGCCCGCCTGGGGTCCTTGGGGTCGTAGATCACCGTGCCGGTGCCCACGCCGGCGCCCACGCGTGCGCCGCTGTTGCCCACGCCCGTGCTGACGCCCACGCCGGCGCCGGCCGAGACCTGGCCGCGCTGGTTGACGCCCACGCCCACGCCGACCGGCCCCACGCCGGTGCCCACGCCGACATTGACGTTGCCGCCCGAGCCCACGCCCACGCCCAGCGACACGCCCGGAAACACCGGCACGCTGATGCCCACGCCCGCCGCGCAGCCGGCCAGCAGGGCGGCGCAGGCCAGGGTGCAGAGCAGGCGGGCGGGCACGTGGGTCATGCGGGCTTGGACCTTCAGGCCAGCAATGCGTTCACGCGCCGCACGTAGGCCGCGGGATCGTCCGGCAGTCCGCCTTCGGCCAGCAGGGCCTGGTCGAACAGGATGTGGGCCAGGTCGTTGAAGTGCACCGAGCCGTCCAGCTTCCTGACCAGCGGGTGTTCGGCGTTGACCTCGAGCACGGGCTTGACCTCGGGCGCGCTCTGGCCGGCCTGCTTGAGCATGCGGGCCAGCTGCGTGCTCATGCCATGGTCCTGCACCACCAGGCAGGCGGGCGAGTCCACCAGGCGGGTGGTCACGCGCACGTCCTCGGCCTTGTCCTTGAGCGCTTCCTTGAGCTTGGCCAACAGCGGCTTGAAGGTCTCGGCGGCCTCTTCGGCCGCCTTCTTCTCGCCCTCGTCCTGCAGCTTGCCCAGGTCCACCGCGCCCTTGGCCACGGACTGCAGCGGCGTGCCGTCGAACTCGTTGAGGTAGTTCAGCGCCCACTCGTCCACGCGGTCCGTCATCAGCAGCACCTCGATGCCCTTCTTCTTGAAGACCTCGAGCTGCGGGCTGTTCTTGGCGGCGGCCAGCGTGTCGGCCGTGATGTAGTAGATGGCCTCCTGGCCTTCCTTCATGCGGCTCTTGTAGTCGGCGAAGGACACGTTGACGGCGTCGGACTGCGTGCTCGCGAAGCGCAGCAGCTTGGCCAGGCGTTCGCGGTTGGCGAAGTCTTCGCCGAGGCCCTCCTTGAGCACCGAGCCGAACTCGGCGTAGAAGCGCCGCGTACTTGTCCGATTCGTCGGCGAACTGCGCGGCAGCATCGGCGGCCGTGGCGGTCTTGTCCACCACGTCGGTGACGGCCTCGGTCGGCTCGGGCGCGGGCACGGCGTCGCCCGAGCCCACGTCGATCTTGCCTTCCTGGCTCTCGGGCGCGGTCTTCTGCTTCTTGGCCAGGTCTTCCAGCATCGACAGCACGCGGCGCGTGTTGCCGTCGCGGATCGCGCGCACGTCGCGGCTTTCCTGCAGCAGCTCGCGGCTCACGTTCAGCGGCAGGTCGGCCGAGTCGACCACGCCCTTGACGAAGCGCAGGTAGCTGGGCAGCAGCGCCTCGGCCTCGTCCATGATGAACACGCGCTTGACGTAGAGCTTGAGCCCGCCCTTCTTGTCGCGGTTCCACAGGTCCATCGGCGCCTTGGCCGGGATGTAGAGCAGCTGCGTGTACTCGGTGCCGCCTTCCACGCGGTTGTGGGAGTGGGCCAGCGGGGCCTCGTGATCGTAGCTGATCTGCTTGTAGAACTCGGCGTACTCCTCGGGCGTGATGTCCTTCTTGGGGCGCGACCACAGGGCCGTGGCCTTGTTGACGGTCTCCCACTCGTCGGTGAGGACCATGTCGCCGCCCTTGTTGTCCTCGCCTTCCTTCCACTCTTCCTTGCGCATCAGGATGGGCAGGGAGATGTGGTCGGAGTACTTGCCGATGATGGACTTGAGCTTCCAGGTGTTGAGGTATTCCTCGGCGTCGGGGCGCAGGTGCAGCGTGACGCTGGTGCCGCGCGCGGCGCGCGTGATGGTCTCGACCTCGAAGTCGCCCGTGCCGCCGGAGACCCAGCGCACGCCCTGTTCGGCCGGCAGGCCGGCGCGGCGCGATTCCACGGTGATCCTGTCGGCGACGATGAAGCCCGAGTAGAAGCCCACGCCGAACTGGCCGATCAGCTGCGCGTCGACCTTCTGGTCGCCCGACAGCTTGCCCATGAACTCCTTGGTGCCGCTCTTGGCGATGGTTCCCAGGTTGGCGATGGCCTCGGCCTCCGACAGGCCGATGCCGTTGTCGGTGATGGTCAAGGTCTTGGCGGCCTTGTCGAAGCTCACGCGCACTTCCAGGTTGGGCGCGTCCTCGTAGAGCTTGCCGTCGTTGAGCGCCTCGAAGCGCAGCTTGTCGCAGGCGTCCGAGGCGTTGGAGATCAGCTCGCGCAGGAAGATCTCGGGGTTGGAGTACAGCGCATGCGTGACGAGGTGCAGCAGCTGGGCCACTTCGGCCTGGAAGGACAGGGTTTGCTTGGTCATGTGGTGTTGTGAAGGCGGACCGGCAGCGCGCCGGACAAGGGCGCAATTATGGGCGGCGCAAAAGTCTTCAAGTCCGTGAACTAATCCGTCGTGGCTTGCCAACTGGTTACAAAGTGCGCCGGCATCGTTACAGGTTGCGTGCAATTACGTGTCGAGAATTTTGGCCACCGTGCGTATGCACTGCATTCCTCTCAAGAAAGACCAAGAAATGGACAGCAACATCAAGAAGTGGACGGCCGAATTCCTCGGCACCTTCTGGCTCACCTTCGGCGGTTGCGGCAGTGCCGTGCTGGCGGCCGCGTTCCCGCAGGTCGGCATCGGCCTGCTGGGCGTGTCGCTGGCCTTCGGCCTGACGGTGCTGACCGGCGCCTACGCCTTCGGGCCGATCTCGGGCGGCCACTTCAACCCCGCCGTGTCGGTGGGCCTGGCCGTCGGCGGCCGCTTCCGCTGGGCGGAGCTGCCGGGCTATGTCATCGCTCAGGTGCTGGGCGCCATCGCCGCCGCGGGCGTGCTGTACCTGATCGCCAGCGGCAAGCCGGGCTTCGAGGTCGGCGGTTTCGCCAGCAACGGCTTCGGCGAACTGTCGCCCGGCAAGTACAGCATGACGGCCGTGCTGGTCGCCGAGGTGGTGCTGACGGCCGTGTTCCTGCTGGTCATCCTGGGCAGCACGGCCAAGCGCGCGCAGGGCGGCTTCGCGGGCCTGGCCATCGGCCTGTGCCTGACGCTGATCCACCTGGTCTCCATCCCGGTGTCCAACACCTCGGTCAACCCGGCGCGCAGCACCGGCCCGGCGCTGTTCGCCAGCACCGGCGCCGTCGACCAGCTGTGGCTGTTCTGGGTCGCGCCCATCGTCGGCGCCGTGCTCGGCGCGCTGATCTACCAGGCCGTGCTCAGCGACGACTGAGGTTCAGAAGCTCTCGCCGGGGGCCAGGTAGCGCCACTGCCCCGGCGGCAACCGGCCCAGCAGCACCCGCCCCATGCGGATGCGCTTGAGGCCCACGACCTTGAGGCCGACCTGCTCGCACATGCGACGGATCTGCCGCTTCTTGCCCTCGGTCAGCACGAAGCGCAGCTGTTCGGTGTTCTCCCACTCCACCACGGCCGGCTTGAGCGGCTTGCCGTCCAGCGACAGCCCGTGCCGCAGCCGGGCCAGCTGGGCGGCCGGGAAGGCGGCGCGCACGTCCTGCGCCAGATCGCCCCATTGCACGCGCACGAGGTATTCCTTCTCCATGCGGCTGTCCTCGCCGATCAGCTGGCGCGCGACGCGGCCGTCCTGCGTCAGCACCAGCAGGCCCACGGAATCGATGTCCAGCCGGCCGGCCGGCGCCAGCCCGCGCAGCTGCGCGGGGGCGAAGCGGATCGGCGTGCGGTCCTCGGCCCAGCGGTTCTGCGCCGTGACGAGCGTGATGGCCGGCGCATGGCCGTCTTCGGCCTGGCCGCTGACATAGCCCATGGGCTTGTGCAGCAACACCGTGACCTGGCGCGCCTGCTGGCCCTGGGCCGCGCGCTCCACCGTGATGCGGTCCGCGGCCGTGACCTTCTGGCCCATGGCGGCGGGCTGGCCGTTCACGCGGACCCAGCCGCGCTCGATCCAGTCGTCGGCCTCGCGGCGCGAACACAGGCCCTGGTCGGCCATGCGCTTGTTCAGGCGCACGGCCTCGGCCGGGCCGGCGGGGGTGGCCGCGACGGCCTTGGGAATGCGGCGGATCGCTGGCGGAGAGGGGGGCTTGGGAGCGTTCATGCAAAAGGCCGGCGCGGGGCGCTGCGGGTGGCGGCGCAGTCTACGCCAGGCCTCGACCGCGAGGGGTTTGCGCACCGGCGGCAGACGGCTGCGCGCATGCACGCTAAAATCGCTGCCCTCGCCACGCGGCACCTTGCCGATGCGGCGAACGGGTCCGGCGCGCTGCGCCCCTCGACCTGCCTCTGACCGGCTGGCTGCGCCGATCGCCAGTTCGCCGATCCTTGCGAGAGGCGAACGCCCGGGTCGGCGCTTTCCATTTTTCCGCCCCAACTGTTGCCAGGTGGCCAGCCGCCTGGCGTGTGCGCCTGGCCAATGGCGGCCGGGCCGTGTCATGAACCGAGGCCGTGCCTGCTGCAGCAGCACCGCCACTGCGAGGAGCTTTGAATGAGCAAGGAAGAACTGATTGAAATGCGCGGCAAGGTCGACGAGGTCCTGCCCGACTCGCGTTTCCGCGTGACGCTGGAGAACGGCCACCAGCTCGTGGCCTACACCGGCGGCAAGATGCGCAAGCACCGCATCCGCATCCTGGCCGGCGACAACGTGTCGCTGGAACTGTCGCCCTACGACCTGACCAAGGGCCGCATCACCTTCCGCCACCTGGAAACGCGCGGTCCTGCACCGACCTCGCGGCCGGGTTCGCGTTGATCCGATGACAAAAACGTCAGGGGCGCGTTCCACAAATGGCTGGAACATGGGTCTCTGACACGGTTTCCACGTGGAAAGCGAGAGAAAAGTCGCAGTCCATGGCGCCAGAGGGGCCGATTCGAAGCTGGCACGCAATCTGCACGGAAGTGCCGGTTGTCCTATCCAACAGTTTTGAGGAGTTCCGAATGAAGCGTTCCATGCGCTCCCTGCAGAAGGGTTTCACCCTGATCGAACTGATGATCGTGGTCGCGATCATCGGCATCCTGGCGGCGGTGGCGCTGCCGGCGTACCAGGATTACACGGTGCGGGCGAAGGTGTCTGAACTGATTCTGGCAGGCTCCTCTGCCAAGACGACTTTGGCCGAGGCAGTGCAGAGTGGATCCGGTTTTCCGAACAGTGCAAGCGTGACCAATGCCGTGGAAACGCAGGCATCGAAATATGTGACTGCTGTGACGTACGTGAGCAGTGCATCGAATACCGGGACTATTGTGGTAGTTGGCAACGGTGCCAATGAGAGCAAACTGGCCGGCAAGGGGATTCAGTTTGTCGGTACTGCCGAAGCAAATGGCCAAGTGACCTGGGTCTGCAATGCCGCGGCGAGTGGCGTGGTTGCATCCATTACCGCAGTGCTGGAAACCAAGTATCTGCCAGCGAGCTGTAAGGGCATCTGAGTTTTCGCAGTCCGCAACCAGGCTCCTTCGGGAGCCTATTTTTTTGCAGCATGAGATTGCCCGGGGCTTTTCGCGTTTCTTCCTTCTGGTTGCTGATGTGGTCTGCTGCCCTGTCCTGGGCATGGCTTCTCCCCAACCATTACCTGCCCTGGTCGACCTTCCATATGGATGCCTGGGCATCCATGGTGCTGCTGACCATGGCCTTCGCATTGTCGTGGGGGCAACGTAACAAGCCGGTCCGGCTCACGTACATCGCGGCCACCGCGTTGGTGGTGGCCGCTGTTCCCTGGATGCAGTACGCGGCAGGGCAACTGCAGTTCGTCGGGATCGCCTGGGTCGGCAGTGCCTACGTGCTGGGATTCGCGCTGGCGGTGCTGGTCGGCCAACGTTGGGAAGAGCATGCACCTGGGCAGTTGGGAGATGGGCTTTTCGCCGCCCTCCTGATCGCAGCCCTCCTGTCGGTCGGACTGCAATTGCACCAGTGGTTAGGCCTGGACCTGATGGATGTCTGGCTGATGGGCAATGGCAGTGACCGCCCTTATGCCAATGTAGGTCAACCCAATCAGCTTGCCACGCTGCTGTTGTGGGGAATCCTTGCGCTGTGGTGGTTCTGCTGGCGCGGTCGGGTGCGCCCTCTGTTTGCCGCCTTCGCCACCGTGTTCCTGTCCTGGGGTTTGACGCTGACAGCCTCCCGTGCGGCCTGGATAGCTGTGTTGCTTCTGCTGGTGTGCGTGTGGTGCTGGTCGCCGTTGTGGTCCTGGGTGCGTGCACGCGGGGCAGCCTCGCTGTTGGCCCTGTGCTTCGTCCTTCAGTCCCTGATCGCGCCGGTCGTCACCGAACTCCTGCTGCTGTCCCCTTTTGCCGATCCGGCGGGCATCGCGGCCCGCGGTTCCGGCGAACTCCGCCTGCAGGCCTGGCGCCTGTTCCTCGATGCCGTGGTCCGTGCGCCGTGGTGGGGATACGGCTGGAACCAGGGCAGCATGGCGCAGCTGACGGTAGCTCCGGACCATGCGCCGCTGCAGATCCTGTTCCAGTACTCGCACAACCTGTTCCTGGATCTGATCCTGTGGTGCGGCATCCCGATCGGCGGGGCGCTGACCGTGGCGCTGGTCGCATGGCTCTGGCGGCGGATGCGCGCCGTCCGCGATGGTGGCAGCGCCCTGTTGTTCATGGTGTTGCTCGTCGTCGGCAACCATGCAATGCTGGAATTCCCCCTGCACCATGCGTACATGCTGCTGCCCGCCGGGCTTGTCATCGGGGTGCTGGATTCGCGGCTGCGGGCAAAGGTCTTGCCGGTGCAAGGCCTGCGATTGCAATGGCTCTTGGCGATTGTCTGTGCCTTGATGCTGGCCGCCATCGTGCGCGACTACCTGCGTATCGAGGCGGCGTACCAAGCCTTGCGTTTCGAACAGGCGAATTTTCGGCTGCCGGCTCCGTCGGCCGCCCCGGATGTTCTTCTGCTGGATCAGATGCAGGCGCCGATCGCATTGGCCAAGTTGGAGCCCAGCCCTGCGAATGCGCCTTCGCATCTGGATTGGATGCGCCGGACTGCATTGATTTATCCCAACGGGGGCACGGTCCACAAACTTGCAGCGAGCCTTGCCTGGGCGGGGCAGCCCGATGAAGCGGCAACATGGCTGCGCCGGATGTGCGCCGTCGTGCTACCCCAGGAGTGCAGCGCCGTGCGCGCAGCATGGAAGGCACAGGCGATGGCCGATCCCGCGATTGCACGCGTGCAGTGGCCGGAGTGAGCGATCCCGGCGGCGCTCTGTGATGTCCCGGCGCACCTTCGTTCCCGCGATACCCATGGCCGAGCTATGGCGCATGAACCTTCGTGCCTGTGTGTTCGGGCTCTGCACGCTGCCCTGGCTCAATCCCTTCTCCTTGGGCCCCATCGCCTCCGTTGTTCCGTGGCTGTTCAGCGCTTTGGCGGCTGCCTTGGCGGTAGGGGCGTCGGCGCGCCTGGCGGAGCCCGGTCCGCAGTCGTTGTGGCAGCACTGGTGGTACCTGGGCGGCGCCGCCGCTCTTTTGATCTTCGCACTGTTGCCGCGGTCCACGGTGCTTCCTCCCTATGAAGCATTTGCCCTCGCGGGAGCCTTTGGCCTCATCGCCCTGGGCATCGTCCTGGCACGGCAGCCTCCATCGCCAAGAGACATTGACGGCATGCCCTGGGCCGGGTGGTGTGCCCTGCTGCCCTGGACCGTCGCGGGCCTCGTTAGTTGCTTTCTGGGGCTGCTGCAGTACTTCGGCCAGGCGGGAGCGTTCGCGCCTTGGGTCAATTGGGCACCCAGTGGTGAAGCTTTTGCCAACTTGCGCCAGCGCAACCAGTTTGCCTCCTTGACCAGCATTGCGCTGGCGACATTGCTTGCGGCTTGGGTGCTAGCGCCGCGACAGTGCAAACGCGCGCAAAGTGTCTGGTTGGGCGGGGCGGCGGCCCTGCTGATTGCCGGCAACGCCGCTTCGGCCTCGCGCACGGGTTTACTGCAACTGCTTGTGTTGATCGCTGCAGCCCTGGTGTGGCGGCGCGACCTACGCACGCTGTCCTGGCTGGGGTGCATGTTCATGTGCTATGTCCTGGCAACGCTCGCCTTGCCCTGGCTCGCCGGCCTCGACCCCGACAGCCACGGCATGTTCTCCCGCCTGCGCGATGGCGATGCCCTGTGTTCCAGCCGCCTCACGCTGTGGCACAACGTCCTGCAGCTGATCGCCGCGAAGCCCTGGCTGGGCTGGGGCTGGGGCGAACTGGACTACGCGCACTACATCACGCTGTACGAAGGCCCGCGCTTCTGCGACATCCTCGACAACGCCCACAACCTGCCGCTGCATCTGGCCGTGGAGTTGGGCATCCCCGCCGCGCTGCTGGTGTGCGGCGGCCTGGTGGTCTGGGTCCTGCGCGCCAAGCCATGGCGCGAGACCGATGCGCTGCGGCGGGCCGCCTGGATGGTGCTGGCCGTGATCGGCGTGCACAGCCTGCTCGAATACCCGCTCTGGTACGGCCCGTTCCAGATCGCGCTGGGGCTGTGCCTCGGCCTGCTGTGGCGCGACGACCCGGCCGCAACGCCCGCTGCTGCCGCCGTGCGCCACGCGCCCACGCTGCTCGCCGTGCTGTCGCTCGCCCTGGTCGCCTACGCCGCCTGGGACTACCGCCGCATCAGCCAGCTCTACCTCCCGCCCGCCCAGCGCGCCCCTGCCTACCGCGACGACACGCTGGCCAAGGCGCAGCAGAGCTGGCTGTACCAGCGCCAGGTCCGCTTCGCGGCGCTCGGCATGGCGGAGGTGACGCAGGACAACGCGGCCTTCATGCATGCCCTGGCCACCGAGCTGCTGCATTTCTCGCCGGAGCCGCGCGTCATCGAGAAGCTGCTCGACAGCGCACGGCTGCTGGGCCTGCAGGACGAAGTGGCGTTCCACAAGCCGCGTTTCGCGGCGGCCTTTCCGAACGACTATGCGCGCTGGCTGGCCGCGCAGCCCGCCGACCCGCCAGCCAGGTAGTCGCCCGACTTCCCGCCGCGCTTCTCCAGCAGCCGCACGTCCGTCATGACCATGCCGCGGTCCGCCGCCTTGCACATGTCGTAGATGGTCAGCAGGCCGACCTGCACGGCCGTCAGCGCCTCCATCTCCACGCCGGTCGGCCCGATGGTCTCGGCCGTCACGGTGCAATCGACCCAGGCCGACGCATCGCCGTCGCCGGGCTGCGCGAACTCCACCGCCACGCGCGTCAGCGCCAGCGGGTGGCACAGCGGGATCAGCTCGCTGGTCTTCTTGGCCGCCTGGATCGCGGCGATGCGCGCGATGCCCAGCACGTCGCCCTTCTTGGCGCTGCCCTGGCGGATCAGCGCCAGCGTGGCGGGCTGCATGGCAATGCGGCCGGTGGCCACGGCCACGCGGCGCGTGGCGGGCTTGTCGGCCACGTCCACCATGTGGGCCTGGCCGTGGGTGTCGAAATGTGTCAGCGTGCTCATGGGCGGAGAAGTCGAAGGCGCCGCGGCCAGGGACTGAACCCGGCGCCGGATCGCGCATCATAGAGGGCATGGTTTCCACATTCCTGCGCGGTGCGCAGCGCTTCGCCGGCCTGGCGCTGGCCTGCACCATGACCCTGGCCCCGGCCCAGGGCCTGCCCACCCTGGGCGACGGCAGTTCGCTGACCACGGCGGCCGAACGCCGGCTGGGCGAGCGCATCGCCCGCGAGCTGTACCGCGACCCGGACTACATCGAAGATGCCGTGCTCGAGGACTACGTGCAGAGCATCTGGCAGCCGCTGCTGGCGGCCGCCCGGCAGCGCGGCGAACTGACTTCCGAGCTGGACGAGCGCTACGCCTGGGAGATCCTCATGGGCCGCGACCGCACGATCAACGCGTTCGCGCTGCCGGGCGGCTACCTGGGGCTGCACCTGGGCCTGATCGGCGTCGTGAGTTCGCGCGACGAGTTGGCCTCGGTCCTGGCGCACGAATTGAGCCACGTCACGCAGCGCCACATCTCGCGGCTGATGGAGCAGTCCTCGCGCGTCACGCCCTGGGCCATCGGCGCCATGATCCTGGGCGCGCTGGCCGTCAGCAGGAGTCCGGACGCGGCCGGCGCCGTGATCATGGGCGCCCAGGGCGCCGCGGTGCAGAGCCAGCTGAACTTCTCGCGCGACATGGAACGCGAGGCCGACCGCATCGGCTACGGCGTGGCGACGCAGGCCGGTTTCGACCCGGCCGGCTTCGTCAGCATGTTCGACAAGCTGCAGCAGGCCAGCAAGCTCAACGACAACGGCTCCTTCCCCTACCTGCGCAGCCATCCGCTGACGACCGAGCGTATGGCCGACATGCAGGCGCGCCAGGCCTTGCTGGAGCGCCGGGCCGCGCCCGCGCAGCCCGACCTCGTGCACGGCATGATGGCGGCGCGCGCGCGCGTGCTGTCCAACCCCGGCCCGGACCGGCTGCGCTCCTGGGTCGGCGAAGCCGGCGCGCTGGGCGAGGTGCCTGCCGCGCAGGCCGCGCCGGTGCTGTATGCGGGGGCGCTGTCGGCCAGCCGCCTGCGCGACGACGCCGCGGCGCGCAGCCTGGCGGTGCGCCTGCGTGCGGCGGTGCAGTCCGACCCCAAGGCCCTGCGCCAGGCGGCGCTGCTGGATGCCGAACTGCGCGCCGTGGCCGGCGATGCCAACGGCGCACTGGCGGCGCTGGCCGCCATTCCCGCGGAGCTGGCGGGCCGGCCCGAGATGCTGCTGGCCGCGCCGCTGCAGATCCGCAGCGGCCGCGCGGCCGAAGTGGCGCAGCGGTTGCAGGCGCGTGTCGCGCTGGACCCGCGCGACGCCGCCGCCTGGCAGCAGCTGGCCAATGCCTACGAACAGCAGGGGCAGACGCTGCGCGCCATCCGCGCCGAGGCCGAACTGCAGGTGGCGCGGCTCGACTACGCCGGCGCGCTCGACCGCTTCAAGGCCGCGCAGAACTACGCACGCGGGCCGCGCCAGGGCAATGCGCCGGGCGACCACATCGAGGCGTCGATCATCGACGTGCGTGCACGCGCGATCGAAGCCATCGTCAAGGAGCAGGAGAAGGAGCGCCAGGCCGAGCGTTGACGGCGCCCCGGCTCACTCCGCCAGCACCAGCATCAGGCCGAACATGCCGGCCACCGCGCCCGGCAGCGACCAGGGCCGCTTTTTCTCCGCGGCGGGCGCCTGCGGCGGCGCCACCACCGGCGGCATGTCGTGGCCGAGCTTGGGGCGGCGCGCATCGAGCAGGTGCTGCGTGCGGTGCTCGGCGGCCAGCTGGGTCTGCAACTCCGTCAGCGGCCCCTTGGCCAGCACTTCGGTGATGCGGTCGCCGCGCTGGCGCAGCCAGGGCGAGACCTCGTGGAACAGTTTGTCCGACCATTTGGCGCGCCAGTTCTCGCGCGCGCTGTGGCTCACCCATTTGCTGATGCGGTGGGTCATGCGCGGTGCGCAGGCCACCAGCACCCAGTGGACGGGCGGCAGCGGCGTGTCGGTCGCACCGGCATCGAGCACGCTGCCGAGCTGCTGGCGGGCATAGCCGGCATCGTCGATGTACACAATGACCGTCTCCATGGGGTCTCCTGTCCTGGTCGGCGGATGTGGGGTGGGGGCACCGGACTGCCGCCGCAATCCGGTGACCGTGCCGGGCCGATCAGGCGGCCTGCTGCCCGCTGGCGGCGCGCCGCTCCTTGAGCCAGCCCGCGGCCAGCACGCCGACGATGACGGCGGCCGTCAGGCCCCAGCGGGCGGCGGGATTTTCTGCGAACGTCGTGCCCAGCACCGGCTCGTTGACGATCATTTTGGCTGCGGTGAACGCCAGTACGGCCGCGCCAACCTTGATGATCATGGGGAAACGCTCCACCAGCTTGAGCACCATGGTGCTGCCGAAGACGACGATGGGCACGCTGATCAGCAGGCCGATGACCACCAGGTCCATGGAGCCGTGCGCGGCACCGGCCACGCCCAGCACGTTGTCCACGCCCATCAGCGCGTCCGCGATCATGATGGTCTTCATCGCGCCCCAGAAGGTGGTGGCCATCGGGCCGTGGTCCTCTTCGCCGCCCTGGTTGTCGGCCAGCAGCTTGTAGGCGATCCAGACCAGGCCGATGCCGCCGACCAGCATGAGGCCGGGGATCTTGAGCAGCCAGACCACGCCGACCGTCATCACGGCGCGCACCGTGATGGCGCCGACCGTGCCCCAGATCACGGCCTTCTTCTGCAGGTGCGGCGGCAGGTTGCGGGCCGCCAGCGCGATGACGATGGCGTTGTCGCCGGCCAGCACGAGGTCGATGAGGATGATGGCCAGCAACGCCGACCACCATGCGGTGGACATGAACTCCATGAACAAAACTCTCCGTGTTGTAGATCAAGTACAACCAGAAACAGGCGAGCCTGGCGGAGTGGGTGGGGGGATGCCACCGCAAGCGCACTTCGACCGCACCCGTTCCAGGCGTGGATCGAAGGTCTTGCTCGGCATGTCGTTGTCCGGTGTCTGCCCGACCTGCCGGAAGCGCAAGCTTCGTCATGACGGCGAGGTCGAATGGGAGCTACTCCCCTTCGCGGCGCGGATTAGAGCACCCGCCGCAGCATTTGCTTGCAAGTCCCCGCGCCGCGCAAGGGGCTTGACGGGACGGCGCAAGGGCCACTATTCGCGCGCCCGGTGGGGCCGGTGCCGGCGGCGCTATGATCCGCGCCCCTATGGCCGGCATCCACATCACCGACATCGAAGCCGCCATCAACCACTGGCGCGAGCGCACGCCCTCGCCCGATGGCATCACGCTGGGCCCGGAGCTGCGCGCCCTGGCCGAGGTCTATGCGCTGATGGTGTACTACCACGAGGACGAGGCCGACGAGGCCACCATGCCCGCCAGGGCGCGGCAGGCCTGGCTGGACTGGTACGCCACGCAGCCCGACACGCCCTGCATCGCGATCTGCTCCACGAGCCAGGGCGACGACGACTGCAAGGGCTGCGGCCGGACCTTCGAGGAGGTGCAGCTGTGGCCCGAGATGTCGCCGGCCGAGAAGCGCGCCACCTGGCGCCGCATCACGCTGCACGGCCAGGCCTGGCGCTTCAACCGCTACGCCGAGCGGGCGACCGAGAACAAGGACAAGCCCGAACCCGACCCGGCCTGATCAGGGCATCCAGCGTTCGCAGTTCAGTTCGAGCGTCTGGCTGGCGTCGGACAGCAGCAGCTGGCCGTCCTGCACCGTGGCCTGCAGCTGCATGCTGCGTTCGGCCATGGCCGCCAGGGCCTGGCTGGTGGCCGTGGGAATGCGCCAGACCGTCAGCTTGTCCAGCCGCGCGAGCTTGCCGCGGATGCCCTGCCACCAGATCTCGGCCGAGCTCTGGTAGGCGTAGACGGCCACCGCGTCGGACTTGCCGCAGGCCTTGGCCAGCGCGCGCTCCTCGGGCAGGCCGACCTCGATCCACAGGCGTGCCTGGCCCGTGAAGTCGCGCAGGATCACGTCCGGGTCGTCGGGGTCGGACAGTCCGGCGCCGAAGCCTAGGGTGCCGTCGCCGTTGCAGACCGTTTGCAGCGCGTGCGCGTTGAGCGCCAGCGCGGCCAGCCGCACCATCATGCGCTCGTCGGTCTCGCTCGGGTGGCGGGCCAGCGTGAAGGCGTGGTCGGCGTAGTAGCCGTGGTCGATGTCGGCGATGGACAGCGCGGCCTTGAAGACCGTGGACTTGAGGGCCACGGATCTACACGCGCCTGGCCAGGTCGACGGCCTTGCCGATGTAGCTGCCCGGCGTCATGGCCAGCAGCCGGTCCTTCTCGGCCTGGGGAATCTCCAGCGAGCGGATCAGGCCATGCAGGTCGGCCGCCTGCACGGTCTTGCCGCGCGTGACTTCCTTGAGCTTCTCGTAGGCGCCCTGCACGCCGAAACGGCGCATCACGGTCTGGATCGGCTCGGCCAGCACTTCCCAGGCGCCGTCCAGGTCGGCGTCCAGCGCCTCGCGGTTCAGCTCCAGCTTGTTCAGGCCGGTCAGCAGCGACTGGTAGGCCAGCACCGCATAGCCCAGCGCCACGCCCATGTTGCGCAGCACCGTGGAATCGGTCAGGTCGCGCTGCCAGCGGCTCACGGGCAGCTTCTCGGACAGGTGGCGCAGCAGCGCGTTGGCCAGGCCCAGGTTGCCTTCGGCGTTCTCGAAGTCGATCGGGTTGACCTTGTGCGGCATGGTCGACGAGCCGATCTCGCCGGCCTTCAGGCGCTGCTTGAAGTAGCCCAGGCTGATGTAGCCCCAGACGTCGCGCGACCAGTCCACCAGGATGGTGTTGGCGCGCGCCACGGCGTCGAACAGCTCGGCCATGTAGTCGTGCGGCTCGATCTGGATGCTGTAGGGCTGGAAGCTCACGCCCAGGCCCAACGGCTCGGGCGTCTCGATGACCTTGCGGCTGAAGGCTTCCCAGTCGAACGCGGGCCAGGCCGACAGGTGGGCGTTGTAGTTGCCCACGGCGCCGTTCATCTTGGCCAGCAGTTCCACGCCGGCGATCTGCGCGCGCGCTTTTTCCAGGCGGCGCAACACGTTGGCCACCTCCTTGCCCACGGTCGTGGGGCTGGCGGTCTGGCCGTGCGTGCGCGAGAGCATGGGCACGTCGGCGAAGGCCTGGGCCATCTCGCGCAGCTTGGCCAGGATGCTGTCCAGCGCGGGCAGCAGCACGGTCTCGCGCGCGGCCTTGAGCTGCAGCGCGTGGCTGGTGTTGTTGATGTCCTCGCTGGTGCAGGCGAAGTGCACGAACTCGGCGGCGGCCAGCAGCTCGGGCCGGGCGTCGAACTTGGACTTGATCCAGTACTCCACGGCCTTCACGTCGTGGTTGGTGGTCTTCTCGATCTCCTTGATGGCCTGGGCATCGGCCTCGCTGAAGTTCTTGACCAGGCCCAGCAGGTAGGTGCGCGCGCCGGGCGAGAGCGGCTTGAACTCGGCGAAACCGGCGTCGCTGAGCGCGATGAACCAGGCGATCTCGACCTGCACCCGCCTGTGCATGAAGCCGTGCTCGCTCATCAGGGGGCGCAGCGGCGCGAGTTTGGCGGCATAGCGGCCGTCCAGCGGGGAAAGGGCGGAGATCGTCGAGAGGCTCATGGTCCCGAATTGTAGGTTGCGCACCACGCCGGCCCCGGATCGGCCGCCTAGAATCTGCCCGCCTGGGGCCTTGCCCAGGCCGCCCCCGAGACCCCATGCCCATGAAACTGATCGGTTCCCTCGCCAGCCCCTACGTCCGCAAGGTACGCATCGTCATGGCGGAGAAAAAGCTGGACTACCAGTTCGTGGACGAGGATGTGTGGGCCGACGCCACCACCATCGCGCGCTCCAATCCGCTGGGCAAGGTGCCCTGCCTGGTCATGGAGGGCGGCGAGGCGGTGTTCGATTCGCGCGTGATCGTCGAGTACCTGGACACCTTGTCGCCGGTCGGCAAGCTGATCCCCACCCAGGGCCGCGAACGCGCCGAGGTCAAGACCTGGGAGGCGCTGGCCGACGGCGTCATGGACGCCGGCGTGCTGGCCCGCCTGGAAGCCGGCTGGGCGCACCGCGCCGCGGGCGAGCGCAGCCAGGCCTGGATCGACCGCCAGCTCGGCAAGGTCAACGCCGGGCTCAAGGCCATCAGCCAGGGCCTGGGCGACAAGCCCTACTGCAGCGGCATCCACCTGAGCCTGTCGGACATCGCGGTCGGCTGCGCGCTGGGATGGCTGGAGTTCCGCTTCCCCGACATCGCCTGGCGCAACAACCACCCCAACCTGGCGCGGCTGCAGGACAAGCTCATGCAGCGCCCGAGCTTCGCCGACACCCGACCCCGCTGAAGCGCGCCACGCGCATGCGCAACAGGGCCCCGCGGGGCCCTGTCGTCATTGGCGTGTATGAAAGGCTGCGAAGCGCCCCGGAGCGAACGAGGGGGAGGGAGGAGGAGGAGAACCACTCCGGGATTGCTTCCATGGACAGGAAGGCTTCGCAGCGAAAAAGGAGGGTGCCGTACAAGCACCGTGTTTCATGGAGCCCGGGGCCCGCGGGAAAGTTCCGGCAATGTTCCGCCCGGGCCGTAAAAAAATGTTCACGCATCGGTGCTTGCCCTGTGTTCGGCGCGGATAAAGCGCGTGTGGAGGCCGCCTTGCCTACAATCCCGGCCTCCCCAATGAAGACCGCCATGCTGTACCCGGAATTGTTCAAACAACTCGAAGCCGTGCGTTGGAACATGGAGAAGGACATCCCCTGGGACCAGTTCGACGCCGCCAAGCTCACGGACGAACAGGCGCAGACCATCAAGATGAACGCCATCACCGAGTGGTCGGCGCTGCCGGCCACCGAGATGTTCCTGCGCGACAACCAGGGCGACAGCGATTTCTCGGCCTTCATGTCGGTCTGGTTCTTCGAGGAGCAGAAGCACTCGCTGGTGCTCATGGAGTACCTGCGCCGCTTCCGGCCCGAGCTGGCGCCCACCGAAGCCGAACTGCACGAGGTGCGTTTCGAATTCGACCCCGCGCCCGCGCTGGAAACGCTGATGCTGCACTTTTGCGGCGAGATCCGGCTCAACCACTGGTACCGGCGCGCCAGCGAATGGCACACCGAGCCCGTGATCAAGAAGATCTACGACACGCTGAGCAAGGACGAAGCCCGCCACGGCGGCGCCTATCTGCGCTACATGAAGCGCGCCATCCAGAACGCCGGCAACGAGGCGCGCGCCGCCTTCACCAAGGTCGGCGTGCTGATGGCCAGCGCGCGGCGCACCGCCCAGGCCCTGCACCCGACCAACCTGCACGTGAACCAGGCCCTGTTTCCGCGCGACACGGTGCAGTCGCGCCTGCCCAACCCCGAGTGGCTGGAGCACTGGCTGGACCAGCAGATCAAGTTCGACGCCGTCTGGGAAGGCAAGGTCGTCGACCGCATCCTGCACAACCTGAGCCTGCTGATGGACCGCAGCTTCAAGACCGTGCAGGAATTGAACCGCTACCGCAAGGAAATCGGCCGCGAGCAGGCGGCCGCGGCCGTGCCCGGCGCCGCCTGACGCGCCTCACACCAGGGCCAGCAGCCGGTCCAGCGGCACCTGGACCCTGACCTCGCGCTGCGGCACGCTGGCCACGATCTTGTACTGCGGCAAGGCCGTGTCGCGCAGCATCATGGTGCCGGCCGGCAGGCCGTCGCGGTTGACCAGCACCGCCACGCGCGGCGTGCTGGTGTTCTTGCCGCGCTGGACCACCACCGCCAGCTCGTTGTTGACCAGCCGCACGTACAGGCCCGGCGAATACACGCCCACGGCCTTGACCAGGGCGGCGCCGCCTTCGTCCACCTGCTGCTCCTCGTCGAAGTAACAGCCCTGCATGGCGGCCGAGGTCGGCATGGGCGTGCGCGAGACGCGCGGCGCCAGCCGGCTCGTGAAGATGTCGGCGCGCTGGATCAGCCGCGCCAGCCGCAGCGGCACGGTCTTGTTCGCCAGCGGTCCCGGCGCCCGGTCGTGGTGGTGGCGCACGGCCAGCAGCCAGTTCTCGTCGGTCACGCCGAGCGACAGCAGTGTCGAGAAGCTGCGCTGCGCGTGCAGTTCGATGGCCTCGATCTGCGCCGCCGTCAGCGCCTGCGCCTGCTGGGCCAGCTGGTCCTGTAGCGCCGTCATGCTGATGTTCATGGTCAGCGCGGCCTTGCCCAGGGGTTCGTCGAGTTCGGCCGGCCACAGCAGCACCTCGCGCGCGGCCAGGCTGCACACCACGTAGACCAGCATGGCGTGGGTGGCGCTGTACATGCGCGTCTCGGTGGCCGACAGGTGGTTCATGGCCAGCAGCGTCGCGTCCGGGTGGTGCTGCAGCGCCTCGCGCAGTTCCTGGTAGAGCTTGTCCAGCCGGACCAGGAAATCCTCGCCCTGCACGTCGCGCAGCAGGCCGTTGGCGCGCGACTGCAGCGCCACCCAGTCGGGCCGGTCCGGCTTTTCGGGCCGCACGTTGCTGGAGAACAGGTCGTCCGGGGCGATCTTCACGTTCTGGATCTCGCCCAGCGTGCGCTCGGAGCGCACCATGTCGTGCAGCTTGCCCATGTAGGCGCGCTGGCGGTCGTCGCTGGCGTCCATGTCGACGCAGACCGTGATGCCGCGCGAAGTCCACTGCGTGAACTCGCCGCGCGTCTGGATCACGTAGCCCTTGTGGGCCAGCAGCACCCCGCGCTCGGTGCGCAACTCGAACGGCAGCGGATGGCCGAGCTTGATCGAGTTGATGTTGACTTCGACAAGGTTCATGGACGCACGATTATGGAAGCCCCGGCCCCGCCGGCACAGCCCGAAATGCAGGCCGATGGGGCCGCATTTCGCGCTGCTAGCATCGCCGCCCATGACCGCCTTCGCCCCGCCCGCCTTCCTGGACAAGATTTGCGCCCGCAGCGCCGCGCCCGCGCGCCTGGCCGCGTTGCCGCGCCCCTGGGTGTTCACCAACGGGGTGTTCGACATCCTGCACCGCGGCCATGTGAACTACCTCGCGCAGGCGCGGGCGCAGGGCGGCAGCCTGGTCGTGGCGCTCAACAGCGACGCCTCGGCGCGCCGCCTGGGCAAGGGCCCGGACCGGCCGCTCAACGCCGAGACCGACCGCGCCGTGATGATGGCCGCGCTGGGTGCCGTCGACCTCGTGACCTGGTTCGACGAGGACACGCCGCAGGCCCTGATCGGCGAGCTGCGGCCCGACCTCATCGTCAAGGGCGGCGACTACGACATGGACAAGCTGCCCGAGACCGCGCTGGTGCGCAGCTGGGGCGGCGATGCGCTGGCGATCCCGTTCGTGGACGGCTACTCGACCACGGCCCTGGTGGCGCGCATCCGCGACAGGCCGTAGGCCGCCAGCGCGCAGAGCAGGCCGGCCAGCGCGCCGGTGAGGTGCGCGCCCGTGGCCACGGCGAAGCCCCATTCGGGCTCGAACACCAGCGGCCGGCTCCAGGCGCCCTCGGCCAGCAGCTTGGCCGCCAGGCCGGCGCCCAGCAGGCCGGCCCAGGCCTGGTGCCCGCGCGTGAACGCGCAGTGCACCACCAGCACGGCCACGGCCGCGTGCAGCACGCCGGACAGGCCGGCGTAGCGCTCGATCTGCGGGAACAGCAGCAGCCCCAGCGTGGTCAGCGGCCAGGCCGCGAACAAGGCCCAGGCCTGGCTCCGCGGCACCTGCAGCGCCAGCCCCAGCACCGCCACGGCGGCCGAGCGCGAGCAGGTTGGCCAGCCAGTGCGCGGTCGAGCGGTGCACGAGCGCCGCGGCCCACCAGGTCATGGCGTCGTGCGCGAAGTCGGCCACCATTCCCATTCCAGCGGATTGCCCTGCCACCAGGCCAGCAGGCTGCCGGCGGCCAGCAGCAGGCACAGCGCGGGCCAGGACCAATCGTCGTTGCGGTTCACGCCATCAGTGTGGCATGGGCACGGGCGCGGCCTCGGGCGGTTGCCGGCGCAGCCGGCGCACGCCGCGGCGCAGCCACTGCTCGAAGTCGTCCACGTAGGTGAACACGGCCGGCACCACGAGCAGGCTCAGCACCGTGGAGGTGATGAGCCCGCCGATCACGGCCGTGGCCATGGGCGAGCGGAAGCTCGCGTCGGCCGCGCCCCAGCCGACCGCGATGGGCAGCATGCCCGCGCCCATGGCCAGCGTGGTCATGACGATGGGCCGCGCGCGCTTGTGGCAGGCGTCCAGCAGCGCCTCCCAGCGGCCCATGCCCGCCCCCCCCTCCATCGTGACCGCGGCGCGCCACGATGGCGTACTCCACGAGCAGGATGGAGTTCTTGGTCGCGATGCCCATCAGCATGATGAGGCCGATCAGCGACGGCATGGAGAAGCTCTTGTCGGCGATCAGCAGGCCCACGAAGGCGCCGCCCAGCGACAGCGGCAGCGCCGCCAGGATGGTGGCGGGCTGCAGGAAGTCCTTGAACAGCAGCACCAGCACGATGTAGATGCAGACCACGCCCGTCAGCATCGCCAGGCCGAAGCCCGTGAACAGCTCGCCCATGGCCTCGGCGTCGCCCACGTCGATGATGCGCACGCTGGCCGGCAGGTTCTTCACGGCCGGCAGCTGGCGCACCGCCTCGGTCACGTCGTTGAGGCCGCGCGTGGACAGCTCGATCTCGTAGTTCATGTTGCGCGCGCGGTCGTAGCGGCTGATCACGGCCGGCCCGCCGGCCAGCTCCAGGCTGGCCACTTCGCCCAGGCGCACGGGGCCATGGGCGCCCGGCACGGCCAGGCTTTCCAGCAGCGCCAGGTCCTGGCGCGCGTCGTCGCGCAGCTTGACCATGATGGGCACCTGGCGCTCGGGCAGGTTGAGCTTGGCCAGCTGGTTGTCGTAGTCGCCCATGGTCGCCACGCGCAGCGTGTCGGCGATGGCCGCGCTGGTCACGCCCAGGTCGGCCGCGCGCGCGAAGTCGGGCCGCACCACGATCTCCGGCCGCACCAGGCTGGCCAGCGAGGTCACGTTGCCGATGCCGGGAATCGTGCGCAGCTCGCGCTCCACGTCGGTGGCGGCCTGGCGCAGCGCATGCGGGTCCTGGCTGGACAGCGCGAGCACGTACTTGTCGTTGGAGCCGCCCAGCCCCACGCCGGTGCGCACGCCGGGCAGGTCGGCCAGCGCCTGGCGGATCTGCTGCTCGATGACCTGCTTCCTGGGCCGCTCGCCGCGCGGCGCCAGCTGCAGCGTGAGCGTGGCCTTGCGCGCCTCGACGAAGTTGCCCGAGAACGGGTCGGCCCCCGCGCTGCCGGCGCCGATGGCGGTGTAGATGTCGCCGATGTGGTCGATCTTCAGCAGGCGCTGGCGCACCTGCTCGGCCATGGCCAGCGTCTGCTCCAGCCTGGCGCCGGGCGGCAGTTCCACGCGCACCTGGGTCTGCACGTTGTCGTCGGGCGGGATGAAGCCCGAGGGCAGCAGCGGGATCAGCGCCAGCGAGCCGAAGAAGAACAGCGTGGCGCCCACCATGGTCAGCAGGCGGTGGCGCAGGCAGGCTTGGGCGGCGCGCATGTACCAGCGCAGCCAGCCGGGCTCCTTCTCCTGGCCGACCAGGGGCTTGAGCATGTACGCCGCCATCATGGGCGTGAGCAGCCGCGCCACCACGAGCGAGGCGAACACCGCGAGCGAGGCGGTCCAGCCGAACTGCTTGAAGAACTTGCCGACCACGCCGCTCATGAAGGCCGTGGGCAGGAACACCGCGATCAGCGTGAAGGTGGTGGCCACCACCGCCAGGCCGATCTCCTCGGCCGCCTCCATCGCGGCCTGGTAGGGCGTCTTGCCCATGCGCAGGTGGCGCACGATGTTCTCGACCTCGACGATGGCGTCGTCCACCAGGATGCCCACCACGAGCGACAGCGCCAGCAGCGTGATGATGTTGATCGAGAAGCCCAGCAGGTACATGCCGATGAAGGCCGGGATCACCGACAGCGGCAGCGCCACGGCCGAGACGATGGTGGCGCGCCAGTCGCGCAGGAACAGCCAGACCACCAGCACCGCCAGGATGGCGCCCTCGTAGAGCAGCTTCATCGAGGCGTCGTACTCCTCCGAGGCGATCTTCACGAAGTCCAGCGTGCGCGTGAGCCGGATGTCGGGATGGTCGGCCTGCAGCTTGCGCAGCGCCTCCTCGACGCCGGCGCCGACCTCGACCTCGCTGGCGCCGCGCGAGCGCGCCACCTCGAAGCCCACCACCTGCTTGCCGTTCAGCACGGCGGTGGCGCGCTGTTCGGCCACCGTGTCCTCGACCGTGGCCACGTCCGACAGCAGGATGCGCCGCCCGTCGGACAGCGGGATCTGCATGCGGCGCAGCTCGTCGGCCGACTGCACCGTGCCGATGGTGCGCACCGGCTGCTCGCTGCCGCCCAGGTCGGCCCGACCGCCCGCGCTTTCCTGCTGCACCTGGCGCAACTGGCGCGAGACATCGGCCGCGGTGGCGCGCAGGGCCTGCAGCCTGGCCGGGTCCAGCGCCACGCGCACCTCGCGCGTCACGCCGCCCACGCGGTTCACGGCGCCCACGCCGCGCACGGCCAGCAGCCGGCGCGCGATGGTGTCGTCGACGAACCAGGACAGCGCCTCGTCGTCCAGCCGGCTGGAGGAGATCGCGAACGCCAGGATGGGCTGCGCCGCCAGGTCCAGCTTGGTGACGATGGGGTCGCGCAGGTCGGTCGGCATGTCCGAGCGCACGCGGCTCACGGCCGAGCGCACGTCGTCCACGGCCTCCTGGATCGGCTTTTCCAGCACGAACTCGGCCGCGATCGTGGCCGAGCCGTCGGTCAGCGTGCTCGTGACGTGCTTGAGGCCCTGCAGCGTGGCGATCGCGTTCTCGATCTTGCGCGCCACGTCGTTCTCCAGCTGCGCGGGCGAGGCGCCCGGCAGCGCGGCGGTCACGATGACCACGGGCAGGTCCATGTCCGGGAAGTTCTGCACCTTCATGGAGTGGAAGGCGAACAGCCCGCCCAGCGTCAGCAGCACGAACAGCATCGCCGCCGGGATGGGGTTCTTGATCGACCAGGAAGACAGGTTCATGGGGTGTCCTGCCTCACTTGGCCGCGGCCGGCGTCTCGGCCGGCGCCGGGGCCGGCGCCGCGTCGACCACGCGCACGAGGTCGCCGTCGTTGAGGAAGCCCGCGCCCTCGGTCACCACGCGCGCGCCGGCTGGCAGCTCGCCCGTGATCTCGATGCGCTCGCCGATGCGCCGGCCGGCCTGCACCTTGCGCATCTGCACGCGGCTGTCGGCCTGCAGCACCATCACGGTGTTGAAGCCGTCGCGCGGCACCACCGCGGCCTGGGGCACGGTCTGCGCCGCGCTCCTGCCCAGCGCGAACTCGCCGCGCGCGAACATGCCGGCCTTGAACCCCTTGTGGGCCTGCACGGACGGGATGTCCACGTAGACCAGGCCGTTGCGCGTCTGCGCGTCCACGGTCGGCGCGATGCTGCGCACCTTGCCCGGCACCTGGGCGCCGCCGGGCGCCGTCACCTGCACGGGCATGCCCACGGCCAGGCGGCCCAGCTCGGCCGCGCCGACCTCGGCACGCCACTCCAGCCGGCCCTGGCGGATCAGCCGGAACAGCTCGGTGCCCGAGCCGACCACGCTGCCCACGGTGGCGCTGCGCGCGGAGATCACGCCGTCGTCGGGCGCCAGGACCTGCGTGTTGCGCCCGCGCACCTGCTGCGCGGCGAGGATGGCCTCGGCCGCCTCCACGCGCGCCTTGGCGGTCTGCTCGGCGGTCTGGTACTGGGTGATCTGCTGCTGGCTCAGCGCGCCGGTCTTCTCCAGCGTGCGCGCGCGGGCCGCATTGCCGGCCGCGTCGGCGGCGGTGGCGCGGGCCTCGGCCAGCGCGGCCTTGGCCTGGGCCACGTCGGCGTCCACGGTCTCGGGCGCGAAGCGCGCGAGCACCTGGCCGCGGCGCACCACGTCGCCCACGTTCACGCGCACTTCGGCCAGGCGCAGGCCGGCGGATTCGGAGCCCACGCTGGCCTCCTGCCAGGCGGCGATGTTGCCGTTGGCCGCCAGGGTGATGGCCAGCTCGGCCGGCTCGGGCGCGGCCACGCGCACGGTCAGCGCGGGGCGGGGCTGGCCTTCTTCGGCCTTGGCGGCTTGCGGGGCCGCATCGGCGGCGGGTTGGCGCGTGAACCACCAGCCGGCGGCCACCAGGGCCAGCACGACGGCGGTGATGGAAACGTTGCGTTGGGTACGGGTCATGGTCAACGGGTCTGCGCGGCGGCAGCTGGGGAAGATGTGTCGGCGACGGCCTGGCCGTCCTCGGGGCGGGTCCAGCCGCCGCCGAGCGCGCGGTACAGGGCCACCCAGGCTTCGGTGCGTTCGCGCTGCAGCGCCACGCGCGCGGTCTGCGCCGCGAACAGCGTGCGGCGCGCGTCCTCGAGCTCGAACAGGCTGGCCAGGCCGCCGTCGTAGCGGGCCTGGGTGGCGTCGAACGAGGCCTGGTAGCCGGCCACGGCGGTGTCGGCGTCGTCGGCGCGCCGGGCCGTGTCCTGCAGCTTGAGCAGGGCCTCCTCGACCTCGCGCACGCCCATGCGCACCTTGGCGCGGTACAGCGCCACGGCCTCGTCGTAGCGTGCGCGGGCGGCCTCGGCGTTGGCCGCGCGCGTGCCGCCGTCGAAGATCGGCAGGCTCAGCTGGAGCGGGCCGATGCTCCAGCTGTTGACCGTCTCGCTGGCGCCCGCGCCGCGCACGTGCAGCGCCGAGATGCTGCCCGCCAGCGACAGCCGCGGGTAGCGCTGGGCCTGGGCCGCGCCGGCGTCGGCGCTGGCGGCCGCCACGGCCAGTTCGGCCGCGTAGACGTCGGGCCGCTGCGCGAGCGCGCGGGCGGGCACGCTGTCCACGGGTTGCAGGGCGGGCAGGGCCAGGTCGCCGGGCCGGGCGTCCAGCCGCTGCGCCAGGGCCGGCAGATCCCAGCCTGTCAGGGCCACGAGCGCCTGGCGCTGCAGGGCGCATTGCGTGCGCTGCTGCGTGAGCCGGGCCGCGGCATCCGCGGCGCTGGCGCGCGTCAGCGCCGCATCGGCCGGCGCGGCGAAGCCGGCCTGCTGCGACAGCGCGGTCAGGCGCGCGCTCTCGCGGCGCGAGGCCGTATCCAGCGTGCTGACCTCGAGCTGGCGCGCGCAGGCCCGTTCGGCGAAATAGGCGTTGGCGGTCTCGGCGGCCACGGCCACGCGGGCCTGGTGCCATTGCGCCTGGCTGGCCGAGAGCCGTGCGCCGGCCGCGTCGCGCGTGGCGGCCAGGCCGCCGAACAGGTCGATCTCCCAGCCGGCCTGCAGGCCGGCCTGGGCGTTCGTGAAGCTCGGCAGCGAGGCCGTGCCGCCCGAGATGCCGCCGCTGCCCGTGGACAAGGTGTTGCCGCGGCTCAGCGCGAGCGTGCCGTCCAGCGTCGGGCCCATGGCCGCGCCGGCCTGCACGCGCGTGGCGCGGGCCTCGGCGATGCGCGCGGCCGCGCTGGCGATGTCGGGGCTCGCGGCCTGCGCCGCGTCGATGAGATCGGCCAGCAGCGCATCGCCGGACTGGCGCCACCAGTCGGCCAGCTGCGGCACGGCGCCGCCATGCGGCAGCGCGGTCTGCGGTGTCTGCGGCGTCTGCCATTGGGCGGGCGTGGGCGCCTGGACGGCGGCCGGCGGCCGCGTGACGCTGCACGCGGCCAGCAGCAGCAGCGGCAGGCCGGCCAGCGCCAGGCGCCGCAGTGCGGGGGAGGGAGAGGGGGACAGGTTCATGCTTTCTTGCGGGTCTTGGCCGCTGCGGCGACGCGCCGGCGCTGTTGCTCGGCATCCACCAGCGCCAGCGCATAGCCCACCAGGCGTTCGGCCCAGCGGTCGATGGCCGCGTCGTCGCGCATCAGCCCGGGATGGACCACGTCGACCACGTCGTGCGTGACGAACAGCTGCATCGCCAGGCCCGTGATCGCGAAGGCCAGGCGGTGCAGGTCGTCGTCGGCGCGCACGCCCAGGTGGCGCGCGAGGATGTCCACCAGCACCAGGTGCGGGCCCTTGATGTCGCGCTCGACCTCCTGCGCCCACTGGCTGGTCGGCTCCAGCATCTCGCGCAGGTGCAGGCGCATGCACTGGCGCACGATCTCGCCCTGCTTGAGCGGCTCCACATAGCCGGTCAGGAACCGCCGCAGCGCCTCGGCCACGGGCAGTTCCGGCGCGCCGCACAGGCGCGTCAGGTCGCCCGCGTTGCCGCCCAGCGGTTCGGAGAAACAGGCGGCGTACAGCCCGGCCTTGTCGCCGAAGTAGTAGCGGATGGCGGCCAGGTTCACGCCGGCGGCCTGGGCGATGGCGCGCGTCGAGGTCTTGGCGAAGCCCTGTTCGGCGAACAGCGCGAGCGCGGCGGAGAGCAGCTGTGCGCGCGCCTCCTGTCCATCGCTGCGTGCGGCGGCCTGGCGGACGGCTGGGGCGGGCGCGGTCTTGTTCATGCGGCGCGCATTACAGCACGATTCAATCGATTGATTGAACTGCGCCGGGGATGCCGGCAGGGGTATCGAGGCGTTACGGCGTCGCGGCGTCGGCGCGGTCCTGCGTGCGCTCGCGTGCCAGCGCGCCCTGCAGCAGTTCCTGCGTCACGCGCATCTGGGCACCGGCGGGCGACATCTGCGTGGTCGGTGCGAAGGGGGCCACGGGCGCCGGTTCCGGCCGCATCTTGTGGCGCGCCAGGAAGATGGCGGCAAGCCCCGCGTTGAGCACCAGGAAGGCCCAGAACAGCCCTTGCTCGCCGGCCTGCGCCATGAGGGGCGAGATCGCCAGCGGACTGATCGCCGAGCCGATGGAGTTGATCAGCAGCAGCCCCTGGATCGTGCCGACCAGGGCGCCGGCCGGGGCCTGGCCGGCCGCATGGCTCACGGCCACGGGATAGACCGCGAACACGCCGCCGCCGAGCAGGAACAGCAGCACGACCAGCACCGTCTGGCGGTCCGGCAGCGCCAGGATGGACAGCGACAGCAACGCGCAGTACAGGCTCAGCGCCGCCAGCACGACGCGCCGGTCGCGCCGGTCCGACCAGCGGCCGATCGGGTACTGCAGCACGATCGCGCCCAGGATCACGCAGGCCATGAGTTCGCCGACCTGGCCCACGTCCATGCCCACGCGCTGCAGGTACAGCGGCAGCAGCGTGTAGACGGCCGCGATGGCGATGCCCGAGCCGAAGCAGCCGATCACGCCCGTGGGCGACATGCGCAGCAGCCGCGCCAGCCGCAGCGGTTCGGCGCGTTCGGCCGCGGGCGAGACGCGCGGCACGATGACGATGGGCAGCACCGACAGCGAGGCCAGCATGCCCGCCACCATGAAGGGCACGGTGTCGCCCCCCGCATGCAGCCGGCCCAGCGCGGCCTGGCCCAGCATGCCGGCGCCGTAGAAGGCGATCATGTACAGCGCCAGCAGGCGCCCGCGCATCCTGGGATCGCCGGCCAGCAGCAGCCAGCTCTCGACGACCAGGAAGATGCCCAGCGTGGCCCAGCCGTTGACGAGGCGCAACACGATCCAGGCCATGGGATCGAAGAGCATGCCCTGCAGCAGGAAGGAGGCCGCGGTCAGCGAGGCGAAGCTGCTGAACGCGCGGATGTGGCCGATGCGGCCGATCAGCCGGTCGCAGGAGACGGCGCCCAGGGTCAGGCCGATGAAGTAGGCCGAGGAGACCACGCCGATCAGGCTGGCCGAGACGCCGGCGGCGCCCAGCCGCAGCGTGCTCAGGGAGGCGATGAAGCCGTTGCCCAGGCTCACGATGAACAGGCTGAGCAGCGGGCCGAGGATCAGGGGGAGCAGGTGGCGCGACACGGTGTCAAACAAACGGAAACACCGATGCCCTTTCGTGGCGCGGCGGCGTTTGCCGCGCAGGAAATCCCAGCGTTCAGAAAACCGGGCAGTTTAGCGGCGAGCGATGCCCGTCTCCTGGCTGCCCAGCGGCGGCGCGATGTCTTCGAGCGGGCGGCGCTCGGCGTCGATGCCGTGGCGCCAGGCGATCGCCGCGGCCGCGATCACGAGTGCCGCGCCGACCACGTAGCCCACGAACACATTGGCGCGGCTGCCGGTCTCGATCAGCGCGCCGAACAGCGCGGGCGCGGCGAAACCGCCCATGCCCGCGCCGACCGCGAAGAAGATCGAGATGGCCAGCGCGCGCATCTCCAGCGGGAACAGCTCGCTGGCCGTCAGGTAGGCCGAGCTGGCCGCCGCCGAGGCCAGGAAAAACACGGCCGACCAGGCCAGCGTCTGGGTCAGCGCGTCGAACCAGCCCTGCAGGAAGCCCCAGCCCGTCAGCAGCAGGGCCAGGCCCGAGAGGCCGTAGGTGGCCGCGATCATGGCGCGGCGGCCGCGGTCGAACAGCGGCCCCAGCAGCCAGCGGCCCCAGCACGTTGCCGGCCGCGAACGGCAGGATGTACCAGCCCACGGCCGTGGCCGCCACGCCGTAGAAGCGCGTGAGCACCAGCGCATAGGTGAAGAAGATCGCGTTGTAGAAGAAGGCTTGCGAGACCATCAGCGCGAGCACCACGGCGCTGCGCCGGCGGTAGTGGTGCAGCAGCACCCGGGCGACCTGGGCCAGGCCGGGCAGCGCGTTGCGCGCCGGGCCGTCAGCCACGGGCAGCGGCGGCGCCGGGCGCCAGTGCGGATGCCGGGCCTGCACCTCGTCCTCGATCGCGCGCACGATGCGTTCGGCCTCGGCCGCGCGGCCATGCGCGAGCAGCCAGCGCGGGCTCTCGGGCACGTGGCGGCGCACCACGAACACGGCCACGGCCATGATGGCGCCGAGCAGGAAGCCCAGGCGCCAGCCGAGCGCCACGTCGAGCCAGGGCATGTCCAGCAGCACCAGGCTCAATGCCGCGCCGAGGCCGGCGCCGATCCAGAAGCTGCCGTTGATGGCCAGGCTCACGCGGCCGCGCACGCGCGCGGGGATCAGCTCGTCGATGGCCGAATTGATGGCCGCGTACTCGCCGCCGATGCCCACGCCGGTCGCGAAGCGGCACAGCGCGAAGCCGCCGAAGCCGGTCGTGAAGGCCGTGGCCATGGTGGCCGCCATGTAGACCACGAGCGTGAGCAGGAACAGCCGCTTGCGCCCCAGGCGGTCGGCCATGCGGCCGAACCACAGCGCGCCCACCACGGTGCCCAGCACGTAGAGCGAGCCGGCCCAGCCGACCTGGCTGGCCGAGAGCGCCAGCGTGTCGGGCCGCTCCAGCACGCTGCCGAAGGCGCCGACGATGGTCACCTCCAGCCCGTCGAGCACCCAGGCCACGCCCAGCGCGAGCACCACGCGCCAGTGCCAGTGCGACCAGGGCAGGGCGTCCAATCGGGCGGGGAGGGTGCTCGGGGCGGTCACGGCGCCATGCTGGGCAGTTTTTCGCGCCGGCGCTGCCGGACAGGGCCGCAATGTGCCGTCGGCGCCGGTTTTCGCCTGCGCTTCTACAATCCGCGCCCTTTCTGCAGCCCCGCTCCGCACTCTCCCATGGACATCGTCGTCAACGAAGAACTCAAGGCCTACATCGATCCGCTGACGCCGGATGAATACGAGGCGCTCGAACGCAGCCTGCTGGCCGAGGGCTGCCGCGATGCGCTGGTGCTGTGGGGCGACGTGCTGGTGGACGGCCACAACCGCTACGGCATCTGCCAGAAGCACGGCCTGCCGTTCCAGACCGTGCAGAACACGCGCTTCCAGACCATGGAAGACGTGCACCTGTGGATGATCGACCAGCACCTGGGCCGGCGCAGCGTGTCCGACTTCCAGCGCGGCGTGCTGGCGCTGCGCAAGCGCGAGATCGTGGCGGGCCGGCGCGAGCGCGCCAAGGCGGCACCGGCCGAAAGCGCCGGGTCCGCGCCGCAGGAAGCCGCCGCGCCGCCGCCGAGGAGCGAATCGCTGGACAGCCGCGAGGCCCTGGCACGCGCCGCGCGGCTCAAGAGCAACCAGGTCGTCATGATCGAGAAGATCCAGCAGAGCGCCGCGCCCGAGGTGGTGGCCGCCGTCAAGTCGGGCGACATCACGTTGAGCGCGGCCGCGGCCGTGGCCAGCCTGCCGGTCGAGGAGCAGACCGCCGCGGCCGCCGCCGGCAAGGACGAGCTCAAGCAGGCCGCCAAGCGCGTGCGCGAGGCCAAGCGCAAGCCGGCGCGCGAGAAAGACGCGCCGGGCACGGAAGACGCCATGGCCGAAGCGGCGGGCGGCGAGGACGAAGTGGCCGCGCTGCGCAAGCGGGTCAAGGAACTGGAGTCCGAGAACGCGGCCCTGCGCAAGCAGGTGCTGGCCCTGCTCGGCAAGCCCGGCCAGGCCGCGCCGGCCGCGCAGGACACCGACGCGCCGTTCTGACGCCGCGACAGGCCAGGCCAGGGCGCGCCGCGCCGGACTGGCGGCGCATGGCGCAAGCAGGCCTGTGCCGCCCCGTGCTGCGGCACACTCGGCGCATGGTCCCGCTCCAGATCCGCCCCGCCCGAGCCGACGATGCCGATGCCATCGCCGCGCTGGTCCTGCCGATCCAGCAGCCCCGCGCGCCTTGGCGGAGGTCCACCTGCGGACCACGGCGCAATTCCTGGCCGCGCACCGCTTCTACCGCCTCCACCGGGGCTGAACCTCGATTCGGCTGAACGCCTTGGACACGCTGGTCTTCGTCTACGGCACCCTCAAGCAGGGTTTTCCGAACTTCGTTCGCAACACCGGGCGCCGCGTCGGCGGCGCCTACCGCACGCAGCAGCCCTATCCGCTGTACGTGGTGCAGCTGCCCAACGAGGACCGCGCCCCCTGGCTCGTGGACCTGCCGGGCGAGGGCCTGCAGGTGGCGGGCGAGGTCTTCGCGGTGGACGCCGCGCTGCTGGCGGCCATGGACGCGTTCGAAGAGGTGGGGCGGCCCGGCGGCTACGTGCGCGCGGAGATCGCCGTCGAAGCCCTCGATGCGCCGCATGCCGTGCTGCGCGTGCAGGCCTATCTCAAGCCGCCGGCGCAACTCGGGCCCGCGCAGCCGCGCGAAGGGCCGTTCGCCGAATACACGGCGGCGCTGGCGGTCGGCTACCGCATCGATCCGGGCTGACTCCGCACGGCCTGCGGCAGCTGCGGCGGCAGGTCGATGCGGGCCGTGGCGAGCCATTGCAGCAGCGCGCCGTGGCAGGCGCCCGCAGCAGCCCGTGCGGGCAGATCGTCGGCGCCCGCGATCCAGCGCACCGCCGGTTCGCTGCGCGCCTGCAGCAGGCGCCACAGCGCCTCCTGGCCGCCGGCCGGCAGGTGCGCGACCTCGTCCAGGAACAGCGTGCCGCCGTCGGCCATCCGCACGAGCTCGGGCAGGGCGTCCTCGAGCTGCCGGCCGTACAGCGCCGCGCAGTGCAGGGGGATGAAGGGGCGCAGGCGCCGCGGGCCCAGGTAGTGCACGGCGCGCGCCATGCGCGCGCGGCCGGCGCCGGCCTGGCCGCTGATCAGCAGCGGCGCGTCGCCGCCGGCATGGCGCCGTGCCATCTCCATGGCCGCGCCCGGCAGGGCGCCCGAAGAAACCATGGTGGTTGCGTGCATGCCTGTGCGTCCCCGCGCTGGTGGGCGTATCCGCCCCATTTGTTCGGCTTGTTGGCGGCAACTGTAGGCCGGCGCCGCAGCGCTTGTGTTGCTATCGTGTTTTGTCACAGATTGCGCGTTTTGATACAAGCGACTTGCGTCGTGGCGCGCGCCAATGGGCGAGGGGCTGGGAAAGCTCGTCCACAAGCTGCGCAGCCGCCGGGATGGGCGGCCGTCAGCGCGCCCGCGGGCGGCGCGGTGGCGGCTCCAGCGCCAGCAGCTCGGCCGGCAGGCCGTCGTTCCACACCTCGCGGAAGTAGGCGCGGTCGCTGGCCACCAGCTGGGGCAGGGCCTCGCGCAGCGCGGCCAGCGCCTGCGCGGCCTGTTCCAGCGCGCCGGCGTGCGCGGCGAACCAGGCCTGCTCCAGCAGCAGGCCGCAGTACTGCAGGCCCGGGTAGCGGCGCGCGCCGCTGCGGTGCTCGGCCAGGCGCTGGCCGGCCACCTGCACCCAGTCGTCCGGCCAGTCGACGCCGCGGAACACCTCGGCCAGCGGGCCGGCCTCGCGCGCCAGGGTGGTGGGCGTCAGCGGCGCCAGCGCGCGGAACTGGGCCAGCGTGGGGCGCGGCGGCGGCTGGCAGGCACCGCGCGCGATGCGCAGCAGGTAGATCGCGTTCCAGGCCGAGCGGCCCTGCAGTTCGGCCTGGCCGCTGAGCCACTCGCTGAACGCGATCCACTGGATGGCGCGCGGCCGGGCGCTGTCCACGCCGGCCTGCAGCCCCACGCGCTCGAACAGCCAGACCGCCATGCCCATGTTGGCGGCCACGTGCTGGGCCGCGTCGAAGGAGTGCGACTCGAAGGCCGCCGCCAGCGCGCGGCCGAAGTGCTGCAGCGATTCCTCGGCCTGCGCCGCGGCTTGCGCGGGCGCCTGGGCGGCACTGCCCAGCGCCTGCGAGCGGCAGGCCAGCGCCCACAGGTTGCTCCACTCGAAGCGCACCTGCGGGTGGTGGGCCAGCAGCGCGCCCTGGGCCGGATCGCGCGCGATGGCCTGCAGCCGCGCGCGTGCGGCCGGCAGGTCGCGCGCCGTGTAGTCGCACCAGGCCGTGACGATGGCCGCCATGGCGCCCAGGTAGTCGTGGCCGGCCACGTGGCGTGCCAGGCGCTGGCGCGCGAGCGCCTGCACGCGGCGGCGCGCCTGGGCGTCGTCGCCGATGCGGCGCCACAGCAGGGCTTCGTTGAGCGTGACCAGCGCGCGCTGGAAGTCGCTGCCGGCCAACTGGGCCGCGCGGCGCATGGCCTGCAAGGCGCTGGCCGGCGCGGGCGCACCGCCGGCCGTCAGCTGCGCGGCCCAGCGGCCCTGGCGCATGGCCTGCTGCGCGGCCACCAGCTGTTGCCAGAAGCCGGCGTCCTGCAGGTGCACGGCGTCGGGTGCCGCGCCCGGGGCCGCGCCGGCACGGGCCAGCGGCGCCGGCAGGCCCAGGAAGGCCGCGCGCTCGGCCGGCGTGGCGGCCTGGCCTTCCACCTGCAGCCGCACGCGCTGCGCCTGGGCCTCGGGCAGCCAGAACGGGCCCTGGCTGCGGCGCTCCGCGTTCAGGAAGCGCGGGTCGCGCTGGCGGTCCTCGCCCCAGCCGACCGCCAGGCCCCAGGCCTTGAAGTCGCGGAAGGCCCGGCTGACCAGCATGCGCTGCGTGCGCGCGGCCGAGACCTGGCCGCGCAGGTCGTCGATGCGCACCGGCTGGCCGGCGGCATGGGCGTGCAGCAGGCGCACCAGCAGCCACAGCGACTGGTAGGTCGCGGGCCGGCCGTCCACGGCCTGCGGGGAGCTCAATTCGACGGTGATCGCGGCAGCGGGCATGTGACACAGGTTACACCCGTGCGCAGCGGCCGCGTCCAGCGCTTGGTGCGGGCGCCGCGGCTGCCTAGCATGCGCAGCGTCGCGGCACCTTCCTCCTGTCCAACCCCTCATTCGGAGTCCCACCATGCATCCATCCCGTTTGCGCGGCCGCCGTGCGCTGCTGCTGGCCGCTGCCGCCCTGCCGCTGGCCGGCGCCCGTGCCGCACCGCCGCGCCGTGCAGGCCAGGCGCAGGCCGAGCGCGAACTCGCCGCCCTGGAGCAGGGCTTCGCCGGCCGCATCGGCGTCTGCGCGCTCGACACCGCCGACGGCGCGCTGCTGGGCCAGCGCGCCGACGAGCGCTTCCCGATGTGCAGCAGCTTCAAGGCCGTGCTGGCCGCCGCCATCCTGGCGCGCAGCGGCACCGAGCCCGGCCTGCTGGCGCAACCCGTGCACTACACGCGCAGCGACCTGCTCGCGCATTCGCCGGTCACGGCCCAGAACCTGGCGCAGGGCATGACCGTGGCAGCGCTGTGCGAGGCCACCGTGCAGACCAGCGACAACGCCGCCGCCAACCTGCTGCTGCAGCGCGTCGGCGGGCCGGCCGGGCTCACGGCCTTCATGCGCGGCATCGGCGACGCGCAGTTCCGGCTCGACCGCTGGGAGCTGGCGCTCAACAGCTCGCTGCCGGGCGATCCGCGCGACACCACCACGCCGCGCGCCATGGCCGAGAGCCTGCGCAAGCTCGTCGTCGACGGTGCGCTGGCGCCGGCGCAGCGCGAGCAGCTGGCCGCCTGGCTGCGCGGCACCGTCACGGGCGCGGCGCGCATCCGCGCCGGCATGCCGGCCGGCTGGGTCGTGGGCAACAAGACCGGCACAAGCGGCCAGGGCTCCTACGGTTCGGCCATCGACGTGGCCGTGGTCTGGCCGCCGGCGCGCGCGCCGCTGGTGCTGACGGTGTTCACGACGCGCCACGCGGCCGATGCGCCGGCGCTGGACGCGCCGATCGCGCAGGCCGCGCGCATTGCAGCCCGGTGGGCTGCGCCGGCCTAGAGTCCGGGCCGCAGCAGCGCCATCGCCAGGCTGTCGTGGTACACGCCATCGATGCAGTAGGCGTGGCGCTGCACGCTTCCTGCACGAAGCCGAAGCGCCGGTACAGGGCCTGGGCATTCAGGTTGTCCGCGCGCACGGCCAGCTCGATGCGCGCCATGCCGCGCGCCCAGGCCCCGGCGATGGCCTGCTTCAGCAGGGGGGCGCCGATGCCGCGCTGGCGCGCCCCGGGCACGAGGCCGATGCCCAGCGTACCGACATGCGCGCGCGCCTCGCCGCGCACCGGCAGCACGTCGCACCAGCCGACGACCTCGCCGCCCAGCACGGCGATGCACTGGCACAGGCCGTCCGCGACGATGCCGCGGTAGAAGGCCAGGGCCTCGTCGAAGGGCGGTGCCTGCGTGAAGGCCAGGTAGCGCTTCTCGCGCGCCACCTGGTCGAGGGCCTGGTACAGGCCGGGGAAATGCCGCTCGGCGAGGGGCTCGATGCGCAGCAGGCTGGGGTCGGTCATGGGCCGCATTGTGCGGCCGGCGTTCAGCGCGCGCTGCGCCGCTGCACCAGCATCAGCCCCAGGCCGGCTACGGCCTGCAGCAGCGCGAGCACGCCGTACAGCAGCGAGACCGCCACCGCGGGAGCGGCCGCCACGCCGAACGGCGCCAGGCTGAGCGCGGCCGCGGCCTCGCGCGTGCCCCAGCCGCCGAAACTGACCGGCAGGGCCGCCATCAGAAAGGTCGGGGCGGCCGCGATGGCATAGGCCCAGTACGGCACCTGCAGGCCCAGTGCCTGGCCGCAGCAGGCCAGCGCGCCGACCGACAGCAGCTGCACCAGCGCCGACTGCAGCAGCTGGCGGCCGAATTCGCCGGCCATGCCAGGGCGCTGCGCCAGCCAGGCGCCGCGGCCCTGCCGCGGGGCGCGCTGCAGGCCCCACAGCACCGCCGCCGGCAGGGCCAGCAGCAGCGCGGCCGCGACGGCGGGCAGCGCCGCGCCGAAGGCCGGCAGGCCCCAGCCGACCAGTGCCGCCTGCGCGCCGCCGTGCCAGGTCCAGGCGGCCATCGCGGCCGCCAGCACCCACAGCATCCACAGGCCGCTGAGCCGGTCCAGCAGCACCGACAGGCCGGCGGCCCAGGTCTCCATGCCGCCGCGGCGCAACGCCACGGCGCGGAACACGTCGCCGCCGACCACGGCACCGGGCAGCAGCGCGCTCAACGCCATGGCCTGGAAGTACAGGCGCAGCGCGCGCCCGAGCGCCAGCCCGTGGCCCAGCCAGCGCACCAGCGAACGCCAGCGCCAGGCCGAGACCATGTTGGAGGCGACCGCGCTGGCCAGCGCCGCCGCCAGCCAGCCGGGCTGGGCCTGGCGCAACTGGCGCGCCACGTCGCCGAGGTCGACGAACCACAGCACGCCCAGCAGCAGGACGGGCGCGAGCGCGATGCGCAGCCAGGGCATCGGTTCAGGGCGTCGCTTCGGGGGGCTCGGGCTCTTCGCGCAGGTGGTACTGCCTGCCGCCACCGCCTTCGTAGTAGATGCGCATCATGACCTCGCCGATCAGCCCGGCGACGACCAGCTGCAGCCCCACCAGCACCAGCATCACGCCGGCCAGCAGCAGCGGGCGGCCGCCGATGGCCTCGCCGGCCAGCTTCTGCGCGAACAGCCAGGCCAGGATCAGCGCGCCCGGCGTGGCCAGCCACAGGCCCAGGCCGCCGAAGGCGTGCAGCGGGCGCTGGCGGTAGCGCAGGAAGAACAGCACCAGCACCAGGTCGAGCACGACACGGAAGGTGCGGTCGATGCCGTACTTGGACTGCCCCTTGGTGCGCGCATGGTGGCGCACGGGCACCTCGGCGATGCGCGCGCCCGCGTCGTGCGCCAGCAGCGGCAGGAAGCGGTGCAGTTCGCCGTAGAGCCGGAGGCGGTCGACGATGGGGCGCCGGTAGGCCTTCAGCGCGCAGCCGTAGTCGTGCAGCTGCAGGCCCGTGGTGCGCGAGATCAGCCGGTTGGCCAGCATCGACGGCAGGCGGCGCGACAAGGCCTTGTCCTGGCGGTTCTGGCGCCAGCCCGACAGGGCGTCGAGTTCGGGCTCGGCGTCCAGACGGTCCAGCAGCGCCGGAATGTCCAGCGGATCGTTCTGCAGGTCGGCGTCCAGCGTCACCACGTAGCGGCCGCGCACGCGGTCGAAGCCGGCCTGCAGCGCGCAGGACTGGCCGTAGTTGCGCGCCAGGCAGACCGGGCGCAGCCAGGGCCGCTCGCGCGCCAGCTGGCGCAGCAGCGCGGGCGATCCGTCGCGCGAGCCGTCGTCGATGGCGATCAGCTCGAAGCTGCGGCCGCTGGCCTGCATGGCCTCGCCCACGCGCGCGACCAGGTCGGGCAGGCTCTCGGCCTCGTTGAACATCGGCACGACGATGGACACCTCCGGCGGCTGCGGCGCAGCGGCGGAGTGCAGGAGCATGGGATCGGGCAAAGGGACGGTGAACATCGGTCAGGGGGCTGCATTCTGGGGGACGGGCGCGGCCGCCGGCGCCATGGCCGGGCGCCCGAAGGGCCGGCCCGCGTTTTGCGGGTGGGGGCCGCTATCATCGCGCGCGAATTCGAGCACCCCACGATGGCCGCCACCCCCCCTGCGCTTGCGCGCGCACGCATTCTCCCCGCAACGGCCATGCCGCCCTGGGACTGGCTGCTGCTTTATTTCGCGGCCCACGTACTGGGCCGCGTGCTGGTCTCGCCGGCGCTGGAACTCGACGAGGCCGAACAGGCCGTGTGGACGCAGCACCTGCAATGGGGCTACGGCGCCCAGCCGCCGCTGTACACCTGGTTGCAATGGGCGGTGTTCCAGCTGCTGGGCGCCTCGGTGTTCACGCTCTCCCTGCTCAAGAACACGCTGCTGGCGCTGGCCTATGTCTGCGTCTACCTGGCCGGCCGCACGCTGATGCCGGCCAGCCTGGCGGCCCTGGCCGCGGCCACCATGCTGCTGCTGCCGCAGATCGGCTGGGAAGCCTCGCGCGACCTCACGCACTCGGTGCTGCTGACCACCATGTCGGCCGCCACGCTGGCGGTGGTGCTGGCGCTGCTGCGCCGTCCGCGGCCGGCCCTGTACCTGCTGACGGGGGCCGTCGCGGGCCTGGGCCTGCTGTCCAAGTACAGCTATGCGGGCTTCCTGGCGGTGTTGTTGCTGGCCCTGCTGGCCGGGCGCGACACGCGCGCCGTGCTGCTGCGCCGCTGGACGCTGGCGGCCGTGGCCGTGGCCGCGCTCGTGGTGCTGCCGCATGGCCTGTGGGTGCTGCAGAACTGGGACCTGGCGGTGCAATCCACGGCCGGCAAGCTGACCGGCACGGCCCCGGTCGGCTTCGTCCACGGGCTGTGGCTGGGCCTGTCCAGCCTGGTGCTGGCGGTGCTGGCCTTCGCCGGCCCCTGGGCGCTGGCCATGGGCCTGCTGTTCGGCCGCGCGGCCGTGCAGGCCTGGTCGCGCTGGTGGCGGCCGGCGGCCGCACCGGCCGGGGGCGGCGTGCACCTGCAGGCGCTGTGGCGCCGCTACCTCGTGGCGCTGGGCCTGCTGTTCCTGGCGATGATGGTGTTCGGCGAAGTCACGCGCTTCAAGGACCGCTGGATGATGCCCTTCCTGTTCCTGCTGCCCGTGGCCTTCTTCGGCTGCGCGCCGGAACTCGCGCAGCATGCGCGGCTGCCGCGCCTGCGCCGGGTGCTGGCCACGGTGGCGGTGCTGGTGCTGGTGCTGTTGACGGCCCGCGTGCCCTACAACGCCATGCGCGACCAGCCCGACGAGCTGAACCAGCCCGTGCGTGAGCTGGCCCAGGCATTGCGTGCGCGCGGCTATGCGGGCAACGGCATCATCCTGTCGAACGACCGCACGCTGGCCGGTGCGCTGCGGCTGCAGTTCCCGCGCGCGCACATCGAGGTCGACGACGGCGACGGCCGCCTGCCCGATGAACGCCCGCTGCTGTGGGTCGAGCCGTTGACGGAGGCGCTGCCCACGCTGCCGCAGGACCTCGTGCTGCCCTACCATTTCTCCACCTCGGGCGACGCGCCCGCGCGCTACCGCTACGCGCTGATGCGCTGACCGGCCCGGCCCGGCGCCGGGAAGTCCAGCAGCACGGCCAGCCCCCGCCCCTCCAGCCCGTCGGCGAAGTGCAGCCTGGCGCCGTGCAGCGCCGCGATGCGCGCGACGATGGACAGCCCCAGCCCGTTGCCGGCCTGGCCCGTGCCCAGCACGCGGAAGAAGCGCTCGCCCAGGCGCGCGCGCTCGGCCGGCGCCACGCCGAGGCCGTCGTCGCACACGGCCAGGCGCACGCCGCCATCCGGCCGCGGCGTGGCGCTCAAGTGCACGCGGCCGCCGGGATGGCCGTAGCGCACGGCGTTGTCGAGCAGGCCGCGCAGCGCGCTGGCCAGCAGGGCCGGCTCGGCCGGCAGCGTGGTGGCCTCCAGCGTCTGCGTGACGCGGATGCCGCGCGCCTGCGCCGCACTGCGGTCCAGGCCGTCGAACAGCGCCGCCAGGTCCACGTCCCGGCGCGCCGGGGCCGCGTGATCGGGGTCGAGCCGGGCCAGCGCGAGCAGGCTTTCGACGAGCGCCGTGCAGCGGTCCACGTCCTCGCGCAGGGCGCGCAAGGATTCGGCCGGGCCGGCCTGCTGGCGTTCGAGCAGCTGCACGCGCATGCGCAGCCCGGCCAGGGGCGTGCGCAGCTCGTGCGCGGCGTCGGCCGTGAAGCGGCGTTCGGAGGCCAGCGCCTGTTCCAGCCGGGCCAGCAGGGCGTTCAGCGCGTCGAGGATGGGCCGCAGCTCGCGCGGCTGGCCGGCACCGGCCACGGGCGAGAGGTCTTGCGGCGACTTGGCGGCGATGCCGGCGGCCGTGCGCTCCAGCGGTGCCAGCTGGCGCCGGATCGCCAGCCAGCAGACCGTGCCGAGCAGCAGCAGCAGGGCCAGCGCCGGCCAGGCCAGCTTCTCGGCCATTTCCTCCAGCAGGTCCAGCCGCTCCTTCCAGGGCTGGCCGACCTGGGCCGTGAGGCCGCTGCGCGCGTCGCGCTCCACGTAGACGCGCCAGTAGGCACCGTCGGCCCAGACGTTGTCGTGGAAGTCGCGGCGGCTGTCGCCGCGCACGAAGGGCTGGGCCGGCGCATCCTCGGCGCGGCTGCGCACGCGGCCGTCCGCATCGACGAGCTGGTAGTAGAGCTTGAGCCGGCTCTCGCCCTGCAGCGCACCCTGGCGCGCGGTGGCGCCGTGCTGCTGCGGGTCGGCGCCCAGCGCCAGGGCCAGGCGCGCGGTCTCCTCGAGCGCATCGTCGAAGACCTCGCTCGACTCGTGCCAGGCCACGCCGACCACGATGGCCAGGCTGGCCAGCCAGGCCGTGACGCTGGCGCCCAGCACCCAGGCCAGCAGCCGGCGCCGCAGCGAGTAGGCCGCCGTCACGCCGCCGCCAGCCCGTAGCCCTGGTTGCGCACGGTGGTGATGAAGCCGCTGCCCAGCTTCTTGCGCAGGTTGTAGATGTGCACCTCGATGGTGTTGCTCTCCACCTCCTCGCCCCAGCCGTACAGCGCTTCCTCGAGCTGCGCGCGCGAGAGGATCTGGCCGGGCCGGCGCATCAGCGCGCGCAGCACGGCGAACTCGCGCGCGGTCAGGGCCAGCGGCGCGCCGTCCAGCAGCACGCGCTTGGCGGCGGTGTCCAGCACCACGGCGCCGTGGCGCAGCGCGGCCCCGCCCTGGCGCGCCTCGCGCCGCAGCAGCGCGCGGATGCGGGCCGAGAGCTCCTCCAGATCGAAGGGCTTGACGAGGTAGTCGTCGGCACCCAGGTCCAGGCCCTGCACGCGGTCGCCCAGGGTGTCGCGCGCGGTGATCACGATCACCGGCACGAGTGCGGCCGGTGCGCCGCGGCCGCGCAGCGCGGCCAGCACGGCGTCGCCGTCCAGGCCGGGCAGGCCGCGGTCGAGCAGCAGGCACTGGTAGTCGTGCGCGGCCAGCGCGGCGGCCGCCTGGTCGCCGCGCTGCAGCCAGTCCACGGCATAGCCGTCCAGCTGCAGCCAGGACTGCAGCGAACTGCCGAGCGAGGGGTCGTCTTCGAGGAGCAGGATGCGCACGGCCGCGAGGCTACACCCTGCGGCTGAGGCGAAGCTGAAGCCCTTTCAGCGGGCCTGGAGCGCGGTGTCCGGGAAGTCGCTGAACAGCCCGTCGACGCCGGCGGCGTAGAAGCGCTTGTACTCGTTGATGGGATCGCCCTTGTCGTCCGAGGGCAGGCCGGCCACTTCGTTGCGGAAGGTGTAGGGCACGACCATGAGCCCGGCCGCGTGCGCATCCTTGATGACGTTGGTCACCGGCATCACCACGCGGTCGCGTTCGTCGATCCTGCCGTCGCCGTTGAGGTCGTCGGGCTGGCCGTCGTTGTTGGCGTCGACCTGCCTGGTCGGGATCAGGTAGGGCTTCCAGGGGCCGATGATGTCGGCATAGGTCTTGATCTCGCGCAGGCCCTCGGGCGTCAGCAGGCTGGCGAAGGTGCGCGGGTCGCCCGCGACGGCGAAGTCGTAGGGCTTGTCGTAGGGCGCGACGAGCTGCACCACGCCGTCCTTGTCGACGGAATCGCCGTCGACCAGCTGCACCAGGCGGATCTGGCTCTTGCTGCGCAGGTACTTGAGGTTGGAGACCTCGAAGGACTGCACGATCACGGGCGAACTCTTCTGGGTGTAGCCGTAGCCGGCCAGCAGTTCGAGCAGCCGGTCCTCCAGCTTCAGGCCCAGGTTCACGTGGAAGGTCGGGTGCTTGGTCTCGGGAATCACGCCGACGGTGCGGCCCAGCCGCGCGCTCTCGGACCTGGCCAGGTCCAGCACCTCCTGCAGCGTGGGGATGCGGAACTGCTGGTTGTAGCTCTGGTCGCGCGCCGGGTTGGCCTGCTTGGCGAACAGGGTCTTGAGCTCGGCCAGCGTGAAGTCGGATGCGAACCAGCCGGTCTCGTCGACGCCGTCGACCGTCTTGGTGGTCTTGCGGTCGGCGAACTCGGGGCGCGTGGCGACGTCGGTGGTGTTGGTGATGTTGGGCTCGTGGCGCGCGACGAGCACGCCGTCCTTGGTGGCCACGAGGTCGGGCTCGATGAAGTCCGCGCCCATGTCGATGGCCAGCTGGTAGGAAGCCAGCGTGTGCTCGGGCCGGTAGCCGCTGGCGCCGCGGTGGCCGACCACCAGGGGCTTGTCGCCGTTCAGCGTGGGGTAGTCGTCACCGTCGCCGCCACAGGCGGACAGCAGGGCGCAGGCGGCCAGGGCGGCGGCCACGGGGCGCAGGGTGGCGCGCAGGAAAGGGCGCTGGTGCAGCGGCTGCATTTCGTTCCTCCTTGTTGTTGTGCGGCGAGTCTCCGCAGCCACTATGACAAGGCCGTGAACCGCGCGGCAGCACATTTGCAAGGAGTTGTGACGCGCGCCCTGCGCCGCGCGCGGGGCGCCGTTCTCGGAGATCAGATGTCCAGCGGCACCTTGAGCTTGGACACCGGCACCAGGCCCTGGTCGCCGTCTTCGTAGACCAGGTAGACGGCGGTCGACACCAGGCTCCAGCAGGCGGTGTAGCGCTGGCCCTGCAGCGTGGCCGAGGCGGTGCGGAACAGCGGGCGGTCGCCAGGGTCGATGCGCTGCAGCACCGCCTGGCTACTGCAGGCCGCGTCGGTGAAGCGGATCGAATCGGCCCCTTCGTTGACGACCAGGTCGTTGGCCCGGGCGCCGGTGGCCAGCAGTGCCGCACAGAGCACGGGGAGCAAGGCGATGGTGCGCATGGTGTTCTCCTGTGGGTGCGCGGCGGGCTGTCGCGCCATGGTTTCATTGTGGGCAGCGCGCGCACGGCGGCTGTAGGACGCGGCGCGCTCCACGCGGTGTCAGGGGCGGACCCTGCTGTCCGACGTGGCGCACGGCCGCGCAGCATCCCGCTTGGCGCAACAATCGGCCGCTTCGTCCCCTGTTGCCCATGTCCGTTCTCTCGCCCCCTGCCATCCGTCCCCTCTGGCTGACCGCCAACCTCGTCGCGCAGCTGGCCCTCGGCATGCTGGCCATGACGGTTTGCCTGCCCTCCATGCAGCAATGGCCAGCCGCAGTTCGGTGCCACCCAGGCCGAGGTGCAGCTGGGCTTCGGCGGCTACGTCGCGGCCTACGGGGTGTTCCAGCTGGTCTATGGCGCGGTGTCCGACCGCATCGGCCGCAAGCCGGTCCTGCTGGCCGGGCTGGTGCTGGCGCTGGCCGGTTCGCTGGCGGCGGCGATGGCGCCCAGCCTGGCCGTGCTCAACCTGGCGCGCACGGTGCAGGGCGCGGGCTGCGCGGCCGGCATGGTGATCGGCCGGGCCATGGTGCAGGACCTGTTCACAGGCTCCGAGCGCACGCGCGTGATGGCCTTCATCGGCATGATGATGGGCCTGTGCCCGCCCACGGCCATGCTGCTGGGCGGGCAGATCCATGCGCGCTGGGGCTGGCAGGCCAACTTCGTGCTGATCGCCGTGCTGGCCGCGCTGCTGCTGGTGGCGGCCTGGCGCTGGCTGCCGGCCACGCAGCCGCCGGCACAGGCGAGCGGGCGCCAGCGTGGCGCGCGCTGCTGGGCGGCTATGCGCAGCTGGCGCGCGAGCGCTCCTTCGTGCTGTACGTGGGCATCCTGGCGATGACCTCGGGCACCTTCTACACCTTCCTGGGCGGCGCGCCGCTGGTGCTGGCCAGCTATGGCGTGGGGCCGCAGCAGATGGGCCTGTACATCATGACGCCGCCCGTGGCCTACGTGGCCGGCAACCTGCTCACGCAACGGCTGCTGCGCGCGGGCCGCAGCGACCGCTTCCTCATGGGCCTGGGCCAGGCCGTCACGCTGGGCGGCCTGGTCACGGTGCTGGTGCTGGGCCTGGCGGGCCTGCACCACCCGCTGGCGCTGTCGCTGCCCATGCTGGCGATGGGCATCGGCCACGGCCTGCTGCTGCCGCCCACGCTGATCGGCACCGTGGGCCTGGTGCCCGCACTCGCCGGCTCGGCCGCGGCCGTGGCCGGTCTCATGCAGCAGCTGACCGGGGCCGTGGGCGGCTTCGCCGTGAGCCTGGTGCCCATGGACGGGCCGGTCTGGCTGGGCGTGCTGATGCTGGGCTGGGCTGGTTGTGGGCTGGTGGCGCAGATACTGCTGTTGCGCTTCGCGCCGCGCTGAAGGCGTGTGGTTCACCGATGGTGCGCGACGGCATCCTCGATTTCGAGGATGCCGGCCGGCGGCAGCGTCGCGATGATGTGTGTGGCGCCAGTCTCCGCGCTGCTCGAAAGGCTAGCCTATGCCCTTGCACCCCTTCGCCTCGGATCTGCAGACAGGCGATCTTCTGTTTCCACGCGTGCCAGATGCCGCGCTTGAGACGCATGCCGCGCCAAGTCCGTTCTGGAGAGGTCCTTCCAGCGCGGCGCTGGAACAGTCGATGGCCGACTTTCTCGGTCCGCAGGCCGTGGAAATGCTTCAGGACGAGGCTTTGCATCCCGACGTCAGTGGCTTGTTGAGTACGCCTACTCAGCGGCCTGTGTTCGTGCTGGAGATGTTGGGTATGGACTCGGCCAAGGCAGAGCGCGAGATGCTGCTCCTGTTCATTCTGCGCGAGGCCTTTCCAGATCTGCTGCAGCAATGGCTGGGCATGAGCGTGCTGCAGTTTCTGATGCATCCCCTGCGCCGCATCCTGCTCGGTGCGTTGGAGCGCGAAGCCGGCAGCGACAGCTTCTTCGTTGGCCATGTCGCGATGGTGTTGCGCGAGCGCGATGGCGCACATGCGGACGATGGCGAGGTCTGGGTCATCGAGGCCAACACTACCGACTTCTCGCACTATGGCGTGTCGCTGAACCGCTACTGGGTCGATGGCGAGCCAACGGCTCCGGTCGCTCCGGGCGCGCATGGGCTGGACCGCATGCGTGGCTGGGCCAACCGGCGCTTAGCCCAGGGCCAGGCGATCTGGCACAGCCGGCTGAGGGCCGCGCATAGTGACGCGGCAGTGGCATTGCCGTGGCGCCAGCGGCTCGTCGACCATGCCAAGCGCTATTTGGGGCGGCCATATGGGTTCTTCGACAACCCAGCGTTCGGCGATGCCGGCCGGCTGTACTGCGGCGAGTTCGTACAACGTGCGTTCCAGGACACCGAACCGGCGGATCAGGCTTGGCAGGTCGCGCAGAACCGCGAATGGGACTGGCTGCTACAGCACCTGGGCGATCTCGGTTCGCCGAAGTTCGTCCAGGAGGTGAGTGCGGCCCTGACGCCACAATTGCGCCAGCAGATGCAGGGCAAGCCCTTCTTCCTGTTGACGCTGCACATGCTTTACCGCAGTGCGGCTCTGGTGCACCTAAGCCCGCCGGCCGCTGGCTCCTACGCCTGAAGCTGTTTCAGCGTAGGTACTGTTCGAGGAAGTTGTTCCAGTAACGGCGGTCCGGGTTGTAGGTTCGGATCGCGTCGCGCTGCTGTTGGTGCCCGGCATAGGCTTGGCGGAACAGGGCCTCCGTCGCGAAGCCGTAGTACGGCAAGTAGTAGCTGCCCCCCTGGTCCAGCACGTAAGCCGTTGCGGCATTGACGCAGTCCCGCGTTGCGGGCGTCGGCACGGGCCGGCCTTGGGCGTCCGGACCGGTGGCGACCGCCACGTCGATGGCGACGCATACCATGGGTCGGTCCGCGCAGTAGGATAGATAGGGCGCGGGGCTGGGGTCTTGGCGTACTAGGCGCACGGTGGTGCTCAGGATGTTCAGCACCGGGGACAGGCGAGCACCGAGTTCGCGCAGGCGCGATTCGAAGTCTGCGTCCAACGGCAGGAAGTACTCCAGCAGGATATCGCTGCTGTTCGCGTCGTGGTGGCCAGTGAAGTCGACCGCGGCGCGCATCCAGTTCAGGCGGTATTGGGGCGGTTTGGGGCGCCTGGGTGGAGTCGGGATGAACTCGTTGCGCAATTCCTGCCACACGCGTGTGCGCGCCTGCGGGCGCAGGCGGGCTGCCGACCAAGCCGCGCGCAGCATCTCCGATTCGCCCCAACTCCCCTCGGTCAGCAGGCGCGACGCCTGGGTTGCGGTTTCGACATAGGACACCAGCAGCGCCTGTTCCCAGAACGGAGCCAAGCCGCCATGGTTCTCGCAGTTGAGCCAGGCGTAGAACATCTGTGTTGCACCACCGGCACCCGGGGGTTCGTCCGCGAGCTTCAGCAGACAGGTCTGCAATGCAGGCAACCCGCCCAGTTGGGCCTTTTGCTCCAGCACCTGGTCGGCCATGACTTCCAGTTCGGCCTGCAGAACCAAGCCGCAGCTGCCATAGCCGCCAACCACCGCGCGGAACAGGTCTTCGCCCGGCACGGTCCTGCGTTCCTGCCCGTCGCCGCACAGCACACGCAGGGAGCGCAGCGTGGTCGAGAGTGGACCGGCCTGCGGGTCGCGCCCGTGGCAGTTCACACTGACCGAGCCGCCTACCGTGAAGTGCGGGCTGGACTGGTGCACCTTGGGGCAGAGCCCGTGCTTGACCAATACGCGGTGCAACTCGCTCCAGGTCACGCCGGCATCCACGGCTACGATTCCGGCTGCCGCATCGACTGCGATGGTTTGATTCAGCATGACGGTCTGCAGCAGGCGTCCGTGCTCCACCATGGTGTGCCCACCCTGGCTGTGGCGCATGCCTGCCAGCGACAGGGGGCGTTCTGCATGCGCCAGCAGCCGTGCTGCGGTGTCGCGGCCGTCCACGATGGGCAGATCGTGCACCTCGGTGCGGTTCAGCCCGGCCAGATCGTCCAGTGCGAGGGGCATGGTGACTCCTTCAGTTTCAGGGACGGCGTGGCGCGACGGGATCGAGCAAGCCCATCTGCTGCGCCTCGAACACGGCTTCGCTGCGCGAATGCACGGCAAGCTTTTCGTAGATGTGGCGGATGTGCGATGCCACGGTGGTGGTGGCCACGCCTTCGAGGCGGGCGATTTCGCCATAGCTAAAGCCGCGCGCGACGTGATTCAACACCGTCATCTCGCGTTGCGTCAGCAGCGCGGGCACGGGCACGGCCTGGCCGGAGGCCGGTGCGACGCGAAAGCGCCGCAGCACCTGGCGCGCGATCACCGGTGTCATCGGGGCACCGCCAGCGCGTAACTCGCGGATACGCTCGGGAATTTCGTCGCGCACGCAGTCCTTGAGCAGGTAGCCGCTGGCGCCGGCCTCTAGGCTGCGGATCACATGGGCTTCGTCCTCGTACATGGTGATGACCATGATGTCTGTCATCGGATGGCGCTGAGCGCAGTTCGCGATCACGAGCAGACCGGGAAGATCGGGCAAGCCGAGGTCGGCCAGCAGTACGTCGGTGCCATGGTGTTCCAGCCAGGCGAGCGCGTCGCGGGCGTTGGTGAAGCTGCGCAGCACGCGCATGTCGGGTGCCGCGTCGATGGCGGAAGTGAAGCGCTGCATCGCGGCCGGATCGTCTTCGACGATGACGACGGTGATCGATGCGGGGGGCGGGGCTGGCATGCAGCCCATAATAGAAGTGCGCAGCCTTGCGTCCGTCCTCAATTTCGAGGATGGCTGCATGGTGCCGGATGTCGTTGCGCAACGCATGGTCGACAATTGCGGCCCATGGTTTGGCGTCGTGCGTCCTGGCTGGTCTGGCTGGTCTGGCTGGTGTGCGTCTTGTGGGCGCCGGTCTCGCATGCGCGGCCGCAGACCATTGCGACGGCTGAACGGATGGCGCTAGAGCCGCCTGGCCCTGTGCGGGAGGTGGCGCTGCCAGATGCCTGGAATGCGCAGGGCTTGCAGGGGCGTTGGCGCTACGACGTTACATTCCAGGCCCCGGGAGCGGCGCAGGAGCCCTGGGCTCTGTACTTGCCGCGCGCTGGCAATCGGTTCGAAGTGCAGCTCAACGGCCGTACGGTAGGGAGCTTCGGTCGTTTCAGCGGCGATTTCTCGGACTATTCCCAACGCCCGCACTATGTGGCGCTGCCTCCGGAGTGGATCGGGGCCGGCGCCAACCGGTTGACGCTGATCGTGCAGGGCGAGAAGGCGCGCTACGCAGGCGTATCGCAACTGCATGTGGGACCGGCGGAGGAAGTCCGTCAGGCCTTCCTGAGGCGCGAGATCCTGCAGACTTGGGGTTCGTTTGTAACCGTGGTCCTGGCCCTGGTGCTGGGCACGCTCTCGGCTGGCTTGGCTGCGATGACGCGCGAGCGCACGCTGCTGCTGTTCGCGTTGGCTTGCGCCTTCTGTGCGCTGCGCAACTGCTATTCGCTGGTGGTGACCCCGCCGTTCGATGCTCGTCTGTGGAGCTGGTGGCTGGACAGTTGCTACGCCGGCTACCTTGTCTGCTTGTGCGGCTTCGTGACCCAGGCGGTTGGAGCGCGTGGCCGCGGCATTGTGGCTGCCACTGTGCTGATGGTGTTGGCCACGGCGGTGCTGGTGCCCTGGCATGCCTATGGCCGCAGCGTGGCTGCACGCCAAATCTGGACCATGACGATGGTGCTGTACGCGTTGGGTCTTTGTCTGCTGGTAATCCGCGCGTGGCTGCGCGAACGCAACCAGGCCAACGCCGTGCTGGCGGCCGCCGGCGCGGTCAGCGTGGCGCTGGCGCTGTACGACCACGTGCTGGTCTTCTACACCAGCACAGGCTATGGCGCGTTTGCGCTGGCGCGCTATTCCCTGCTGATCTTCATGCTGGCCATGGCCTGGATCGTGATGCTGCGCTACTTGGAGCGGGCGCGGCAAGAGCACATGCTGCGCCAGCAGATGGCGCAAGAACTGGCGCAGAAGACCGCGGAGTTGTCGCAGCAGTTCGAGATACGCCAGCAGTTGATCCAGCAGACCGCGCACCAGCGCGAACGACAGCGGCTGATGCAGGATCTGCACGACAGCATGGGCTTGCAGCTCAGTGGCCTGCTCGCCATGGTCGAACGTGGCGAGGTGCAGCGCCAGGCCCTGACGACCGAGGTGCGTACCACCATCGAGCAGATGCGCATGCTGGTGGACAGCGGTGACGATTTCGACGGTGACTTGGCCCAGTTGTTGGGCCATGTGCGCTACCGTATCCAGACCCGGCTGTCACGCTGCGGCATCGTGTTGGACTGGCAGTCGCAACTGCCCGAGCAACTGCCCCCGCTCGACGTGGCCCGGGCACTGAACTTGCAGCGCGTTGTGTTCGAGCTCTGCACCAACGTCATCCGCCATGCCCAGGCGCAGCGCGTGCGGGTGAGGGTGTCCTGGCGTACCGGGGTGGCGGTTGCGTTGTTGATCCGATTCGAGGACGACGGCATCGGCTACGACCCCGCTAACACTGTGCCGGGCATCGGCACAACATCGCTACGCCGTCGCGTCGAAGACTTGGGCGGTGAACTGGTCCTTGGTCTTTGAATGGCGCGCCGCGGGACGGTATATGCCATTGTGTTGCCATTGGCTGCTTGAGCTGCGCCGCTTTGTGCGAACCGCTGGCGTGGGTCTGTCAGGCGGCCCGACCCGGAACACTAGCCGCGCCGCGCGATGGTCTTGGCCATGCTCCAGCGGTGCACTTCGCTCGGGCCGTCGTAGACGCGGAAGGCGCGCATGTCGCGGAAGATGCGCGCGACGATGGTTTCGTCCGAGACGCCGCTGGCGCCCAGGATCTGCACCGAACGGTCGACCACGCGCCACTCGGCCTCCGAGCACAGCACCTTGGCCACGCTGGATTCGTGCCGGCCCTTGTCGCCCTGGTCCAGCACCCAGGCGCAGTGCCAGATCGCCAGCCGCGCGCTGTGCAGGTCCATCTCGTTGTCGGCCAGCATGAAGCCCACGCCCTCGTGCTCCACGAGCGGCTGGCCGAAGGCCTGGCGCGTCTTGGCGTAGTCGCTGGCCACGTCGTGCGCACGGCGCGCCTGGCCCAGCCAGCGCATGCAGTGCGTGAGGCGCGCGGGCGCCAGCCGGACCTGCGCGTAGCGGAAGCCCTGGCCCAGCTCGCCCAGCACGTCGGCGGCCGGCACGCGCAGGCCGTCGAAGCGCACCACGCCGTGGCCGCCCGTGAAGCAGCTGTCCAGCGCGTCGATCTGGCGCTCGATCACGATGGCCTGCTGGTCCATGTCGGCCAGGAACATGGTGGCGCTGCCGTCTTCCATGCGCGCCATGATGATGGCGAAGCCCGCGCCCGTGGCGCCGGTGATGAACCACTTGGTGCCGGTGATCACGTAGTCGTCGCCGTCGCGCACGGCCAGGGTCTGCATCATCGACGGGTCGGAGCCGGCGCCCGGCGCGCGGCTCGGTCATGCAGAAGCACGAGCGGATGCTGACCGTCGATGAGCGGCTGCAGCCAACGCGTCTTCTGCGCGGCGCGTGGCCACCACTTCCATGAGGTGCACGTTGCCTTCGTCGGGTGCGTGGATGTTGAGCGCCACCGGGCCCAGGGGCGAGTAGCCGGCTTCCTCGAACACGATGGCCTTGTCCACGTGCGACAGGCCCAGGCCGCCGTGTTCCTTGGAGGCATGCGGCGTGAGCAGGCCGGCACGCCTGGCGCGCGCGACGAGTTCGTCGCGCAGGGCCTCGTGCGGGCCGTGGTGGTCCTGGCGTGGGTCCTTCTCCAGCGGGATCACCTCTTCGGCGATGAAGCGGCGCGTGCGCTCCTGCAGTTCCTGTTGGAAGGGGGAGAGGCTGAAATCCATGTTGGCGTCTCTGGCGTGGTGTGACGGTGAGGCGCGAGCCTAGCGCAGCGTTTCGCGGCGGCCGTGTCACATTGGCTACCCGCTGGCGCGGCGGCTGTCGCGTCGGCGGCAGTCCACGGTGGCGAGGGCTTGGCACCGTCCGTGGCCGGGTCCGGCCCTGCATGCGGCGAAGCGGGCGGCTGCGCGGGCGCTGGGCACCTGCGCGCTTGCAGGCCGCAGGCCTACAGCGGTGGCGGCGGCGGGCCGCGAGCATGCAGCCATGTCCGCAACCGCCGCACCGAGCAAGCGCCCTTGGACCGGCCTCCTGGGCTGGCTGCTGCTGTGCTTTGCGGTGGCGGCGCTGGGGGCCTGGGCGTCGCGTGGCGCGCCGGGCTTCTATGCGCAGCTCGACCGGCCGGCCTGGGCGCCGCCGGCCAGCGTGTTCGGCCCGGTCTGGACCGTGCTCTACGCGCTCATGGCACTGGCGGCCTGGCAGGTCTGGCACCAGCGCGGCTGGTGCGCGCCGCTGGCCTTGTTCCTCGCGCAGCTGGCCGCCAACGGCCTGTGGAGCTGGCTGTTCTTCGGCTGGCGGCTGGGCGGGCCGGCCTTGGCCGACATCGTGCTGCTGTGGGCGCTGCTGGCCGCCACGCTGGCCGGCTTCTGGCGCGTGCGCCGCAGCGCCGGCCTGCTGCTCATGCCCTACCTGGCCTGGGTCACGTTCGCGGCCGCGCTGAACTGGGCCGTCTGGCAGCGCAACCCGGGCCTGCTCTGACGCGGTTCAGAACGTGACGACCACCGAGGGCACGTTGCGCTGTGCCTGGCCGTGGAACACGGCCTCGATGTTGTTGCCGTCCGGGTCGAGCACGAAGGCGCCGTAGTAGCCGGGGTGGTAGGGCCGCTCGCCGGGGCCGCCGTTGTCGCTGCCGCCATGGGCCAGCGCGGCCTTGTGGAAGGCATAGACGGTGGCGCGGTCCTTGGCCTGGAAGGCCAGGTGGTGGCGGCCCGTCAGCGCGCCCTGGGCGGCCGCGCTGCTGGCGGTCGAGATGAACAGCTCGTCGGCCCAGAAGTAGTCGTCGCCCGTGCCGCCCAGCGGGATCTCCAGCACCGCGAGCACGGCCGTGTAGAAGGCCCGGCTCGCTTCGAGGTCGCGCACCACCAGCTGGATGTGGTCGATCAGCCGGCCGCGGTGCAGTTCGATTGGTCTCCATCGTTCGCTCCTTCGGAAAAGAAAAAGCCGGCAGCGTACGCCTGCAAGGGCACGCCGGCCGGCTTTTCCCCGGTGCGCAGGGGGTTCAGGCCGCCTTGCGCCGCCCCATCCACTGCACCACGCGCGGCAGCAGCAGCACGGCCAGCACCACGATCAGCAGCGTGAGCGACATGGGCCGCTGCAGGAACACCATGGCGCTGCCTTCGCCGATGGACACGGCGTTGCGCAGCTGGGCCTCGGCCAGCGGGCCCAGGATCATGCCGACGACCACGGGCGCGGTCGGGAAGGCGTAGCGCCGCATCACCACGCCCAACAGGCCGATGCCGAACAGCAGGAACAGGTCGAACGCGCTCTGGCGCATGCCGTAGGCACCCACGGTCGAGAAGATCAGGATGCCCGCGTACAGCTGCGGCTTGGGGATCTTGAGCAGTTTGACCCACAGGCCCACCATCGGCAGGTTCAGCACCAGCAGCATGAGGTTGCCGATGTACAGCGAGGCGATCAGCGCCCAGACCAGCGCGGCCGAGGTCGTGAACAGCTGCGGGCCCGGCTGGATGCCGTAGTTCTGGAAGGCGCCGAGCAGGATCGCCGTGGTGTTGCTGGTCGGGATGCCCAGCGTCAGCAACGGGATCAGCGCGGCCGTCACCGTGGCGTTGTTGGCGGCCTCGGGGCCGGCCACGCCTTCGATCGCGCCCTTGGTGCCGAACTCGGCCTGGGCCTCGGGGTCCTTGGCCAGCTTCTTCTCGGTGGCGTACGAGAGGAAGGTCGGGATCTCGGTGCCGCCGGCCGGAATGCAGCCGAACGGCGTGCCGATGACCGTGCCGCGCAGCCAGGCCGGCACCGAGCGCTTCCAGTCGCGCGCCGACATGTGCACGCGGCTGAGCTTGTTCTGCGTGTCGACCTGGCGGCCTTCGTAGAGCACGGCGTACAGCACCTCGGCCACCGCGAACAGGCCGACCGCCACCAGCACGATCTCGATGCCGTCCAGCAGCTCGGGGATGTTGCCCACGTAGCGGCCCTGGCCCGAGATCTGGTCCAGGCCCACGCAGCCGATGCCCAGGCCGATGAACAGCGCCGTCATGCCGCGCAGCGTGCTCTGGCCCAGCACCGCGCTGACGGTCGTGAAGGCCAGCAGCATGAGCATGAAGTACTCGGGCGGGCCGAGCTTGACGGCGAACTCGGCCACGCTGGGCGCGAACAGCGTCACGACCACGGTGGCGATGCTGCCGGCCACGAAGGAGCCGATCGCCGCCGTGGCCAGCGCCGCGCCAGCGCGCCCGCTCTTGGCCATCTTGTTGCCTTCCAGCGCCGTGACCATGGAGGCGGTCTCGCCCGGCGTGTTGAGCAGGATGGAGGTGGTGGAGCCGCCGTACATCGCACCGTAGTAGATGCCGGCGAAGAAGATCATCGAGGCCGTGACCTCGACCTTGCCCGTGATGGGCAGCAGCATGGCCACGGCCACGGCCGGGCCGATGCCGGGCAGCACGCCGACGGCCGTGCCGAGCGCGCAGCCGACCAGGCACCACAGCAGGTTGCTGACCGTGATGGCCTGGCTGAAGCCGTTCAGGAGGGCGTTGAAGATGTCCATGTCAGATCCAGCCCGTCTCCGTGAGGCCCGGCAGGTTGATGGCCAGGAATTTCGTGAACGTCCAATAGACCGGTGCCGAGATCAGCAGGCCCGTGACGAAGTCCGTCGCCCAGGTGCGCGCGCTGCCCGCCACGGGCTGGCCCGCCGCGCGGCGCAGGCCTTGCACGGCCAGCACGTAGCACAGCGTGCAGCCCAGGATGAAACCCAGGTGCTCGATCAGCGCGGCGTTGAGCAGCAGGCCGGCCGAGACCCAGACCAGGCCGCTCCAGTTCGGCGGCGGCAGCGCGGCGTCGTCGCCGGTGTCGCGGAAGCCCCCGCTGCGCGCTTCCCGGAGCAGGAAGGCGCCGCACAGCGTCAGCGCGGCGGCGCACAGCATGGGCAGGAAGTTGGGGCCCACGCCGCCGTAGCCGGCGTCCGAGGAGATGTCCAGCGCGCCCCAGCCCATGGCCAGGCCGGTCAGCAGCACGCCCAGGGCGACCAGCGTCTGCGGGCCGCGTTGATCGCTTGCCGTCATGGGTCAGACCATGCCCGACTTGGCCATGATGGCGCGCAGCGAGGCGAACTCGTCGTCGACGAACTTGTCGAACTCCGGTCCGGTCAGCACGGCCGGCGTCCAGTCGTTCTTCTTGAGCGATTCCTGCCACGAGGCGCTTTTCACCGCGGTCAGCACCATGTCGGTCAGCGCCTTGCGCTGCGGCGCCGTGAGGCCGGGCGCGCCGTAGACGCCGCGCCAGTTGCCGATCACCACGTCGATGCCCTGCTCCTTGAGCGTGGGCACGTTGACGTCGGGCAGGCGCTGCTCCGAGGTGACGCCGATCGCCCGCATCTTGCCGTCGGCGATGTAGGGCGCGAACTCGCTCATGCCGCTGCCGCCGATGGTCACGTTGCCGCCCAGGATGGCGGCCGTGGCCTCGCCGCCGCCACGGAAGGCGACGTAGTTGATCTTGGACGGGTCGACGCCGACCTTGCTCGCGATCATGGCCGCGGCGATGTGCTCGGTGGCGCCGCGCGAGCCGCCGCCCCACTTGACGCTGCCGGGGTCCTTCTTGAGTTGCGCGACCACGTCGGCCATGGTCTTGAACGGCGAGTTGGCCGGCAGCACGAACACGTTGTATTCGCTGATCAGGCGCGCGATCGGCGTGGCCTGCGACAGGTTCACGGGCGGCTTGCCGGTGATGATGCCGCCCAGCATCACGGCGCCCATGACCATCAGCGCGTTGGCGTCGTTCTTGGAGCCGTTGACGAACTGGGCCAGGCCCAGCGCGCCGGCCGCGCCGCCCTTGTTGTCGAAGCTCACGGTGTCGGCGGCCTTGGAATCCATGAGCGCCTTGCCCAGCGCGCGGCCCGTCATGTCCCAGCCGCCGCCCGGGTTGGCCGGGATCAGCATCTTGACGTTGGGCGCGGCCAGCGCGTGCAGGGGCAGGGCGCCGGTGGCGGCGAGGGCGGCGAGGGACTTGAGGAAGGTGTCGCGGCGCATGCTTGCGTCTCCTTGGTGTGGGTGTGGAAGAAGGTCCCGCCATGGGCTGACGGGAGCCTGACGGCGTGGCTATGATGCGCCGCCCTGCTGTCAGTTGGCTGTCCGCCAGCCTGGGGTAAATACCGAGAACCATGAAGCTGCTGCTCGTCGAGGACGATCCCGCCATGCAGGCCACGCTGCAGCGTGCGCTGGGCCGCAAGCAGATCGACGTGCGCGTCTGCAGCGACGGCGCGGCGGCGCTGGCGCAATGGCAGGCGCTGGAGCCCGACGTGGTGGCGCTGGACCTGAGCCTGCCCGGCCGCGACGGCCTGCAGGTGCTGGCCGATGCGCGCGCCGCCGGCCTGCGCACGCCCGTGCTGCTGCTGACCGCGCGCGGCACCGTGGGCGACCGCGTGCTCGGCCTGAACGCCGGCGCCGACGACTACCTGCCCAAGCCCTTCGACCTGGACGAACTCGAGGCGCGGCTGCGCGCGCTGCGCCGCCGCCTGGGCGGCGTGGACGAGCCCGTGCCCGAGGTCGGCGCGCTGCGGCTGGACCCGGCCAGCGGCGCCGTCTACCTGCGCGGCGAGGTGCTGGAGCTCACGCCGCGCGAGGCCGCGCTGCTGCGCGCGCTGATGGCCAAGCCCGGCCACGCCGTGGCCAAGGAGCGGCTGTTCACGCTGGTGTTTCCGGGCGAGGCCGAGGTGCAGGCCGAGGCCATCGAGGTCGTGGCCTACCGGCTGCGCAAGAAGCTGGCCGGCAGCGGCGCCAGCCTCGTGACGCTGCGCGGCCTGGGCTACCTGCTCAAGCCCGATTGATGGCCCGCACCTCGCTGCGCTTTCGGCTGCTGCTGGGCCTGCTGTTGCCGCTCACGCTGTTCATCGTGCTCAACAGCATCAGCGTCTACCGCCAGGCGCTGGCAGCCGCGACCACGGCCTACGACCGCACGCTGCTGGCCTCGGCCAAGACCATCGGCGAGCAGCTCGACGTGCAGGGCTACGACGAACTGGCCGAATTGCGCGCCACCGTGCCGTTCTCGGCGCTGGAAGCCTTCGAGGCGGACAACCAGAGCCGCATGTACTACCGCGTCTCGCGCCGCGACGGCGAGATGATTTCGGGCTTCGCCGAACTGCCGTTCTGGCGCGGCCAGCTGCCGGCGCGCCCGCCCTACGCGGCGCTGGTGGACTTCTACGACGACCGCTTCCGCGGCCTGCCCGTGCGCGTGGCCGTGCTGCTGCAGCCCGTGGCCAGCGAGCGCGGCCGCGGCATGGCCGTGGTGCAGGTGGCCGAGACGCTGGAGCTGCGCGAAACGCTCGCGCGCCGGCTGCTGCTGGACACGCTGTGGCGCCAGCTGCTGCTGCTGGCCGTGGTGGCGGCCGCCACCGTGCTCGTGGTGCAGCGCGCCACCCGGCCCGTGCGTGCGCTGGGCCAGGCCATCCAGGCGCGCGCGGCCGACGACCTGTCGCCGATCCAGGCCCCCGACGCGCCGCGCGAACTGGCGCCGCTCATCGACGCGATGACTGCCGTGATGGCCCGCCTGCAGCGCCTGCTGGACCACCAGAAGCGCTTCGTGCGCGACGCCGCCCACCAGCTGCGCACGCCGCTGGCCGTGCTCAAGACCCAGGTGCAGTCGGCCCGGCGCGGCGATGCGCCGGCGGAGCAGGCCCTGGCCGAGATCGGCCAGACCGTGGAGCGCGCCACCGTGCTGGCCAACCAGATGCTGTCGCTGGCCAAGGTCGAGCAGCTGCGCCAGCGGCCCGAGTTCGAGCGCATCGACCTGGCCGAGGCCGTGCGCGAGGTGGCGTTGGACGTCTCGCCGCTGCTGGCCGACAAGGGCCTGGATTTCGCGCTCGAGGTGCAGCCTGCTCCGGTGCTGGCGCACCGCTGGATGCTGCAGGAGCTCACGCGCAACCTGCTGCACAACGCCATCCGCATGAGCCCGCCCGGTGCCGCGCTGCTGGTGGAGGTGCGGCCGCAGGCCGGCGCGGCGCTGCTGCGCGTGGCCGACGGCGGGCCGGGCATCTCGGCCGAATTGCGCCAGCGCCTGTTCACGCCCTTCGCGGCCGGCGACGTGGCGCGCGGCTCGGGCCTGGGCCTGGCGATCTGCCGCGAGATCGTGCAGACGCTGGACGGCGAGATCGCGCTGGACAACCGCCTGGGCCGGGACGGCAAGGTGCAGGGGCTCGACGCCGTGGTGCGCCTGCCGCAGGCACCTGCGTAGGCGCAGCGGCGAAGGCCGGGCGCGGAGACCGCCGGCCGTTCAGGCGCGGGCCGTGGCGACGGCGCGCAGCCGGTCGCGGCCCTCGGCGTCCTGCGGCAGGAAGGCCATGCCGATGCGGAAGTCGCCAGGCGCCGTGTAGGACGAGTACACCGCCTTGACCTCCAGCTTGAGCCCGTCCTCGCCGGGCGTGGGACGCAGCAGCAGCGTGCAGCGCGAGCCCGGCGCGATCGGCCGGTCGGTGGACAGCGAGAGGCCCTCGGCGCTGAGGTCCACGGTCATGCCGCTGCGTTCGTTGCCGCCGGAGACCAGGATGGTGACCGGCCAGCGCAGCGCATTGCGGGGCTGCAGCCGGCGGCTGGGCTGGCCCGCGAAGGGGCCGGACAGGATGGACGATGGGCGGTGTTCTTGCATTGCGGCGGAAGGGTGGGCCCGTGGCGCCGCCAGTGCGCGGCCGTGAGGGCGGTCCGTCCTGGGGCGCCATTATGCGGCGCAGCGCCGTCGCTGTTAAGCCGAGGCCGGCCGGTGGTACAAGATGCGCGCAACGATTCCATTGGAGACCCCCATGCCCCGCTTCGCCGCCAACCTCAGCATGATGTACAACGAGCACGACTTCCTGGACCGCTTCGCGGCGGCGGCGCAGGACGGCTTTCGCGGTGTCGAATTCCTGTTCCCCTATGCGTTCGCGGCGCACGAGATCGCCGCGCGGCTGCAGGGCGCCGGCCTGTCGCAGGTGCTGTTCAACGCGCCGCCCGGCGACTTCGAGGCGGGCGAACGCGGCATCGCCGCATTGCCGGGGCGCGAGGAAGAGTTCCGCAGCGGCTTCGCGCGCGCGCTGGCCTATGCCGAGGCGCTGCAGTGCCCGCGCCTGCACGTGATGGCGGGCCTGGTGGCGCCGGACGCCGACCGCGCGCGCATGCACGACACCTACTGCGCCAACCTGTCGTGGGCCGCAGCCCAGGCCCATGCGGCCGGCCGCACGGTGCTGATCGAACCCATCAACGGCCGCGACATGCCCGGCTACTTCCTGCAGCGCCAGGACGCGGCGCATGCCGTCGTCCAGGCCGTGGGCGGCACCGGCCTGGCGGTGCAGATGGACCTGTACCACTGCCAGATCGTCGAGGGCGACCTGGAAACCAAGCTGCGCCGCTACCTGCCGGCCGGGCACGTGGGCCACATCCAGATCGCCGGCGTGCCGGCGCGCCATGAGCCCGACACGGGCGAGCTCAACTACCCGCACCTGTTCGGCGTGCTGGACGCACTGGACTACGCGGGCTGGGTCGGCTGCGAATACCGGCCCGCGGCCGGAACCAGCGCGGGCCTCGGCTGGCTGCGCGCGCTGGGCCCGCAGCGGTAGCACTTCACGCAACGCCGTCCTTGTGCGGCGCACTGCTTGTGTGTCCTGCATGCAGTGCATACATTCCAATCGATGGAACGACATGAGATTGGAGTGGATGCCATGGCCCTGCCCGCTGCGCTTTCGGGGGACGCTGCCGCACACCGACACCCTGCCTGGATCACCGAACGGCGCCGTCCGCGCGTCCTGCTGGCCTGGGAGCACGGCCGCAACTTCGGGCGCCTGTCGCGCCTGCTGGCCGTCGCGCGCATGGTGGAGCAGCAGGGCGGCGAGCCGGTCTGGGTGGTGCCGCGCAGCCAGCGCGATGCGCCGGCGCTGGCCGCCCTGTCGCAGCGCCGGGAGGAGGCGCCGGTGCTGGAGCAGCAGACCTTCGGCCCGGACTTCCGCGCCGATTCCTTCGCCGATGTGCTGCTGGCCAGCGGCTTCGACGATGCCGGCCGGCTGTTGGCGGCCGTCGAGGGCTGGATCCGCATCGTCGACGCGCTGGCACCCGAATGCGTCGTGCTGGACTATGCGCCGGCCGCGCAGCTGACCAGCCAGCTGCTGGACCTGCCGGCCTTCCAGCTGACCAACGGCTTCGACGCGCCGCCGCCCGATTGCCCGCCCTATGCGGGCGTGCGCGCCGCATCGCCGCTGGGCCGGCGCACGGCCGAGCGCGCGGCGCGGCTGTCGGAGACCATCGCCCAGGTCGGGCAGCGCTTCGGCGGCCCGCGCGCGAGTTCGCTATCGCTGATCCTGCGGCACCCGCGCCGGGTGTTCGAGTGCATTCCCGAAACCGACCCGTACGGCCCGCGCCACGAGGGCCTGTGGGTGGGCCCGCTGGCCAGCCACCACGAGACCGTCGACGTGCCCTGGCCGCAAGGCTGGCAGCGCCGGCGCGTGTTCGCACACCTGCGCAGCAGCGCCGGTGCCAGCGCCCTGCTGGACGAGCTGCAGCTGTCGGACGCGGTCGCGCTGTGCGTCTGGCGCGACGCGCCGGACGAGGTGCTGGCGCGCTATCGCCACACCTCCGTGCGCGTGCTGCGCGAGCCGTTGCACCTGGGCCGCGTGCTGGCCGATGCCGATGCCGTCATCAACCAGGGCTCGACCGCGCTGGTCAGCCACTGCCTGCTGGCCGGCAAGCCGCAGCTGATCCTGCCGGCCGATTTCGAGAAGCTCAAGGTGGCGCAGCGCGTGGCCGCGTGCGGCGCCGCCGCGCTGTGGAACCCGGCCGAATGCAATGCGCGCGAGGCGCTGCGGCGGCTGCTGCATGCGCCGGCCCTGGGCGAGGCCGCGCGCACCATCGCGACGCGCTACACGCCCGAATGGTTCGAGGCGAACCGCAACCGCTTCGCGCGCGACCTGATCGGCCGCGTCACGGCCTAGACCATCAGCGGATCGACATCGATGGCCCAGCGCAGCACACCCTCGATGCCGCCATCGCGCCGCGTGCCGTGCAGCACCGCCTGCCAGGCCGCGAGGAACTGCTGCAGCGCGCCGCGCGAGGCGCTTTCCACGAGCATCTGCGCCCGCTCCACATTGGCCACGCGCTGGATCGCGGTCGGCACGGCCGGGTACACCACGACCTGGTCGGCGCCCGGCAGTTCGGTCGCCTGCGCTGGCGGCCAGCGTCAGAAAGGCCTGGGCGGCCTGCTGCGTGCGTGCGTCGGCGCGCACCAGGGCCTGGAAACTGAACGGCGGCATGCAGGCCTGCATGCGTTCGGCCAACTGGTCGTCCGCGAACGCCGGATAGTCGTGCCGGCGCAGCGCCGCGAACAGCGCGTGCTGCGGATGGGCGGTCTGGATCCACATCTCGCTCGCCGCGCCCTGGCTGGCGTCGCGTCCGGCCCGGCCGGCCGCCTGCATCAGCAGCGCGAACAGGCGCTCGGGCGCGCGGAAGTCGCTGGAGAACAGCGCGCCGTCCGGGTTCACGGCGGCCACCAGCGTGATACGGCGAAAGTCGTGGCCCTTGGCGATCATCTGCGTGCCGACCAGCACGTCGACCGCGCCGGCATGCACCTGGGCCAGTTGCTCCTCGAGCGCGCCCTTGTGGCGCGTGCTGTCCGCGTCGATGCGCAGCACGCGCACGCGCCGGTCCTCGCCCTCGGCGCCGGGGCGCTGGATGCTTTCGAGCAGCTGCGCGAGATGTTCCTCCAGCCGCTCGGTGCCGCGGCCCACGGGTGCCAGGTCCACGTCGCCGCACTCGGGGCAGGCGTGCGGCACGCGCTCGGCGAAGCCGCAATGGTGGCATCGCAGCGAGCGGTCGACCTTGTGGAACACGCGGTAGGCGCTGCAGTGCGGGCACAGGCTTTTCCAGTCGCAGCTGCCGCAGGCCAGCACGGGGGCGTAGCCGCGCCGGTTCAGCAGCAGCATGGCCTGTTCGCCGCGTGCGATGCGCGCACCGATGGCGGCCAGCAACTGTGGCGCCAGCTGGGTGTTGCGCGGCTGCTGGCCCATGTCCACCAGGCGCACGGCCGGCAGCCGGCCGGCGCCGACACGGCTGGGCATGGCCAGCCGCTGATACTTGCCGCCCTCGGCCGCGGGCCGGCTGTGGTGCCAGCTTTCCAGCGAGGGCGTGGCCGAGCCCAGCAGCACGCGGCAGGGCCGGCCGCCGCGGCGGCCTTCCAGGCGGCCGCGGTAGATGGCCAGGTCGCGGGCCGAGTAGCGCGCGCCTTCCTGTTGCTTGTAGCTGGGGTCGTGCTCCTCGTCGACGACGATCAGGCGCAGCCCCGGCATCGAGGCGAACACGGCCATGCGCGTGCCCAGCACGATGCGGGCGCTGCCGGTGTGGGCCGCCAGCCAGCTGGCCAGGCGCTGGGCCGGCGTCATGCCGCTGTGCATGGACACCAGGGCCTGGCGGCCGAAGGCGGGCGCGAAGCGGGCGACGAAGCCCTCCTCCAGCTGCGGCGTGAGGTTGATCTCGGGCACCATGACCAGGGCCTGGGCCTGCGGATCGGCCGCCAGCGCGTCCTGCACGGCACGCAGGTAGACCTCGGTCTTGCCGCTGCCGGTGCTGCCGTACAGCAGGAAGGGGCCCTCCTCGGACTGGATGCGCTCCAGCGCCTGCGCCTGCTCGGCGGTCGGCGCCGGGGGCGGCAGCCCGCCCTGCGCCGCGGCCTCGGCCTTGCGGCTCTTGCGCTGCAGCCGGCGCTGCCATTGCGCGGCGTCCAGTTCGCGCAGCTGCGGCGGCAGGGCGGCCAGCGCCACCTCGCCCAGTGCGCGCTGGTAGTAGCCGGCGGCGAAGCCCACCAGCTGGCGCCAGACCGCGCCCAGCGGCGCGATGCCCTCCAGCACGCTGGCCACGGGCTTGAGCTGGGCTCCGTCCGGCTGCGCCGCGGCGTCCCAGACCACGCCCAGGGTCTCGCGCCGGCCCAGCGGCACGCGCACCAGGGTGCCCGGCGTCAGAGCCCGGTCGCAGCTGTAGGTCAGCGGGCCCGCCAGCGCGCTGTGCGCCGGCAGTTGCACGGCCACGGAAACGGTGAAAAGCATGCTAGGCGCGCACTAGCCGGGTTTGTTGATGTGAACTCAAGGTTATGCCCTTAAGTTGTTGATTCGGAAGTTGTTTGGGAGTCATCCAACGAAGCTGTGGATAACTTTGTTGATAGACCGCCTGCGGCTTTCGCAAGCCCTTGCAAATCAAGGCTCCGCGGTGCGGTGCCCGCAAATCGTGCAAAACGTGAAGTCCTTTTGAATCAACAACTTGCGTGATGCCGGTGCCACAAGGCATTGCGTACTTGCCTGAGCAGCCGACGCGGCACCGGATGCCCGTTTTTGTGCATAAGTGGAACAGGTGCCAAGCCTTTCACGCCGCGGAGGGTGTATGCAGGCGCCTTGGCGGAGCCGTCAGCGGCGCAGCAGGCGCGAATGGCTGTGGACCGCTTCCACGAGGGCCGAGACATGCTCGGGCGGCGTGTGCTGGCTGATGCCGTGGCCGAGGTTGAAAGCCTGGGTCGGCCCCTGGCCCGGCCCGCGGTGCGGCGTGCCGAAGCTGTCCAGCACGCGGCGCGCCTGGCGGCCACCGCTTCGGGCGGCGCGAACAGCACGTTGGGGTCGAGGTTGCCCTGCAGCGCCTTGCGGTCGCCCACGCGCGCACGCGCCTGGCCCAGGTTGACCGTCCAGTCCAGGCCCAGCACCTCGCAGTCGAGTTCGGCCATCTGGTCCAGCCAGATGCCGCCGCCTTTGGTGAACACGATGCGCGGGATGGTCTGGCCGTCGTGCGTGGTCTTGAGCCGGCGCAGCACCTGCTGGGTGTAGGCCAGGCTGAACTGCTGGAACGCACCGTCGGCCAGCACGCCGCCCCAGCTGTCGAACAGCATCACGGCCTGGGCGCCGGCCTCGATCTGGGCGTTCAAGTAGGCCGCCACGGCATCGGCGTTGACTCGGCGTCGACATCATCGAGGCGGGTTTTCCGGTTGCTTCGGCCGGCGATTTCGAATCGGTGCGCGCGATCGCGACCGAAGTGCGCAGCGCGACGATCTGCGGCCTCGCTCGCGCGCAAACGAAGGACATCGAAACCGCCGCGCGGGCACTCGAAGCCGCCAAGCATCCGCGCATCCACATTTTTCTCACGATGAGCCACTGCATCGCGAGCACAAGCTCAACATGTCTAAGGCGCAGGTGATCGAGACCGCCATCGCCGCGCTCCGTCATGCGCGCACGCTCTGCGACGACGTCGAGTTCTCTCCCGAGGACGCGGCCCGGACCGAGCCCGACTTCCTGTGCAAAGTCGTGTACAGCCGCGATCGCGGCGGGGGCGACGACGGTCAACATTCCCGACACCGTCGGCTACGCCACGCCGAACCACTTCTTCAAGGTGATCTCCTATCTGAAGCAGAACGTCCCCAACATCAACCAGGCGGTCATCAGCACGCACTGCCACAACGACCTGGGGTTGGCGGTGGCGAACAGCCTGGCCGGCGTCGAGCGGGCGCGCGGCAGATCGAGTGCACGATCAACGGCCTCGGCGAACGGGCCGGCAACGCGGCGCTCGAGGAGGTCGTGATGGCGCTGCGGACCCGCAAGGATTACTACGGCGTCGACACGCGGATCAATACCCCCCAAGCTCTGTCCGATCAGCCGGCTCGTCGCCACGACGACCGGGATGCGGGTCCAGCGGAACAAGGCGATCGTCGGCCAGAACGCCTTCGCCCACGAATCGGGCATCCACCAGCACGGGATGCTCCAGAACCGGACCACCTACGAAATCATGCGGCCGGACGACGTCGGCTGCGCGCGCTCGTCGCTCGTGCTCGGCAAGCATTCGGGACGTCATGCATTGCGTGAACGGCTTGCGACGCTCGGTCATGAGATCGAGGAAACGCAGCTCGACGATCTCTTCGCGCGCTTCAAGGCGCTCTGCGATCGCAAGAAGGAAGTTCGCGACAGCGATCTCGAAGCGCTCGCGCTCGGTCGCGATCCCGATGCCGCGGGTCCGTGGCATCTCACGCATCTGCACGCGACCAGCCATCTCGGCGGCAGCGCGTCGGCGGTCGTGCGCATCGCGCACGAAGATGGGCGCGTCGCAAGCGGCAGCGCGATCGGCGACGGTCCGGTTGACGCGGTGTTGCGTGCGCTCGGTCGCGCGATCGGCCACGAGCTTTCGATCGACGAATTCCACGTGCGCGCGCTCGGGCAGGGCGGCGACGCGCAAGGTCAGGCTTCGCTCTCGATTCTGCACGGCAATCGCGAATTGCGCGGTCAGGCCGTGTCGACCGACATCATCGAAGCGACCGCGCTCGCGGTGCTCGAGATCGTCAATCGCATCGATCACAACGCGTCGCGCGCCGCGAGCGCGCCCGCGCAAGCCGTCAACGCAGGTTGAGGACACGCCGATGAGCTACGCACCATTGATCTGGCATAACGGTCGCATCAAGCCGTTCGCGGAAGCGACCGTGCACGTCAGCGCGCACGC
>JASGJO010000022.1:0-395448 GCA_049840715.1 Pseudorhodoferax sp.
ACGTATTGCTAAGGTTAATAGGGAAACACCTGATAGAATCCGAACAGCACCTGTAGATGATGTTTTTGCATTCAAGTACGCATGGAGATCTCGTTGAAATTGATTGCGTGCGATCGGTCGGTGCGTGGGTCCATCGGCTAACCTCACTCGCATGTCGGCCTGCGAATACCGCGCTGCAGCGCTTGAATCCAACACCCGGGCACGGACAGGGGCGGTCTTGTGAGCCTGAAGCACATCGCTGCCGAGCTGGGTTTTTCCCTCACCACCGTGAGCCGTGCCCTGAACGGCTATCCCGAGGTGGAGCGCGCCGCACGCGCGAAGCCGTTTGGCGGCGGCCCAACGGCTGCGCTACGAGCCGGACCTGCGCGCGCGCGGCCTGGCCCTGGGGCGCAGCGATGCGGTGGGCTTGGTGTTTCCGATCACGCCCGGCGATCTCGGCGACGCACTGTTTCTCTCGGTCGCGGCGGCCTTGAGTGCGCGGCTGGCCGAGGCGGGCCTGGATCTGCTGATCGTCTCGACCACGGCCGGCGACGAAGTGGCGGCCTACCGCCGGGCGATCCGCGGACGCCGCATCGGCGCGTTCGTGGTGCCGCGCACGCGTGTGCGCGACCTGCGGCTGGAGCTGCTGCAGGAGCAGGACGTGCCTTTCGTGGCCTATGGCCGTACTGCCGGCCTGGCGGCTCCCTACGCCTGGCTGGACTTCGACAATGCGTTGGGCGCGCGGCTGGCAACCCGCCGGTTGCTCGGCCTGGGACACCGGCGCATCGCCTACCTCGGCGCGCCAGCCGGGTACAACTCGCTGCGCTGCGTTTCGCCGGGTTCGGCGAGGAGATGGCCGACGGGGGCCAGCGGGTCGTGCCGGCGCTGGTGCTGCGCCAGGCCCTGGACCGGCGTTCCGGCTATGCCGCGATGCAGCAGCTACTGGCCTTGGCCAAGCCACCCAGTGCGGTGTTGGTCGACAACCACCTGGCGGGCGTCGGTGCCGTGCATGCCGCACTGCAGGCGGGCCTGCGGCTCGGGCAGGACTTGTCCATCGTGGTCTACGACGGGTTGGGCATGGACTCGGTCATCCGCAGCGCGATCACCGCGGTGGAGCAGCCGGAGCCGGAGCGCACCGGCAAGCTGCTGGCCGAACTCACGCTGGCGCGGCTGGACAGGAACGCCGCCCGAACGGCTGCAGCAGCTGCATGCGCCGGTGCTGGTGCCAGGCGACAGCGACGGGCCGGTGCCGCCCCGCACCCGTGCTCAGGGGAGGGCCGCAGCGGCGTAGCGCCGCACCAGGCCCAGCAATTCCTCTTCGGCGTAGGGCTTGCCCAGGTAGTGGTCCACGCCGAGCGCGAGCGCATGTGCGCGGTGCCTGTCGGCCGTGCGTGAGCTGATCACCGCGATGGGCAGGCCGGCCAGCCGTTCGTCGGCGCGGATGGCCTGGGTCAGCGCATAGCCGTCCATCTGCGGCATCTCGATGTCGGTCACCACCAGCACCGGCCGCTCGGCCTGCAGCTGCGCCAGCGCCTGCAGGCCGTCGGCGGCCAGCGCCACGCGCCAGCCCTCGCGCTGCAGCAGGCGCTGCGTCACGTGGCGCACGGTCACGGAGTCGTCCACCACCAGCACCAGCGGGGCCGGCGCGACCGTCGGGTCCGGCGCCGGGCTGCCGTCGCCGTTGCGCAGCGCATGCTCCTGCTGGGCCTGGCGCGCCATCGCACCGTAGACCGCGGCCAGCGCCACCGGGTTGTAGAGCAGCAGCACGGCGCCCGAGGCCAGCACCGACATGCCGGCCAGGCCGGGCAGCCGCGCAAGTTGCGGCCCCAGGTTCTTGACCACCACCTCCTGGTGGCCCAGCACCTCGTCCACGTGCAAGGCCAGGCGCTGCTGGGCGCTGTGCAGCAGCAGCACGCTGGCATGGCGTTCGCGCGCGGCCGGCTGGGCGAGCGCGCATTGCAGCAGCGCGCCGGCCCAGTAGAAGGCCAGTGGCTCGCCGTCGTCGACGAACTGCTCGCGCGCATAGCACTGCGCGAGTTCGGCCGGCGCGAGCCGGCGCACGGCTTCGACCAGGTGCGTCGGAATGCCGAAGGTCTGCTGGCCCACGCGCACCAGCACCACCTGGGTGGCGGCCGTGGTCAGCGGCAGCACGAGCCTGAACTGCGTGCCCTGGCCGGGCGTGCTGGCCGTTTCGATGCGGCCGCCCAGCGCGTGGACTTCGGTGCGCACCACATCCATGCCGATGCCGCGGCCGGCCATGGGCGTGACCGCGGTGGCCGTCGTGAAGCCGGGCAGGAACACCAGCGCGGCGGCCTCGTCCGGCGTGAGCGGCGCGTCGGCCGTGAGCAGGCCCAGCGCGGCCGCCCTGGCCTGGATGCGCGGCAGGTCCAGGCCGCGGCCGTCGTCGGCGATGGTGAAGGCGATGTCGTTGGCTGCGTGCGCCACGCCGACCGCGATGGCGCCGGCGGCCGGCTTGCCGGCGGCGCTGCGCTGCGCGGCGTCCTCGATGCCGTGCGTGACGGCGTTGCGCAGCAGGTGCACGAACACGGGCGCCAGGCGGTCGAGCACGCCGCGGTCGAGCTCGATGCCGCCGCCGGCCAGGTCCAGCCGCACCGTGCGGCCGGCTTCCTTGGCGCTTTGGCGCACCGTTCCGTACAGCCGTTCGGCGATGGCCTCGAACGGCACCATGCGCGTGCGCAGCAGTTCGCGCTGCAGCGCGCGCGCCTGCCGGCCCTGGGCCGCGAGATCGTCCTGCGTGCCCTGCAGGCCGCGCTGCAGCTGGCGCTGCGCGGCGCCCAGGTCGGCCACCGACTCGGCCATGCCGCGCGCGAGTTCCTGTGTGCGCGTGAAGCGGTCGAACTCCAGCGGGTCGAAGGCTTCGGCACCGTCGCCGGCCTGCGCCAGCCTGGCCTGTATCTGCGACTCGGTCTGCGCCTCCAGTTCGCGCAGTTGCTGGCGCAGGTGGTCGAGCCGGCCGTCGAGCGCCGCGAGCGCGCCGCCGAGTTCGTCCAGGCGCGCTTGCATGCGCGCGCGCGTGATCAGCACCTCGCCGGCGTCGCTGACGAGCTGGTCCAGCAGCTGCGCGCGCACGCGCACCGGCTGGCCGGCGGCGGGGCGGGCGGCCTGCGCCACCACCTCCTCCTCGGATGGCGCGGCCAGGCCCGGGGCCTGCGCGCGCAGCTGGTCGAAGGCCTGCTGCAGCCGGTCGGCCTGGGCCAGCAGCGGCTCGATCTGCGCCGGCAGGGCCGGGTCGGGCAACTGTTCGGCCGCGCTTTCGAGCCGGTGCGCGAGCGCGCCCAGCCGCAGCGCGCCGGCCAGCCGCGCGCTGCCCTTGAGCGTGTGCAGCGCGCGCAGCACGGCCTGGCGCTCCGGCGCGTCGGCGGGCGCGCCCTGCCATCGGCGCAGCGCCGCCGAGAGTTGCGGCAGCAGCTCGGCGGCCTCGTCCTCGAATACGGGGAACAGGTCGGCGTCGATGGCGTCCTGGCTATCGATCCCGTCCTCGAACGCGGCGGCGTCCGGCGCGGCTTGCAGCAAGGCTTCGAGCGCCTGCACCACGCCCTCGCGCGCGGGCTTGAGGAAGCCGGCCGCGAACTGGTGCAACAGGCGGCAGATCTCCTCGGCGGCGTCCTGCACGGGCTGGGTGGCGCTGGGGGGATCGCCCGCCAGCACCTGGGCCAGCAGGTCGGCCAGCCGGGCCAGCGCGTCGAAGCCCACGCCGGCCGCGCTGTCGGCCAGCGCGCGGGCCAGCGCAAGGCTGCTGGCCGCGGGGGGCAGCGGCTGCTGCAGCGCCCATTCGCCGAGTTCGGTCTGCAGCTGGCGCGACCATTCGTCGGCGTCGTTGAGGAAGGCGTTGTGGAGCGGCAGCGCGATGCGCAGCGGGCCGATCTGGCGGAAGTGGTCGTCGTCGCTGCCGTCCGCATCCTCGGGCGCTGGTGCCTCGGCCGTTTCCGTGGAGGGGGGCGGCTGCTCGACGGCCGCCGGCAGGCGCAGGGCGGCCGCCGCTTCCTGCAAGGCGGCCAGGCGGTGCGCGCCATCGCGCCCGGCCGCGATGTCGGCGATCCAGCCGGCCAGATCCTGCAGCGCCTGGTGCGCGGCCTGCAGCAGGGCGGCATCGGCCGGGCCCTGCGCATCCAGCCGGGCGTTCAGCGCTTCCTCGAAGGACCAGGCGGCCGCGCCGAAGCCGTCCTGCTGCACCATGCGGGCGCTGCCCTTGAGCGTGTGGAAGGCGCGGCGCAGCTGCTCCAGCGGCGCGCGTTCGCCGGGCGCGGCCTGCAGCGCCAGCACGGCGGCCTGGCCGTTCTGCACGACGGCCTGCGCCTCGTCGGTGAAGATCTGCTGCAGGTCGGCCTGGGCCTCCGCATCGGCTGCATCGGCTGCATCGGCCGTGTCGTCCGTGTCGGACGGCGGCTCGGGCACCGGCTCGGTGCCGTCCGCGGCCCGGCCGACGAGCAGGCGGAACAGGCCCTGTGCCTCGTCGTAGACGAACAGCTGCTGCGCCAGGTGGCGCTGGTAGCCCAGCATGCCGACCAGGAAGCCCAGCGCGCCCAGGCTGCTGCCCAGGCGTTCGAAACTGGTGTTGCGCGCGGCGGCGTCGTCCACCTGGTCGGCCATGTAGCCGTCCACGGTCTCGCGCATGCGCAGCACGGCATGGGCGGCCTGCTCCAGGTCCAGCACCGAGAGCACGCCGCGCATCTGCGTGAGCTGGACGACGACCTTGCCGAGCACGCCCTTCTCGCGCGGCGCGCGGAAGAACTGGTCCAGCGCCTGCTCGATCTCGGCCAGCGTGCGGCCCAGTTCGGCCACCACGCTGCCCATGGTCTGGCGCTCGCTGACGCCGTGGTAGAGCGCCTCCATCCAGCCTTCCATGGGCTCGGGCGCCTGGCCTTGCTGGACCAGCGCGAGCCGCTCGGCCAGCAGCGCGGAGCGTGCGCGCAGGTCGGCGCCGCTGCGGTCCAGGTCGGTGTAGGCGGTGTCCAGGTACAGCAGGGCCGTGGCCACCTCGAACGCGAGCGCGGGCGAGGGCGGCGCGGGCGGCGTGCCACCCACGCGCCAGGCGGCTTCGACGGCCTGCAGCAGGGCCTGCGCGAGCGGGGCGCTGTCGTCGTGCAGGCGGGCCAGCGCGTCGGCCAGCGGCGCCATCTGCTCGTGCGCGGCCTTGAGCTGGTGGGCGTCGCCGCCGGCCACGGCCGCCCAGGTCTCGCTGGCGGTGGCGATGCGCTTGCGCGCCTGCGCGAGCAGGGCCGGGTGGAAGCGGCCGAAGCGGCGCTGCGCATAGTCGGCCGTGCCGGCGGCGTCCAGCCCGTGGGCGGCGCGCACGGCGGCCAGCGTGCCGGCCTGGCCGGTGTCCGCGGGCGGCACCGCGCCGGCGCAGTAGAACAGCAGTTCCTGCACCAGCGCGGCGGCCGGCTCGGCCCCGCCGCGCGCCAGTGCCGCGTACTGCGTCAGCACGCCCGAGGCGATGCGCTTGGTGTACAGGTCGGCCGGCACCAGGCCCAGCGCCAGGGCCTGGAAGTAGCCGGCCGCCAGCTGCCAGAAGCTGCGCTGTGCCGGCGCTTCGCTGCCGGCGGCCAGGCCCAGGGCCAGGTCGTGCAAGGTCTGCGCAGCGGCCGGGTCGGCGGTCTTCACGACCTTCAGCACCGCCTGGTCGAAGCGGCTGCGCAGGGCGGGCTCGGGCTGCAGGGCCTCGGCGTCGGCCGGCAGCGCCATGGCCTGCGCCAAGGCCGGTGCGGTCCACAGGTCGACCGGGCGGCTGCGTTCGGCGCCGGCCAGCGCCTGCACCTCGCGGTACTGCGGGAACAGTTCGACCGGCGCCACGGGCTTGCCCGACAGCAGGGCCTGCAGGTATTCGGTGATGGCCAGGCCGGCCTGCTCGATCTGCGCGACGGCGTCGTCGCTGCATTCGGTGCGCTGCTCGGCGAAGCGCTGGACGGCGGCTTCCATGGCGTCGGCGAGCGCCGCGCAGGCCGGCTGCCCGACCAGGTGCAGCGCGCCCGCGCACTGGTGCAGCAGCTGCCCGGCCTGGAGCAGGTGCTGCAGGCCGGGCACGTGGAAGTCGGTGGCCGCGGCATCGGCCTCGCGCCGGTAGCGGTGCAGGCACTTGGCGGCGGCGTCCAGGGCGCGGCGAAGTTCTTCGAGCACCCAGGCCACGGGGCCGAGGTCGTGGGGCGAAGGCTGCGGGGCGGTGGTCTCGTTCACGTCGGTTCGGTCGGGCTGGGCACGGGGGAGGGCGCGGCCATGCGGTCGAGCAGCCGCGCACCGGCCACCAGGCCCTGGGTGGCGCGTTCCATGGCGGCCGCGGCGTCGTGCGTGTCGGACTGCAGGGCTTGCACGAGCGCGGCGATCAGCCTGGCGGCATCGGCCGAGCGCGCCGCCAGGCGCTGCGCCTCGCCGGCCACGGTCGCCCGGCCCGGGCCGGACGCGTTGGCCGGTGCGGCCTGGATGGCCGCGTTCAGCGCCAGCACCTGGGCCTGCTCGGCGAGGTCGGCGGCCAGGGCCGCGACCTCGCCCATCTGCTGGGACGATTCGCCCAGGCGCTTGATGCGCTTGGACGCGTCCTGGATCTGCACGCGCAGCGTGTTCATGGCGCCGATGGCGCCTGGCAGGCCGGCGGCGGCGCGTTCAGGCATCGATGGCCAGGAAGGCGGGCGCCCGTGCCAGCGCCTGCAGGTCCAGGACTTGCCAGGCCAGGCCCTCGGCATCGGTGTGCCGCGGGCCGAGCCAGGCCGGCCCCGTCGGTGCATCGGCTGCCGCGGGCACGAAGGCTTCGGCCGCGCGCAGGCCCAGCAGCCGGTCGATGCGCAGCGCGCAGTTCAGGCCGATGGCGGGGTGAAAGCCGAGCAGCTTGGGATCGGCCGCCGCGGCGTCGTCGCCGCGCGGTGCATCGCGCTGCAGGAACCGCCCCAGGTCGACCACGCCGCACAGTTCGCCGCGCAGGTTGGCCACGCCCAGGAACCAGCTGCGCGTGTAGGGCGTGGGCTGCACGGCGGTCCACGGAAAGATCTCGCCGGCCTGGGCCAGCGGCACCAGGCAGCGCTGGCCGCCGGCCTCCACGGCCAGCCAGTGCGCGGGCGGCAGGGGGGAGGACGTGTCGTGCGGAGCCATGGCGCTGCCGGTGGCGGGTGGGATCACGCGCCGGCGCGCCCGTACTGCAGCACGGCCTGCAGCAGCTGGTCCTTGGTGAAGGGCTTGGTCAGGTGGTCGAGCGAGCCGACCATGCGGCCGCGCGCCTTGTCGAACACGCTGTCCTTGGACGACAGCATGACCACCGGGATGCCGGCGAAGCGCGCGTTGCGCTTGATGATGGCGCAGGTCTGGTAGCCATCGAGCCTGGGCATCAGGATGTCGCAGAAGATCAGCTGGGGCGCGTGGTCGTTGACCTTGGCCAGCGCATCGAAGCCGTCCTCGGCCAGCAGCACCTCGTGGCCGCCCTGCTGGAGGAAGATCTCGGCGCTGCGGCGGATGGTGGCGCTGTCGTCGACCACCATCACGCGCAGGCTGGAGGTGGTGGCCGTCATGGTGCTGTTCCCGTGCGGACGGTCAGATCTGGACCATCTCGAAGTCTTCCTTGCGCGCGCCGCACTCGGGGCAGGTCCAGTTCATCGGGACATCGGCCCACAGGGTGCCTGGCGCAATGCCGTCGTCCGGCGCGCCTGCCGCTTCGTCGTAAATCCAGCCGCAGATCAGGCACATCCAGGTTTTAGGGTCGGTCACAGTGTTCGGGGGCGTTCCAATAGAATGCCGGCGATTGTATAGAGGCGTCCCGGGCGCAATGCCCGGTGGCAAGGCGCCCGCGCATGCCGTTCCACCCCCACCCAAGGCCCGCCGCCATCCGCATGAACGACTCCGCCGCATCCCCAGGTTCCGAGCCCGACGCGCCTGCCACGGACGAGGACGCCGGCCCGGCCTGCGTGCTGGTCTTCAACGCCAACGACCCGAGCGGCGCGGGCGGCCTGTCGGCCGATGCCGTGGCCATCGCCTCGGTCGGCGCGCACGCGCTGCCGGTGGTCACGGGCAGCTATGTGCGCGACAGCGCCGAGATCTTCGACCACGTCAATTTCGACGAGGAGGCCGTGACCGAGCAGGCCCGTGCCGTGCTCGAGGACATGGCGGTGCAGGTCATCAAGGTCGGCTTCGTCGGCAGCCCCGAGAACCTCTCGGCCATCGCCGAGCTGACGGCCGACTACGCCGACCTGCCCGTGGTGGCCTACATGCCCAACCTGTCGTGGTGGGAAGAGGACCAGATCGACGCCTACCTGGATGCCTTCCAGGAACTGATGCTGCCGCAGACCACGGTGCTGGTGGGCAACCACAGCACGCTGTGGCGCTGGCTGCTGCCGGACTGGGGCAGCCAGCGCAGCCCCTCGCCGCGCGACATCGCCAAGGCCGCGGCCGACAAGGGCGCGCCCTACACGCTGGTGACCGGCATCCTGCTGCCGGACCAGCATGTGGACAACGTGCTGGCCACGCCGCAGACCGTGCTCGCCAATGCGCGCTTCGAGCTGTTCGAGGCGCAGTTCACGGGCGCCGGCGACACGCTGTCGGCCGCGCTGTCCGCGCTGCTGGCCAGCGGCGCCGAACTCAACGAGGCCGTGGGCGAGGCGCTGACCTACCTGGACCAGAGCCTGGACGGCGGTTTCCGCCCCGGCATGGGCCATGTGCTGCCCGACCGCATGTTCTGGGCCCAGCCCGAGGAAGGCGAAGAAGGCGAGGAAGGCGTGGACGGCGAGGAGCCCGAGGCCGACAACGACGCAGGCGCCGTGCGCCACTGATCCACCATGAGCACCAACGAAGAACTGTTCGCACGCGCGCAGCGCGTGATCCCCGGCGGCGTCAATTCCCCCGTGCGCGCCTTCCGCGCCGTGGGCGGCGTGCCGCGTTTCGTGCAGCGCGCCCAGGGCCCGTACTTCTGGGACGCCGAAGGCCGGCGCTACACCGACTACATCGGCTCCTGGGGGCCGATGATCCTGGGCCACGGCCACCCGGCCGTGCTGGCCGCCGTGCAGGAGGCGGCCGTGCAGGGCTTCTCGTTCGGGGCGCCGACCGAGCGCGAGATCGAACTGGCCGAGGCCATCCTCGCGCACCTGCCGTCCATGGACATGGTGCGCCTGGTCAGCTCGGGCACCGAGGCGGCGATGAGCGCGATCCGGCTGGCGCGCGGCGCCACCGGCCGCAAGAAGATCATCAAGTTCGAGGGCTGCTACCACGGCCACGCCGACGCGCTGCTGGTCAAGGCCGGCTCGGGCCTGGCGACCTTCGGCAACCCGACCAGCGCCGGCGTGCCGCCCGAGGTGGTGCAGGACACGCTGGTGCTCGAATACAACGACCTCGCGGGCCTGGAGCACGCCTTCGCCGAGCACGGCGCGGCGCTGGCCTGCCTCATGATCGAGCCGATCGCGGGCAACATGAACTTCGTGCGCGCAAGCGTGCCCTTCGTCCGGCGCTGCCGCGAGCTGTGCACGCAGCACGGCGCGCTGTTCGTGTTCGACGAGGTCATGACGGGCTTTCGCGTGGCGCTGGGCGGTGCCCAGAGCGTCTACGCGCGCGAGATCCCGGGCTTCGCGCCCGACATCACGGTGCTGGGCAAGGTCATCGGCGGCGGCATGCCGCTGGCGGCCTTCGGCGGGCGCCGCGCCGTCATGGAACAGCTGGCGCCGCTGGGCCCGGTCTACCAGGCCGGCACGCTGTCGGGCAACCCCGTGGCCACGGCCTGCGGCCTGGCCACGCTGCAGGAGATCGGCAAGCCGGGCTTCTACGAAGCGCTGGGCCGGCGCACGCAGGCGCTGGTGGCCGGGCTGCGCCAGGCCGCGGCCGACGAAGGCGTGCCCTTCAGCGGCGACAGCGAGGGCGGCATGTTCGGCTTCTTCCTGCTGGACGCGCTGCCGCAGAACTACCGCAGCGTGATGACCACCGACGGCGCACGCTTCAACACCCTGTTCCACGGCCTGCTCGCGCGCGGTGTGTACATCGCGCCGGCACTGTATGAAGCCGGGTTCGTCAGCGCGGCGCACAGCGACGACGACATCGCGCAGACCGTGGAGGCGGCCCGCGCCGTGTTCCGCCTGCTGGCGCGCGGCTGATCCCTGCCGTCAACGCCGGGCGCGGCCCTCGCGTTGAAAAGCCTGTGTAAAGGCCTAAACTTTTGCCAGGCCCACAGGTCGTAAGGATCACCATGAAAAAGCTTTTGCTTCTCGCCGGCGCCAGCCTGTTGAGCGCCTCGGTGCTGGCCCAGGAATACGGCACGGTGATCTCGGCCACGCCGGTCATGCAGCAGGTGGCCGTGCCTCGCCTGGTCTGCAACAACCAGCAGGTGGTCACGGCGTCGCAGCCCTCGGGTGCCGGTGCCGTGATCGGCGCCATCGCGGGTGGCGTGATCGGCAGCGCCTTCGGCGGTGGCAGTGGCCACGCCGCGGCGACCGCGATCGGTGCCCTGGGCGGCGCGGTGCTCGGCAACCAGGCCGAGGCGGCCCAGCCCGACCAGGTCCGGACCGTGCAGAACTGCAGCACGCAGACCTTCTACCAGAACCAGACCTCTTACTACGACGTGGTCTACGAGTACGCCGGCCGCCGCTACCAGGTGCAGATGGCCAACGACCCGGGCCCGACCGTGCCGCTGCAGGTCACGCCCATCGGCAGCGTGCCGCCGCTGCAGCAGGCCCCGGTGCGCGCGCCGGCCCGCATCGTTTCCAGCACGACCTACGTGCAGCCGGCCACGGTCTACCAGACCGAGCCGGTGACCACCACGGTCTATGAATCGGCGCCGGTCTACAGCCCGCCGTCCTATGTGGCGCCGCTGGCCATCGGCATCGGCCTGGGGGTGATCGGGGCCAACCTGTCGCACCGGCACTACGGCCCGCCGCCGCGCTACTACGGTCGCCCGCACTGGCGCTGACGCGTTCGCCCACGAAAAAGCCCGCTGCCAGAGCGGGCTTTTTGTTGGGCGGAACCCGGGATCAGTGGCGGAAGTGCCGCACGCCCGAGAACACCATGGCCACGCCGCGCTCGTCGGCGGCGTCGATGACCTCCTGGTCGCGCATGGAGCCGCCGGGCTGGATCACGCAGGTCGCACCCGCGTCCACCACCACGTCCAGGCCGTCGCGGAACGGGAAGAAGGCGTCGCTCGCGACCACCGTGCCGGCCAGCGAGAGCTTGGCGTGCTCGGCCTTGATGCTGGCGATGCGGGCCGAGTCCAGGCGGCTCATCTGGCCGGCGCCCACGCCCATGGTCATGCCGTTCTTGCAGAACACGATGGCATTGCTCTTGACGTACTTGGCGACCTTCCAGGCAAACAGCAGGTCCTGCAGTTCTTGCGGCGTGGGCTGCTTCCTGGTCACGACCTTGAGGTCGGACAGCTGCAGTTCGTGGTTGTCGGCGGTCTGGATCAGGAGGCCCGAGCCGATGCGCTTGACGTCCATGGCGTTGCGGCCGTTGTCCCAGTCGGTCGCGCCGCCCTGGGGCAACGCGATCTCGAGCACGCGCACGTTCTGCTTGGCCTTGGTGGCCTGGAACACGGCCAGCGCCTCGGGCGTGTAGCCGGGCGCCATCAGCACCTCGACGAACTGCTTGTTGACGGCCTCGGCAGCGGCCAGGTCGACCGGGCGGTTGAAGGCGATGATGCCGCCGAAGGCCGAGGTCGGGTCGGTCTGGAAGGCCTTGGCGTACGCGTCCAGCGCATCCTTGCCGACGGCCACGCCGCAGGGGTTGGCGTGCTTGACGATCACGCAGGCCGGCACGTCGAAGCTCTTGACGCACTCCCAGGCGGCGTCGGCATCGGCGATGTTGTTGTACGAGAGCTCCTTGCCCTGCAACTGCCTGGCGCTGACCAGCGAGCCGGGCGCGGGGTACAGGTCGCGGTAGAACGCGGCCTGCTGGTGCGGGTTCTCGCCGTAGCGCAGGTCCTGCAGCTTGACGAAGCGGCCGTTGCTCTGCGCCGGGAACAGGGTGCGCACGGGCGCGCTCTGGCCGGCGCTGGCCTCGAAGTCCACGGCCGACAGGAAGTCGCTGATGGCGCCGTCGTAGTCGGCGATGCGGTTGAACGCGGCCACCGACAGTGCGAAGCGCGTCTTGTCCGAGAGCTTGCCGTTGCCGGACTTCAGCTCGGCCAGCACGGCCTCGTACTGCGAGGCGTCGGTCAGCACCGCCACGTCCTGCCAGTTCTTGGCGGCGCTGCGCACCATGGCCGGTCCGCCGATGTCGATGTTCTCGATCGCGTCTTCCAGTGTGCAGCCGGGCTTGGCCACGGTGGCTTCGAACGGGTAGAGGTTCACGACCAGCAGGTCGATGGTCTCGATGCCGTGTTCGGCCAGTGCCGCCACGTGGGCCGGCAGCGCGCGGCGCGCCAGCAGGCCGCCGTGGATCTTGGGGTGCAGCGTCTTGACGCGGCCGTCCAGCATCTCGGGGAAGCCGGTGTGGTCGGCCACCTCGGTCACCGGCAGACCGGCGTCGGCCAGCAGCTTGGCGGTGCCGCCGGTGGACAGCAGCTTGACGCCCAGCGCGTGCAGGCCCTGGGCCAGCGCCAGCACGCCGGTCTTGTCGGAAACGGAGATCAGTGCATTCATCGGATGAAGGGGAAAAGGCGGGGGAAAGGCGTGGAAATGGGAGGCAGGCTCACTTGATGAGCTTGTGGTCGACCAGCTTCTTGCGCAGCGTGTTGCGGTTCAGGCCCAGCCACTCGGCCGCGCGCGACTGGTTGTTCTCGGCGTGCTGCATGACGACCTCGAGCATGGGTTTCTCGACCGCGCGGATCATCATGTCGTAGACCCCGCCCGGCTCGATGCCGTGCAGGTCCTTCAGGTAGGTCTCCAGGCTGCTGCGCACGCACTCTTCGATACTCTTCTTGCTCACGCTGCGCTCTCCTCCAGAAGTTCTTCGCTGCTCGGATCGGGCGTGGGCATGCGCTCCTGAAGGCTGCCCATCCCGTCCATGAATTCGGCCACGGCGGCCAGTTGTTCGGTCGGCTGCTCCAGCCGGTTCATGCGCTGGCGGAACGCCTCGCCGCCCGGCAGCCGGCGCACGTACCAGCCGATGTGCTTGCGCGCCGAGCGCACGCCGGTGTATTCGCCGTACAGCGCGTAGTGCTCGGCCAGGTGCTCCAGCAGCAGGCGCCGGACCTCGGCCACGAGCGGCGGCGCCAGGTGTTCGCCGGTGGCCAGGAAGTGCACGACCTCGCGGAAGATCCAGGGCCGGCCTTGCGCCGCGCGGCCGATCATGACGGCGTCCGCGCCCGTGGCGGCCAGCACCTCGCGCGCGCGTTCGGGCGTGGCGATGTCGCCGTTGGCCACCACCGGCACGCGCACGGCGGCCTTCACGGCGGCGATGGTCTCGTACTCGGCATGGCCGCTGTAGCCCTGCTCGCGCGTGCGGCCGTGCACGGTCAGCATCTGGATGCCGGCGCTCTCGAAGGCACGCGCCAGCACCACGGCGTTGCGCTGCTGCGCGCACCAGCCGGTGCGCATCTTGAGCGTGACCGGCACGTTCCGGGGGGCGCAGACGGCCACCACGGCTTCGGCGATGGCCACGGCCAGCGCCTCGTTCTGCATCAGGGCCGAGCCGGCCCACTTGTTGCAGACCTTCTTGGCCGGGCAGCCCATGTTGATGTCGATGATCTGGGCGCCGCGCTCCAGGTTGTAGGCGGCGGCCTCGGCCATCATCTCGGGATCGGTGCCGGCGATCTGCACGGCGATCGGCGCCACCTCGCCGGTGTGGTCGGCTCGGCGCGAGGTCTTCAGCGAAGTCCACAGGTCGCGCCGCGAGGTCACCATCTCGCTGACCGCGTAGCCGGCCCCCAGCTGCTTGCACAGCTGGCGGAACGGACGGTCCGTCACCCCGGCCATGGGGGCGGCAAACACGTTGTTCGCCAAAGTGAACTGGCCGATCTGCATGCTGGGCGAAGGGAGGGGGCGGAGGCGGGGGAGGGATTCTAGCTGCCTCAAATTTCAGCAATTGAAACGGTTGCCAGCCTACACGGCGGGCGAAGGGCGACCCCTATACTGCCCCGCTCATGGAAGCCTGGCTGAACCAATTGCTGAGCGCGCTGGCGCTGCCCGAGTTCGGCCTGAGCACGGTGTTCGTCGTGTCCTTCATCTCGGCGACGCTGCTGCCGCTGGGCTCCGAGCCCGTGGTGTTCGGCCTGGTCAAGCTCAACCCGGAGATGTTCTGGCCGGCCATCGCGGTCGCCACCGTGGGCAACACGCTGGGCGGCGCGGTGGACTGGTGGATGGGCTATGGCGCACACAAGGTGGCCGACCGCTACAGCCACTCCTCGCACCATGTGCGGGTGCTGGGCTGGCTGCAACGGCTGGGGCCCAAGGCCTGCCTGCTGGCCTGGCTGCCCGCCGTGGGCGATCCGCTGTGCGCGGTGGCGGGCTGGCTGCGGCTGCCGTTCTGGCCCTGCCTGTTCTACATGGCCATCGGCAAGTTCCTGCGCTACCTGGTCATGACGGGGTCGCTGGTCTGGGCCTTCCCCGGGGTCTGGCACTGAAGCCCGTCAGATCAGCGACTTGGCGTTGTCCAGCACGTACTCGCAGGCCTTGTCCTTGAGCTGGTCCTGGATCTTGCCCATGTCGAAGGACTTGCCGTCGCTGCCGCTCAGGATGCCGGACAGGCCGCTCTGGTAGCCCTTGTCCTGCGTCTCCTTGCCGCCGCCCAGGCCGATCTTGCCGAGCAGCTTGTCCTTGATGCCGGCCGCGCCGCCGGCCAGGTACTTGCGCTCGATGCAGTACTGCAGCACGCCGGCCGCGTTGCTGGCCGTGCCGCTGCCGATGCTGGGCAGGCCCAGGCCGCCCAGCATGCCGGCCGTGCCGCCGCTGCCCGCGCCCAGCTGTTCGCCGGCGGCGCTCTTGAGCTTGTCGAGCGGGCTGGCCGCCTGCGCCGACAGGGCGGTCAGCACGGCGAGGGCAACGGTGCAGGTGCGGAGAAGGTGGCGGGCCATGGTGGTGTCCTGGTTGGTTCGTGTGCGGAGTTGCGCCGAATTCTAGGCCGCGTATTTTTCTCCGGGACGGCATGGACGCGGCCTCGACGCGCGCCGCGCACGCAAAAAACCCCGCCGCAGCGGGGTTGGCTGGCACCGCGGGGCGCTTAGCGCTTGGTTTGCTGGCGACGACGCAGACCCGCCATGCCCAGCAGGCCGGCGCCGAGCAGCGCGAGGGTGGCGGGCTCGGGCACTTCCGTTGCGACCAGGCGGAACGCGAAGTCCACCGTGTAGTCCTGGCCTTCGGGCGTGGCGAAGCCGAAGCAGCCAGCCTGGTAGCCGGCGGCGACGCACTGCGCATCGCTCAACTCGGTGAACGCCGGGTCGGAGATGAACTCGAAGCTGTACTCGTAGCCATTGTGGGTGAACGACTCGCCGAAGCCGCCCACCAGCACGAAGATGTCGCTGCAGGGGGTGGCTTCAGGTGCGGACGGGCAGCCCTCGTTGCGGTTCGGCGTCTCCGTGAAGTACACGCTGTAGGAGGTTTCGAACAGCTTGTCCACGCCATTGGCGGACAGGCTCAACGTCGAGTCGATCTTGGTCGTGCTCAGCGTCCAGCTGTTGGCGCCCAGCGCGGCGTTGTTGTAGTGGGTGTAGGTGTTGGCCGGGACGAAGGCGCCATTGGTGGCGACCGTGCCGTCGGAGGGCGAGTTGGTGATTTCCAGACCGCTGCGGGTGCCGGCGGCGATGCTGCCGTCGTTCTGCCCCCACTGCAGCAGGCTCGCGCTGGTCCAGTAGCCGGTGGACGGATTGATGGGGCCCGGATTCGTCCCCGAATTGACGAACGTCGTGACGGCGGGGTTCGTGTCGAACGCACTCGTCACCTCGTAGGTCCAGTTGGCGATGGGCGCCGCACTGGCGGCCGAAGCTGCCAGGGCAGCGGCGGTGGCCAGGGCGGCACGGATCGGTTTCAAAGAACGCATTGCATTTCCTTTGCGTTGGGGGAAGAACAGGTCATGGACCCGGCGAGCCCTTCTATGCGCAAGTGCTGTGCCTGTTCGCTTTTTGTGCCTAGTTCTGCGCACTTGGCGTCATCAAACGCAACCAATGAGGTGTTGATGTCAAAAAAATCGACGTTTTCTAACGTTTGTACTCTTGTTTCAATTTGAAAACGCATGTAGGAAATCTCTGACATCCTGGACAAAGTGGCTGCGTTCCGGGATGTTTTTTTTCCTGTCGATGGAGTTGTGCAGGGCGAAACACCTTGTCCAGCCTCGACGGGTGCGGCGTCGGGAGGCCACGACGCCTCTCGGGAGTGGACGACAAAGTGGCCGTGCGGCGCCGCAGGCGGCATGGACCCATGTAAGACATGTCGTCATCGGACACGTCCTACGTCCGGTGAGGCGGTCTGTGGGGGTGCCGGGGTGCGCCTTGAAGAAGGACAGCGCCGACGTTCCGTTGTGGGGAGATGGGGGGCGGGGAAGCGCTGGCGGAAATGCGCTGCGCCTGGCTGGTCCCCTCGACAGGAATCGAACCCGACCCTATAGGCAGAGGGAACACAGCCGATTTTTAGCGCTTCACCGTTCTCCTCTGAAGCGACCCCGCGAACGCAGCCGAAAACATGGGTCATGTCCCGGTTTGTGTCCCGGTTTTCTGGCCCGACAGGAAGCTGTTCAGGCGCCTGACCTCTGACCCCGCGTCGGCCGCCTCGATCCACTTCGAGTACACCCTGTAAAACATCTCGACCGAGTGCCCGAGTTGGCGCGCCACCCAGGCCGGCGTGCTGCCGGCGTGCAGGCAGATCGTGGCGAAGGTGTGCCGCGTCTGCCGGGCGTCGCGGTGGCGCAGGCCGGACAACTTCATCGCCGGCTTCCACCAGCCATCCAGCGGGCCCTTGGTGGTGGTGTAGAAGAGGTTGTCCATGCCGAGGAAGACGTGGTCGCCGGCCAGTTGGCTGACGGCGCGCTGCTGCTCCAGCACGGCCAGGGCTCGGCCGGTCAACTCGACCTCGCGCGACACGCCGGTCTTGGTGCCCTTCTCGGCGCTGCGCGTGAAGGCGGTGTCGACCGTGACCGTCCCGCGCCTGAAGTCCACCTTGGACCAGCGCAGCGCGATCTGTTCGCTCGGGCGCAGGCCGCTGAAGAAGGCGAACTCGTAGTACAGACGGCCGCGGTCGTTGCGCATCTTCGACAGCATCAGCTCGACCTCGTCCAGGATGAACGGGTCCGGCTGCGGCTTCTTGGGCCGGCGCATTTCGATGTGCTCGTGCAGCGGCTCGCGCAGCAGCTTGGCCTTGGCGGCGTACTCCAGCACCATGCTGAGCACGCTGGCGATGTTGTTCCAGGTCTTCGGATGCTGCGGCAGTGCGGCCAGCTTGGCCATCAGCGCGCGGTAGTCCATCGCGTTCATGCGCATGTCCTGCCAGTCCGCGAAGTGCTTGGACGACAACGTCTGCGCGTAGCTGTGGGCGGTGCTGTGCTCGATTTCCCCGCGCTTGACCTTCTTCCACTCGGCCGCGACCTCGGCCCACGTCATGCTCGGCGCGTCCTTCGCGACCCGGGGCGAGTTCGGGAAGTAGTCGCCCAGGGCGAAGGTGCCGCGCTCGATCTTGCCCAGTATCTCCAGGCGCAGCCGCTCGGCGTACTTGATGTTGACCGGCGTGGGCTCGATCTCCAGGCGCTCGCGGCCGTAGCCCTGGGCGCGCAGGTCGATCTGCAAGTGCCGGTCGCGGACGATCACGCCGCTCATACGTCGATCACCTCACCCTGCTCCGCCTTCGGCTTGCGGCCGCGCTTGGTCGGGATGCTGGGCTGCTGGTCGATCCAGTCGTACAGGGCTACCATGTCGAACAGGCGCCGGCCCTGCACCCACTTCCAGACCTTCCCCTCGATCCACAATCCGCCCCGGGAATGCTCCTGAAAGAACTCCTCGGTGAAGCCGGTCAACTCGGACGCCAGGGCGACGGTGACCCATCGAACTGTCGCGTTCATGGTCTGCACTCCTCGTTCCCGATTTCGCTGCGGATGCCGGAAAGTTTCCGACGCGGACAGTCGAAGCTGCAGATCGGCGCCAAGAATGCCTTTTGATGTACCGGCCTTCCCAGTGGTGCACGACACTTCTGCTCTGACACCAGTGGAGCCCCGAAAAGATCGAAGTGAGAGCCGACCAGCACGCGCAGTACCGGATCAACCCGCGCCGGGTCGAATTCCTTACCGAGGGAAGTGATCGGTTCTGCCGGATCAGTGTTCCGGCGCTTGAGCTTTTGGCGGGGCGCAGCCTCATGGGGGGTGAAGCGGCTGTGATGGCCTATCGCCAATGCTGGGAGCTGATACATCGGCTCGCGCAGGCGCACCCGAGATTTGCTGACGGTGAGGTCTTTTTGCTGTCGCGCGATGTTGAGCCTCCCTAGGGCGCGCTCGTCACCCATGTCCTGGTTGGCAGCCGGAGTTCCCTCGCGGCCCAGTGCCACGATCAACTGGGCGTGCACGTTGCGCGTGTCCCCGTCCATGACGAAGCGGCCGATGATGTCCTCGGTGGTGAGGGTGCGGGCCGGGTAGAGGGCCAGCCAGCTGCACACGCTGGCGGCCAGGCTGCCGGCCGGAGGTCGGTATGTCATCGGTCTTCCTTCCGCAGCTTGTTGACTTTGCGCAGCGCGCGCTTGGCGGTCGCCAGGCGCTCGCGCTCTGCCTGGTACTGAGCGCGCTCCTGGTCGTCCTTGAAGCCATCTCGGAACCAGCCCGACAGGACATGCTGCATCCAGTTCACCGCGTACCAGAGTGCCACGGTGTCGGCCTTGGTAAGGGTCTGTCGATCAGCCGGCTTGGCCGACACCTTGTCGTTCGTGCTCATGAACCGCCCTCCTCGCGCTCGGCGTTCTCGGCCGAGAGAAGAAGCAGCGAAGCCATGAACCGCGCGTCGCTCGGCGTGATCATGATCCCGTGGCCATCGATCACCACCGAAACACCATCGTGCGCTTTTTCCTCGTCCGCCCAGCTGGCGCGCCCAACGGACCAGCATGCGGACTCCTTCGGTGTGATCATGGTCCGCACTCCTCTCGTTCGGCCTCGTACAGCGCCTGGGCCATCCCCAACAGGCGCACCGGGTCGGGCGGACTGCCGGGCTGGCCCAGCGGCCCCGCGATCTCGGCGCAGAACTGCAGCACCAGCGCCTCTTGCTTCGGCGACATCACGTCGAACTGCGGATGCCAGGCGCTCCGCTTGGCCAGTGCCCGCAGCAGATCCGGCAGCCCAGTCAGTGAGCGGGACTCGCACCACTGCGCCCAGCCCTCGGCCGCCTGCTCGATCGTCTCGCCCGGCTTGATCCACCAGGGTCGGGCCGCCCCGGCCGTTCCTGCACATGCATCGCCTGCAGTTCTGTGCTGTTCCTGCACCACCTGCACTTCAGGCGTGCTCCTGCAGCTTTCCGACTGAGCAGCGGCGCTTGCGCGGACTACCCGCTCCAAAAGGCGGAACTCGCGCATCACATGGGTCAAGGCTTCCTCTCGGTCTGCGTGGCGCAAACCGCGCAGCAGATCCTTGGCGGCCTCGGCCAGCTCCGCATCGCCGAGGAGCCGTTGCGCCTCTCTTTGATTCAGCGTCATGCGGCGGCTCCTTCCGCAGCTGCGCGCCGGCCAATCCCGGCGGAACCCCCGTTGCTCGCCCGCAACATGGCGGCAGGCACACCGGGTGCGAGCCGGGCTTCCGCGGCGCCGGCGCCGCTTGCGAGCGAGGGCAGCGTGCCGCCGAGCAGCGGAAAGGGCCAGTCGGCTGGTACGGGCGCCAGGGCGGCGCCACCGCACGCGGCCCGGTGCTTGGAAGTGCGCTTGGCCTCCGCGACGGCGGACGCGTCGACGCACAACGTCACACGCCACCGGTTCGCGCGGCGGGCCTCGATGCGCAGGTAGCCCTGGCGGCTGCTGGCCTTGCGGTCGCCGGGAACCACGCGCCGGCCGTCGGCATGGAAGCTGGCGCACGTGGCGGCCATGCCGGGGCCGCCAGGGATCTGGTGCGGCTTCACCAAGCCCGCGGCCAGCAGCGCATCCATCTTGCCGGTGTAGATCTCGATGCCGGGGCGCTCGGCGAAGCGCAGGCCGCGGCCGATGCTGATCGTCTCGGTCATCACCGCGCTCCCTCGAACGCGCGTTGCAGCTCGGCCAGCGTGCGCGGGCTGGAGTACTCGTCGGCGCGGCTCTGCTGCACGCGGCGGAACACGCCGGGCGCGACTTCGATACGGTCAAGCATGGGTCTGCTCCTGCTTGGCATGGAACAAGGTGTCGCGCTTCTCTTCAAGCTTCACCATGGAGAGCGTGAGCAACGACATCGCACCGTAGAACGCGCCCCCTCCGAGCTTGTCGGCGTCGAGCATTCTCATGAGGTCGAGCATCCCCGAAACATCAGTGATCACGGACCCGTAGTGCAGTTCAGTGACGGCTTGCCCGATGTGGCACGCATAGCTCTCGGCCAAGTCGCGAAGGGCGCGCAACGCATCGTGTTCCGCGATGGCATCGGCCAGCAGCCCCAAGATGTCTGCCGCCTGTCCAGCGAGGAAGTAGGCGGCCTCCGGGTCTTCGAGCAAGGCAACGCTCATGACAGCAGACATCGGCGCCGCAGGTTGGGCAGGCTGATCTTCGAAGTCGACAAGCGCCGTTACCGGCTCGGTGTACCCGTCGTAAGGGCTTTCCTCGTCGTACTCGTGGTAGACGGTGCAGGCGTCATAGGACAGCGCGGCCAGCGCCCTGTACTCCTGCTCGCCATCCTCCTCGGGCACAACCTCGGCGAGTGCCGAAGACAATCCCGCAGAGAAGCCGTCCAGTAGTTCAGGCTGAGCCACGATGCGCTCCAGCAGTGGGCGGGTGTAGTTGTCCTGCGGGACGCCCCTGTCGCGATACGACATGTGCACACTCGCTTTGCCTCCAGGGTCGCTCATCGCGGCATGCAACACCACCTCTGCGGCCAAGCGCTTGCCAGCCATGAAGTCGCGCTCTCTTTTTACGAGGGCGGGGGCGCCGCTAAGGCGCCGCTCGATGGTCTCTGCGGTCATTGCGCGGCCTCCTCGGTTTCGATGCCTTCCATCGTCGCCCACGAGGCGGCCGAACCGATGTAGGAGCCGCCGCCCAGGTGGTCCGCCATGGCGCCGATGAGGCTGGCCGACTGCCGCGCCATGTGCAGATCCGTCGAGACCTGCAGGCTCAACGCACCCGAGCCGCTCTCCTCGTCGATGCGGCGCTGCGTGTCGACCAGGAAGTCGCGCAGGGTGCTGGCGGCGCATCCGATCTCCTCCAGTGTCTGCTGCACCTGCTGGTGCGTGAAGCCGTTGAGCCGGGGCAGGCTGACAGGCGCCTTGTGCTCCGCGGCGGCCCACGAGTCGGCCGTGTGGCCCATGAGGCGTACGAGGGCCGTCTGTGCATGGGCCACAGCCGACAGGTACTGCACGTGGCGCGCGTCGATGTGCGCATCGCTCGCGTAGCCGGAGGCCGTGACTGCGAAGTCCAGCGCCATGTGCAGGAGTCGGTCCCATTCCCAGGCTTGGTCTTTGTCTGCGGCAGTGACTGCATCGTCGATCACCCGCAGGACGCCTTGGAAGTCGGCCGCAGTGGACAACTTCATCTCCTGGAGGTCGTTGCCAAGCTTCACCGTCAGCTCGTAGGCGCGCTTGGCGCCTTCCGTGTGGTCCTCGGACCATTCCTCACTTTTGGCCAGGAGCCAGATCAGGTGCTCGCGGTAGACATTGGTGAACTCCGGCGATGCTCCCGTGGGTCGCGTCGTGCGGCGCCGTGCGGCCGGCCTTTCGACGGTGACGGCGTTCATGCTGCACCTCGCATCAGCCAAGCGTGAATGGAAACCGGCGTCGCGCTCTGGCCGCCTCTGGCCATGCAGCTGATTGCGCCGATCAACTGGGCCAGGCCGCTCGCTGCAGTGACTGCCGCGTCGCGTCGGTCGTCCCGCAGCTGCAGATGGAAGTCCTGCGACATCACGAGAAACGTCTCGATGTCGCTTGCGTGCCGGGCGATGGCGAGGAACGCGTCGGCCTGCTCTTCGCTCGGTGCAGGGTCTGCTCCGGCGCTCACGGCTTGCGCGGCGCTGACGCTCTGCATCCAGGTGGAGAAGCCTTCCAGCCGGGTCAAGTCGTTGGAGACGTGGAGCGTATCGACGGCGGATGCCAGTTCGTCCAGGAGGGCAATGGCAGTTGGTCGGACTGCGACTGCAACGTCCTTGCTGGGCGTACTGACGCGCATGGTGTCCGCCGCACCGCGCAGAAGGGCCACAACATACGGCCCCGTGTTCCAAAGGGCAGCGTTGTTCGAGCGCTCCAGGAGGAACAGGACACTGTCGGCGCGATCGCAGGCGTCATCATCGAGAGCGTCGGCCAGCAGCCGGCAAATCCGGGTTGCACCGGCTTTGACCAGCGAGACCCACGGGGCATGGGGCTGCTCGACCGTGGCGGCCGGGGCTGCTGTGGGGCTGGGCGTATCCCCAGTGGTGGCGCGCGAGGGCGCAAAAGTGCTATGGTTCTGCATGAGCTGGGTTCCTGGTCAGGGGTTCTCGGGTCACAGAAAGCCTCAGAGGGTCCAAGCTCTGGGGCTTTCGCCTTTGTGCGGCCACTTTGCCGCGGTCGGGTGGTCGCGGCTCAATGACGCGGTCCTCTGTCTTCATAGCAGGGCTCCCTGGGGTTCGATGACCGCTGCCGGGTTGCGGCGGTGTTTCGACTTGGTGCGAGGTGCGCGCGGCAACGGCAGGGCAGCCTGCGGGTTCTGGTGGAAGTAGGCCACCAGGATCGGCACCACGTCCGCCGACCAGACCGATTGGTAGCCCTGGTGGCCGTTGTGCGGGTTCGTGTAGGCGCGCATCTCGCCGAACTCGGCACCCTTCTCGGTTACAACATAGTCGCGCTCCCCTTCGACCTGGAGGCCGACCGCGATCAGCGCCAGGTTCACGTGCGCGGCGCGCAGGCCCTCGATACCGAGCCGCTTTGCCAGATGGGTCGGGTTCAGCTGGAAGGCGACAGCGGCCGGCGTGCTGGGCAAGGCCTGGCGCAGATCCGAAACCTGCAGGCCGGTTTCGCGCTCCACCATCGTAAGGAAGGCTGCGGCGGCGGCCTCGGGGCGGACGCCAGGCACGCGAGCAACTTCGCGGGTAACCATCGTCAGCGCCTTGATGCGTGCGGTCGCCTGTTGCGCATCGGCGGAACTACGGATGCGGCCAAGCTTGGAAGTGGGCAGGGCGCTCGCCTCTACTGCGAGGGCGCGGGCTTCGCAGTCAATGTAGTACTGGCGTGCCTCTTTGCCCTTCGGCGTGCGCTCGACCATGGCCAGTTCCTTCGCCATGTTCAAGGTGAGCGTGTATTCCTTGGGTGGTCGGCCCCCGGTACTTTCCGCCAAAAATGACTGAAAGTCCCTCCCTTCCTCGAACTTGTATTCGTCGATGCGCCGGGTGATCCAGTGGCTGAATTCAGTGTCTGGGCCAAGGAACGTGTGGAGTCCGCGGGCATCGGTGGTCAGCATCGTGACGCCGCCAATCTGGCGCGGAGCGACTGGGATGAGTTCGTTCATGCGATCCACCTTTAGTGGCAAGGGACGAGGCTGACCTCGTGCATGTGGAGGCTTACCGTTCCGACTGCATCGACCATAGCTTCGAGCGCCTTTTCCTGTTCGGAGCCCTCGGGAAGGTCGCAGTACTCGCCGTTGTCGTAGTAGTACGCAACGGTCAGAGCCGCCTTGATGATCTTCACCTTGGTGTCCTCGGGCAGGGTGCGCAGGTCTACGACCTTCGCATGCTGATGGGCGATGCTCTCCCAGTAGATGGGGTTGATGGGCTTCACGGGTGCTCCTTGGCGGTGACGGTGGGTTGCTGGGTGCGCCGGCCCTTGAAGGACTGGCGCAGGCGGGCCAGGATTTCGCCGTTCAGGCTGCGGTCGTTGGCAACGGCCTCGGCCTTGAGCAGCCCCTTCAAGTCGTCGGGGATGCGAACGGGCGTTGGCATGAGTTGGCGGTCGGTAGTCATGGCGTGTCTAGATTCTGAAAGATTCTTAGGGTTAGAGTCAAGTAGATTCTTTGAAAAAGATTCAAAAAGAATCGATCATCGGGGCATGGAACCGAAACAGCAGCCCCCGTATCCGCTGCGCATGACACCGGAGCTTCGTCAGAAGCTTGAAGAGGAAGCGGAGAAGAACCGCCGCAGCTTGAATGCTGAGATCGTGGACCGCCTGACCATGTCGGCGTACGGCGAACGCCCGGACATGCTGGTCATCAAGACGCTCTCGCTCGCCATGGCCCGTGCCGAGCAGGGCGCGGCAATGGTCCGTTTGCAATCTCAGCGAGACCTGCTCGCTGCTGCGCGCGTCGCTCAGACCCTCGTTAAGGTCTTGGCGGAAGTAAAGCAGCGAGGCCTTGAGTTCATCGCTGACGCTGAAGAAATCAGCGTCTCCTATCGCCTGGCGCTTGGGTTCGTGGATTCCGCCAAAAGCTTGAGCGTCGAGCGCGTGCTCGACAGTGCAAAGGATCGAGCTGAACAACTCGCCGAGGCCGAGCGAGACATGCTCGCGGCAGTCGCTGCGCTCAAAGCTGATGTGGCGCCAATTCGAACTCTCAGCTTCAAAGGACCGTCTGGCAAGAAGCGTGAGATCACAGTCAGCACGAAGACCGATCGGAAAGCCCTCAAGAAGTAGCTGCGCTGCCCGCACAGCCCCGCGCCGGCCCGCAGGCCACGAGCCGCACGGCTCATTTTTGAGCCGTCGATCAATGAGGCCGGGCTTCTCAGTTCGCATCGCTGCCTCCAACGGAGCGCGTGATGCGGGCGGCCCCGGCCTGCAGCGCGGCGCCAGTGCTTGATCCACAGTGCTGCTCATTGCGGCCTCGCCCAAGTGGCACGCATGGCGCGCAGGTGTTGCGCCGCGCTCCTGTTGATGAACTCGCGCAGGCGGCGCATCGCCGCATCGGCGTGTTGCGACGGGCTCACAGCGACCTCCCGGCCAGGCGTTCGGCCAGCGGGCGCTCGCGGTACTCGCCGAACGCGCCGTTGAACGTCTCGTTCAGCATGTCGTGCGATGAACGGTCGAACGCGGGGTTGATCTTCATCTGGTTCATGAAGAAGCGCTGGCAGCACCAGGCGAGGGGGCGAATCTCCGGGGCGTCGCACTTGGTGGCGCTGTTCTCCAGTCTCAATGCGAAGACCAGGTTGGCGGTGCTGTCGCCGTGCTCGGCGACCTCTTCGGATCGACGGTCCGCGAGCCCGACGTTCAGCGCGTCGAAGATCCGCTCGCGCGAGGTCTTCGCGTCGAGGGCGGGTCCGAGGGCCATGACGAACCCGCCGATTTCGATCTCGGCGAAGCGCAGACCGAGAGCGGTTTCGTCAAGCTGCGCGATGTACTGCTGGAGTTCCGGTCCTGTCGACCCACCCTGTGAGGTGTGGCGCTCGTAGACGGCCCGACTGGCTCGGGCGCCTGCCTGGGCGCGAACGATCCTGCGCGCGAGGTGCCGCACGGCGACCAGAAGCCTTATCAGCTCGTCCGCGGTCTCGTTGCCGGTCAGGGCGCGGCCGATCATGCGAACCACCAGCGCACGGCAACTGCGGCCAGGCCCACCGCGATGACGGTGGCCAGGGTCACATCGGTGAGCGTGTTCATGCCTGCAGCCCCGGTGCGCCGATGTGCAGCAGGCCGCCGCGGTTCACGACGCGCTCGACTTGCTCGTGGAGGTCCATGCGAGCGAGGGCGCACAGGTGCAGGGCGGCACCGAAGTCGCTGCTGCTGCGGCTGGCGTCGGCCAACTCGCCGGCCAAGTCGTAGGCGGCTTGGGCTTCGGCAACAGAGGGCAGGTACAGCCGGCGCAGGCTGACGGGGCCGCGGTCGATGGTCAGCGTGGTGCAGCGTTCAGCTGCGGCCGCGACCTCGGCATGTTCGTTGGGATCGGAAACCATCTTCGCTCCTGACCGGCTGGATGCCGGCGCGGAGAAATTATCACGACTGTGATTAAGCGTGTCAACACGAACGTGACATGTCGTGAGAAAATTTCGTCACGGCCGGTTCGATGGCGCAAGAATGCCGCCTCACCGAACGTCGTAGGAGAATCAGGTATGGATGCACTCGACTACATGGAGTCCGAGACCGAACGCACGTTCGCCTCGTTGACGGCGGAGTACGCGGCAAGCCATGAAAGGCTGTACAAGGCGGCGACCGCGCTTGTTGCGGCTGGCGGCGCTGTCGGTTCCTATGTTCTTGCGCAGATCGCTGAGAGAGCCGACGTGGCAGCTTGGGCGCCGCTCGGGGCTTCGGCGGTCTGGTGGTTCCTGATCGCTGCTGGCCTTCTGCTTTTCGGATTGCGCTCAAACAACCTCAGCAGCGGCCCATGGCCTTCGGCACTAGCGACGGTGTATGAGGCCAAGGGGGGGGACTTCGGGGATGGCAGCGCCCCTCAAAACGTCGCCGCTCTTACTGAACTCCGCATGGCAGAACTGAAAACGCGCGGCATACGAATCGGTGAGTACGAAGACGCCAATGGACGGCGTGCTATCGCCCTGAACTGGGCCTACAGGGCCGCCGCCGCTTCACCGCTTATCGCACTGGCAGCCTTCTGGTGGTTCAGCTGCTAGGCGCCGCATCGAATTGTCCAAGCGTGGCGACGCCCAGGGTATTGCCACTTACCGCTAACGATACTGCGGAGGTGGGATGTTCGCCTTCTCCCGTCGGTGGATCTCAGTCTGGCCGGCTTCACTCCAACGCGGTGGCGGCGGTGGCGGCGGCGGTGGCGGCGGCGCCGGTGGTGGTGGGGGCGGCGGGCTGTCCTTTGGTGGTGTGTCGGCCATCAATACTCCTTGTGCCAGCGCCGTAGCCCGCTGGCGTGGCTTCTACGGTCTGCGACCGCCCAGGCTGCCGATCTGCTTCATTCGGCCTCCCATTTCCCGATGATGGTGCCGAGCACGCGGAATGGCTCGCGGATCGGCTCGTGTGACGGGTTCAGCGGCGTTAGCCACTGCCGACCGTCCTCGTTCTTGTAGACCTTGAATGTCACTTCGGCCGCGCCTTCAAGGCAAGCAATGATCCGGTCGCCGTTCACTGGCGATCGACGTTCGGGGTCTACGAATATCACGCAGCCTTCCGGATAGGTCCGGCTGTTTCCGTGCGGGGCCGTCATGCTGTCGCCACGCACACGCAGGGCGAAGGTGCTGCCGCTATGACGGGCGGGGCATGGCAACCACTTTTCAGCAACGCCAGGCGGGAAGGGGTCCACTGCTTCGCCCCAACTGCTGGCGGCCACCCATGAGATGAGGGGCACGTCTCCACGCAACTCGGGGCCGGCCTCGACGCTTTGCGGCGGCAGACTCCAGTTGCCGCTTCCCGACTCAAGCCACGCCGGCAGCACACGCATGGCCGCAGCAATCGCGTTCAACTCGCGCGGCTTGTCCCGTATTCCGGCCTCCAGGTTGCCAATGGTGCTCGTGGAAACGCCTGCGGCCTTGGCAAGGGCAGCCTGCGTCAGGCCGCGCTGATCGCGCGCCCATCTCACTCGTTCACCAATCGTTCTCACGGGTGTGATTGCAACAGGTTCTTGCATCACGTTGGTGTACGAGCAATAATCACGAGCGTGACAAATCTGGACCAAGCATGAAGACCGACAACCCTATGCAGGCTCTCGATGAGGCCATCGAGAACGCACGAGGCGTTACCGCCTTGGCGAGTCGCCTGGGCATTGCGCCCAGTTCTCCAAGCATGTGGCGAGCCCGCGGTCGGGTGCCCGCCGAGCACTGCCCAGCCATTGAACGGGAAACCGGCGTGCGCTGCGAACGTCTTCGGCCTGATGTCGCCTGGGATGTCCTGCGGATGCAGGCCGGAACGGTGCCAGCCCATGCGTGACACCGCTCAACGCTGCAGCCGCTGGCGCCGCATCCGCATCGCGAACTGCTCGCGCCTGTCGGGCAGCCGCATCGGCGCGAAGCGCATCTCCAGCCGCCCACCCACGACCCGCGCCGTCAGCGTGCTCAACAGCCGGTGCTCCGGAACGGTGGGCGTCGCGTGCACGCGCAGCGTCAGCGCGCTGGTGAGGACGACTGTCCCGTGCAAGTGCGGCATGGGAGCGACGGGTTCGAAGTTCTCCGAGGGGGTGTTGGGTGTGGTCATGGCCGCAATGGTCGCTGGCACGCCCGCCGAAGTCACTGCCAACAAATCACCGAATCTGCCAGGAACTCCAGCATGAACATCCGAGGCCTTCTGTACACCGCCGTGCGCAACTTCCGGGGCGTCGACCCTGAGGACTCGAATGGCGCGACCGGCCTGGCCGGGTACATGAGCATGTCGGCCACCAGCCTGAGCCACAAGGTCGCCCCCAACCACCCCAGCGCTCACTGCAGCCCTGAGGAAGTGGTCGAGATCTGCCGTCTGACCGGCGACCACGCGCCCGTGCAGGCAATGGCGATGCGGCTCGGCTACGCATTGGTGCCCATCGACACGGACAGCAGCATGAGCGCAGCCGACGCATGTCGGATCGCCACGTCGGCCAAGGAGTTCGGCGAGTACTTGGCGGCAGCTGCTGCCAACGCTGGCGGCAAAGGCATCAAGGACACCGAGATGGCGCGGATCACCAAGGAATTCGCGGAGTCGATGGCCGCCCAGGCGCAGCTCTTTGCGCACCTGCAGTCGCAGTACGAAGCCGGCAAGCCTGGCGGTGCTCGCGCCGTGGTCGAGCTTCCCGTGCGCGAGCAGGCCTAACCCAACAGGTTGACGCCACGGCTAGGTGCCGGGGTAGCTCCCCAAACCGAAAAGCAGCCTCACCACCTGCCCGCCGCTGGTTTCTTTTCGTGGTGCATGGAGAGGTGAACATGACAGAAGCAGTCCAACACATCGAAGACGAAGATCGCCCGCCGACCTGGGCGGAGATGCGTGAAAGCGGCGGGATGGTCGTTGACGACGAGGACGTGAAGCTGGCCGTCTATGTCGGCGGCCACGGCCATGTGGTCGTCATGGTCGGCCCATCCGACCACGCTGCGGAGTACATGCCGGTCCACCATGCGGCTGTGCGCTCGCTGATCGAAGCCTTGGAGAAGGCGATCCCAGAGGCCGTAGAAGAAGAGCGACAAACCGAACTGCGCTGGGAGGCTGCGGAGCGTGAATACCAGGCGCATGTCGCCGGTCAGCCCTCCGCCGGCCAGCCCGTCTAGACCGCGCCGCATGAGCTTTGACGCGATCAAGTGGGCGTTGGCCCAGCCGGTCCCCAAGGCAGCCGCCAAATTCGTGCTGGTGGCCATCGCCGACTGCGTGAATGCCGAGACGTGCGGGCAGGAGATGGTCTGCTGGCCATCCATCGCGCACATCTGCGCTACGACATCGCTGGACAGAAAGACGGTCATCGGCGCCGTCAAGCGCCTGGTCGAGATCGGTTGTCTCTTCGACACAGGGGAGCGGAAAGGTGTCACCGCACAGGTGCCGGTCTATCGGCTGAACAGTACCGAAAAAGGGACCGTAAAAGAGTCCCAAATCAGGAACAGTTCCGAAAACGGAACAATTCCGGATTTCCCTGGCAACAGTACCGAAATTCCCAAGGAACAGTCCCGTTTTTCCGTGGAAACAGTACCAAAAACGGGACACGGAACCACGAAGGAACCAGGAAAGGAACCAGGAAAGAAGCAGAGACGCGCGAAGTCGGATTTCGATCCGCTGTCGGTCGAGCTGCCCGAATGGCTCGATGCCGAGGCCTGGGCCATGTGGGTCAAGTACCGGGCGGCGGCGAAGAAGCCGATCACCGAAGACGCAGCTCGGTTGCAGATCGGCAAGCTGACGAAGTTCCGTGGTGAGGGGCACGACCCGAAGCTGGTCATCGAGGCGGCGATCGAGAACAGCTGGCAGGGGCTGTACCTGCCGAAGGACGGAAGCACGCGGGTCGGCAGCGGCGTGCAGGCATCGCCGGGCGGCGTCATTCCGCCGCAGTGGTGGAAGCTGGCTGGCTTCGACACGAAGGCGGATGCCGACAACGCGCGGTGCTACTGGACGAACTTCACCGAGTTCCGCGACGGCAAGCGCATCGAGGTGGCGACCGCATGAACGCCAAGGAACTGAGCCAGCACTTGGCCGCCAATGCCGAGGCTGTCGCGGCGATGCTCTTGCCGCGTGGCAAGCTCAAGGGTCGCGAGTGGAAGGCCGGCAGCATCAACGGCGACGAGGGCGACAGCCTGTCCGTCTGCGTGAAGGGTCACAAGGCCGGTCTGTGGAGCGACTTCGCCACGTCGCAAGGCGGCGATCTGCTGGACCTCTGGATGGCCACGCGGGCTTGTGGGACTGTCGAGGCGATCAAGGCAGCCAAGGCGCACTTCGGCATCCGGGACGAGATGCCGGCGGGCCAGCCTAAGCGCATGTACACCCGCCCGACCAAGCCCCAGGCGCAGAAGGCCAAGGGCAGGGCGCACCAGTGGCTGATCAGCCGCGGACTGACCGACGAGACGATCGAGGCGTTCAAGATCGCCGAACAGGTGCGCGGTCAGCAGGTCTTCGCGGTCTTCCCGTACCTGCGCGACGGCGAGCACGTCAACACCAAGTACCGTGACATCGACAACAAGAAGGGCATGCGGCAGGAGAAGGACGCGGAGCCATGCCTGTTCGGCTGGCACCTGATCCCGCCGCGTGCCCGCGCGCTCGCCATCACGGAAGGCGAGATCGATGCGATGACGCTGCACCAGATGGGCATCGCCGCCGTGTCGGTCAACCAGGGCGCCGGGAATCACCAGTGGCTCGAATGCGACTGGGAAAGACTGGAAGCGTTCACCGACTTCCTGATCGCCTTCGACAGCGACGAGGCCGGCGAGAAGGGCGCGCGCGAGGTCATGCAGCGCCTGGGCCTGGACCGCTGCAAGCGGCTGCGGTTCCCCGGGGCCAAGGACGCGAACGAGTACCTTCTCACTGGTGCCGAGCGGGTGGATTTCCATGACGCCGTCGAGGCGGCCCGTCCGCTCGACCCCGAAGAACTGATCTCCGCAGACGACAGGACCGAGGAGGTCATCAACGACTTTTACCCTGGGCCCGACTTCGTACCGCACCCGACGCTGTACGTCGACAAGCACCTGGACTTCTTCCGCTTCCATCCCGGCGAGTACACCGCATGGACGGGCTGGAATGGCCATGGGAAAAGCCTGTTCCTCGACCAGGTGCTGCTCGGGCTGATGATGCAGGGCCAGCGCGTGGTGGTGTTCTCTGGCGAGCTCACCGCCGTGCGCCATCTCAAGCGGATCCACAAGCAGGCCTCCGGTCTCGACAAGCCGTCGAAAGACTACATCCGCGCCGTTGGCCGGTGGCTGGGCGAATCGTTGTGGCTGTTCGACGTGGTCGGCAACGCCAAGCTGTCGCGCCTGTTGGAGGTCTTCACCTATGCCGCCCGCCGGTACGGCGTGAAGCACTTCGTGATCGACTCGCTGATGATGCTGGACGTGCCAGTGGACGGCCCTGGCGCCCTGTCGGCGCAGAAGACCGCCATCCAGTCCATCGTGGCGTTCTCCCGGCGGCATGGCGCACACATGCACTTGGTCGCGCATCCTCGGAAAGGCCGCGATGAGGCGCAGCCGCCATCCAAGATGGACGTGGCCGGCAGCCTGGACATCATCAACGCCGCCGACAACGTGTTCGCCGTCTGGCGCAACAAGAAGGATGAGGGGCCGCCCGATCCAGAGGACCAGCTGGCCATGGCCAAGTGGCAGGAGCAGCAGCTGGCGGCCGACGGCAAGCTGATCATGTCCAAGAACCGCCACGGCGAGTTCCAGGACTACGTCCTGGCCTTGTGGTTCGACAAGCCATCCATGCAGTACCGAACCCAGTCGCGGCGCCTGCCCCTCCGATTCGTTGAGTTCTCCAACCACGGCCAGCCCCTGGGTGACGGCCATTCCGTTGAAAGGTCCGAGCATGAGTAATGCCCAGATGCTCCGGGCAGCAGCGCACGCGCTGCAGGCCTACAACACGCACGAGCCGGACTCGCATGTCCTGCTGTTCCACCCTTCCTCGGCTCTGACGCACATCGAGACGATGAAGCAGCACACGTCGTCCGGCATCCGCAATTTTTTGGCCGGCACCGCCGATGAGTGGACGCTGGTCGCCTGCGGCAGCTACGAGCAGATGGCGAATCTCTCGGACCGACTCGCCCCGTTGCTCATCGAGCGTGCCAAGGACCGCAACACCATTTCCCAGGAGGCCAACCCGTGAACACCCTGACCCCAGAAGTCGCCGCCCAGGTCGTGCTCGGAGACCCGCCGAAGCCGCCCGCTTTCGCTACCGGCACCCATGTGATGCTGTGGAGCCAGTCGCAGTGCGCGCTGCACATCGAGCGCGTGGAGGACATGCTGCGGTCCAACCGGCGCGCTTATGCGGCCGACCGCCGCATGGACTACGTCCCGCTGTTCATCGGCACTGATGAGGACTGCCGCGAGCTGGCCGACAACATCCGCGGCACGATGCACGCCCGCCAGGAAGCCCGTGCGGGAGCTGTCTCGGCATGAGCGAGAAGCGGTGCCCGAAGTGCGAGCAAGCTAAGCCCGCTTCTGACTACTGGAGGCGCGCAAAGTCTTGGGACGGGCTGCAGCCGTATTGCAAGGCGTGTCAGAACGGCGCGGCCAGTGAGCGCAAAAGAACGGCGCGGCTCAACGAGTCGCCCGAACAACGGCATGAGCGCATCGAGGCTAGTCGGCTCTACAGGCGTGAGAACAAAGAGCGCGTCAACGACTACGCAGTGAAGTGGCAGCGAGCGAACAAGGAAAAGTTCAGGTCCATCCAAGCGGCGCACCGCAGGCGCGCCGCAGAGCAGATCTCCGATGCCTACGTGCGCCGGATGCTTTCCTCAAGATCGACGCTGAAGCCCTCACAGATCCCTGATGCCTTGGTGCAACTCAAGCGCCAGTTCATTTCCCTGAACCGAGAAATTAAAGCCCAGGAGCAAAAATGAGAACCGCAGAAGAGCTGACGCACCCAGTTGGCGGACGTGTTCCAGAAGTTGAGGGCAGGCGAGATCAAGCCGGGTGAAGCTTCGGAGTTGTCCAACATCGCCGGCAAGATGATCGCCAGCGCCAAGGTACAGGTCGAGTACTGCGCTTTGCGCGGTGAGAAGCCGGCAATCGAGTTCCTCGACTGCAGCAAGAGCGCCAAGGAATGAGTGTGCAGCCTGTGACCGAGATTCTTGAACCGCCCGCCATCGCCGAGCCGACGCGCCGGCCCCGCCACGTTCCGCGCCCGCCGCGGGTCATCGTGGACTTCAGCGTGATCGAGCCGCACCAGGCCGCAATGCACGCGCGCCTGGAGAACTGGGCCACCTGGTCGCGCGGACGGTACGCGCCGGCCTCGGCGCCCGGCTTCCAGCAGTACCGCAGCCCGTCGGTGGTGGACCGGTACGGCCGCGTGATGGCCCAGCCGAAGCAGCAGCCCATGGACGTGGGTGACGCCAAGCGCATCAGCGCCGCGGTCACGCTGCTGCCGGAGCCGCACCGCAAGGCCCTGAACTGGTTCTACCTGCAGGGCACCAGCCCAAAGAACGGGTGCGCGTACGTGGGCGCGACGATGCAGCACCTGTACCGGCTGATCCACGACGGCCGGCAGATGCTGATCAACCGCGGGGCGTGACGGTCATGTGACCGTGCGCCTTCCGTGTTCGAAGCCATCGTCCTACTTCGTCGCCCATCGGCGCGCTGGAAGCTGACTCGGTCGCTATCGACATGCGCGGCGCAAACACGCGACGGGCAAACACCAACTGGAGATGAACATGAGAAAGCTGCTTCTGACTGTGGGCCTTGTCGTTGCCCAGGCGGCCACTGTGGGCGCATTTGCGCAGACCGACACCAAGGCCCCCAAGGGCGGATTGGTCGGCGATGTCAAACCGGCACCTACTCCGGGTGCTACGTCCAGCGAGTCGCGGTCGCAGGTGCAGAGTGAGGCAAAGGCTGCAAATCAAGCGGCCAGCGCGCCGAAAGGTGGGATGGTGGGAGACGTGAAGCCTGCGCCGACGCCTGGGGCAACGTCCACTGAGTCGCGCGGGCAAGTCAAGGAAGGCGCCAAGGCGGCCAACCAGGCGGGCAGTGCTCCCAAGGGTGGGCTGGTCGGCGATGTGAAGCCCGCGCCGTCCAAGTAAGCTTCTGCGTCTGCCTCTTGCAGGCCGATACATTTTCGTGTATCGTCCTCCCCCAACGACTGAGCGCAAACGCATCGGGGTCGCCCGTCCCATGTAGGAGGCGGCGGCGCGCCGGAAGCTCAGTTGAACGAGAGCCCTCCGCATGGAGGGCTTTCGCGTTCTTAGACAGACTTTCAGGTTCGTGCGACGGGTCCTACCGTTGTTGATGTCGGTGCGCTTACGCCCTGGGGTGGATCGCCCTGTAAGGTGTGAGCGTGAGCCAACCGGTTCACATCACCTCAGGAGGCGACGATGGCACAGAGCAACGACACCACGGGCGAGGACCTGCAAGGCCAACCCCGCAAGGAGCAACAGAGCGCGATGAACCCCGCGAGTGCTCAGGGCGGGCAGGGAGAACAGGGTCTTCCCAGCAGGACCAGCGTCGATCCCACGCAGATCCCCGGCTCGACCGGTACGCAGATGGACCAGCAAGGACGGCCGGTAGGCGCTGACGGCAAACCGTCCGGCCAAGGCACGCAGGGTGGCGGAAACAATACCGCCGAGCGTCATGAAGAACGACGCCAGGGCGGCGACCGTCGGCAGTCGGACGGCCAGCCGAAGTAAGCCACCCGCATCGCTCTCACCCAGCAGCCCGCCCTTCGCAAGATCGGCGGGCTTTTCGTTTCTGGTGGGTCAAGCACGCCGCGCGTCGCCGCATGTGCAGTGTCGGGAGATCCCGGCCGCCCGCCGCCTTCTGCCGGCCCGCATCCCCAACCCCATCACGCTGACCCTGTCCGCACGGGGATCGCGGCCGGCGACCTTCCGCACCCGACTCATCCCGGCACCTCGGCGCCGGCCCGCCACGGGCAAATGGCGGGAAGTTTCTGCCGCCAGCTGATGCGGTGCCTTGTGAACAGCGAACGGCAGCACCCAGCCGGGCCAGGCTTCGGCCGGGCGCGGTAGGTCCGATGGGTGCACCCCTCAACCAACCCCGGAAGACTCCCATGACCACCAGCACCCTGAACGGCAAGACCCAGACCACCGGCATCGCCGCGTCGGCCATCCTCGGCGGCCTCGCTGCCATCATCTTCGCCATCGTGTGGGCCGGCTTCTGGAGCGGCCTTGCGGTGTCGGTGCTGTGGGGATGGTTCGTCGTCCCGCTGTTCGGCCTGCCCGCGCTGTCCATCGCCCAGGCGTATGGCATCGCGCTGCTCGTCGGCCTCCTGACGCACCAGGAGTCGAAGGCAGACAAAGACGAGGACGGCTTTGCAATGGTGCTCGGTGAGGCCTTCCTGCGCGCCCCCTTCACGGCCGGCCTGGTCCTGCTGATCAGTTACGTCGTGAAGCTCTGGACCTGACGCCGTGGCCCAACGATCCATCACCCTGACAGCGCACATCGCCTGGTGGCTGAAGTGGTACGTCGCTGGCGTCTACATGACGGCGCTCCTGACTGGCCTGCAGCCCAGCCCCGCGAGGGTGGAAGCGGCCGTGCGCCGTGCTGTCACTTGGAGGGCGCGATGACCATCAAGCAAGACATGGAGGCCGAAGCCCGCAAGTTGGCCGAGACCGTCCGCGACGCCGCGCGCGAGTTCGCTGCCAAGACGGGCATGCAGGCCAACGTCTCCATCGAATGGGTGACCTTCACCCGCGTGGGCGCCGACTGTTCCGAGACGATGGTCGGCGCTGTGACTGTCGACCTGGGCGGCATGACGGTGAAGGCATGAAGCTCCCCACCCTCCGCTCCAGCCTGCCGTTGCTCAAGCCCACTCTGGCCCGCGCACCCACGAAGTCAGACCAGCGCATGGCCGGCCGCAAGCTGCAGGAACGCCGCATGCGCCTGTGGTCAGCGAACCCCTGTTGTGAGAAGTGCGGCCGCCTGACCGACTGGCCCCAAGGCTTCGAGGTGGACCACCGCATCCGGCTGGACGATGGCGGCCCGGACACGGACGAGAACTGCCAGATCCTGTGTGTTCACTGGTCAGTGGACCGCAAGAAGCTGGGCTGCCACGCCGAGAAGACGGCGGCGGAGCTGGCAAGGCGATCCGCACCTTGATGATGCAGGGCAGGGGGGTAGGGCCGAAGTCCGAGGGGCGATAGGCTGAAAACCCCGCCGTTCCGCATTCGCAGCAAAAACCCGTCTGTTTGATTTCCTCGAACGGACGGAAATCAAAGAATCAAAGGGGTTGCCATGCCAAGAGGTGGCCTTCGGCCAGGCGCTGGCCGGCCCAAAAAGGTGGTTGAGGCCCCAAAGCCCGCCGGTCCCAAGAAGCCCGCCGCGCCGCGCAAGACCGCGGCGGCGAAGAGCGCGGGCCAGGAGCTGCCGAGCACCAACGCTGACGGCACGAAGCCAGCAGGCGGCGAGTGGTCGCCATTCGGCCGGCAGGAGCCCGCGGCACCGGTCGTGGAAGATCTCAGCACGCTGACGCCGCTGGACTTCCTCCTGCAGGTGATGCGCGACCCGAACGAGGACAAAGCCCGGCGCATGAGCGCGGCCCAATTGGCGGCGCCCTACGTCCACGCCAAGAAGGGCGAGACCAGCGCCAAGAAAGACGAGGCCGAGAAGCGCAAGCAGGCCGCGCAGTCCGGCCGGTTCGGCCGCCGTGCGCCACCTAAGCTGGCCACGGCCGGCGGGAAGCCCGTGTGATGGAGTGGACGACGGCGTGCCTTGACTGGGAGCGGCGCATCGTCGCGCGCGAGAGCCTGATCGTGTCGCCGCCGCTGTTCGTGGAAGTGGCAGACCAGGCATGGGAGATCTGCAGTTCGTTTAAGCTGACCGACGTGACGGGGCATCCCACCATTGGCGAGGTCGCCCGCCCGTGGGTGCGCGACTTCGTCCGGGCCATCTTCGGCGCCGAAAGCCCCGAGGGCCGGCGCTTGATCAACGAGTTCTTCTTGATGGTGTCCAAGAAGAACGGCAAGAGCACGATTGCCGCGGCGATCATGCTGACAGCGCTGCTGATGAACTGGCGCGACGAGGCCGAGTTGCTCATCTTGAGCCCGACCATCGAGGTCGCGAACAACAGCTACAAGCCGATCAGCGCGTTCATCAAGGCCGACGAGGAACTGCAGGACCTGCTGCGCGTGCAGGACTACCACCGCTTGGTGACCCACCGTGAGACCAATGCGTTTCTGAAGGTGGTGGCCGCCGACGAGGCGACGGTGACCGGCAAGAAGGCCAGCTTCGTGTTCGTGGACGAGCTACACGAGTTCGGCAAGAAGGCCCGTGCGTCGAACATGTTGCTGGAGGCTACGGGCGGCCTGACATCGCGGCCCGAGGGCTTCGTGATCTACGCGACCACGCAGTCAGAAGAGCCGCCGGCCGGGGAGTTCAAGGCGAAACTGGACTATGCGCGCCAGGTCCGCGACGGCGAGATCGAGGATCGCAAGTTCCTCCCACTGATCTACGAGTTCCCGAAGCAGATGCTGGAGGACGAGGCGCACCACGACCTGGCCAACGCCTACGTGACGAACCCCAACTGGGGTACGTCCGTCGATGTGGAACGGATCACCCAGCTGCACCAGCAAGCCCAGATCAAGGGCGAGCAGGGTCTGAAGGAGTTCTGGGCCAAGCACCTCAACGTCGAGATCGGTCTGAACCTGCGCGCCGACCGCTGGCCGGCCGCCGACTTCTGGGAGGCTTGCGGCGACAACACGCTGACGTTCGAGGAACTGATGCGGCGTAGCGAGGTCGTGACGGTCGGCGTTGATGGCGGCGGCCTGGATGACCTCTTGGGGCTGACGGTGATCGGCCGCGAGCGCGAGACCCGCAAGTGGCTGACTTGGTCACACGCCTGGGCTCACGAGATCGTGCTACAGCGGCGCAAGAACATCGCGCCCAGGCTGCAAGACTTCGCGAAGGCCGGCCACTTGACGCTGGTGAAGAAGCCCGGAGAGGACGTTGCGGCCGTGGCGCAGCTGGTTTTCAGGCTGCGCGATGCGGGCCTGCTGCCAGACGAGCCGAAGGAGAAGAAGTTCGCTGTCGGTCTGGACCGGGCGGGCACTGGCGCGATTCAACGCGCGCTCGTGGCGCCCGAGGCCGGCGAGGGGCTCAAGGAGCACCAGGTGATAGGCATCCCCCAGGGGTTCATGCTCAACGGCGCGATCGTGACCGTCGAGCGCCTGGTCGGTGCCGGCGACCTCGTGCACGGCGCCCAGCCTCTCATGGCCTGGTGTGTTGGGAACGCGCGCGTGGAGACGAAGGGCAACGCTGTGCTGGTGACCAAGCAGGCCAGTGGCAAAGCCAAGATCGACCCAGTCATGGCGCTGCTGGATGCCGCCTGGCTCATGGACCTGAACCCTTCGCCACCCCTGAAGGAGTACAGCATCTTCTTCGTCGGCTGATCGACAGCCGCACCACCCAAGCCCGCCCCGAGCGGGCTTTCGCATTTCTGGAGGTCACGAATGGATCGTGCCTATTCCTCGCTCCATGTGAAGAGCTTCAGCGAAGACGCTGAGTTCGTCTACATCGAGGGCATCGCAAGCACGCCGACACCGGACCGCCACGGCGACGTGGTCAACCCCATGGGCGCGCGCTTCAAGACGCCGATGCCGCTCTTGTGGGAGCACAAGACCGACAAGCCGGTCGGGCAGGTGGTCTACGCCGCGCCCACGCCGCGCGGCATCCCGTTCCGCGCGCGGCTCCCGATCATCAAGGAGGCCGGCGTCGTCAAGGACCGCGTGGACCAGGTGATCCACAGCCTGAAGCACGGCCTCGTCTTCTGCGTGTCGGTCGGCTTCACCGTCATGAAGAGCGCCATCAAGCGCCTGGCCAGCGGCGGCGCCCAGTACGACGAATGGGACTGGCACGAGCTGTCCATCGTCACCGTGCCGGCCCATGCGGACGCGGTCATCACCTCCGTCAAAAGCCTGCTGGTCGAGGCCGAAGAGCCCGCCCAGCTGTCGCACGACCTCATTCAACAGATCAAGGCAGCTGATCCCTCTGCGCCGGCCGCGTCCGGCCATCCGCGCAAGGGCGTTCAGCTGGTTTTGAAGTCTCCCGGCGTCTCGGGAACCCGTCAGTCCGGCGCAAAGCGCGCCGGCGTTCGTCTCATCTCGCACGCCTGAAAGGCACATCATGCAAAAGAAGTCTCTCTCCGACCAGATCAAGGATCTGGAAGCCACCCGCGCCGCCAAGGTCGCGCGCCAAACCGAAGTCATGACCAAGTCCATCGAGGAAGGTCGCTCCACCAACGAGGAGGAGGGCCAGGAAGTCGATGAAATTGAGCTGGAAGTGAAGCAACTCGATGCCGACCTGGTCCGCCTGCGCAACATGGAGAAGCGCGCGCTGGAGGCTGCCACGGTGGTCGAGCCCGGCACTGGCATGCCGCGCGGCGTCCCCGGCGGCCAGGTCATGGTGAAGAAGTTCAACATCAAGGAGGACACCTTCCAAGGTCAGTCCTTCGTGCGCAAGCTGATCGCCAAGGCTGCGGCCCATCTGGAGGGCACCCACGCCACCAACATCGCGCTGACGCGCTGGGGTCAAGAGAACCAGCTGCTGGTCAACGTCATCAAGGCCGGCGAGGTGCCCGGTGGCGGCACCGGTGCTGGCGAGTGGGGCGCCGAACTGGCTGCTGCCGACTCGCGCTACACGGGTGACTTCGTGGAGTTCCTGTACGGCGCCACGCTGTTCGACAAGCTGCCGCTGCGCGTCGCTCCGGAGAACGTCATCGTCAAGGGCCAGGACGGCGCTGCGACCGCCTACTGGGTCGGCGAGTCGAAGGCCATTCCCGTCACCTCGATGGACTTCATGGACTTCAAGCTGGAAGCCCTCAAGGCTGCCGCGCTGGCCGTGATCTCCAACGACCTGATCCGCAAGTCGTCTCCGGACGCCGAGCAGATGGTGCGCGACTCCCTGGTGCAGGCTTCCGCCCAGCGCGTGGACCTGACCTTCCTGTCCGCCGCTGCGGGCGTGGCCGGCGTCTCGCCCGCGGGCATCTTGAACGGCGTCACCGGCATCACGGCATCCGGCACCGATGCCGACGCCCTGCGCGCCGACATCAAAGCGCTGTACGCCCCGTTCATCGCCGCGCGCAACGCTTCGGGCATCCACCTGATCGCGAACACGTCGCTGGCGAAGTCCATCTCGCTGATGACCAACGCGCTGAGCCAGTACGAGTTCTCCTCGCTGACCCAGACCGGTGGCACGCTGCTGGGTGACCCGGCGCATGTGGGCGACAACGTGGGCGCCACCCACCTGATCGCGCTCAAGCCGAGCGACATCTACAAGATCGGCGCCCGCGGCGTGGAGGTCTCGATCTCCAAGGAAGCCATGATCGAGCAGAACACGACTCCGACCGGCGCGACCGACACGCCGGTCGCCGCGACCGCGACGATGGTTTCGATGTTCCAAACGGACTCGACGGCCATCAAGGTGATCCGCCCGATCTCCTTCGCCAAGCGCCGCGCCTCCGCTGTCTCCTTCATCACCGGCGCTGCCTACCAGTGATCGGCTGATGTGAACCTGCCGGGGCCCTCGGGCCTCGGCGTTTCGAAGGAGGCGTCATGATCGAACTGATCGCAACGAAGTCGCTGTCGTACGGCGGAGAGCGCCGGGAGGAGGGCGACCCCTTCCAGGCCAAGCCGCGCGATGCGCGCCTGCTGGTGGCCATCGGCAAGGCAAAGCATGCGCCCTCGGCGCCGCCGGCCGCGGCACCGGCACCCACGCCGGCCCCTGCCGACGCGAAAGCCAAGGGCGCCCCCGCGCGCCGCGAGGCGAAGGCCAAGGCATGAGCCGTCGCAAGGCCAAGCGCATGCTGCGGGAGAAGGCACTGAACGCTCTCCCGGTGGGCACCGGAGGCGGCTGGCTCACGGTCAGCTCCACCGCGTGGGACCCGAGCGCCTGGCAGACGGACGACCATCGCCCCGTGGACACGGCGCTGAGCAATGTCGCGGTGTTCTCGTGCGTCACGCTCATCGCGGCCGACATCGGCAAGCTGCGCCCGCGTCTGGTCGAACGGAAGGATGGCATTTGGCAGGAGACCTACAGCGCGGCCTTCTCGCCTGTCCTGCGCAAGCCCAACCACTTCCAGAACCACATCCAGTTCAAAGAAAGCTGGATCACGTCCAAGCTGGTCCGCGGGAACACCTACGCGCTGAAGGAGCGCGACGAGCGCGGCGTCGTCAAGGCGCTGTACCCGCTCAACCCCGACCGGGTGACCCCCCTGGTCACCCCGCTGGGCGACATCTACTACCAGCTGGCCGAGGACCCGCTGGCAGGCCTGGACGCCGCCATGGCCGTCGTGCCGGCCAGCGAGATCATCCACGACCGGATGAACTGCCTGTTCCATCCGCTCGTGGGCCTGTCGCCCCTCTACGCGGCTGCGGCCACGGCGAAGCAGGGACTGGAGATTCTGAAGAACAGCAGCGCGTTCTTCGGCAACAGTTCGCGCCCTGGCGGCATCCTGATCGCCCCCGGCCCGATCAGCCAGGCCAACGCGCAGCTGCTGAAAGACCACTGGAACACGAACTACAGCGGCGCCAACGCCGGCCGCATCGCCGTCCTGGGCGACAACATGAAGTTCGAGTCGATGCGGATGACCGCTGTCGACTCGCAGCTGATCGAGCAGGCCAACATTTCGGCGCAAACGATCTGTGCGGCCTACCACTGCCCGCCGTTCATGGTCGGACTGGGTGCCGAGCCCACGTACAGCAACGGCGAGACCCGCACCTCGCACTACTACAGCCAGTGCCTGCAGTCGCTCATCGAGCACATGGAGGAGGCGCTGGACGACGGGCTGGGGCTTCTCGGCTCGCCGAAGGACGGTCGCACACTGGGCGTGGAACTGGATCTGGCCGGCCTGATGCGCATGGACACGAAAAGCCACTACGAGGCTCTGACCGTGGCCATCAAGGGCGGACTGATGGCCCCGAACGAAGGCCGCTCCCAGATCAACCTGCCGGCGGTCGCCGGCGGCGACACGATCTTCATGCAGGAACAGAACTACTCGCTGGAGGCGCTGAGCAATCGGCCGCCGCCGGACGCCGAGGCAGCGCCCGTCGAGCCCGCGCGACCTGTCATCGAGGATGACGGCGCGAAGACCTTCGCGCGGGCCCTGATCCGCAAGTTCCAGGAGGCCGGCCATGTCGCCTGACGAGATGTTCCGCGCGCTGATGGAGCGCCTGCAGTCGGCCGAGGCCCGGCTGAACGCGCTGCCCCGGGCAAAGGACGGCCGCGATGGCCGCGACGGCAAGGATGGCAAGGACGGAACGCCTGGCGCGCGCGGCGAGCGCGGTGCACCGGGCGCGGACGGCCCGCAAGGCGTGCCTGGCGCCGATGGCGAGAACGGCCGCGACGGCCGTGACGGCCGCGATGGTCAGCAAGGCATTCCCGGCCGTGACGGCCGCGACGGCAAGGACGGTTCCGACGGGAAAGACGGCAAGGACGGCGCCCCGGGCCTGATGGGCCGAACCGGCCCGCGCGGCGAGATGGGCACGCCCGGCGAAGACGGCCTGCCCGGAGCCACGCCCCGCCACGAATGGCGCGGCACCGAGATCCGCTTCGAGGTCGAGCCTGGCATCTGGGGCGACTGGGTGGACCTGAAGGGCGACCGTGGCATGCCTGGCGCCAGCGGCGGCGGTGTTTCGACCGCGACCCTGCGCATGGACGGTGGCGGCGCCTTCGATGCGAATACCGGCCTGGATGGCCAGTTCGCCGACACCGATTTCACAGGCATTCCGGGCGTGGGGGGCGGCGGTGCCGGCACCGTCTTCGCCGCAACGACCTTCAACGCTGGGAGAGCCATCTGATGGCCAACAAGATTCAAATCCGCCGCGACTCGGCCGCGAACTGGGCCGCGTTCAACCCCATCCTCGCCGACGGCGAACTGGGCATCGACACGACCAACGGCTACATGAAGTTCGGCGACGGCTTGAAGCCGTGGACCGAGTGCCAGTACGTGCGATTCCCCGGTAGTTCCGAGCCTGACCAGGCCCCGGTGAACACCGCGGTCCCCACGATCAGCGGCACGGCGCAGGTTGGACAGACGCTCACGTCCACAATCGGAACCTGGACGGGTAGCCCAACGCCGACTTACAGCCGGCAATGGCTGCGCAACGGTGCGGCCATCGCCGGCGCCACAGCTGCGTCCTACGTGCCAACGACCGACGACATCGGCGCAGCCATCTCGCTTCGCGTGACCGCGACGAACAGCGAAGGCTCCGCCTCTGCCACGAGTGCGTCCACCGCTGCCGTGATCGCAGCCGGCGGCGGCAACGTCGCTCCTTCGAACAACAGCGTGCCGACGATCTCGGGAACGGCCCAGGTCGGGCAGACGCTGACCTCGACCATCGGCGGCTGGAGCGGCGTGCCGACTCCGACCTACGCCCGGCGGTGGCTGCGCGATGGCGCTGCAATCTCGGGCGCAACTGGCGCCAGCTACGCGCTGGTCACAGCCGACCTCGGCGCCGTCATCTCGCTGCGGGTGACGGCCACGAACTCGGAGGGCACGGCCCAGGCAACGAGCGCAGCCACCTCGGCCGTGGTCGCTGCACCGGCCGACAGCCGCGCGCGGTTCGGCTATGGATCGGCCACAGCCGGCGTCACGAGCCCCGAAGCGTTGCTGGCCAGCATGACGGTGATGACCGGCTCCAGCAATGCCAGCAAGGCGGGATCGTTCACCTCGACGGTGCCTGACCGGCCAGTACGGATGGGCGGCCTTCGAGGCCGGCGCATCGGCCGATCGGCGTGACCTTCACCGACCCGCTGGGCACCGGTGGATGGCAGGGCGCCACGTCAAGCGGCAACAACAGCACCGACCCCGGAAACAGCCCGAACACCTCGACCGTCACGGCGGTCATCAACGGCGTCACCTGGCGGTTCTTCCGGCAGAACTACGCATCTGCCTCCGGCCAGTTCACGACCTCTTGATCAAGGACTTCTGACATGCCTCAACTTTCCTCGCCCCTCTCGACGCCCGCGGGCATGCCGCTGCTCAATGGCGCGCACATCGCCAAGGCGGGCGGCCTGTACATGGTCTTCGCCACGGTAGCGGATCTCACCGCTGCCGTCGCAGCCGAGGGCGCAAGCTGCCGGACGGCCAGCCCGTCAAGGTCTCGGCCGAGTCGGGCACGGGCGCAGAGCGCATCTACCTCACCAGCCTGGGCCACGCGCGCACCGTCGAAGTCGGTGGCCGCCGCATCGTGCTGGAGTCGGATGCGAACACCATCCTGCCGACCAGCGGCGCGCCCGTCGGCAATGGCGTGACCAGCGGAGACCGGCGCCTCGATGCCGCCACCGGCCTGCTCTACACCTGGAGCACGGCGTGGGATGCGGGCGTGCAGTTCCTGCCGCCGCTGACGACGAGCGGCGGCGGCGTCGGCCTGGTGCGCCAGGTGTCCGAGGTGTCCAACGCGACGCTGAAAGCATCCCTGCGCTCGGCACTCGACGGCCTGGATCAGAACGGCACGATGCCCGTCAAGCGCGGCGCGCGCGTGCTGGCGATCTTCGACACCGCGGCCAATGTCTTGCAGTCGAACACCGGCACGGCGACGCTCACGGACGACGCGACCGACCCCTACGCGGGCGCCACCGGCGTGCGCTGCCTCTGGGCCGACACGTCCGCGCGCTGGCTCACCCCGGCGGTGGCCAATCAGCCGTACTACACCAGTGGCATCGACCTCACCGGCATGAACATCGAGTTCTCGTTCAAGCGTCTGAGCACTTCGACGCAGGCCCTCGGCACGCGGCCGTCGCTGCAGCTGCGCTCCGATGCCAGCACGCCGGCCTCCCCGAGCGCTAACCGCTTGCAGCTGACGTTGGACACCGCGATCGGCGACCCGGCGCTGAACGACGACTGGCAAACGGTCTCGATCCCCATCGAGCGCTTCAACGTGGTGGGCACTGGCGCGGACATCACGTCCATCAAGTTGGTGTCGATCGCCCGCGGCGGTCAGAGCGGCACGCACGACGTGATCCTCGGCAACGTGCGCGCGGTGCCGCGCCAGCTGCGCAAGGCCGTGTGCTGCATCTGCATCTCCGACAACCGCGCCGACACCTGGACCAATGCCGTCAAGACTTTGAGCCGGTATGGCTTCCCGGCGACGGCGCAGCCCGGCCGCGTTGCCACCAACCTGCGCAACACGCTGGACGAGTACAACATGTCGCCCCGCGAACTGCGCAAGCTGCAGCAGCTGCATGGCTGGCAGATCGGCGGCCAGGCGTTCACGACCGAGTCGGCAGGCGCATTCGACAGCTACACCGACGAACAACTTCTGGCCGAGTTCTCGGGCATTCCGCGCCTGTATCGCTCCCTGGGCCTGTGGGGCTGCGCAGATGGCTCCTACAACCCGGCGATCCCGGTCACGGCGGTGAAGTGGACGCAGCTGCTGCGCCAGGTCTTCCGCACCATGCGCGTCAGCTACACGCACAGCGCCGGTCAAACGCCGTGGCCCGAGACATCGCCCATCGCGGACCCGATGCGTCTCAAGTCCTGGAGCCGCGGCGCGAGCAACAACGGGGCGCAACTCGTCGCGTACGTGGAGAAGGCGGTTGCCACGAAGGGGATGGCGGTCTTCAGCATCCATACCTGGGCGGCGAGCGAACCCGAGCTGGTGATCCTCCTCGACTGGTTGCACGCGAACCGCGACAAGGTGGACGTGGTGACCCTTGACACCGCCATCCAGCGCATGGCCAGCCCGACCTTCAACGTCTACGACGGTGGCGCCGCGGCCGACACCGACGCCGCCGGTGGACACCACGCCGCCGGCTTTCACCAGCTTCGCCATCGCGAACCTGACGCCAAGCATCATCAACGTGGCGATCAGCGAGGCGTACTCTGGATCGCTGCCAGCAGCGAGCGCCTTCGCCGTGATCGTGGCGGGCTCCGCGCGCACCGTCAACAGCGTGGACGCCGTGGACAGCACGCACTTCAACCTCACGCTGGCATCGGCCGTCACGGCGGGCCAAGCCGTCACGGCCGCGTACACGAAGCCTGGGACGAATCCCCTGAAGGATGCAGCCGGGAACGAGACGCCCAACCTGGCGGCGACGACGGTCACGAACAACGTGGCGGCGCCATCCGTGGCCACCCCGGTGCAGATCGGCACCCTGTCGAACATCGCCGAAAGCGGCGACGGAACGGCGGGGTACTCGTACACGCACACCGGTGCAGGCAGCGGCAGCAACGGCACGGGCGTGTCGACGTTGAGTTTCGCTGTCGGGGCCAGCGGGTACATCGAGTGGGAGAACGGGGACACCGCAACCGGCGCGCACTACCTGGGCCTGAAGACGCAGTCCGGCGCCTCGGGCTTCGCATCCCTCAAGTACGGCGCCCGCGCCAACAACCCGAGCAGCGGTCTGTATCGCGCCATCACGGACGGTACGGACAGCCTGCCCACGGTCGAGCAGGTGGGAGCGCCCAAGGACACCGTGCGCCTCACCCTGGACCGCACTGCGGCCACTGTGACGCTGGCGGTCAAGCGGTTCGGCGAAGAACGTGGAACGTCCTGCAGAGCTGGCCTGATGTGCCGAACTCGCGCTACTACATCGGCCTGAACATGAACCAGGCCAACCTGCAGCCGGTGGTCCACGTCCGCGGCGTCGGGTTGACCTGAACGGGCGGCCTCGACCATCCATGACCGACACCACCACCAACGACGGCGAGGCCCTGGCGGAGGCCGTCTTTGCGTCCGTACAGGCGTACGTGGCCAAAGAGGTCGCCCGCGCCGTCGCGCCGTTGCTCGAACAGATCAAGGCACTGCCTCCCGGACCGCAGGGTGAGCCGGGCGCCGCCGGTGCCGATGGCAAAGATGGCGCTCCGGGGCGCGACGGCATTGACGGCAAGGACGGTTCCCCCGGTTCCCCGGGAACGCCGGGAACGGACGGCGCGCCCGGCCGCGACGGCGCAGACGGGAAGAACGGCAAGGACGGCGAACCGGGCGAGAAGGGCGCGCCCGGCCTGGACGGCATGCCCGGTGCCCCTGGTGTCGACGGCCGCGATGGGCGCGATGGGCGCGACGGCGAGCCAGGCCGCGACGCCGCTGAGATCGAGGTCCTGCCGACCATTGACGAGCGCAAGAGCTACCGCCGCGGCACCTTCGCTACGCACAAGGGCGGGCTCTGGCGCGCGGCCGACACCACCGACGGCATGGACGGCTGGGTGTGCATCACCCGGGGCGTCGATCGCGAGGAAGAGGTTGCCGAAGACGGCGGCCGCATCATCAAGCGCCGGACCCTGTACAGCGATGGCCAGGTGTTCGAGCGCGAGATCAAGACGACGGCCATGGTCTACCGCGGCCTGTACGTCGAGGAACGCGGCTACGACGTTGGCGACGTGGCCACCTGGGGCGGATCGGTCTGGCATTGCGAGGCGCCGACCAGCGACCGGCCGGGCGAGGGCAGCAAGTCGTGGCGCCTGGCGGTCAAGAAGGGCGCGCCCGGGAAGGATGCGAAGCCATGAAGCTGGTCACCCTTCAGCAGGCGCGCGATCACCTGCGCAGCGACGAAACCGACGACGACGCCGACCTCGAACTCAAGATCGCGGGTGCCAGCGCCGCGGTGCTGCGCTACGTGACCGTCTCGCGCTGGGAACCGGTGCGCGATGAGGATGGCGTGCCGATCCTGGACGCCAACGGCAAAGAGACGCCGGCCCTCGACGGCGAGGGCAAGAAGATCGTGCGGACCGAACTGCAGATCGGCACGCTACTCATGGTGGCCTACCTCTGCAACGAGCGCGACGGCAGCAACAAGCACGGCGATCCGTTCTTCCTGCCGGCCGGCGTCACGACCATCCTGTACGACCTGCGCAAGCCGACGGCGGTGTGATGGAAACCGGAAGCCTCAACCGCCGCATCCAGATCGAGAAGCGCGGCCCGGCCAAGGACGGCTGGGGCCAGCCGGCGCCGGAGGCCTGGCTGCCGCACGTCAAGCTGTGGGCCAACATCCGGCACCAGAGCGGCGCAGAGTCCATCCGGGCCGATGCGCCGACTAGCGCGGTGCGCGTCTCGATCCGCATCCGCTACCGCACGGACATCAAGCCGGCCATGCGAGCCGTCTACATGGGCAAGGCGTACGACATCAAGGCAGTGCTGCCCGACGAGGTGAGGCGCGAGCACGTCGACCTGGTCTGCGAGGTGGTCCAGTAATGGCGCGCGGCGTCACCTTCAAGGCGTCGCTCAACACCGCCGGCCTCAACCGCTACCTAAACAAGCTGGGAGACGAGGCGGAAGCCGCTCTCCGCCCTGCGGCGCAGGCCGGCGCACAGGTGCTGTATGACCGCGTCAAGGCGAACGTCGGCGCGATCGGGAAGAAGACGGGCAAGCTCTCCGCATCGATCTATCAGGCGTACAGCGTCAGCAACTCCGAGGACGGTAAGGCTGCCGTCTACCACGTCAGTTGGAACGCGCGGAAGGCGCCGCACGGCCATCTGCTGGAGTATGGCTACCTGCAGCGCTACCGCTACTACCAGGGCGATGACGGCCAGATCCGCCCCATGGTGCGCCCAGGCATGGACGGCAAGCCGCGTCCTGGCCGGCGTGCACCGCAGGCGCAGAAGAACGCTTACTACGTGACCCTGCCGTTCCCGGTGTGGGTCGCACCGCGCGCCTTCGTGCGCAACGCAGAGTCCGAGTTTTCGGCCGCCTACAAGGCCGCCACAGCCGAATTGAAGCGGCGCGTCCTGAGTAAGACCACATGAGCCTCGAAACCGATCTCATCGCGGCGCTGCAGTCCGAGTGCCCGCGCACCTTCCCCAAGCGCGTGCCGCACGGTACGGCGCTGCCCTATGTCGTGTGGGAGCACACCGGCGGACCGTCGCTGCGCTTCCTGGACAACACCGCGCCGGACAAGCGCCAGGTCTACATCCAGGTCACGGCATGGGCCCAGACCGCGAAAGCCGCAATGGACCTGCTGCGCGCCATCGAGGAGCGCGTCTGCTCCTCGACTGCATTCCAAGCCTCGGCCCAAGGCGAACCGGTGCCCGCGTTTGACGACGGCGATGAGCTCGACGGATACCTGCAGGCGTTCTCCATCTTGGGAGACCGCACCTAACTGAACACGGCCACCTGGCCATCTGAGCAAAGCCCCACCGGGTAACCGGCTGGGGCTTTTTTGTTGCCCCGTTGGGGCGTCCACCAACCCGCCACGGCGGGTTTTTTCGTTTCTGAGGAGCCCATCATGGCAATTCGCCTCCCCGACGGCGCAACCGTCCAAATCGCAACCGGTTACGGCGCGGTCAAGCCCGTCACCTCGATCAGCAACCTGGCCGAAGCGGTCGCAAGCGCCACGGCCCACGGCCTGGCCAACGGTGCGTTCTTCGAACTGAAGACCGGCTGGCAGAAGATCAGCGAGCGCATCTGGAAAGCTGCCAACGTCGCCACCAACAGCATCGGCATCGCTGGTGCCGACACGCAGGACGTGATTCGCTTCCCCGCTGGCTCCTCGGCTGGATCGGTGCGCGAGATCACCGCATGGACCCAGATCCCGCAGATCCTGGACTTCTCCACCAGCGGTGGCGAACAGCAGTTCTGGACCGGCTCGTTCCTGGAAGACGACTTCGAGCGCCAGCTGCCCACCGTGACCAGCGCCCAGTCGATCAGCATCGGCATCGGCGACGACCCGACCCTGCCGGGCTACCAAGCCTTGAAGCTGGCCGGCGAGCGCCGCGAGATCCGCGCGCTGCGGGTCAACCTGGCCGACGGGTCGGTGATCCTCTACAACGGCTACGTGAGCTTCAACGAGACCCCGACCTTGACCAAGGGCCAGGTGATGCAGGTGACCGCCTCCTTCAGCCTGCAGGGCCGTCCTGTCCGCTACCAAGCCTAAGCAGCTTGCCAGGCCCCTCGGGGCCCTTCCATGCCCGCGCCGAGCGTATGCGGCACGGGTCTTTTTCTCTCCTGACACAACAAGCAATCATGGCAAAGATCACCCTGGGCAAGCGCCCCGAATCGTTCCGTCGCAAGGTCACCTTCCCGCTGATCGAGGGCGGCGATGGCGTCATCATGTGCGACTTCAAGTACCGCACCAAATCGGAGTTCGGCCAGTTCCTGGACCAGATGTCGAGCGACGCTGGCGTTGTGCCGGAAGAAGGCAAGCCCCTGTCCATCGGCGACCTGATGGCCAAGACCGTGGACCGCAATGCCGACTACCTGCTGGACGTGCTCAAGGGCTGGGACGTGGACGCGGACCTCACGCGCGACAACGCGGCCCAACTCGCCAACGAGTTGCCCGGGGCATGCGTCGCCATCATGGAAGCCTACCGCCTGGCCGTGGTCGAGGGCCGGCTGGGAAACTGAAGGCGGCCGCCGCCGCGCTCTACGAGAGCGACCCGTCCAAGGAGGAGCTGGCGGCGTTCGGCTTCAAGCCTGGTGATTACCAGGGCGACGTGGTGCAGGTCTGGCCGGAGAACCACGCCGCGGTGATGCTGTTCCGCCAGCTGATGACTCAATGGCGCGTGGGCATGGCCGGGCCCACCGGGCTCGACCACAACGTCCTGATCTCCCGCCTGGACCGCATGGGCCTGACTGCCGGGGAGTGGGACGACCTGGACGAGGGCGTTCGCGTGATGGAGCACCAGGCGCTGGAGACCATGGCCGAGGAGCGCGAGAAGCGCGAGGCGCAGAGCCGGAAGGGCAAGGGCGGGTAGTCCATTCGGCTAGCATTCGCTCCACTTATGGAGGTTCTGCCGTGAAGAAGACCATCGCCATGTTCCTGCTATGCGCTTCCGCGTCGCTTGCGTCGGCCGATGTGCTTTGGGGAAAGGCAAGGGCTGGAGATAGTCTGTCCGATGTCCAGGCGGCCTATCCTGGCGGCCGGGTGCTGCCGCCGTCGGAAGACAGGACGTTGAAGACCGGTGCGGTTCAACGCTACGTTCTTCCGGGCGTGGATGTTGGGAGCGACCAATTCGACGCGTCCTTCTATTTCAAGGATGAGGCGCTGTCGCAGGTGACCCTGAAGCAGGAAACCCCCAACGGTCTCCTTCGTTGCGATGGAAAGTTTGAGGAACTCGAGTTGGCCCTTCGGTCGAAATACGGCCGTGAGTTGCACGCTGACCGAGTCGGCAAGACCAGAGACAGCACGTTCGTCTCTGGACGGACTGCCATTCAACTGAACATGTTTGCGTTTGACGGCTGCATGATCCTGATCGTCTACAACAACAGGATCTCATCCACGGCAGACAAGCTCTAGCGAGAGCACATCTAGCGAGCCACCTGAGAGGGTGGCCTTTTTTATGGCCTCACGGCGAAAGTCGTGAGGCTTTTTCTTTGGGCGCTCGAATGGCATCTGACGAAAGAAAAGCCCAGCTAGCGTTTGAGGTGGACGGCTCCGGGGTCAAGCCTGGGCTGGACAAGATCAAGCGCGATGTAGCTGGCATGGCCGGTGATGTCGAGAAGGCCGGCAAGAAGGCCGCCGCTGGCGTTGCAGGTATCGCAAGCGGAGCGGACGCTGCCTCCAAAAAGCTGGAGGGCAATGCGCGCACCTGGATTCGCACAGTCGAGCGGGTGGGCGCTGCGTTCGAAGCGGGCGAGAAGGGAACGGCCAGGTACTACGAAGCGCTTGGCGCGCGGCGTGGCCTTTCCGCTGACTTCATGAAGCCGTACCTGGACGATCTGCGGCAAGTTGAAGTGCGGCAGAAAAGCGCTGCGTCGTCGGTCTCGTTCATGACCGGCGCCATGAACCAATTGAAAGCCGCCGCCGCCGGCTACGTCAGCCTGCAGACAGCGCGAGCCTTCGTGCAGACGGCGGACAGCGTGACGGAACTGAACAGCCGCCTGCGTCTCGCCACGGGCAGCGCCGCGGCGGCACAGCTGGCCTATGGGTCGCTGTACGAAATCGCTCAGCGCTCGCGTGTCGGCTTCATCGAGCTTGGTCAGACCTACGCCAGCATTGCGCGGGCAACTGGCGAGCTTGGCGTGAGCCAGCAGCGCATGCTGACTGTGACCGAGTCCATCGGCAACGCGATGACGATTTCGGGTGGCAGCGCCCAGGGCATGCAGGCTGCGCTGGTGCAGCTGTCCCAGGGCATGGCGTCCGGCACGCTGCGCGGCGAGGAGCTGAACAGCGTGCTGGAGCAGGCGCCCCGGCTGGCCAAGGCCATCGCCGACGGCATGGGCGTGACGATCGGCCAACTGCGTGAGCTTGGATCGACTGGCCAGCTGACTTCGGAGGCGGTCATCCGCGCGCTGGAGTCCCAGAGCGCCGTGCTCAGCAAGGAAGTTGCCGGAGCGACGCTGACCGTCAGCCAGGCCTTCACGCAGCTGTCGAACTCCAGCGTCAATGCGGTCGGTGAGTTCGACAAGGCGTCCGGCGCATCGGCGACTCTGGCCAAGGGGCTCAGCGCCACGGCCAGCGCGATGGATGCGCTCGGCCGCACGCTCAAGGAGAACGAGAAGCCCATTGCAGCGGTGATGGGCGCGCTCACCGGCGCCGCCGCCCTGGCTTCGCTGTCGGCCGTGCCGCGTGCAATCGCGGCAGTGGGAGGAGCGGTCAGCGCGCTGGGCGTGGTGCTGTCCGCCAACCCTGTGGTGCTCGCGTTGCTCGGAGTCGGTGCCGTGGTCGGTGGCGCCGTGGCGTACAGCGACCGGTTCAAGAAGACCGAAGAGGGCATCCGTCAGACGATTGCCTCGCTGGAGGCCCTGAATAAGCAAGGCCCCAGCATCTATGCCCGCGATGCAGAGAGCATGCGGCAATGGGACGAGACGGTCGCCAAGCGCAAGAAGGACATCGCGGCGCTTCAGCAACAGCTGGCCGTGTTGGCCAATGCCGGTCTGGACACCCGTGCCGAGGACGCGCGTTTCGCCGCTCAGACCGAGCGGATGCGGGCTCAGGAGCGGGCGGCCGACGAACTCACCAAGATCAAGCAGAAGCTGATGGGCGTGGACGAGAGCTATCTACCCACGCTGAACAAGCTGTACGCCGCCTACCAGTCTGGCGCTATCAAGATCGAAGAGTACCGCATGCTGGTCGGCAAGCTGGCCGAAGCCAACTACAAGGCGGACAAGGGCGCCGGGGCGGCGGCCAAGGATGCCGTCGATGCCCGCCTCGAAGCGATCAAAGCCGGGTTGCAAGCCGAAGCCTCCCTGACGAAGACGTCTCTGGAGGACCTGGCCAGCCTGCGCCGCATGCAGCAGATCAGCGAGCGCGACTACATCGACCAGACAGCGAACATCGATGTCGCGAACCTGCAGAAGCGCATGGCGGCGCTGCAGGCCGAGATGGCGATCCAGGCGACGCAGACCGACTCTCTGAAGGAGGTCGCAGCGCTCAAGGGCCAGATGGCTGCCGTGGACCAGGAGATCACGGAGCGCCGCAAGCAGCAACTGCGTGAGGTCACCGAGATGACCTACAAGCTGCGCGATGCATCCCTGTCGGCTGCTGCGGCCCAGCGGCAGCAGGCTGAAGACGAGCTCGCCGCATATCGGCGTGAGCTCTCAGCCGAGCAGAACCGCGCACTCCAGGGTGTCAATGACTACGTCAAAGGCATCGATGAGGCGAACAAGCTTCTCGCCCTGGAAGTATCTTTGCTTGGACAGGGCTCTCGCATTCGTTCGGTTGCGGTACAGCAGTACCAGGCGCAGCTTCGGCTGAAGCAAGAGATCGCGAAACTCGACAAGCTGGAACCGGAGCTGCAGACGCGGAAGAAGGCCGAGGCCGAGGCCGCGTATCTGCGCGAGCTCGCCGGCATTCAACAACGCGCCCTTCTGGACGAATGGGACCGCACGGTCCAGCAGGTCGAGGACAGCCTGACCGATGCCCTGATGCGCGGCTTCCAGTCCGGCGAGAGCTTCGCCGAGAACTTCAAGAAGACGCTGGAGGCCGCCTTCCAGACGATGATCCTCAAGCCGATCATTCAGGCGACGCTGCAGCAAGCGACGGGCGGGATTGGCAGTGTCATCGGCAGCGTGATCGGTGGCGGCAACACTTCCGGCGGCAACGGTGTGCTGGGCCTGGCCAACAACGCCAGCAGCCTGGTCAGCCTCTACAACAACGCTGGCAGCTACCTGTCCAAGATCGGTGGGCTGTTCGGTCTTGGCGGCGGCGCCGCAGCGGCCACCACCGTGCAGACCGGCGCGCAGCTCGGCGCAGCCTTCGAAGCCTACATGGCCGCGCAGGGCACGGCTGCCACGGCGGGCGGCACCGCGGCTGGCGCTGCCGCGAGCGGCATGTCGGCCATCCCGATCATCGGCTGGATCTTGGCCGGCATTGCTGCTTCGAACACGATGTACGGCAAGGGCTACAGCATCAAGGGCTTCGACACCGGCACCGCCATCGCCACCGGCAACCTGGAAGCCAAGGTCAACAACAAGATCCTCGGCGCGTTCATGGGGGACAAGTGGGCGGACATCCTCAGCGGTGGGCCGCTCATCGACAAGGCGCTGGACTTCCTGGGCATCAGCGGCGGTGAGAAGCGATTCGGTGGCCACTACGGGGTCAACTACGAGGGCGATCAGGTCTATGACTACCGCCGGGGCGGCTACATCGACAGCACGAAGGGCCAGGTCACCTTCGTTGTCGGACCGAGCGGCGGCGAGTTCGCCCAGGACGCGGTCAAGGAGACGATCGACACCACGGTAAAGGGCATCAACGGCATCCTCGGCGCGCTGGAGTCCAACCTGACCGTGACGGCTTTCCAGGCCGGCCTGGAGACCTCTGCCAACGGGCGCGGCGGCGTGTTCGCCGGCGGCTACCTCACCGGCGGCATCTCGTTCGGCGAGACCGGCATCGGCGGCTCGCGCCCGTGGGAGTCCACGAGCTCGAACAGCCCCAACGCCGAGGAGGCGCTCAAGAACTTCTCGTTGGACATGCAGCAGGCCACCATCCAGGCGCTGCAAAAGGCCACCGACATCCCGAAGTCGATTCAGGAGTACCTGAAGCAGTTCGACGCCGAGTCGATGACGACCGAGCAGATTCAGGAGGTGCTGACCGCCATCGGCGAGCGTGCGGCCGTGATCGGCCAGTTCCGCGACGCGCTCAAGGCGCTGCCTTTCGAGAACCTGCGCGCGTTGAGCTTCGACACCGCCGAGGCGCTGATTGCGGCTGCCGGCGGCCTGGACGTGCTCAATGCCAACCTGACGGGCTACTTCCAGAACTTCTACAGCGAAGAGGAGCAGCGTCAGGCGGCCATCAACGCGACGAGCAAGGCCTTCGAAGACCTGGGCTTGACCATGCCGAGCCTGGAGCAGTCCAGCGACGCGGCGCGGGCGCAGTTCCGGGCCATGGTCGATTCCATCGACGTGTCCACCGAGAAGGGCCGCGAACAGTACGTCGGGGTGCTGGCGCTGCAGGGTGCATTTGCCGACCTGACGCCGATCATCGACACCACGGCGGCGGCCGCGCAGGCGGCCGCGGCGGCACTGCAGGAGCGGCAAACCCTGGAGATGCAGCTGCTGCAACTGCAGGGCGACACCGCCGAGATCCGCAAGCGTGAACTGGTAGCGTTGCTCACCGACGAGAACCGCGCGATCAAGGAGGCGATCTACGCGCTGCAGGACAAGCAGGCGGCGGACGCGGCGGCGGAGACCGCGGCAGCTGCTGCCGAGCGGGTGAAGGCTGCCTGGCAGTCCGTCGGCGACACCCTGGTCGATGAGGTCAAGCGCATTCGTGGCGAGATCGCCGGCACAGACGGTCAGGGCTACGACTTCGCCATGTCCCAATTCGCAATCGCCACCGGCCAGGCGCGCGCGGGCGACCAAGACGCAGCTGCATCTCTGCCGGAACTCAGCCGCACCGTTCTGGAGCTGGCTGCGCAGAACGCCGCAAGCGCCGCAGACCTGAAGGTGATTCAGGGCCAGGTGGCGGCCAGCCTGCTGGAAACCACGAAGCAGCTGGGCGCCTCCTTCGGCATCACGGTGCCCAGCCTGTCCGTGGGGACCACGTTCGTTCCGCAGGACGCGCTCGTGCAGTTGCACAAGGGGGAGGCGGTCATCCCGGCCGCGTTCAACCCCTTCTCGGCCGGCGGCTTCACGCCGGACACGCGCACGCCTGAACTGCTGGCGCAGCTGGTCGAGGAGAACCGGGTTCAAGCCGGGGAGATCGCCCGACTGAACCTGCGCGTCGCGAAGCTCCTGGAGAAGTGGGATGTTGACGGCATGCCGGCCGAGCGTGAGGAAGCCTGATGTCGACCCAGAACCTGCGCGTCGTGCGGCCGCACGCGATCACCCCGCCCATGCTTATCAGCACGAACGTGCTGGAGAACGACTACGCCGAGTGGTCGGCAGCGACCTCCTACGGCGTCGGTGATCGCGTGATGGTGACCTCGCAACACAAGATCTACCAGAGCCTTTCCGCGTCGAACCAGAACAAGCCTCCCGCGCTGTCGGTCGCTGATTGGGTGGAGGTGGGCCCCACCAACCGCTGGAAGGCCTTTGACACCAGCAACAGCACGCAAACGAAGCGCGCGGGACTCATCAGCTACCGCATCCGCCCCGGCGCCGCTGTGCACGCTGTGGCAGCGCTCAATCTGACGGAGGCCACGTCCATCCGGGTGCGGGTGAACGATCCGCTGTTGGGGACCATCTACGACGTGACCACGCCATTGGCCGGGCAACTCATCACGTCGTCGTGGTGGGACTGGTTCTTCGGCCCGCGCACGCAACCCAAGCAGGCAGTGCTGACGAACCTGCCAAGTGCGCCTTCGGCCGACATCCTGGTCGACATCGAGGGCAACGACGGCTTGGCCGTCGGCGTGATCGCGCTGGGCCAGCTGCGCACGTTCTCGTTGGGCGTGCAGCGCGGCGCGCGGATCGGCATCCAGGACTACTCGCGCAAGGAGCGCAACGAGTTCGGAGACGCGATCTTCGTGGAGCGGGCCTTCGCGCGGCGCGCGTCGTTCTCGATGCTTCTTCAGGCATCCGAGGTGGATGCCTTCAACGACTTTCTGGCCGATGTGCGGGCAGTTCCGTGCCTGTGGATCGGCTCCAACAAGTACGAGGCGACGACGGTCTACGGCTTCTACAAGTCCTTCGACATCGTCCTTTCTTACAGCGACTTCTCTGACTGCGAACTCGAACTAGAGGGCCTGACGTGACCGACATCGTTGCTCCATCTCCCATCGCCGCTTTGCCTCCAGCTCCGCAGCTGACGGACACCCAGGCAGACTTCAACACCAAGGCCTTCGCGATGGTGGGCGCTCTGCCCAACTTCGTGGCCCAGTCCAACGCGGCCGGCATCGCGACACAGACCAACGCCATCGCAGCGCAGGAGCGCGCCACGAGCGCCGCTGCAAGCGCGGCTTCGGCCGCTGCAAGCTCGTCTGCGGCTGCGGGCTTTCGCAACGAGGCTCAGTCCGCCGCTGCAACTGCGCTGAATGCTCCTGGGACGAAGGCGTTTTCCGGGTCGGCAATCTACGTCAGCGCCGGCGTCAAGACCCTCAGCAGCGATCCTGGCAAGCAGTGGGGAGTCGGGCAATCTGTCGTCATCGCCTATGCCACCGCACCGGCGGCGATCCGCATGTACGGCGTGATCCTCAGCTATGACATCGGGACAGGCGCCATGACGGTGGACGTGCCGACCGGTGCTTACCGCGGCGCGGGCCAGACTGCTACGGGCTGGTTCATCTCGCTCGCCGGCCCCCGCGAAGGTGTGGTGGATCTCGGGGCGGGGCCCAATCAGCTGACCAACGCAATTTCGTTGGGTCTGCACACGAGCGGCAACACCATCCGGGTTTCGGTTGATGGCGTGGACTACGGGATGATCTTGAGCGACGCGCAGGTGTCGTCGCTCGCGCCACCTGGCACCTGTGTCATGTTCGCCGGTTCCACGCCGCCACCGGGGTGGTTCAAGCGCAATGGCGCCGCCGTGTCGCGCGCCACGTATGCCGCGCTGTTTGCGGCCATCGGCACCAACTACGGCGCGGGTGACGGCAGCACCACTTTCAACCTGCCGGATGATCGCGGGCTGGTCGATCGCGGGCTGGACGAAGGGCGCGGGCTCGACCCGGGCCGTGTGCTCGGCTCCTACCAAGAGAGCCAGAACCGTGCCCACGATCACGGCGGGCAGACGGCTGCCGGCGGTGGGCGTACGCCAAGCGGTACGGTCGGCGGCGGGGGCATCCACGTCCACACCGGCACGGCGCTCAACGCTGGCGGCCATACCAACACGGTGCCGCAGGTTCGCAACGCGGGAGGTAGTGGCACGGCCGCTTCCGTGAAGAGCGAAGACACGGTGGGCTCCCCGATGAACACGAACACGGTTCCGGACCACCAGCACACGCTATCCATCGCCGCGGGCGGCTTCCACGCCGACCATGCCTTCGCTGGCAACGCCGTCGATCCACACGCCCACGGTCTCGCCAGCGAAGGCGGGAGCGAGGCCCGCATGCGCAACAGCGCCAAGCTCCCGATCATCAAGTACTGAGGCATGCCCACCATGACGCCAAAAGTTGTCCACGCTTACCACCCGATCTCGCGCATCTATGTCGGCCCCATCGAGCTGGATGCCGGCGACGTGAGCCCGCTGGAGCCCGGCGTGTGGCTGATCCCGGGCGATAGCCTGGAGGCCGCGCCGCCCACGCCGGGGCCCGGCCAGTACATCGCAGAGGAGGCCGGCGCCTGGGTGCTGCGCGACATCCCGCAGCCGCCCGCACCGCCTGCGCCTGCTCCCACCCCGGAGCCCGAGCCGCCGACGCCCGAGCAGATCCGCCAAAGCCTGGTTGACGCCATCCAGGACTACATGGACGACATGGCGCAGATGCTCGGGTACGACGACATCAAGACGGCCGTCACCTATGCGGATGAGCCGGCAGTGCCCAAGTTCCAGTCCGAGGGTCAGGCGCTGCGCGCGTGGCGCTCGCTGGTGTGGGCCGCCTGCTACGCGCACCTGGCGCTGGTCGAGGCTGGCGAGGCCGAACTTCCCACGCTGGAGGAAGCCATTGCCATGCTGCCGGTGTTCACGCCACCGGCCGACTGATCCACTTCGCCACCACCCAAGCCGCCCACCGAGGCGGCTTTTCTTTTGCCCGAAAGGCACCCATGAAGAAAAAGATGTCGGCCGCCGTCGCTGCGGCCCTGGCGTTCCTTGCCCCGCGCACCGTGGAGGCCGAGGCGGCCGCTGCCGGCGTCGCGTCCAAGGCGACGTACACCGGCGGCGCGGTGTCCCTGGGAGGCATGGCGCTGTCCAGCGACGTGATCGCCTGGGCCGGCCTCGTGATCGCTGCCGCCGGCTTCCTGGTGAACTGGCACTACCGGCGCAAGGCCAACACGATGGAGGCCGAGGCCCGCGCTGCAGAAGCCATCGCACGCGCCAAAGCAGAGGCGCGCGCGGAGCAACTGCATTCGCTGCGCGTGGAGTACCTGCGCAACGGCAGCAACCCGGTGACGAACTTCGGCGAACTGGGGGCGGAAGATTGAACGCCGCGCTGCGCAACCGCCTGCTGGCGCTGGCCGCGAGCGTGGCCCTGGCCGGCGGCACGGCCTACGTCGCCAGCCAGCAGCCCAGCACCGAAGTGCTGCTGGCCATGGAGCTTGGCAGCTACTTCGAAAGCTCGGGCCGGCACATCGGCACGCCGTACGTAGACCGGCTCGGCCGGGGACAGCCGCTGACGGTCTGCAACGGCATCACCGGTCCCGACGTGGTGGCCGGCCGCTACTACACGCGCGAGGACTGCCACCGCCTGGAACTGCCGCGCTACCGCGAGGCCGAGAAGCAGGCGAAGGCCAGGCTGCGGTACTGGGACAACTACAACGCCTGGGTGCGCGCGTCGTTCATCGACATGGTGTTCAACCTGGGGCCGTCGGCCTTGGACGGCACCACGATCCAGCGGCTGGCCAATGCCGGCGACTTGGCCGGGGCGTGCGCGCAGATGCCGCGGTGGGTCTACGGCACGGTGGCTGGCCAGCGCGTCCGGCTCCCTGGCCTGGTGGACCGCCGCGACACCACACGCGAACTGTGCGCCGAGTGGGGCAGGGATGGCCACTTCTCGGCCGGCCTGCTGGCGCCGTGAAGGCCCCGCACTGGAGGAGCACATGCAGCTGACCCTGATCACGCACGGCGTTGCCGTGGGCCTGGCCGTGGCCCTGACCTGGGGCTACCTCGACGCGCGCCATGCCGCCGCGCTCGGCGAAATCCGGGTGGACCAGGCCAATGCCGAGGTGGCCGCCCACAAGCAGAAGGATGAGAACGTCACGCGCGCGGCCGAGGTCGAGCAGCGCGTCGTCACCCAGACGGTCTACCGAGACCGCTTCATCACCAAGACCGTCAAGGAGATCGAACGTGTCACCGAACCCATGGCTGCCTGCCTTGTGCCTGCTGATGCTGTGCGGCTGCTCAACGACGCCGCGCGCTGTGCCCGCGAAGATCAACCCGCCGCCTGTGGGGCTGACGATGCCGTGCGCGACGCCGGATGACCTGGCCGAGGGCGCCAGCGCCCAGGCGCTGACCGCATGGACGGTCGAGTGGATCAGCGCCTACGGATGCGAGCGCGCCAAGCGCGCCGGCCTGGTGGAGGCGTGGCCGCGATGAGCCGCGTTCGCATCCAGGAACTGCCCAACCTGCCGACCTTCATCCTGCGGGCCTATCCCGAGGACGACATGCCGCTGATGGCCGATTTTCAGCTGGTGTGCACATGCCAGCAGAGCGCGGCCGATGAGGTATGGATTCACGGCATGCTGGGCCAGAGCAACCGCGTCATCTGGCGCGCCATCGCTGGCGCCCTGCTTGGCCGAGGCGTCCGGTACGTGCGCGCGCGCCGCGCGCAGGGCCGCATCCTGCCCCGCGGCGAGACCATGGAAGACGGGTCGCTCCGCGTCGACCTTCACCAGCTGATGCAGCGCCCGCGCGACACCAGCTTTTCGGAGATCGAATGACGCGCGCTCGCGTGGCGCGGCGGCGCGCCGTGCGCATCCCGGGCTGTTGCTGCCGGCCGTCAGGTGAGCATGCTGGCGTAGACCGCCACGGTCAGCAGGCCGAAGGCGGCCAGCAGCGCGCGGCCGGCCCGGGTCGAGCGGACGGCGGCATGCCATCGGGCGGGCGCCCAAGCCCAGATGCCCAGCATTGTCAGCAGGGCCCAGAAGGCGGCGACTTGCCAGGGGATCAGAGTTTCCATGCCCGAATGGTAACTAGTGGTTACAAAGTCGTGTTGTGACCTGCTTCACATCCGACGAACGCAGGCCGCACACGCAGCGGACCCGGCTCATGCGTAAATACAAAAAGCCTTGCGCTTCTCTCAAATCGTAAATACAATAAGGCCATGCTGATCGAATTCGACGCCAACAAGAATGCCAGGAACATCGCTGAACGCGGCCTGTCCTTCGAGATGGCAGCAGAGTTCGATTTCGGCACCGCGCTGATCGCGCAGGATGACCGCAAGGTCTACCCTGAAGTGCGCTACGTGGCGGTGGGCTTCCTGGCCGAACGTCTGCACGTTCTGTGCTTCACGCCCATCGCTGGCGGCATCCGCGTGATCAGCTTCCGCAAGGCCAACGCGAGGGAGTGCAAGGCATATGAGCAAGAAGCCGATGAGTGATGCGGACGGCGAGGTCCGCGAACTGACCCGCCAGGACCTGGCCGGGTTCAAGTCCGCCGCCGAGGTGCTGCCGGCAGAGCTTCAGGCTGCGTTGGGCATCCGCCGCCGAGGTCCGCAGAAGGCGGCCACCAAGGTGACGACCACGATCCGCCTCGACAGCGATGTCATCGAGGCGCTGCGCGCGACCGGCGCCGGCTGGCAGACCCGGGTGAACGACGCCATCCGGGCCGACCTGGAAGCGGGGCGGATCAAGGCCGCGTGATCGACCGCTTGGGTAGGGGCTTGGTGGATTGCGGGGCGCCACTGAGAATCCATCCATGCCCATCGACCAGATCGCGATCCCCATCCTCGGCGCCCTTGCGGCGTGGTGCTCCCAGGAGCGGCGCGAGCGGGTGCGCCGGTGGGCCTGCATCTTCGGGCTGATCGGGCAACCGTTCTGGTTCTGGGCCAGCTGGAAGGCCTCGCAGTGGGGCATCTTCGCGGTGTCGGTGCTGTACGCCTTCGCGTGGATGCGAGGGCTGTGGGTGCACTGGATCAGACCAGCCAGATGAGCAGCAAGATCGTCAACGCCTAGCTGGAATACAGCCGCTTGATAGGCTTTTTTTCCCACCGCTTGGCGAGGCACTCGAAGTCTTGGAACAACGTTCCTCGGCCGTCAATCTTGCGAAGTTCGTGGATGAATCCAGACGTTGCAGCCCACATCTTCATGATGTTGTTGTACTGCAATTCTTTATACACGCCCTCGTCGAAGGCGCCCATCCGAATTCCAACAGCGATGAACTCGTGATTGTTGAGCGCCTGCAAGATCAGCCTCCTGTCCTCACTGTCTGCACCGACAAGGCTGCTGAGGTGGTTGCCGGCATCCTGCAGGGCATAGACGCGGCGTGTGGCATCTTGAAGCTTGGAGTCAGCTTTCTGCTGAATGATGAGATCGATCAATGCCCGCTGCTTTGCCAGTTTTCCGTTGTGATAGATCACGAACACTGCGGCGATAGCGGACAGAAAAAAGGCTCCTGTTTGTATCCAGAAGCCTTTAGATTCGCCGAGCAACCAAACTACTTTGGTTACTGCCTCGGGTTCCATTTACCCGTCCCACCCGTCTCGGGAAAAGTTGATCTTGCTCATAGTGTTCTCCTGGTTCAAAGGTTTCAACGAAACGCGTGAGATGTATGAGTCCGACTGTACGGTCAAGTTCCTGTGGATACTGTGGATAACTTGACGCTGTGTCAATAACACATCATCCAAACCGCTGATCTTTCCGACAGCGTTTTGCTATGCGTCGCGTGCTTCGATAGTGACACACCTGGCATCTCGGCGTCATCAGACGGCCGAGAGACCACATGTCAGACAGCGCTTGCCGCCTCTATGTCCCGGTCGCGTCCCGGTTTCGGCTTGGTGCCTTTGAAATCAGGGACTTGCTGGTCCCCTCGACAGGAATCGAACCTGTATCTAGCGCTTAGGAGGCACTCGTTCTATCCATTGAACTACGAGGAGGCGCGGGCGCGCATTGTAGGGGGCCCGCACAGGGTGGCCGGTCAGTCGTAGCTCAATGTGTAGATCAGGTCCACGCCGCTCCTGAGACCGGCCTGGCCGCGCAGCGCGAGGTTGCGGGTGAGGTCGTAGAAGATGTAGATGGTTCCCAGGCTGCCGGCCAGGCTGGCCTCGTAGGTCACGTAGATCTGGTCGGTCAGCCGCTTGCCCAGCGTGAGCGCGGAGCCGCTGGCGTCCTCGCCCGTGGTCGCCCCCTTGAAACCGATCTCGTCCAGGCCGAAACGGCTGGCGAAGTTGCCGCCGCCGCCCTTGGGGCCGAAGCCGCCCAGCAACGCCAGCGCGGCCTGCTGCATGACGGCGGCCTCGGCGCCGCCGCCGGCCGTGGAGCGGCCCAGCAGCATCCAGGACAGGGTCTCGGCGTCGGTCAGCTGTGGCGAGGAGTACAGCGCCACGCGCGGCGACTGCGCCGTGCCGGTGATGTGCACGCCGGCCTTTTGCTCCAGGTTCGGCCGCACGGCCAGGATGTCCAGCGAGGGGTTGTCGGCGGGGCCGTTGAAGCGCGCCAGGCCCGATTCCACGTCCAGTTGCTGGCCGTAGGCGCGGTAGCGGCCCTGCACGGTCTGGATCTCGCCCGTCACGCGCGGCTGGCCGCCGCTGTTGGCGTTGGCCGTGACGTCGATCTTGCCGCCCAGGCGCGTGGTCAGCCCATGGCCCTGGACCGCGAAGTCGCGGCCCATGTCCAGGCTCACGGCGATGTCCGGCGGCTTGGCGGGCTGGGCCTTGGCCTGCTTGGCGGCCGCGGCGTCGGCGCTGGCCTTCTCGCGCGCCTGGCGGGCGCGGACCTCGGCATCGATCGCGGCCGAGCGGACGCTGACGTCGCTGCCCAGCGTGGGTGCGGTCTCGTCGGGCAGGATGATCACGCCGCGGTCGGTCGTCAGCGCGCCGCGCACGCGGATCTGGCCCTGGGCCATGCCGGCCTGCAGCTGGCCCGAGAGCGTGACCTGGCGGTCGCTGCGCACCAGCACGCGCAGGCTGCGCAGCTGGGCGTTCAGGTCCATCGCGATGCCGGATTGGTCGGCGGCCGCGGCATCCCATTGCACGTTGCCCGACAGGCGCAGCTCGCCGCCGTCGCGCGCGGCCTCACTGCTGACCGTGCTGAGGTTGCCGGCCGGGCCGGCGATGCGCACGCGGCTGGCCTCGCCGCCCTTGAGCGTCAGCTCGTCCAGCGTCAGGCGGTTGCCCTGCAGCCGCGCGCGCATGCGGCCGTCCTTGAGTTCCACGCCTTCGACGGCCGCGCGCACGGCCAGGCCGTCGGCCGACAGCGTGCCGTTCCACTGCGGTGCGCTGCGCGTGCCGGCCAGGGCCGCGTCGGCCGCCAGCGTGCCGTCGATGCGCCAGGCCGGCGGCGCGAACATGGACCACACGCCCACGTTGGGCACGCGGGCCGTGAGCCGGCCCGACAGCGGCGCGTCCTCGGGCCAGCCGAAGCTGCCGCCGGCCGTGGCGATGCGCGTGCGCACGTCGGCCTGCGCCTCGCCGGCGCGCTGGCTGCTCCAGAACAGCTGGGCGCGCACGTCCTCGCCCTGGGCATCGAGGGTGAGCTCGGCGCGCTGGATGCCGGCCGGCGTGGCGGGCGCATCGGCCGGGCGGCCGTTGTCGATGGTGGTTTCGCGCACCGTGCCCGTGCCCTCGGTGTGGATGCGCCGTACCAGCGCGCCCTCGCCGGCGCGCACGAGCAGGTCGCCGCTGCGCCGGACCAGCCTGGCGCTGGCGCGCAGCGGGCCGGTGGTGTCGATGTTCCAGTCGCCGTCGAACACCAGGTCGCCGCCGATGCCGCTTTGCGCCATCTGGGGCGCCAGCGCCTCGGCCCAGGCCATGGACAGGCCCAGCACGCGGCCGCTGCCGCGCACCTGCCAGGCGGGCGTGGGCGTGCCTGCCGTCTGTGCCAGCAGCAGCGGCTGCCATTGCAGCTGCAGCGCGTCCGGGCCGGGGCCTTGCAGCGTGGCGCTGCTGGCCGAAGCATCGAGTTGCCAGAGCGGGGAGGAAGCGCCTCGGCGCAGCATGGCCGACAGCGGCTGCTGCAGCGCCAGCTGCCAGGGCTGCTTCTCGGTGCCGCCGGCGACACCGCTGGCCGAGGCCTGCAGTTCGCTGACGGCCAGGCGCCACTGCTCGCGGCCCGCGATGCCGCCGCTGGCGCGCGTGCGCAGGCGGAACTGCTGCGGGCCGATGGCGGCGCGCCCGTCCACGGCCAGCTGCGCGTCGGCGGGGTTGCCGGACAGCCGCGCCGCGATGTCGCGCAGCGCGATGGACTGGGGCGTGGCGGGGTCGGCGCCGGGCAGCTGCAGGTCCAGCCGCGGCGCCGCCAGCGCCAGTTCGACGGCCAGGCCGCGCTGCACGGTGGAGGGCTGCGCGAGCTGCTGCTGCAGCTGGGCCCAGCCGCCTTGCCAGCGCAGGTCCAGCTGGGCATTGCCGGCCACCGATGCGCCCGCGAAAGCCTGCTCCAGCCCGGGCAGGCTGGACAGCCAGCGCTGCAGGCTCGCGGCGTCGCGCAGGTCCACGCGGGCCTGGGCCTGGCCGCGCGTGGCGGCGATGTCTCCTTCGAGCCGGGCCTGCAGGCCGGGGGCCTGCAGGTCGAGCTTGCCGGCGCCGGCCCGCGTGTCGAGTTGCGCGCGCAGCTGGCCCGCGACGCGCGCCGGGCCGGCGTCGACGCGCAGCGCGTCGAGCTCCAGCTGCTGCGTGGCGGTGCGGTACAGGCCGCGCGCCTGCAGCAGGTCGAGCCGTGGCGCGGCCGGCGCGCCGGCGCGTGCGGCGGCGGCGGCTTGCAGCCCGGCGTCGAAGCGGATCACGCCGTCCTGCTGGTCGGCCTTGGCCGTGCCCGAGACGGGCGTGGCGTCCAGCGTGGAGTACAGCAGCGCGGGCTGGATGCCTTCGATGCGGGCCTCGGCCTGCCAGCGCATGGGCTGGGGGCTGTAGCTGGCCTGCAGCGCGATGCGGCCCTTGCCGAGCGCGAGTTCGGCCTGCGGCACGGTCCAGTCCTGGCCGTCCAGGCGGGCCGTGGCCTGCACGCCGGCCAGCGGCAGCTGCTGCCGGTCCCAGGGGCCGGGCAGGGCGTTGCGCGCCTGCAGTTCGGCCTGCCAGGCGGTGGCGGCGCCCGGCGTGGCGGGCGCCGCGGGGCCGGCGCGCAGCGTGCCGGAGAGATCGGTGCGCGGCGCGCCGGGCACGAAGCGCGCGGCATCGATGCGCTGGAAATCGGCCAGCGCGCGCAGCACGGGCTGGCTTTGCCAGGGCGCGATGTCGGCGTCCAGCGTGGCGCGCATGCCTTCGTCGCCGCTGGCCGGCGCCACCTGGCCCGTGATCTTGAGCTGCCCGTCCGGCTGCGCGAGCTGCCCGCGCACCGTGGCCTCGGCCTGCACCGTGAGCGGCGCGCTGCCTTCGACCATGGGCGCGCGCACGTCGCCGCGCAGCTGCGCATCGATGGCCATGGGGGCGGCGCCCTGCAGCGCGACCTGGCCCTGGTAGCGGCCGTCGGCCACCTCCACGCCGTCGAGCCGCAGCTGGTGGCTGCCGCCGGCGTAGCGGTAGTGGCCGGCCAGCGCCTGCACCGTGAGCGTGGGGGCGGCCGGGTCGGCGCCGTAGACGATCTCGCGCACGTCGAACGGCAGTTCGATGTCCACCGGCAGCGCCAGCTGCTGCAGCGGCTCGCCGGGCGGCTGCTCCGGCTGCGGTGCTCCGGGCACCAGCTGCAGCCTGCCGATCTGGAACTGGTCGATCTGCACACGGCGCGACAGCAGCGGCCGCAGCTGCCAGCGCAGTTGCAGGTCGGTCACTTCGACGGCCATGGCCGGGCTCTGCCAGCGCAGCCAGGCGATGCGCGCGCCATGGCGCAGCGCACCCTCGGCGTCGCGCGTCTGCAGCGTCTGGCCGGCCGGCAGGTAGCGGTTGGCGAACGCGAGCACGGTGGGCAGCGACTGCGGCTGGCCGGTCCACCACCAGCCGTAGGCGCCCAGCGCGACGAGCGCCGTGCCCAGGCCGGCCGCCGTCCAGCCGAGGGCGCGCAGCAGGCGCCGGCGCGGCTTGGGCGGTGCCGAGGGCGGGGCGGGCGGTGCGGGCGTTTCCGTCGGTTCCATCAGAACGTGAACCCCAGCCGCAGATGGATGCTGATGCCGCCCTCGCCGAAGCCGTGGGCGATGTCGGCCTGCACCAGCCCGACCGGGCTGTACCAGCGCATGCCGCCGCCGGCGCCGACCTTGTACTGGAAGTCGGCGGCGCGGTCGGCCACCGAACCGGTGTCGACGAAGGCCACGGCCTCGAAGTCGGTCAGCGCGCCGTTCCAGACGATGGGGTGCTGCAGTTCCACGCTGCCGACCGCCATGTAGCGGCCGGCCACCGTGGTGTCGTTGACATAGCTCGCGCCGATCTTGCGGTAGCCGAAGCCGCGCACCGTGGTGTCGCCGCCGGTCAGGAACAGCTGGGTGGAGGGGATCTGCGCCGCATCGGCCGCCACCACCGCGCCGGCCTCGGCGCGCAGCTGCAGGCGGGCGCGGCGCGCGCGCGACTCGGCCTCCGTGGCGCCGCCCGCGCGCACCTGGTACAGCGGCACGTAGCCCAGCCAGCGCGCCACCGTGCGCGTGTAGGGGTACTGGCCGCCCAGCAGCGTGGTGCCGACGCCGGCCTCCAGCTGCAGGCCCTGGCCGCGGCGCGGCCGGCTGTTGTTGTCGAAGTAGCGGCCGGTCCAGCCCCAGTTCAGGCTCACGGTGGAGGCCGGCGGCGGGGCGTCCGCGCCCGAACTGCGCGCGTAGTCGTACTGCGCGAAGTAGCTGCGGTCGATGTGGTCGGTGGACTTGCTGCGGCCGTAGCGCAGGCTGCCCGAGAGCACGTCGAAGCTGCCCGAGCGCTCGCGCTGCACGAGCCCGCTGCCGAACCAGCGCCACAGCCGCGCGTCGAGCAGGCCGAACAGCGAGGTGCCCAGCGACTGGTTCTCGTTGTCCAGCGACAGGCGCGACACGGCACGCCAGTCCAGCAGCGGGATCTTGTTGTGGATGTGGTCCACCGACAGGCGTGGGCCGGTGTCGGTGGTGTAGCCCACGCCGAACACGAGCTTTTGCAGCGGTGCCTCGCGCACCTGGGCGATCACGGGCACGTTCTGGGGATCGGTGCCGTCGGTGTCCAGCGTCAGGAACACCGATTCGTAGAAGCCGCTGGAAGCCAGCCGCGACTGCGTGTCCAGCAGCTTTTGCTGGTCGTACTCCTGGCCCGTGGGCAGCTGCGCGATGCGCACTGCGTTGAGCGGGCTGTAGCGTTCGCTGCCCCGGATCTGCAGGTCGCCGAAGCGGTAGGCCGGGCCCGAGTCGAACTGCACGCCCAGGTCGGCCAGCTGCCGGTCGGCATCGACCTGGGCGCGGCTGTCGGCGATGCGGCCCAGCGGGTAGCGCCGCGCCGTGAGCTGGCGCTGGGCCGCGCTCTTGGCGCCGTCCCAGCCGGACTGGGTGAACTCCGCGCCGCTGCGCAGCGACCAGCTGCTTTCGATGGTGCGGCGCCGGCGCTCGGCCTGCGGGTTCTCGGCGGCGATCGCGCCGCTGAAGTCCAGCCTGACTTCGCCCACGCGCGTGATGGGGCCGGGGTCGACCGTGATGAGGACGGCGTGGTCCGCTCGTTCGCCGCCGGGGGTGTCCTGCAGTTCCAGCGTCAGCGTCGGCGTGAAGTAGCCCAGGGTGCCCAGCAGCTGGCGCGCGTTGGGCTCGGCCGCGGCCATCAGGCGCGAGATCTCGGTCACGGACAGCGCGTCGATCCGGCGGTAGCGCTGCAGGTCCAGGTGGGTCTCGAGCAGTTCGCGTGCGGGATCGGGGCCGCGCACCTCGACGGTGAAATTGTCGCGCCTGCCGTCCGGCTGGCCCGCTTCCTTGGCGGCCGCCTCGGTGGGCATGACCTGGGTGCCGTCGGCCCCGCTGGCATTGGCCGGCGCCGGCTCGGGGGCGGGGCGTAGCAGGCCGCATCCCGGAAGCACCAGAACCGCCAACAACAAAAAAGCCGGCCACAAGGCCGGCACACGCTTCGCAACCGCCAAGAACATCAAATCATTTTGACAGCAGGCGCATGGCTTCCTCGAGCCCTTTGAGCGTCAGGGGAAACATTCGGTTGCTCATGAGCTGCTGGATCACGCTGATGCTCTGGCGGTATTGCCACACCCCCTGCGGCTCCGGATTGATCCAGGCGAACTTGGGAAACGCGTGCGTGAGGCGCTGCAGCCACTCGGCGCCGGGCTCCTCGTTGTTGTATTCCACGCTGCCGCCAGGTTGCAAGATTTCGTAAGGGCTCATGGTCGCGTCGCCGACGAAGATGAGCTTGTAGTCCTTGTTGTACTTGCGGATGATGTCCCAAGTCGGGAACTTCTCGGAGAAGCGCCGGCGGTTGTTCTTCCACATGAAGTCGTAGACGCAGTTGTGGAAGTAGTAGAACTCCAGGTGCTTGAACTCGGTCTTGGTCGCCGAGAACAGTTCTTCCACGCGCGCGATGTGCTCGTCCATGGTGCCGCCCACGTCCATGAGCAGCAGCACCTTCACGTTGTTGTGGCGCTCGGGCACCATCTTGATGTCCAGGTAGCCGGCGTTGGCGGCCGTGGCGCGGATGGTGTCGTCCAGGTCCAGCTCTTCCTCCAGGCCCTCGCGCGCGAACTTGCGCAGCCGGCGCAGCGCCACTTTGATGTTGCGCGTGCCCAGTTCCTGGCTGTCGTCGTAGTCCTTGTAGGCGCGCTGGTCCCAGACCTTCACGGCGCTCTTGTTGCGGCCCTTCTCCTGGCCGATGCGGATGCCCTGCGGGTTGAAGCCGTTGGCGCCGAAGGGCGAGGTGCCGCCCGTGCCGATCCACTTGCTGCCGCCCTCGTGGCGCTCCTTCTGCTCCTCGAAGCGCTTCTTGAGCGTCTCCATGAGCTCGTCCCAGCCCATCTTCTCGATCTTGGCCTTCTCCTCGGGCGAGAGCTCGAGCTCGAGGTTCTTGCGCAGCCACTCGAGCGGGATGTCCTTGGTGAAGTCGGCCACCATCTCCACGCCCTTGAAGTAGGCGGCGAAGGCGCGGTCGAACTTGTCGTAGTGCTTCTCGTCCTTCACCAGCGCGGTGCGCGACAGGTAGTAGAAGTCGTCGATCGCGTAGGCGCCGTCAGGGCTGGCCGGCCCGACCACGCCCTGCCTGACCGCGTCGAGCAGCACCAGGTATTCCTTGACCGAGACCGGCAGCTTGGCCGAGCGCAGGGTGTAGAAGAAGTCGATCAGCACGGCAGGTCTCCTCGCGCGGCGTGGGCGGCGACGTTCAGCGGTTGTTCCGCTGCATGAACACCAGCTTCTCGAACAGCGTCACGTCCTGCTCGTTCTTGAGCAGCGCGCCGACCAGCGGCGGCACGGCGACCTTGTCGTCCTTGCTCTGCAGCGCCTCGGCCGGAATGTCCTCGGCCACCAGCAGCTTGAGCCAGTCCAGCAGTTCGGAGGTCGAGGGCTTCTTCTTGAGGCCGGGCAGGTTGCGCACGTCGTAGAAGGTCTTCATCGCCGCCGTGAGCAGCTCCTTCTTGAGGCCCGGGAAATGCACGTCCACGATTTGCTGCATGGTCGCCGCATCGGGAAACTTGATGTAGTGGAAAAAGCAGCGGCGCAAAAACGCGTCGGGCAATTCCTTTTCGTTGTTCGAGGTGATGAAGACCAGCGGCCGGTGCCTGGCACGGATCAGTTCGCGGGTTTCGTAGCAATAGAACTCCATGCGGTCGAGTTCGCGCAGGAGGTCGTTCGGAAACTCGATGTCGGCCTTGTCGATTTCATCGATCAGCAAGGCCACCGGCTGCTCGGCCGTGAAGGCCTGCCACAGCACGCCCTTGACGATGTAGTTGTGGATGTCCTTCACGCGCTCGTCGCCCAGCTGCGAATCGCGCAGGCGGCTCACCGCGTCGTACTCGTACAGGCCCTGCTGGGCCTTGGTGGTGGACTTGATGTGCCACTGCAGCAGCGGCAGGTTCAGCGCGCTGGCCACTTCCTCGGCCAGCATGGTCTTGCCCGTGCCGGGCTCACCCTTGACCAGCAGCGGACGCTTGAGCGTGGCGGCCGCATTCACTGCCAGCATCAGATCTTGCGTGGCAACGTAGTTGTTCGAGCCTTGGAATTTCATGGAGTCTGGAGGAGGGAGATTGGGAGACGTGCCGGCTATACTCAAACGCTGCTTCCGGCCTGATTTCAATAGAGATTGTGCGCGCAAAATGAATAAATTGAAGACCACGGTGTTTGCGTTGGCTGTCGCATCGGTGACCGCCCTGGCCCTCCCCGCGATGGCCCAGCAAATCAAAGGAGACCCCAAAGCCGGCTTGGGCAAGGCCGACATGTGCATCGGCTGCCACGGCATCGTCGGTTACCAGACGGCTTTTCCCGAGGTCTACAAGGTGCCCAAGATTTCGGGCCAGGGCGCGGCCTACATCGCCGCCGCGCTCAACGCCTACAAGACCGGCGACCGCCGCCACCCGTCCATGCGCGGCATCGCCGAGTCGTTGAACGACCAGGACATCGCCGACCTCGCGGCCTTCTACAGCACCCATGTCGAAGACGCGCCCACGCCGCCCGAGCAGGCCAAGGAGCCCAGTGCCCAGGTTGCCGCGCTGCTGCAAAAGGGCGCCTGCGTGTCCTGCCACGGCGCGAACTTCGCCAAGCCCATCGACGGCACCTACCCCAAGATCGCAGGCCAGCATGCCGACTACCTGTTCGTCGCGCTCAAGGCCTACAAGACCGGCGCCAGCACGGGCCTGGTGGGCCGCTCCAACGGCGTGATGGCACCGCTGGCCAAGCAGTTCTCCAACGCCGAACTCAAGTCCATCGCGAACTACCTGGCCAGCCTGGAAGGCGGCCTGCAGATCGTGCCCGAGCCGCGCTTCCGCACCTCGCAGAAGTAAGGCCGCGGCCCTTGCGCACCGAGCCCGCCGCCGGCGGGCTTTTTCATGGTGCGGGTCAGTCCTGCGTGGCGCGGCGCTGCACGCAGTCGATGTAGGCCTGGCCGTCGGGCGGGCGGCCGGCGCGCTGGCTCTCCCACATCATGCGGCCCAGGCACTCCATCACTTCGTGGTGGGCGTCGTGCAGCGAGCGGCGCCGGCGCTCGAGCAGTTCCACGGCCTGGCGGATGCCGCGCGGCTGGTCGATCGAGCACTGCTCGCTGATCGACAGGTGCATGGACAGGTGCAGGAAGGGGTTCTGCTGCCCGTCCTGGCCGTCGTAGACGCGGGCCACGGCCGCATCCGCATCGGCCAGGTCGGCGTGGTATTCGGGATGCTCGGCGATCCACTGGCTGGCCAGGGTTTCGATGGCCTCCATGGGCTGGCCGGCGAGTGCCTTGGCGTGGGCGCCGCAGAAGAAGCGGCGCACGTCCGCCTGCGAGGGATTGAACATGCGGCCGAGCCTAGCATGCGGGTCTTCCCGAGGGGAGGCGTGCCTAGAATGACCCGCGAACCCCTTTTGCCGAGGAGCCCACCGTGAGCAGCCAGGCCTTCATCTGCGATGCCATCCGCACCCCCTTCGGCCGCTACGGCGGCGCTCTGTCCGGCGTGCGCGCCGACGACCTCGGCGCCGTGCCGATCAAGGCGCTCATGGTGCGCAACCCCAAGGTCGACTGGCAGGCGCTGGCCGACGTGCTGTACGGCTGCGCCAACCAGGCCGGCGAGGACAACCGCAACGTGGCGCGCATGTCGGCGCTGCTGGCCGGCCTGCCCATCGACGTGCCCGGCGCCACCATCAACCGCCTGTGCGGCTCGGGCCTGGATGCCGTGGGCAGCGCGGCGCGCGCGATCCGCGCCGGCGAGGCCGGCCTGATGCTGGCGGGCGGCGTCGAAAGCATGAGCCGCGCGCCCTTCGTGATGCCCAAGGCCGAGACCGCCTTCAGCCGCGCCAACGCGGTCTACGACACCACCATCGGCTGGCGCTTCGTCAACAAGCGCATGAAGGAACTCTACGGCGTGGACTCCATGCCCGAGACGGCCGAGAACGTGGCCGTGGAGCACAAGATCGGCCGCGAGGCGCAGGACCGCATGGCGCTGGCCAGCCAGCTCAAGGCCGTGGCGGCGCAGAAGTCCGGCTTCTTCGATGCCGAGCTCACGCCCGTGCTGATCCCGCAGAAGAAGGGCGATGCCATCGCCGTGACGAAGGACGAGCACCCGCGCGAGACCAGCCTGGAGGCGCTGGCCAGGCTCAAGGGCGTGGTGCGGCCCGATGGCTCGGTGACGGCCGGCAATGCCAGCGGCGTGAACGACGGCGCCTGCGCGCTGCTGCTGGCCGACGAGAGGAGCGCCGCCGCCCATGGCCTCACGCCCCGGGCCCGCGTGGTCGGCATGGCCACGGCCGGCGTGGCGCCGCGCGTGATGGGCATCGGCCCGGCGCCGGCCACGCAGAAGGTGCTGGCGCTGACCGGCGTTTCGCTCGCGCAGCTGGACGTGATCGAACTCAACGAGGCCTTCGCGGCCCAGGGCCTGGCGGTGCTGCGCGCGCTGGGCATCGCCGACGACGACCCGCGCGTGAACCCCAACGGCGGCGCCATCGCGCTGGGCCATCCGCTGGGCGCCAGCGGTGCGCGCCTGGCCACCACGGCCGTGAACCAGCTGCACCGGACTGGCGGCCGCTACGCGCTGTGCACCATGTGCATCGGCGTGGGCCAGGGCATCGCCATCGTGCTCGAACGTGTTTGACAACCAAAGAAGGAACAACGACATGTCCAAACCCTCCCTTCGCCTGACCGTGCTGGCCGGCCTGCTGGGCCTGGCCGCGGGCTGCGCATCGGCGCAGACGCAGCAGCAGGTCGCGCCGCTCGTCAACGGCATGTACGGCGCGCTCGAGGCGCTCTACAAGGACCTGCACGCCCATCCCGAGCTCGCCTTCCAGGAGGTGCGCACGGCCGCGAAGATGGCCGAGGAGATGCGCAAGCTCGGCTTCGAGGTGACCGAGAAGGTCGGCGGCACCGGCGTGGTGGCGCTGCTGCGCAACGGCGCCGGCCCCACGGTGCTGGTGCGCACCGAGCTCGACGCGCTGCCCATGGAGGAGAAGACCGGCCTGCCCTACGCGAGCAAGGCCAAGGCCCAGTACGCGGGGCGCGAGACCTTCGTCGCCCACAGCTGCGCGCACGACCTGCACATGGCCAGCTGGGTCGGCGCGGCACGCACGCTGGTGGCGCTCAAGAGCCAGTGGAAGGGCACGCTGATGTTCGTCGCCCAGCCGGCCGAGGAGACCGTCTCGGGCGCCAAGGCCATGCTGGCCGACGGCCTGTTCACGCGCTTTCCCAAGCCCGACTTCGCGTTCGCGCTGCACAGCTCGCCCTCGCCCTACGGCTTCGTGGGCTACCGCGCCGGACCGACCAGCTCGAACTCCGACGGGCTGGAGATCACCTTCAAGGGCCGCGGCGGCCATGGCTCGGCGCCCGACAAGACCATCGACCCGATCACGATCGCGGCACGCTTCATCACCGACGTGCAGACCGTGGTCAGCCGCGAGAAGGACCCGGCCGAGTTTGGCGTGGTGACCATCGGCGCGATCCAGGGCGGCACGGTGGGCAACATCATTCCCGACTCCGTGGTGCTGCGCGGCACCATCCGCTCCTACCAGCCGCAGGTGCGCGAGAAGCTGCTGGCCGGCATCCGCCGCACGGCGCTGGCGGCCGCGGCCATGGGCGGCGCGCCGGAGCCGCAGGTGGACCTCGTGCCCGGCGGCGCGGCCATCGTCAACGACACGGCCGTGGTCGACCGCACCACGGCCGCGATCAAGGCCGCGCTGCCCGGCGTGCAGATCGCGCAGGTGCCGCCCATCACGGCCAGCGAGGACTTCTCGGAGTTCCTCAATGCGGGCGTGCCGGGCATGATGTTCTTCGTCGGCGTGTCGGCGCCCGAGGATGTGGCGGCGGCGATGAAGCCGGGCGGCAAGCCGCTGCCGTTCAACCACTCGCCGTTCTTCGCGCCCGTGCCGGAGCCGTCCATCAAGACCGGCGTGCAGGCCATGAGCGTGGCCGTGCTGACGGCCCTGGGCGCGCCGTAGGCTTCAGCGCGCGGGCGCCGCAGGCTCCAGCGGCGTGTAGACGGGCTGGGGCTGCGCCGCTGGCGCGGGCATCGGTGGCGCCGGCTCGGCCGGTGCTGGTGCCGGCACCGCTGCCGGCACCGCGGCCACCTGCTCTGGCTGCTCGGGGTGGGCGCAGGCCGCGCGGTGCATGGCCTCTTCCGGCTCGCCCGGCACGATGGGCACGAAGTTCGGCGATTCGCGCTCGCTGATCAGCAGGCGGCCCTGGCCCATCGGGCCTTCGTAGTAGAGCCGTGCCAGCACGCGCATGCTGAAGTCTTTGCAGTCGAGTTCCAGCCGCTGCTTGAACGAGCGCACCGCGTAGAGCCCCCAGCGGTGCGGTACCGCGTAGTCGACCAGGAACCAGGATTGGCGCGGGTTCGGCAGGAAGAAGCCGACGAACTTGTTGTGGCGCGAGCGCTCGGTGCCGGGCTCCTGGTAGACGGCCATGCCGCTGCTGGCGGGCAGCGGCAGCTCGGTCCATTCGGCCGCGGTGGCGCAGGCACAGGCCAGGAGCAGGGGAATCGGCAGAAAGCGCATGGTCCCCGGGCTTATCGGCGCGCGCGGCGCAGTCTTGAGCCGCGCCGCACGGCCCGTCCGCGCCCCGCCTACACTGCGCCGCCTGCTTCCCTGGAAACCACACCGCCGCGCATGGACCTGCCTTTGATCACCGGCTGGGCGTTCTACGCCACGGCCATCCCGGCCGTGCTGCTGCTGGGCCTGTCCAAGAGCGGCTTCGGTGCCGGCCTGGGTTCGCTGGCCGTGCCGCTGATGGCGCTGGCCATCCCCGTGCCGCAGGCCGCGGCACTGCTGATGCCCGTGCTGCTGCTGTGCGACATCCTGAGCGTGGCGGCGTTCCGGCGCGACCTGGACAAGGCCCTGCTGTGGCTGCTGATCCCGTTCGGCCTGCTCGGCACGCTGGTGGGCACGGCGCTGTTCCGCGTGCTCGACGGGCGCACCGTGGCCACGCTGGTGGGCGTGTTCACGCTGCTGTTCCTGGCGCAGCGCTGGCTCTTTCCGCCGCGCGCAGACAGCCCGCTGCCGCCGCGCTGGGCCGGCCGGCTGCTGGCCACGGTGTCGGGCTTCACGAGCTTCGTCTCGCACACGGGCGGCCCGCCGATCAACGCCTACGTGATCCCGCTGCGGCTGGCGCCGGTGCAGTTCGCGGCCACGATGGCGGTGTTCTTCTTCTGCATCAACCTGTCCAAGTGGATTCCGTACACCTGGCTCGGCCTGTTCGACGCGCGCAACATCGCCACCTCGCTGGTGCTGCTGCCGTTCGCGCCGCTCGGCGTCTGGGCCGGCGTGCGTTTCGCGCGGCGCGTGTCGCCCACGCTGTTCTACCGGCTCATCAACATCGGCATGCTGCTGACGGGCCTCAAGCTGCTCTGGGACGGGCTGCGCTGATCCGCAGTCTGGCCGGTGGCTTGCACGCTGTGGAGATCGCTCGCAAGTCGGGCCGCTAACATACCCGAGCGGAGACCCATCCGCGCACAAAGAGGAGCACGCATGCCGGTCGTGGTCGTTGCCAATCCCAAGGGCGGTGTTGGGAAGTCGACGCTGGCCACCAACATCGCAGGCTATTTCGCATCCCGCGGCCATGCGGTGATGCTGGGCGATGCCGACCGCCAGCAGTCCTCGCGCCTGTGGCTGGGCCTGCGGCCGCAGCAGGCGCGGCCCATCGCCACCTGGGAGATGAGCTCGGACATGATCGTGCGCCCGCCCCGGGGCACGACGCACGTGGTGCTGGACACGCCGGGCGGGCTGCACGGCTGGCGCTTCAACGACGTCATGAAAATGGCCGACAAGCTGGTCGTGCCCTTGCAGCCCAGCGTGTTCGACATCTTCGCCACGCGCGATTTCCTGGACAAGGTGGCCGAGCACCGCCATGCCGGCAAGCTGGCGGTGGGCCTGGTGGGCATGCGCGTGGACGCGCGCACGCTGGCGGCCGACAAGCTGCGCGCCTACATCGCCAGCCTGAACCTGCCGGTGCTGGGCGAACTGCGCAACACGCAGAACTACGTGCACCTGGCGGCGCGCGGGCTCACGCTGTTCGACGTGGCGCCGCAGCGTGTCGAGAAGGATCTGGAGCAGTGGCAGGAACTGTGCCGCTGGCTGGACGCACCCTGAATTTCAACCACAGAGGAAGACAAGAGAGCATGAAGACCTTCAGCACCCTGGACGAACTGACGGCCCTGGTCGGGCAGGACATCGCCACCAGCGAATGGACCACGGTCACGCAAAAGCAGATCGACCTGTTCGCCGAGGCCACGGGCGACCACCAGTGGATCCACGTCGACCCGGAGCGCGCCAAGGCCGGCCCGTTCGGCGCGCCGATCGCGCACGGCTACCTGACGCTGTCGCTGCTGCCGCTGCTGTTCGCGAGCGCAGTGACGGTCGAGGGCACGCGCATGGGCGTGAACTACGGGCTCAACAAGGTGCGCTTCATCACGCCCGTGCCGGCCGGCAGCCGCGTGCGCGGGCACTTGAAGCTGGTCAGCAGCGAGCCCGTGTCGGGCGGCGGCGTGCAGCAGGTCTGGGAGGTGACGGTGGAACTCGAAGGCGCGGCCAAGCCGGCCTGCGTGGCCGAGTCCATCGTGCGGCGCTACGTCTGATCGACGGCGCCCGGGAAGCCGCACTGGCGCCAGGCCTCGAACACCGTCACCGCCACGGCGTTGGAGAGGTTCAGGCTGCGCTGGCCGGCGCGCATCGGCAGGCGCAGGCGCTGGTCCGAAGGAAAGCCGTCGCGCAATGCCGGCGGCAGGCCGCTGGTTTCCGAGCCGAACACGAACCAGTCGCCGGGCTGGAACGCGAGGCTGTGCGCGCTGCGCGAGCCGCGCGTGGTCATCGCGAACATGCGGGCCGAAGGCGGCTGCTCGCGCGCGAGCAGGGCGGCCCAGTCCTGGTGCAGGCGCAACTCGGCGTACTCGTGGTAGTCCAGGCCGGCGCGGCGCATGTGCTTGTCGTCCATCGAGAAGCCCAGCGGCTCCACCAGGTGCAGCGTGCAGCCGGTGTTGGCCGCGAGCCGGATGACGTTGCCCGTGTTGGGCGGGATTTCGGGGGCGACCAGGACGATGTGGAACATGGGGCCATTGTCCGTGCTGTCAGTGTTCCGCAGGCGCAGGCGTGCGGGCCAGCACCAGGGCGGTGAGGCGCGCCGCGCCAGCCTCGCGCAGCACCTCGGCCGCCGCGAACAGCGAGGCGCCGCTGGTCATCACATCGTCCACGAGCACGGCGTCGGCGCCGCGCACGCGGGCGGCGCGCAGCGGCTCCAGCGCGAAGGCGCCGCGCACGTTGCGCCGGCGTGCCGCGGCGCTCAACTCCAACTGCGGTGCCGTGTCGCGGATGCGCAGCAGCAGGCGGGCGTCGGTCTTGCCGGGCGCGAGGCGGCGGGCCAGTTCCAGCGCCTGGTTGAAACCGCGCTGGCGCAGGCGCGCGGCCGACAGCGGCATGGGCAGCACGAGCGTGCAGCGTTCCAGTGCCGGCTCCGCCCAGGGCGTGTGCCGCAGCAGTTCCGCGAGGGGGCCGGCCCAGCCCGGTTGCGCTCGGAACTTGAACCGGGCGATGCAATCGACCCAGGGGTAGGCGTAGTCCACCGCGCAGATGCAGGCATCCAGCGGCGGCGGCCGGCGCAGGCAGGCGCCGCATTGCGAGGCACCCCCGGTCAGGGGCAGGGCACAGGTCCGGCAGCGCGGCTGCGGCTGGGCGAAGCGCTGGATGCAGGCTTCGCACAGCGGCTGGTCCTGCCAGCTGCGGCACACCGCGCACTGGCTCGGCAGGCGCGACAGCAGGGAAGCGAGCCCACGGCGCAGCATGGTGCGGCTCAATATACTCGTCGCGCACCCCATGAGCCAGCACCGTCCTCCCACCATCGCCCCCGTGGCTGCCGCGCGCTGGGCGCAGCAGCCGGTCCAGGCCGCGCCCTGGCTGCACGACGAGGTGGCGCGCCGCATGGCCGAGCGCCTGCAATGGATCAAGCGCAGCCCCGCGTCCTGGGCCCACTGGCAGGCGCTGCGCGGCGGCATGCAGGCCCATGCCGAACTGCGCAAGCGCTACCCCGGCGCCGAGACCTGGGTGGTGGAGTCCTCGCCCGCCCTGGCGCAGCAGGTGCTCGATGCGAGCACCGAGGCCTGGTGGAAGCCTGGCCGCTGGAGCGCCGCGGCCCAGCATGCCGGCATGCCGGCACCCGGCGGCGTGCAGATGGTCTGGTCCAACATGCTGCTGCACCAGGTGGCCGATCCGCAGGCGCTGATCGCCGACTGGCACCGCGCGCTGGCCGTGGACGGCTTCCTGATGTTTTCCTGCCTGGGCCCCGATTCGCTGCTGGAACTGCGCCGCGTCCATGCCGCGCTGGGCTGGCCGCCGCCCGGCCATGCCTTCACCGACATGCACGACTGGGGCGACATGCTGGTGCAGGCCGGCTTCGCCGAACCCATCATGGACATGGAGCGCATCCGCCTGACCTATGCCACGCCCGACAAGCTGCTGGAAGACCTGCGCGGCCTGGGCCGCAACCTGCACCCCGGGCGCTTCGGCGCGCTGCGCGGCCGGCAATGGCATGCGCAGCTGCGCGCCGAACTCGCGCGGCAGCTGGCGGACCCGGACGAGCAGGGCCGCCTGGCGCTGACCTTCGAGATCGTCTACGGCCACGCGTTCCGCCCCGCCGCGCGCGTGCCGATGGCGGCGCAGAGCGCGGTTTCGCTGGAGGACATGCGCGGGCTGTTGCGCCATGGCAAAGGCGGCCAGCCATGAGTGGTTTTTGCCTGTCCGCCGCAAGACATTCGTGCAATATTCACGGGCTACAATGAAGGGTTTTTAAACGCATTTCGGGCTTCCCCACGAATGAACCAGGCGTTGTTCCGGCGGGTGTGAATACCGCGGCGCGCGCCGCATTGATGTTTGAACGTTGTCTGTGTCGAAACTGGTCTATCGCTTCGCCACCGTCTCGGGCCAAGGCATCCATTGGCTGCTCAAGCGCAACTGTTCCATCACGCCGGGCCAGTTGGGCGGCCTGTATGCGTCGATCTGCGTGGTGTCGCTCGGGATCGGGACATTCTTCTGGTTGCAAGGTGCCAAGCTGATCCTGCCGTTCGCATGGCTGGAAGTGGTGCTGGTGGGCGTGGCCTTTCTGGCGTATTCCCGGCACGCGACCGATGGCGAGCGCATCTCGCTGCAGGACGACCGCCTGGTCGTCGAACTCGAGAGCGCGGGCCGCCTGGAGCGGGCCGAGTTCCGCAGGGAATGGGTCCGTGTCGAGCCCAAGACCAGCGACCATTCGCTGATCGAGGTGTCGGGGCAGGGGCGATGCGTCGAGGTGGGGCGTTACGTGCGCCCGGATCTGCGGCCGGTGCTGGCGCGCGAGATCCGGATGGCGTTGCGCGGGGCCTGAGCAGGGTGGTTCATAAAAGGTTGAAGAAGTAGAGACGACGATGAAAATGATCTGGAACAAGCTGACTTCCCTGCTATCTCGCACCGCGCTCGTTTCGGGGGCCTGGCTCGCGACGGCGGCCCACGCGGTCAACGACCTTCCAGGCGGCCCGGCTGTACGCCAGCTCAACCTCGCCCCTCCCGTCACCAAGATCGCCGAAGAGCAGCAGTGGCTGCACTGGTTCATGCTGATCCTGTGCACGGTGATCTTCATCGCCGTGTTCGCGGTGATGTTCTATTCCATCTGGAAGCACCGCAAGTCGGTCGGCCACAAGGCCGCCAACTTCCACGAATCGGTGGTGGTCGAGGTCATCTGGACCATCGTGCCCTTCGTCATCGTGATCCTGATGGCCCTGCCGGCCACCAAGGTGGTGGTCGCGCTCAAGGACACCAGCAATGCCGACCTGACCATCAAGGCCACCGGCATGCAGTGGAAGTGGGGCTACGACTACATCAAGGGCGAGGGCGAGGGCATCTCCTTCGTCTCCACGCTGGACAGTTCGCACCGCGCCATGTCCAACGCCGGCGGCCCGCCCAAGGGCCAGGCCGTGGACGACTACCTGCTCAAGGTCGACAACGCGCTGGTGGTGCCGGTCAACAAGAAGGTCCGCATCATCACCACGGCCAACGACGTGATCCACGCCTTCATGGTGCCGGCCTTCGGCATCAAGCAGGACGCGATCCCGGGCTTCGTGCGCGACACCTGGTTCCGCGCCGAGAAGACCGGCGACTTCTACGGCCAGTGCGCCGAGCTCTGCGGCAAGGAACACGCCTACATGCCCATCCACGTGAAGGTGGTGACGGCCGAGCAGTACGCGGCCTGGGTCGATGGCGAGCGCAAGAAGGCCGCCGCCAAGCTCGACGACCCGACCAAGGTCTGGACGCTGGAAGACATCGTCCAGCGCGGCGAGCGCGTCTACGCCGCCAACTGCGCGGCCTGCCACCAGGCCAACGGCAAGGGCGCGGGCCCGATCAAGCCGCTGGACGGCTCGGCCATCGTGCTCGACACCGACCACACCAAGCAGCTGACGATCCTGCTCCACGGCGCGGGCAACGGTGCCATGCCCTCGTGGAAGCAGCTCAGCGACACCGATCTCGCGGCGGTGGCCAGCTACACCAAGAACACCTGGTCCAACAAGACCGGGCAGCTCGTCCAGCCCTCCGAAGTCGTCGCGCTGCGCGCGAAGTAAACCGAACCACCGCGCATTCCCGCACAGAAGGAAACAGAGATGAGCGCAGTCCTCCATCCCCACGACGACCACGGCCACGCCCACGACGAACACCACGAAGCGCCGCACGGCTGGCGCCGCTGGCTGTTCGCCACCAACCACAAGGACATCGGCACGCTGTACCTGCTGTTCAGCTTCACGATGCTGATGGTGGGCGGCGTGCTGGCGTTGCTGATCCGCGCCGAGCTGTTCCAGCCCGGCCTGCAGCTGGTCAACCCCGAGCTGTTCAACTCGCTGACCACCATGCACGGGCTGATCATGGTGTTCGGCGCCATCATGCCGGGCTTCGTGGGCTTCGCGAACTGGATGATCCCGCTGCAGATCGGCGCCTCCGACATGGCGTTCGCGCGCATGAACAACTTCAGCTTCTGGCTGATGATCCCGGCCGCGCTGATGCTGGTCGGCTCGTTCTTCATGCCCGGTGGCGCGCCGGCCGCGGGCTGGACGCTGTACGCGCCGCTCACGCTGCAGATGGGCCCGTCCATGGACGCCGGCATCTTCGCCATGCACATCCTGGGCGCCTCGTCCATCATGGGCTCGATCAACATCATCGTGACCATCCTGAACATGCGCGCCCCCGGCATGACGCTCATGAAGATGCCGATGTTCTGCTGGACCTGGCTGATCACGGCCTACCTGCTGATCGCCGTGATGCCCGTGCTGGCCGGCGCCATCACGATGACGCTGACCGACCGCCACTTCGGCACCAGCTTCTTCAACCCGGCCGGCGGCGGCGACCCGGTGATGTACCAGCACATCTTCTGGTTCTTCGGCCACCCCGAGGTCTACATCATGATCCTGCCGGCCTTCGGCATCGTGAGCCAGATCGTGCCGGCCTTCGCGCGCAAGAAGCTGTTCGGCTACGCCTCCATGGTGTATGCCACCTCGTCGATCGCGATCCTGTCGTTCATCGTCTGGGCGCACCACATGTTCACGACCGGCATGCCGGTCACGGGCCAGCTGTTCTTCATGTACGCGACCATGCTGATCGCGGTGCCCACGGCCGTGAAGATCTTCAACTGGATCGCCACCATGTGGCAGGGCTCGATGACCTTCGAGACGCCCATGCTGTTCGCCGTCGGCTTCATCTTCGTGTTCACGATGGGCGGCTTCACGGGCCTGATCCTGGCCATGGCGCCGATCGACATCCAGCTGCAGGACACCTACTACGTCGTGGCCCACTTCCACTACGTGCTGGTGGCCGGCTCGCTGTACGCCATGTTCGCCGGCGTCTACTACTGGTTGCCCAAGTGGACCGGCGTCATGTACAGCGAGGCGCGCGGCAAGGTGCACTTCTGGTGGTCGCTGATCGCCTTCAACGTGACCTTCTTCCCGATGCACTTCCTGGGCCTGGCCGGCATGCCGCGCCGCTACGCCGACTACCCGATGCAGTTCGCCGACTTCAACGCGATCGCCACCGTGGGCGCGTTCTTCTTCGGCATCGCCCAGGTCTACTTCTTCCTGTTCATCGTGCTGCCCTGCATGCTGGGCAAGGGCGAGAAGGCCGCGCAGAAGCCCTGGGAAGCGGCCGAAGGCCTGGAGTGGGAAGTGCCGTCGCCGGCCCCGTTCCACACCTTCGAGAACCCGCCCAAGCTGGATGCCACCGCCACCCGCGTGGTCGGCTGAGGACCAAGGCCGATGACGCCCGACAAGAAGAAGCAGAACCTGCGGACCGGCCTGATCCTGCTGTCCGTGGCGCTGGCCTTCTTCGTCGGCTTCATGGTCAAGATGGTCTACCTGGGCCGGCCATGAGCATCCGGCGCGCCAACGTCCGCATGGTGGGCAAGCTGGCCGTGGTGACGGCCGGCATGTTCGCCTTCGGCTACGCGCTGGTGCCGCTGTACAACGCCATCTGCGAGATGACGGGCATCAACATCCTGTCGCTGTCCGAGCGCCAGGTGCCCGGGGTGGTGTCCAAGCTCACGCCCGAGAACACGCAGGTCGACCGCAGCCGCACGATCACGGTGGAGTTCGACGCGAACTCGCGCGGCCCCTGGGAGTTCAAGCCGGCGATGCGCTCGATGCAGGTGCATCCGGGCGAGTTGGCCACCGTGATGTACGAGTTTCAGAACGTGCAGAACCGGCGCATGGCGGCCCAGGCCATCCCGAGCTATGCGCCGCGCCAGGCCGCAGCGCACTTCAACAAGCTGGAGTGCTTCTGCTTCACGCAGTACACGCTGGACGCAGGGGAGAAGAAGGAATGGCCGGTGGCCTTCATCATCGACCCCAAGCTGTCCAAGGACGTGACCACGATCACGCTGTCGTACACCTTCTTCGAGGTGGGCGGCAAGACGCCGCCGGCACCCGCCAGTGCCGACGCGGCCGCGCAAACCAATAAAGAAACCAGGAGCTGAGATGAGTGCCACGACCCACGGATCCACGCCGTACTACTTCGTCCCAGGGCCCTCGCGGCATCCGATCATGGCCGCCATCGGCCTGTTCTTCGTGATCCTCGGCGCGGGCCAGTGGATCAACGGGCACGACTGGGGCAAGTGGTCGCTGGCGTTCGGCCTGCTGTTCTGGTGGGTGGTGCTGTACCAGTGGTTCCGCGATGCCGTGGCGGAGAGCGAGGGCGGCCTGTACGGGCGCAAGATCGACCTCTCCTACCGCTGGAGCATGAGCTGGTTCATCTTCTCCGAGGTGATGTTCTTCGGCGCGTTCTTCACGGCCCTGTGGTGGATGCGCGTGCACTCGGTGCCGGTCCTGGGCAGCCTGGACAACGCGCTGCTGTGGCCCGACTTCAAGGCCGTCTGGCCCAGCATGGCGGCCGGCGTGACGGCTTCGCCGGCCAACATCGTCGAGCCCTTCCAGGCCATGACGCCGTTCTGGCTGCCGACCATCAACACCGCGCTGCTGCTGAGCTCGGGCGTGACGCTGACCATCGCCCACCACGCGCTGCAGCACGGCGACCGCGCCAAGACCATCACCTGGATGTGGGCCACCGTGATCCTGGGCATCGTGTTCCTGTGCGTGCAGGGCTACGAGTACGTGCACGCCTACCGCGACCTGAACCTCAAGCTGAACTCCGGCCCCTACGGCTCCACCTTCTTCATGCTGACGGGCTTCCACGGCTTCCACGTGCTGGTCGGCATGCTGATGCTGCTGTTCATCACGCTGCGCCTGATGAAGGGCCACTTCACCAAGGAGCGCCATTTCGGCTTCGAAGGCGCGGCTTGGTACTGGCACTTCGTGGACGTGGTCTGGCTCGGCCTGTACGTGCTGGTGTATTGGCTTTGAGGCGACCGGGCCTCGCACCGAAAGGGCCGCGCAGCGGCCCTTTTCCTTTTTCTTCTTTCGTTATTTGCCGGCAGGAATGCCGGTCGGATGCAGATAGCCCAGTTTCCAGCCGATGAGGATGCACAGGAACAGCAGGATGGACAGCCCCACGCGCACCGCGAGCGCACGGGCCATGTGGTTGGGCCGGGTCTTGCCGTCGGCATCCTGGCCGCCGCGCAGCATGAAGTACAGGGCGGCACCCAGGCTGCCGATGATGGCGATGAAGGCAACCAGTGCGAAGTAGCTCATCCCTGGATTATCCGGCGCGCCGCTTCGGCCTGCGCTTCTGGCTGGTGACGCTGGCGGCCCTGGTGGGCATCGTGCTCACGGCCTCGCTGGGGCGCTGGCAGCTGTCGCGAGCGGCCGAGAAGGAGGCCTTGCAGGCCGCCATCGATTCCCAGGGCCGGCTGCCTGCGCTCGATGCGCGGGCGATGCTGGGCGCGGCCGATCCGCTGGCGCTGCTGCACCGGCCGGTGCGCCTGCGCGGCCTGTGGCTCGCCGAGCGCACCGTGTTCCTGGACAACCGGCAGATGCGCGGCCAGCCGGGCTTCTACGTGCTGACGCCGCTGGCGCTGGAGAACAGCGCCACCGTGGTGATGGTGCAGCGCGGCTGGGTGCAGCGCAATTTCGTCGACCGCACGGCGCTGCCCAAGATCCCCACGCCGGCCGGCCTGGTGGAGGTCGAGGGCCTGGTCGTCCCTGCACCGTCCAGGCTTTACGAGTTCGCGGGCGAGGACAAGGGCACGATCCGGCAGAATCTCGACCTCGGCGCATTCGCCCAGGAGACCGGGCTGCCCCTGTGGCAGCAATCGGTGCAGCAGACGGGCGACGACGGAGCAGGGCTGTTGCGTGAATGGCCGGTGCCCAGGACCGGCGTCGAGAAACACTACGGTTATGCCTTCCAGTGGTTCGGGCTGTGCGCCTTGCTGACGGGTCTTTATGTCTGGTTCCAATTTGTCCGACGTCCCGCCGTTCGGCGCCTCGCGCGCCATGGCTGAGGCCGACCAGCCGCTGGGCCTGACGGTCCACTCGCTGCCGTCGCCGGCCGAGGCCGCGGGCGTGGCGGAGCAGCGCACGCGCAGCGGGCGCCTGAAGATGCTGCTGGTGGTGCTGATCTGCGCCGCGCCCGTGATCGCCTCGTACTTCACCTACTACGTGATCCGGCCCGAGGGACGCAGCGTGTTCGGTGAACTCATCGACCCGCAGCGCCCGCTGCCGGACCTGCCGGCCGTGGGCCTGGACGGCCAGACGCTGCGGCTGCCCAGCCTCAAGGGCCAGTGGCTGCTGGTCAGCGTGGCGGGCGGCGACTGCGACGCGGGCTGCGAACGCAACCTGTACCTGCAACGCCAGCTGCGCGAGAGCCTGGGCAAGGAGAAGGAGCGCGTGGACTGGGTCTGGCTCGTCAACGACGGCGCGCCCGTGCGCGAGGCGCTGCGCCCGGCGCTGCAGAGCGCCACGGTGCTGCGTGTCGACCCCGCGGGCCTGGCGCAATGGCTGGCCCCTGCCGCGGGCCAGGCTTTGCCGGCCCACCTGTACATCGTCGATCCCATGGGCAACTGGATGATGCGGCTGCCGCCCGCGCTGGACGCGGCCGGCGCCGCCAAGGCCAAGCGCGACGTTCGAGCGCCTGCTGCGCGCCTCGGGTTCCTGGGACAACGCGGGCCGATGACGATGGACGTGGCGTCTTACGACTGGAGCCCGATCGCCCGCATGATGCTGATGGGCGTCGTGCTCGCGCTCGGCCCGCTGGCCTGGGTGGCCCTGCGCAACCGGGGCGCCTCGCCGGCCGGGCGGCGGCGCGCGCTGACCCTGCTGACCCTGTTCCTGACCTTCGACCTGGTGCTGTTCGGCGCCTTCACCCGGCTGACCGATTCCGGCCTGGGCTGCCCGGACTGGCCCGGCTGCTACGGCAAGGCCAGCCCCATCGGCGCGCACGCGGAGATCTCCGCCGCCCAGGCGGCCATGCCCACGGGCCCGGTGACCCACACCAAGGCCTGGATCGAGATGGTGCACCGCTATCTGGCGACGGCGGTGGGGGTGCTGATCCTGACGCTGGCCGCCGTGAGCTGGGCGGCCTGGCGCCAGCGCCCGCGCGACCCGCACGCCATCCACCCGGGCTGGCCGACACTGACCTTGCTCTGGGTCTGCCTGCAGGGCGCCTTCGGCGCGTGGACCGTCACGTTCAAGCTGTTCCCGGCCATCGTCGTGCTGCACCTGCTGGGCGGGCTCGCGCTGCTTGCCCTGCTGTGTGCCCAGGTCGTGCGCGATGCACGCCGCACCGGCGCGCTGCAGGCCGTGCCGCTGGCGCCGGGCCTGCGCGGCCTGCTGTGGGGCACGGCGGCCCTGGTGCTGCTGCAGATCGCGCTCGGCGGCTGGGTCAGCACCAACTACGCGGTGCTGGCCTGCAGCGATTTCCCGACCTGCCAGGGCACCTGGTGGCCGGCGATGAACTTCGAGCAGGCCTTCCAGGTCTGGCGGCCGCTGGGCCGGCTGGCCGACGGCAGCCACATCGCCTTCCCGGCCCTCACGGCCATCCACTACGTGCACCGCCTCGCGGCCTATGCCGTGCTCGCGGTGCTGGCCGTCCTGGCCTGGCGCATGTGGCATGTGCCCGGGCTGCGGCGGCCGGTGCGCTGGCTCGCGGCGCTGGCCGCCTGGCAGTTCGGCACCGGCCTGTCGAACGTGGTGCTGGACTGGCCGCTGGTGGCCGCCGTCTCGCACACGGGCGGCGCCGCCGGCCTCGTCGTGGTGCTGACCTGGCTGCTCTGCGCCACCGAGTCCGCGCGGACGGCCGTGCCGGCCCCGCTGCGGCAGACCCTGGAGGCGGCCCGATGAGCGCCGTCGACCCCACCGCCCTCGCACGCCCCAGCATGTCGCGCTTCCAGCAGTTCTATGTCCTGACCAAGCCGCGCGTGGTGCAGCTCATCGTGTTCTGCGCGCTGATCGGCATGGTGCTGGCCGTGCCCGGCCTGCCGTCCTGGATGGAGTTGCGCCAGATGGCCGTGGCCTGCCTGGGCATCTGGCTCGTGGCCGGCGCGGCCGCGGCCTTCAACTGCCTGGTCGAGAAAGGCATCGACGCGCGCATGAAGCGCACCGCCTGGCGCCCGACCGCCAAGAACGAACTCGGCGACGGCCAGACGCTGCTGTTCTCCACGCTGCTGTGCCTGACCGGCTCGGTGCTGCTGTACTTCAGCGTCAACGCGCTGACCATGTGGCTGACCCTGGCCACCTTCGTCGGCTATGCCGTCGTCTACACCGTGATCCTCAAGCCCCTGACGCCGCAGAACATCGTGATCGGCGGCGCGTCGGGCGCCATGCCGCCGGTGCTGGGCTGGGCCGCGATGACGGGCGACGTGGGCCCCGAGGCCATGATCCTGTTCCTGATCATCTTCCTGTGGACGCCGCCGCACTTCTGGGCGCTGGCGCTGTACCGCGTGGAGGACTACCGCAAGTCCGGCCTGCCCATGCTGCCCGTGACGCACGGCAACGAATTCACGCGCCTGCAGGTCTGGCTCTACACGCTGATCCTGTTCGCGGCCTGCCTGCTGCCCTTCGTCTACGGCATGAGCTCCTGGCTCTACCTGGCGGTGGCGGTGGTGCTCAGCATCGGCTTTTGCGCCTACGGCTTCCGGCTGTGGCGCTCCTATTCCGACGCGCTGGCGCGCAAGACCTTCCGCTTCTCGCTGATCCACCTGAGCGCCCTGTTCGCGGCGCTGCTGCTGGACCACTACCTGCTGTGACGCCGATGCTCCACCTGACGCACCCTGATCGCGCTGGCCGCCGCCGGCTGCCTGGCCGCCTGCACCGACACCAAGCCCAGCTTCACGGCGGTGGACATCACCGGCGCCGACTATGCCAAGCGACTTCCACCTGACCGACCACAACGGCAGGGAGCGCAGCCTGCAGGACTTCCGCGGCAAGGTGGTGGTGGTGTTCTTCGGCTTCGTGCAATGCCCGGACGTCTGCCCGACCTCCATGGCCGAGCTGGCCCAGGTCAAGCAGTCGCTGGGCGCGGACGGCGACAGGCTGCAGGGCCTGTTCGTGACGGTGGACCCCGAGCGCGACACGCCCGAGGTGCTGAAGGCCTACATGGAGAACTTCGACCCCAGCTTCCTGGCCCTGCGCACCTCGCCCGAGGGCCTGGCCGCGCTGGCCAAGGACTTCAAGGTCTACTACAAGAAGGTCGAGGGCAAGACGCCGACCAGCTACACCATGGACCATTCCGCCGGCAGCTACGTGTACGACCCGCAGGGGCGGCTGCGGCTGTACGTGCGCCATGGCTCGGGTGCCGATGCGCTGGCTGGCCGACGTGCGGCAGCTGCTCCAGCAGGCGGGTTGAGGTTCCAGCCGTGCGTGCAGCGGCCGCAAGCGGGGGCAGGGCGAAGGGCGCCGGCTGCGCCGCTTCGCGGTGCTGGTCCTGTGTGCCGGCCTGGTCCTGGCGGCCGTGGGCTGGTGGGCCTACCAGCGCCTCGGACGACGCCGGGCGAGTTGATGGACCATGCGGAGCGCCGCCTGCAGGGCCACACCAAGCTGGAGACCGTGGCGCTGCCTGCGATGGGGTTGCTGCGCGATTGGCTGGATGCGCCGTCCCCCGCCGAACGGCGGCGCACGGCGTTCGTGATTCCGCCGGTTCCGGAGCGGGCGGCGCCCCGGGTCGCGGAGCAGCCGCCGCCGGCCGGCAAGGTCTGGCGGGTCGGGCCGCAGGAGGCGCTGCCGTCGATCGCCGCGGTGGCGAAGCTGGCGCGCAGCGGGACACCGTGGAAGTGCAGGCGGGCACGTACCGGGGCGACGTGGCGGTCTGGGGGCAGAAGCAGCTGACGATCCGCGCCGTCGGCGGCCGCGCCCGGCTGATCGCCGACGGCCGCAGCGCGCAGGGCAAGGCCATCTGGGTCATCCGCAACGGCGACTTCGACATTTCGGGCTTCGACTTCGTCGGTGCGAAGGTCGCCGACAAGAATGGCGCCGGCATCCGTTTCGAAGGGGGGCGCCTGCGGGTCGCGCATCGCCTGTTCTGGGGCAACCAGAACGGCATCCTGACCATCGGCAGCCAGCCCGACAGCCAACTGGAGGTCGTGTCCAGCGAGTTCGGCTACAACGGCGATGGCGACGGCCAGAGCCACAACATCTACGTCGGCCGCATCGGCCGCTTCAGCATCACGGGCAGCTACCTGCACCATGCCGACACGCGGCACCTGCTCAAGAGCCGGGCGGCGGTGAACGAGGTGTTCTACAACCGCCTGACCGACGAGGACGGTGGCCGGGCCAGCTACGAAATGGACTTTCCCAACGGCGGGGTGGTCTGCCTGGTGGGCAACGTGGTGCAGCAGGGGCGCAGGACGGAGAACTCCGTCATGGTGAGCTTCGGCGCCGAGGGACTGACCCACCAGCGCAACACACTGGAACTGGCCAGCAACACGCTGGTCAACGACCACCCGCATGGCGGCACCTTCGTGCGCGCAGCGCCCGGCACCGAACGGGTGCTGCTGGCCAACAACCTGCTGGCAGGACGCGGCGGCTTGCAGATTCCGATGGCGCACACCGATTTCAACAGCCGCACGGCCGATTGGAGCGCCTTCGTACAGCCTGCTCGCCACGACTACCGGCTCAACGACAGCGGCATGGCGTTGGCGTACCGGGGCGGCCCGGCCGAGGCGGCCGTTCCTCGGCCCAGTATGTCCATCCCTTGCAGGTCCAGCGCCTGAACGGTCCGCCCGTGGTCGTGGGCGCGCTCCAGCCGGACGCGCGGCTCGCCGGGCCTTGACCCCCAGTGCCGGGATCAGGCCGCCGATGCTGCCCCGCACGGCAAACGCCAGCGCGGGCGCTGGCGTTTCGCACGAGAGGAAGAGAAGTCGGTCAGGCGTAGTAGGCCAGCGCCTTCTTCATCTTCTTCATGGCGGCCGATTCGATCTGGCGGATGCGCTCGGCGCTCACGCCGTAGTCGGCCGCCAGTTCGTGCAGCGTCATGCCGCCCGAGCCGTCGTCGTTGACCTTGAGCCAGCGCTCCTCGACGATGCGCCGGCTGCGCGGGTCCAGCCGGCCAGGGCCGTGCTGATGCCATCGCTGGCCAGCCGGTCGCGCTGGCGCGATTCGATCAGCGCCGTCGGCTCCTGCTTGGCGTCGGCCAGGTAGGCGATCGGGCCGTAGCTGTCCTCGCCGTCGTCGGACGGGCTCGGGTCCAGCACCACGTCGCCGCCCGAGAGCCGGGCTTCCATCTCGATCACGTCCTCGCGCTTCACGTTGAGCTGCTCGGCCATGGCCTCGATCTGGCCTTCGCTGAGCGTATCGCGGTGGGTCTCGCCCTCGGCCGCATCGGCCTTGAAGCCCTGCTTCATCGAGCGCAGGTTGAAGAACAGCTTGCGCTGAGCCTTGGTGGTCGCCACCTTGACCATGCGCCAGTTCTTCAGGATGTACTCGTGCATCTCGGCCTTGATCCAGTGCAGCGCGTAACTGACCAGGCGCACGCCCTGGTCGGGGTCGAAGCGCTTGACGGCCTTCATGAGGCCCACGTTGCCTTCCTGGATCAGGTCGCCGTGCGGCAGGCCGTAGCCCAGGTATTGGCGGGCCACGGACACCACCAGGCGCAGGTGCGACAGCACCAGCTTTCCGGCGGCTTCCAGATCGTTCTCGCTCTTGAGCTTGCGCGCGTACTCCTGCTCCTGCTCGACGCTGAGCATGGGCATGCGGTTCACCGCGGAGATGTACGCGTCCAGGTTGCCGAGCGGCGGGACCAGCGACCAGGGGTTCGCCGAGGCAAGCGCAACGGACGTGGTTCCAGTTTGATGGCTCATACCAGATTCCTTTCCTTCAGGGGAAATACTAGCACTCTCTGGTGGAGAGCGCTAAGGGCGCTGTCTGCGCCCTTGACGGGGGTGTGGATAACCCCTTCCCGACCGCGGTTGGAGTCCGGCGGACGCCCCGGGTTCCGCTGGCTTAAGCCTCGCCTAAGCCAGCGCGAACCGGTAGATCCCGTCGTCGCCCCGCCGGCGCTGCAGCAGGCCGTCGAACCAGAGCTTGTGCAGGTGCGCCACGGCCTCCCCCATGGCGAAGGTGGTCTGGTGCAGGTCCAGCTTGCGCGTGAACAGCACGGGCAGCAGGTCGGCGCCGGTGCGCGGCCCCTGGCTGCGGCAGGCCTCCATCACGCGCTCCAGGTGCTGGCGGTGGTGGGTGTGCAACTGCTCGATGCGGGTGTGCAGGCCCTGGAACGGCTTGCCATGGGCCGGCAGCGTCAGGGTGTCTTGCGGCAACGCGCGGAACTTGTCGATGGAGTCCAGGAACAGCTGCAGCGCGTTGGCCTCGGGCTCGTTGTCGTAGACGCTGACGTTGGTCGAGATGCGCGGCAGCATCATGTCGCCGCCGACCAGCACGGCCGCCTCTTCGCAGTACAGCGCGATGTGCTCCGGCGCGTGGCCGTAGCCGCTGATGCAGCGCCAGCCGCGCCCGCCGATGCGCAACCGCATGCCGTCCAGCAGGCGGACGTACTGGCGCGGCACGTCCGGCACCATGTCGGCGTAGTAGTTCGTGCGGCCGCGCACCTGCTGCAGCGCCTCGGGGTCCGTCAGGCCGTGGCTGCGGAAGAAGTCAGCGGCCGCTTCGCCGCCGTTGCCGCTGGTGCCCTGGGTGTTGAGCCGGGCCACGTGGTAGTCGGTGGCGCTGATCCACAGCGGCGCGTTCCAGCGCGTGCAGAGCCAGTGCGCCAGGCCGATGTGGTCCGGATGCATGTGCGTGACGATCACGCGCAGGATGGGCAGGCCTTGCAGTTGGGTGGCGAACACCTCTTCCCACTGCGCCTTGGCTTCCTCGCGCGCGATGCAGCAGTCCACCACGGTCCAACCGGCGCGGCCGTCGATCTCGTCGCGCAGCAGCCAGAGGTTGATGTGGTCCAGCGCGAACGGCAGCGCCATGCGGATCCAGCGCATGCCGGGCGCAACCTCCAGGGTCTTGCCCGGCTCCGGCATCCGGTCGCCAAAAGGGTAGTGCAGCTGGCTTTCGAGTGCGTTCATGGGTGTCTGCCGGTTGGGTTGACGTTGACGTAAACGTCATCTGTAATCCGGCGGCATTCTAGGAATGCGCCCGCCATTTCGCCTGTCACCTTCGTATTGCCCGCCGATGACCCACGCCGCCTCCTGCTCTCCGCCGTCCGACGCGACGGCCGCCGATGCCGATGCCGGCACCTACAGCATCGGCGACCTGGCCCGCGAATTCGACCTGACGACGCGCGCCATCCGTTTCTACGAAGACATGGGCCTGCTGCAGCCCCAGCGCAGCGGGCCGGGCGGCCGCGTGCGCGTCTATGGCGCGCGCGACCGCACGCGGCTCAAGCTGACGCTGCGCGCCAAGCGCCTGGGCCTGTCGCTGAACGAGGCGCGCGAGATTCTGGACATGTACGACAGCCCGCGCGACACCGGCCCCCAGCTGCGCAAGTTCCTCGACGTGCTGGCCGCGCACCGCCAGGCGCTGGAGGCGCAACTGACCGAGCTGCACGCCAACCTCGAGGAGGTCAAGGCGCACGAGCGCGAGGCGCGCGCGCTGCTGGCACGTTCCGGCTGAGCTGGCTATGATTGACGTTTACGTAAACGTCAACTGAAATCCTGTCTGGAGCGCCGCGATGAGCACCCCCGTCTTCGAACCCCAGGTGGCCGACTGGTCGGCGCGCGTGCACGACAGTTTTGCCCGCCAGGGCGCGATGCAGACGCTGGGCGCGCGGCTGGCGCAGGTCGATCCCGGCCTGGTGGCGATCGAGCTGGACTGGGCGCCCGGCCTCACGCAGCAGCACGGCTTCCTGCATGCCGGCATGCTTGCCACCGCGCTGGATTCGGCCTGCGGCTATGCCGGCTTCACGCTGATGGCGGCCGATGCCGCCGTGCTGACGGTGGAATTCAAGATCAATCTGCTGGCACCCGCCAAGGGCCAGCGCTTTCGCATGCTCGGGCAGGTGCTCAAGCCCGGACGCACCATCAGCGTGGTCGAGGGCCGGGCGCTGGCCTTCGACGACGGGCGCGAAAAGCTGGTTGCCACGATGAACTGCACGCTGATGGCGGTGGTCGGCCGCGAGGGCATTCGGCACTGAGTCCCGGGGCGCCTCCGCGGAGCGCGGAGAATGCGGGGTTTGCTGCGGCGCAGCAGATCCATTCCAGATTCCACGGCTTTGCAAAGGGAACGACCAGATGAGCAGCTCTCTCGAACACCTCCTCGACAACAACCGCGCCTGGGCGGCCCGGGTCGAACAGGAGCGTCCCGGCTTCTTCACCGACCTCATGGCGCAGCAGAAGCCGCGCTACATGTGGATCGGCTGCGCCGACAGCCGCGTGCCGGCCAACGAGATCACAGGGCTGGACCCTGGCGAGGTGTTCGTGCACCGCAACGTGGCCAACGTGGTCGTGCATTCGGACCTCAACGCGCTCTCGACCATCCAGTTCGCCGTGGACCATCTGCGGGTCGAGCACATCATGGTCACCGGCCACTACGGTTGCGCCGGCGTGCGCGCCGCGCTGCTGGGCCAGCGCGTGGGCCTGGCCGACAACTGGCTGGCCCACATCGCCGACCTGCGGCTGCGCCACCGCAAGCGCATCGACCACCTGCCGACCGAGCAGGAGCGGCACGACGTGCTGTGCGAGATCAACGTGATCGAGCAGGTCGGCAACGTGGCCCTGTCCACCGTCGTGCAGGACGCCTGGGCGCGCGGCCAGCAGCTGACCATCCATGGCTGGTGCTATGGCCTCAAGGACGGCCTGGTCAACGACCTGGAGGTCAGCATCGACAACCCCGACATGGTGCTCGACACTTTCCGCGCGGCGATCAGGCGCTACCCCCGCCAGGACAGCGGCCAGCCGCTGCAGCCCGAGGAAGACGACGAGTAAGCCCCGCTTTCCCAACCCCCATCCACCTTCGAAGGAGACAGCCATGAGCACCGCACCACAAGACCCCATCGTCATCCTCGGCGCCGCGCGCACGCCCATGGGCGGCTTCCAGGGCGACTTCGCCGGCCTGGCCGCGCACGACCTGGGCGGCGTCGCGATCCAGGCCGCCGTCGAGCGCGCGGGCATCGCGCCCGAGCTGGTCGGCGAAGTGCTGTTCGGCAACTGCCTGATGGCCGGCCAGGGCCAGGCGCCCGCGCGCCAGGCCGCGTTCAAGGGCGGCCTGCCCAAGAGCGCGGGCGCCGTCACGCTGTCCAAGATGTGCGGCTCGGGCATGAAGGCCGCCATGCTGGCGCACGACATGCTGCTGGCCGGCACGCACGAGGTGATGGTGGCCGGCGGCATGGAGAGCATGACCAACGCGCCGCACCTGCTCCCGAAGGGCCGCAGCGGCATCCGCATCGGCCACGACCGCGTGATGGACCACATGATGCTGGACGGCCTGGAGGACGCCTACGAGGCCGGCCGCTCCATGGGCACCTTCGGCGAGGACTGCGCCGCCAAGTACGGCTTCACGCGCGAGGAGCAGGACCAGTTCGCCGTGACCAGCGTCTCGCGCGCCCAGGCCGCCACCCAGTCCGGCGCATTCCAGGCCGAGATCGCCCCCGTCACGGTCAAGACCCGCGCCGGCGAGCAGCGCATCGCGGTGGACGAAGGTCCGGGCAAGATCAAGCTCGACAAGATCCCCACGCTCAAGCCCGCGTTCAAGAAGGACGGCACCATCACGGCCGCCTCGAGTTCCTCGATCAACGACGGCGCCGCCGCCCTCGTGCTGGCGCGCGCCTCCACGGCCCAGCGCCTGGGCGCCAAACCGATCGCGCGCATCGTGGCCCACACCACGCACGCGCAGGAGCCCAACTGGTTCGCCACCGCGCCCGTGGGCGCCACGCAGAAGCTGCTGGCCAAGGCCGGCTGGAGCGTGGCCGACGTGGACCTGTGGGAGATCAACGAGGCCTTCGCCGTCGTGCCCATGGCGCTGATGACCGAACTGGGCCTGTCGCACGACATCGTCAACGTCAACGGCGGCGCCTGCGCGCTGGGCCACCCGATCGGCGCCAGCGGCGCACGCATCATGGTCACGCTGATCCACGCGCTCCAGGCCCGCGGCAAGAAGCGCGGCGTGGCCACGCTGTGCATCGGCGGCGGCGAGGCGACCGCGCTCGCACTCGAACTGCTCTGATGGCCACGGTCCTCGTCATCGGCGCCTCGCGCGGCATCGGCCTGGAGTTCGTGCGCCAGTACCGCGCGGCCGGCGACCGCGTGATCGCCACGGCGCGCGACGACGAGGGCCTGGCCCGCCTCCAGGCGCTGGGTGCCACGCCGCTGCGCGTGGACGTGGCGAACCCGGCCAGCGTGAGCGGCCTGGCCTGGCAGCTGGACGGCGAGAAGATCGACATCGCGCTCTACGTGGCCGGCGCCTGGGCCACGGCCGATGCGCGCACGCCGCCCACGCGCGAGGACTTCGACCGGCTCATGCACACCAATGTGCTGGGCGCCATGCAGGCCATCCCGCAGGTGGCGCCGCTCGTCGAGGCCGCGCCGGGCGGGCGCTTCGCCTTCATCACGAGCGAAATGGGCCGCATCCAGGGCGTGGACGGCAGCCTGGCCTGGGTCTACCGCGCCAGCAAGGCCGCCTTGAACATGGCGGTGGCCTGCGCCCAGCACGACTATCCGCGGGCCATCCTGGTCGCGCTGTCGCCCGGCTGGGTGCAGACTGACATGGGCGGCGCCGCCGCCCCGTTGACGGTGGACCGCAGCGTCTCTGCCATGCGCGCCGCGCTCGACAGCCTCGGGCCGCAGCACAAGGGCGCCTTCCTCGGCCACGACGGCAGACCTTTCGAAGGGTGGTGATGTGATCCAGACCTTGGAACAACTGCGCGGCCTGTACGCCGCCCCCGGCGAGCGCGCGCTGCGCAAGCAGCTGGACCATGTCGACCCGCACGCGGCGCGCTTCATCGCGCTGTCGCCGTTCTGCGTGGTGGCCACCGGCGGAGTGCACGGCGCCCTGCTGGATGCCTCGCCGCGCGGCGGCGCGCCCGGCTTCGTCAAGCAGGCCGACGCGCGCACGCTGCTGCTGCCCGATTCGGGCGGCAACAACCGGCTCGACACGCTGGAGAACCTGCTGGTCGACCCGCGCCTGGCGCTGATCTTCCTGGTCCCCAACGTGGACGAGACGCTGCGCGTGAACGGCCGCGCGCGGCTGCGCGACGAGGCCGCCTTCGTCGACCGCTTCGCCGAGGAGCGCCAGCGCCCCAAGCTCGTGATCGAGGTGCAGGTCGAAGAGGTCTACCTGCACTGCGCCAAGGCCTTCATGCGCTCGCAGCTGTGGCGGCCCGGCAGCTGGTCCGATCGCTCGGTGCTGCCCAGCATGAACCAGATGATCCACGACCAGATCGGCGCCGGCGCGCCGACCGAGACGCAGGAGCAGATGCTGGCGCGCTACCGCGACCAGCTCGCCCTGGAAACCCACCCCTCCGCTTGAGACAACGGAACCGACCATGCTGCTGACCCCCGACCAGGAAGCCGTCCGCGACGCCGTGCGCGCCTTCGCCCAAGCCGAGCTGTGGCCCCACGCCGCGCAATGGGACCGCGAACACCATTTCCCCAAGCAGGCCCACCAGGGCCTGGCCGCGCTCGGCGTCTACGGCATCTGCGTGCCCGAGGAGCACGGCGGCGCCGGCCTGGACTACCTCACGCTGGCCCTGGTGCTGGAAGAGATCGCCGCCGGCGACGGCGGCACCAGCACTGCCATCAGCGTGACCAACTGCCCCGTCAACGCCATCCTGATGCGCTACGGCAATGCCGCGCAGAAGAAGCGCTGGCTCGAACCGCTGGCACAAGGGCAGATGCTGGGCGCCTTCTGCCTGACCGAGCCGCACGTGGGCAGCGATGCTTCGGCCCTGCGCACCACGGCGCGGCGCGATGGCAACGGCTACGTGATCGACGGCGTCAAGCAGTTCATCACCAGCGGCAAGAACGGCCAGGTCGCCATCGTCATCGCCGTGACCGACAAGGGCGCCGGCAAGAAGGGCATGAGCGCCTTCCTCGTGCCCACCGACACGCCGGGCTACCAGGTCGCGCGGCTGGAGGACAAGCTGGGCCAGCACAGCAGCGACACGGCGCAGATCAACTTCGAGGGCTGCCGCATCCCGGCCGACCACCTGATCGGCGCCGAGGGCGAGGGCTACAAGATCGCGCTGGGCGCGCTCGAAGGCGGGCGCATCGGCATCGCCGCGCAGAGCGTGGGCATGGCGCGCAGCGCCTTCGAGGCCGCGCTGGCCTACGCCAAGGAGCGCGAGAGTTTCGGCGTGCCGATCTTCCAGCACCAGGCCGTGGGCTTCAGGCTGGCCGATTGCGCGACGCAGATCGAGGCCGCGCGCCAGCTGATCTGGCATGCCGCGAGCCTGCGCGACGCCGGCCGGCCCTGCCTCAAGGAAGCCGCCATGGCCAAGCTGTTCGCCAGCGAGATGGCCGAGCGCGTCTGCAGCGCCGCGATCCAGACGCTGGGCGGCTACGGCGTGGTGAGCGACTTCCCGGTGGAGCGCATCTACCGCGACGTGCGCGTGTGCCAGATCTACGAAGGCACGAGCGACGTGCAGAAGATCCTGATCACGCGCGCCCTGGCATGACGCTGGCCTGCCCCTGCGGCCGGCGCGATGCGCGCCAGCGCGCGCTCGGCTACGCCGGCTGCTGTGGCCGCTACCTCGACGACTTCGCGCAGACGCCCGCGCCGGACGCCGAGTCGCTGATGCGCTCGCGCTACACGGCCTTCGTGCGCGAACGCGCCGACTACCTGCTGGCGACCTGGCACGCCAGCCACAGGCCCGCACAGCTGGACTTCGACGCCGGCACGCGCTGGCTGGGCCTGGAAGTGAAGGACCGTCGGCAGGTCGACGCCGAGCATGCCGAGGTCGAGTTCGTCGCCCGCCAGCGCGACGCCGCGGGCCGCGCCCACCGGCTGCACGAGCGCAGCCGCTTCGTGCGCGAGGGCGGCCGCTGGTACTACCTGGACGGCACGCTGCGCTGAGCGCCCACGCGCGCGTGGTCCAATGGCGGCCATGCGATTCGAAGCCATCCTTTTCGACTGCGACGGCGTGCTCGTCGATTCCGAACCCATCACCCACCGCGTGCTGGTCCAGATGCTGGGCGAGCGCGGCTGGCAGATCACGCAGGAAGAATGCATGCGCATCTTCATCGGCAAGGCCGTCAAGGACGAGGCCGCGCTGATCGAGCAGCGCACCGGCCAGCCGGTCACGGCCGAATGGCTGCAGTCCTTCTGGGGCCGGCGCAATGCGGCACTGGAGCGCGACCTGCTGCCGATCGCCGGCGCGCTGCAGGCCGTGCCCGCGCTGCACGAGGCCACCGGTGGGCGCATCGCCTGCGCCTCGGGGGCCGACCGCGGCAAGGTCGAGATGCAGCTGCGCAAGGTGGGCCTGTACCCGCTGTTCGAGGGCCGCATCTTCAGCGGCCACGAGATGCCGCGCTCCAAGCCCTTCCCCGACGTGTACCTCGCCGCGGCCGAGGCGCTGGGCGTGGACCCGCGCCGCTGCGCGGTGGTGGAGGACACGGTCACCGGCGTCACGGCGGGCGCCGCGGCCGGCGCCACGGTGTTCGGCTACAGCCCGGGCGGCCCCGGCCACAGCCCGGCCGAGGCGCTGCGCGCCGCCGGGGCCGTGCACGTGTTCGAGGACATGGCCGCGCTGCCGGCCCTGCTGTCCTTCTGGGATTGACGGGCGGCCTGGCCCGGGGCTTGCATCGCGTTGCCTGTCATGCGCCGCTTCTTCGTCCTGACCAGCCGGCACCGCGCGCCTTCGACCAACCTGGTGCTGGGCCTGTTGCTGGCCTTCAACGCCGGCGCCATCAACGCCGGCGGTTTCCTCGTGCTGCACCAGTACACCTCGCACATGACGGGGTTCACCTCGCAGCTGGCCGACGGGCTGGCGCTGGGCCAGGGCCGGCTGGTGCTCACGGCGCTGGGCGCGCTGCTGGCCTTCGTCGCCGGTGCGGCGGCCACCGCCATGCTGGTCAACTGGGGGCGCCAGCGCCGGCTGGACAGCATCTACGCGCTGCCGCTGCTGTGCGAGGCGCTGCTGATGTTCCCGTTCGGCCTGATGGGGGCGATCACGCTGGGTTGGCAGACGCCGTTCACGGTGCCGCTCACGGTGCTGCTGCTGTCCTTCATCATGGGCCTGCAGAACGCGGTGGGCTCCAAGACCTCGGGCGGCCGCGTGCGCACCACGCACATGACGGGCAACATCACCGACCTGGGCATGGAGCTGGGCAAGGTGCTGTACTTCAACCACGCATCGGCACCGCGCCGGGTGCGCCACGACCGCGCCAAGCTGAGGCTGACCGGCGGCCTGCTGGCCAGCTTCCTGCTCGGCGGCATGGCGGGCGCGCTGGGCTTCACGCACCTGGGCTTCGTCTGCGTGGTGCCGCTGGCCGCGCTGCTGCTGGCGGTCTCGCTGCCGCCGCTGTGGCGCGATCTGCACAAGCTGCGGCCGCGGCCGCGCTGATCAGAACAGCACGCGTGTGCGGATGGTGCCCGGGACCTGGGCCAGCTTCTCGAGCGCGCGCTCGGAGGAGCCGGCGTCCAGGTCGATCACCACGTAGCCGATCTTCTCGTTGGTCTGCAGGTACTGGGCCGAGATGTTGATCTGGTTGTCCGAGAAGATGCGGTTGATCTCCGACAGCACGCCCGGCACGTTGTGGTGCACGTGCAGCAGGCGGTGCTTGCCCGGGTGCGAGGGCAGCGAGACCTCGGGGAAGTTCACCGACGAGGTGGTGGCGCCCGTGTCGCTGTAGCGCACCAGCTTCTCGGCCACCTCCAGGCCGATGTTGGCCTGGGCTTCCATGGTCGAGCCGCCGATGTGCGGCGTCAGGATCACGTTGTCCAGGCCGCGCAGTGGCGACTGGAACTCGTCCTTGTTGCCGCGCGGCTCCACCGGGAACACGTCGATGGCCGCGCCCAGCAGCTTGCCGGCCTTGAGCGCCTCGGCGAGCGGCTCGATCTCGACCACGGTGCCGCGCGAGGCGTTGATCAGGATGGCGCCCGGCTTCATGGCCGCGATCTGCGCCGCGCCCACCATCCACTGCGTGGACGGCGTCTCGGGCACGTGCAGGGTCACGATGTCGCTGCTGGCCAGCAGCTCGCCCAGGCCGACTTGGCGCGCATTGCCCAGCGGCAGCTTGGAGACGATGTCGTGGAACTGCACCTGCATGCCCAGCGCCTCGGCCAGCACCGACAGCTGCGTGCCGATGGCGCCGTAGCCCACCACGCCCAGCGTCTTGCCGCGGATCTCGTAGGCGTTCTCGGCCGTCTTGAGCCAGCCGCCGCGGTGCGCGGCCGCGTTCTTGGCCGGCACGCCGCGCAGCAGCAGGATGGCCTCGGCGATCACCAGTTCCGCCACCGAACGCGTGTTGGAGTAGGGCGCGTTGAACACCGCGATGCCGCGCTCGCGCGCGGCCGCCAGGTCGACCTGGTTGGTGCCGATGCAAAAGCAGCCCGCGGCCACCAGCTTGTGCGCGTGCGCGAACACCTCGGCGGTGAGCTGCGTGCGCGAGCGGATGCCGACGAAGTGCACGTCGGCGATCTTGCGCTTGAGCTCCTCGTCGGGCAGTGCCGAGGGCAGGGACTCGATCTGGCTGTAGCCGGCGGCGCGCAGCACCTCCACGGCAGAGGGGTGGATGCCCTCGAGCAACAGGAACTTGATCTTGGCCTTGTCCAGGGAGGTCGTCGGAAGCGTCATGGATGCAGGTGCGCCGTGCGGCTGGGACCGGAAAAAAAGGAGGGCGATCCTACTCCGCGCCCCGATGGCAACGTCGGGAACGGGGGCAAAGCCCGGCCCGCGGCGCAAGGCGGGCTAGAGCCGCTTCTGGATCTTCACGCGGATGGCCGTCACCTCCCAGCCGCGGTTGCGCAGCGCCTGCTGCAGCAGCGGCGCCAGGTGCCGCAGCTTGGCGGCGGCGGCACTGTTGTCCACCAGCAGGCACCAGCCGTTCTCGTCGATCGGGCCGGGCCGGATGGCGGTGCGCATGGGAGGGGGGATCAGCTGCTGCACCGTGGCCAGCCGCTCGGCCGACTCGCGCACCAGGGCCGACAGCCGCGCCAGCGGCTGGGAATCGGCAACGGCCTGTTGCAGGGTGAACGAGCGGCGGGGGGCATGCATGGGCAGGGGATTATCGGGGGCGCCAGCGCCGCAGGGCGGCCGGCATAAAATCGCCGGTTTGGCATGCGCCGGGCCCCGGCCACCTGCGCACCTGCCGCCATTTCCGGATTCCACCGACACCAAGGGATTTCGGTCGCCATGCCACCGCGCCATGCCGGGCGGAGGCGGGCGATCTCGTATTCATGAACATCAATTTCCTGACCAAGATTTTCGGCAGCCGCAACGAACGGCTGCTGAAGCAATACCGCAAGTCGGTGCAGGCGATCAATGCGCTGGAATCCCAGTTGGAGACGCTCTCCGACGACGAACTGCGCGCCAAGACCCAGGAGTTCAAGGACCGCGTGGCCGGCGGCGCGACGCTGGATTCGCTGCTCGTGGAGGCCTTCGCCGTCGTGCGCGAGGGCTCCAAGCGCATCATGAAGATGCGCCACTTCGACGTGCAGCTGCTGGGCGGCATGGCCCTGCACCACGGCAAGATTTCCGAGATGCGCACGGGCGAGGGCAAGACGCTGACGGCCACGCTGCCGGTCTACCTCAATGCGCTGTCGGGCAAGGGCGTGCACGTGGTCACGGTCAACGACTACCTGGCCAACCGCGACGCGACCTGGATGGGGCGCCTGTACAACTTCCTGGGCCTCACGGTCGGCATCAACCTGCCGCAGATGCCGCGCGAGGAAAAGCAGGCCGCCTACGCCGCCGACATCACCTACGGCACCAATAACGAATACGGCTTCGACTACCTGCGCGACAACATGGTCTACGAGGTGCGCGACCGCGTGCAGCGGGGCCTGAACTACGCCATCGTCGACGAGGTGGACTCCATCCTGATCGACGAGGCGCGCACGCCGCTGATCATCAGCGGCCAGGCCGAGGACCACACCCAGCTGTACCTGGCCATCCACAAGGCCGTGCCCGCGCTGACGCGCCAGGAGGGCGAGGCCGACCCGCGCACCGGCGAGGGCGTGACCAAGCCGGGCGACTTCACGGTGGACGAGAAGTCGCACCAGGTGTTCCTGACCGAGCAGGGCCACGAGAACGCCGAGCGCATCCTGTCCAGCCTGGGCCTGATCCCCGAGGGCGCCTCGCTGTACGACCCGGCCAACATCACGCTGATGCACCACCTGAACGCGGCGCTGCGGGCCCAGCACATCTACCACCGCGACCAGCACTACGTGGTGCAGGACGGCGAGGTCGTGATCGTGGACGAGTTCACGGGCCGCCTGATGAGCGGGCGGCGCTGGAGCGACGGCCTGCACCAGGCCGTGGAAGCCAAGGAAGGCGTGGCGATCCAGCCCGAGAACCAGACCATGGCCTCGATCACCTTCCAGAACTACTTCCGGCTGTACGCCAAGCTGGCCGGCATGACCGGCACGGCCGACACGGAAGCCTTCGAGTTCCAGTCGATCTACGGCCTGGAGACCACGCTGATCCCGCCGAACCGGCCGAACAGGCGCGAAGACCAGCTCGACCGCGTCTACAAGACCACCAAGGAAAAGTACGACGCGGCCATCGCCGACATCCGCGAGTGCCACGAGCGCGGCCAGCCCGTGCTGGTGGGCACGACCTCGATCGAGAACTCCGAGATCATCGACCAGCTGCTGATCCAGGCCAAGCTGCCGCACCAGGTGCTCAACGCCAAGCAGCATGCGCGCGAGGCCGACATCGTGGCCCAGGCCGGCCGGCCCAGGATGATCACGATCGCGACCAACATGGCCGGCCGCGGCACCGACATCGTGCTGGGCGGCAACCTGGAGAAGGCCATCGAGGCCCTGCACGCCGCCAATCCGGGCAAGGACGCCAGCGCGCTGCAAAGCGAGGAGGCCAAGGTCCGCGCGCAGTGGGAGCAGGACCATGAGCAGGTCAAGGCCCTGGGCGGCCTGCGCATCATCGCCACCGAGCGCCACGAATCGCGCCGCATCGACAACCAGCTGCGCGGCCGTTCGGGCCGCCAGGGCGACCCGGGCTCCTCGCGCTTCTACCTGAGCCTGGACGATCCGCTCATGCGCATCTTCGCGGGCGACCGTGTCAAGGCCATCATGGACCGGCTCAAGATGCCCGAGGGCGAGGCCATCGAGGCCGGCATCGTCACGCGCAGCATCGAGAGCGCGCAGCGCAAGGTCGAGGCGCGCAACTTCGACATGCGCAAGCAGCTGCTGGAGTACGACGACGTCGCCAACGACCAGCGCAAGGTGATCTACACCCAGCGCAACGAGATCCTCGACGCGGCCGACCTGACCGAGCAGATCAAGGGCCTGCGCCACGGCTGCTTCACCGACCTCGTGCGCCAGTTCGTGCCGGCCGAATCGGTCGAGGAGCAGTGGGACCTGCCGGGCCTGGAGAAGACCTTGCAGGACGACTGGCAGCTGCAGGTGCCGCTGCAGGCCGCCGTCGAGGCCGCCAGCGACATCACCGACGAGGACATCGTCGAGAAGGTCATCGCCGCGGCCGACGAAGCCTTCGCCGCCAAGGTGGCGCTGGTCGGCGGCGAGCAGTTCACGCAGTTCGAGCGCATGGTGCTGCTGCAAAGCATGGACCAGCACTGGCGCGAGCACCTCTCGGCGCTGGACTACCTGCGCCAGGGCATCCACCTGCGCGGCTATGCGCAGAAGCAGCCCAAGCAGGAGTACAAGCGCGAGGCCTTCGAGCTGTTCGGCCAGATGCTGGACGCCGTGAAGAACAACGTCACCAAGCTGCTCATGACGGTGCGCATCCAGTCCAGCGAGGAGGCCGGCCAGGCCGCGCAGGACCTGGAGCAGCGCGGCGAGCAGGTGGCCAACGTGACCTACAGCGCGCCCACCGAGACCGGCGAGGTCGAGACGCGCACCGAAGGCCAGGGCGCCCCGAGCAAGGCACTCGCCTTCGACGGCCAGCGCGTGGGCCGCAACGATCCCTGCCCCTGCGGCAGCGGCAAGAAGTTCAAGCAGTGTCACGGGAAGCTGGCATAAGACGCCGACCCGAGGAGTCCCCATGCCCGTCCATCTCTCCCCCCCGAATCCCGCAGACCTGCACGCCGTCGCCGGCGTGCGCATCGGCGTTGCCGAAGCCGGCGTGCGCAAGGCCAACCGCAAGGACCTGACGGTCGTGCTGCTCGACGAAGGCGCGGCCGTGGCCGGCGTGTTCACGCAGAACCGCTTTTGCGCCGCCCCCGTGCAGATCTGCCGCAAACACCTGGAGGCCGGCCACGGCATCCGCGCGATCCTCGTGAACACGGGCAACGCCAACGCGGGCACGGGCGACGACGGCCTGGCACGCGCGCAAGCCACCTGCGTGGCACTGGCCCAGCAGCTGGACGTGGCGCCCGAGCAGATCCTGCCGTTCTCCACCGGCGTGATCATGGAGCCGCTGCCCAGCGAGCGCATCATCGCGGGCCTGCCTGCCGCGCTGGCCGATGCCCGGCCCGACCACTGGGCGCGCGCCGCCGAAGGCATCATGACCACGGACACCGTGCCCAAGGCCTTCAGCACGCAGGTGAGCCTGTCGGGCGTGCCCGTGGCCATCACCGGCATCAGCAAGGGCGCGGGCATGATCCGCCCGAACATGGCGACCATGCTGGGCTACCTGGCGACCGACGCGAAGATCGCGCCGGCGCTGATGCAGCAGCTGGCCCGCGACCTGGCCGACGCCTCCTTCAACCGCGTGACCATCGACGGCGACACCTCGACCAACGACTCCTTCGTCGTGATCGCGACGCAGAAGGCCGCGCACCCGGTCGTCGAGTCCTGGGACACGCCGGACGGCCGCGCGCTGCGCGCCGGCCTGCTCGAGGTGGCGCAGAAGCTGGCCCAGGCCATCGTGCGCGACGGCGAGGGCGCGACCAAGTTCATCACCATCCGCGTCGAAGGCGGCAGGTCGGCCGAGGAATGCCGCCTCGCGGCCTATGCGATCGCGCATTCGCCGCTGGTCAAGACGGCCTTCTTCGCGAGCGACCCGAACCTGGGCCGCATCCTGGCGGCGGTGGGCTATGCCGGCATCGCGGACCTGGACCAGACGAAGATCGAACTGCACCTGGACGACGTGCACGTGGTCACGCGCGGCGGCCGCCGGCCCGAGTACCGCGAGGAAGACGGCCAGCGCGTCATGAAGCAGAGCGAGATCACGGTCCGCGTGGGCCTGGGCCGCGGCGAGGCAGCCGATACCGTATGGACCTGCGACCTCTCGCACGACTACGTGAGCATCAACGCCGACTACAGGTCATGAACGAACACTTCGAGCGCATGCTGCTGCGCGCCGAGCAACTCATGGCGCGCATCGAGCGCGTGCTGCCGGCGCCGCTGGCCGAGCCCGACTGGGAGGCGTCCATCGCCTACCGCTACCGCAAGCGCAGCTCCGGCCATGCGCTGCTGGAGCCGGTGCGGCACGTGGGCGTGATGCACCTGTCGAACCTGCAGGAGATCGACGGCCAGAAGGAAAAGATCCAGCGCAACACGCTGCAGTTCGTCGAAGGCAAGCCGGCCAACAACGTGCTGCTGACGGGCGCGCGCGGCACGGGCAAGTCCTCGCTGATCCGCGGCTGCCTGAACGCGTACGCGCCGCGCGGCCTGCGCCTGATCGAGGTCGACAAGGCCGACCTCGTGGACCTGCCCGACATCGTCGAGGTCGTGGCCCAGCGGCCCGAGAAGTTCATCATCTTCGCAGATGACCTCAGCTTCGAGGACGGCGAGCCTGGCTACAAGGCGCTCAAGTCCATCCTCGATGGGTCGGTCGCCGCGTCCACGCCCAACGTGCTGGTCTACGCGACCAGCAACCGCCGCCACCTGCTGCCCGAGTACATGAAGGAAAACCTCACGTACAAGCACACCGAGGACGGCGAGCTGCACCCGGGCGAGGTGGTCGAGGAGAAGATCTCCCTGTCCGAGCGCTTCGGCCTGTGGGTCAGCTTCTACCCGTTCAGCCAGGACGAGTACCTGACCATCGTGGCCCAGTGGCTGCGTTCGTTCGGCTTGTCGGATGCGGTCGTCGAGGCGGCGCGGCCCGAGGCCCTGGTCTGGGCGCTCGAGCGCGCGTCGCGCAGCGGGCGCGTGGCCTACCAGTTCGCGCGCGACTACGCCGGTCGGCACGCCGCCGCGCAATGAGCGGGGCGACGTTGGTGGCCGACGGCGATCGGCCGCGCGAGGGCGGGCCCGACCGCAAGGCCGTCGATGTGGCCGTGGGCGTGCTGCTCGATGCCGCAGGGCAGTTCCTGCTGACCTCGCGGCCCGAGGGCAAGGTCTACGCCGGCTACTGGGAGTTCCCGGGCGGCAAGCTCGAAGCCGGCGAGACCGTGGAGCAGGCGCTGCGCCGCGAACTGCAGGAAGAGATCGGCATCGTGATCGCCGCGGCCGAGCCCTGGCGGGTGGAGCTCGTGGACTATCCGCATGCCCTCGTGCGCCTGAACTTCTGCAAGGTGCGCGAGTGGACCGGCCAACTCGAGATGCGCGAAGGCCAGCGCTGCGCCTGGGCCGGCCTGCCGGTGCCGCTGGCGCCCGTGCTGCCGGGCGCCTTGCCGGTGCTCGACTGGCTGGCCGCGGAGCGCGGCTTCGTCGGCGCGACCTGCGCCTGAAGTCCTACTGCAGCCGCGGATCGCCGAAGGGCTGGTCGTCCGGCGGCGTGGGATCGGGCACCGAGAAGCTTTCGCTGGCCCAGGCGCCGAAGTCCAGGTTCTTGCAGCGCTCGCTGCAGAACGGCCGGAAGGCATTGCTGGGCGCGTACAGGCTCTTGCCCTTGCAGGTGGGACAGACCACCCAGCGTGCGGACGGATCGCTGGCCATGTCAGGCGCAGAGCGCGACTTCGAAGGCGGCATCGTCGCTGGCCTGGTGCAGCTTGGCGTCTTCGCCCTGGCGCATGAGCCGCACCGAGACCATGAGCCGGTTGCCGCTGATCTCGGGCACCAGGCCCAGCGAAGGATCGATGCGCAGGCGCATCAGGTTGTAGGTACGGCCTTGCGGCAGGTTCTGCTGGAACTGGCCCGCCAGCGCCATGACCTTCTGCGGCGCGCCCGAGTCGCGCAGCATCTTGAGCAGGTGCTGGATGGATTCGGCCAGCGGCGCCAGCGTGGTGCTCCACCCGGCGATGGCCTGGCGGCGCACCTCCGCGGGCTCGTGCTGCCAGGCGTAGTAGGCCGGCAGGTCGAAGCCGCAGGTGCCGCCCGGGATGCTCACGCGGCTGCGCAGGCTCATGAGCCAGTCGTTCTCGGTCAGCGGCTGGCCGGCCTTGCCGGGCTGCTCGTGCAGGGCCGTGAAGCATTGCTCCAGCTGCCCGATCACGTCCTCCAGCACGCGCTGGTCGATGGCCGGGTTCTCGCGGTAGCCCGCCAGCTGGCTCTTGTGGCGCTCCAGGTCCTTGAGCACGTCGGACTTGAGGTCGGCGCGGGCCGCCACGTCCATGATCTCGAACAGCGTGACGAGCGCGAAATGGTGGTCGACAGGATGCTCGCGCGGCATCAGTTCGACCAGGCGGCGAAACAGGTGCTCCAGGCGCAGGTACGTGCGGACGCGTTCGTTGAAGGGGTACTCGTAAAGGATCACGCTCTGGACTTCCGTTCGCGGCCGATCATAGCCCGAAGGCTTGTGCGAACCGATGGACGGCATTCCGCAGCGCGTCCAGGGAAATGCCGTCGTTGTAAATGACTGTGTCGGCCGCGGCCAGCCGCTGTGCGCGCGACGCCTGCGCGGCCATGATGGCGCGCACGGCCTCCTCGGTGAGGCCGCTGCGGGCTATCACGCGCGCGACCTGCGTCTCGGGCCGGCAGTCGACCACGAGCACGGCGTCGAGCAGGGCGCGCCAGCGTCCCGATTCGACCAGCAGCGGGATGTCGTAGACCACGCAGGCGTGGCCGGCCGCACGCGCGGCCTCCAGTTGCTGGCGGCCCAGTTCGCCCACGAGCGGGTGCACGATGGCTTCGAGCCGGCGCTTGGCGGCCGGATCGCGGAAGGCGAGTTCGCGCATGCGGGCGCGGTCGAGCGCGCCGTCGGGCGCGATCAGGGCGTCGCCGAACTGCGCGCGGATGGGTTCGATGGCCGCCCCGCCCGGCGCGGTGACGCTGCGGGCGTTGGCGTCGGCGTCGATCAGCGCGGCGCCCGATTCGGCCAGCATGGCCGAGACCGTGCTCTTGCCGCTGCCGATGCCGCCTGTCAGTCCGAGCGTCTTCATGTCAACCCCAGGGGAAGGCGAACGGCGCGATATGCCGGACCTGGTCCGGGCCCAGCACCAGGCACAGCAGGCCGGCGCCGGCCAGGAAGGGGCCGAACGCGATCGGCACGTCCTTGTGCGCGAGCCGGCCGCGCAGCAGCAGGGCGCCGCCCAGCAGCGCGCCGACGATGGACGACAGCAGCAGGATGGCCAGCAGGTGGTCGGCGCCCAGCCAGGCGCCCAGGGCCGCGAGCAGCTTGAAGTCGCCGTAGCCCATGCCTTCCTTGCCCGTGAGCAGGCGGTAGGCGTGGAAGAAGCCCCACAGCACGAGATAGCCGGCCGCCGCGCCCCAGACCGCGGCGGCCAGCGGCACGGTCCAGCCCAGCGCGCTGGCCAGCAGGCCGGCCCACAGCAGCAGGTAGTTCAGCTGGTCGGGCAGCAGCTGCGTGTCCAGGTCGATCAGGAACTGGCACAGCAGCAGGGCGGCGAACAGGGCCCAGGCGGCGGCCACCGGGCCCAGGCCCCAGCGCCAGGCGCACAGCGCGAACAGGGCCGCGGTCGCCAGTTCGACGAGCGGGTAGCGCCAGGCGATGCGCGTGCCGCAGGCCGAGCAGGCGCCGCGCAGCGCGAGCCAGCTCAGCACAGGCAGGTTCTCGTACCAGCGGATGGGGTGGCCGCAGGCCCGGCAGCGCGAGCGCGGGCGCACGAGGTCCAGCGGCGCCAGCGCGTCGAGTGCCTTGCCGGCCGCCTCGGCGCTGGCGTACAGGTGCGGGGGCGGGGCGGTCCTGCCGCCGAACACCAGGTCCCACAACGAGGTGGGCACACCCATCTGCGGGTCGGCTGCCATCAGGTTGTCGGCCGACTCGCGCAGCCAGCCGCGGTACATCATGGCGGGCACGCGGTAGACCACCACGTTCAGGAAACTGCCGATGAGCAATCCCAGGACGCCGCCGAGCGCGGCGTCCAGCCAGGCCAGTCCGGGCATCAGACGACCTGGCCGAGCTTGAAGATCGGCAGGTACATCGCGATCACGATGCCGCCGATCAGGCCACCCAGGAACACGATGATGATGGGCTCCATGAGGCTGGACAGGCCGGCCACCATGTCGTCCACCTCTTCCTCGTAGAAGTCCGCGGCCTTGCCGAGCATGTGGTCGATGGAGCCCGATTCCTCGCCGATGGCGCACATCTGCAGCACCATGCTGGGGAAGACCTTGGCGTTGGTCATGGCGGCCGTCAGGCTGGTGCCGACCGAGACCTCCTGCTGGATCTTTTCGGTGGCATCGGCGTAGACCGAATTGCCGGATGCGCCGCCGACGGAATCCAGGGCCTCGACCAGCGGCACGCCGGCTGCGAACATGGTGGCCAGCGTGCGTGTCCAGCGCGCGATGCAGGACTTCTCGATCAGCACGCCGAAGACGGGCGCCTTGAGCAGCAGCCGGTCCATGACCCGCTGCACGCGCTCGTTGCGCTTCCAGGCCTGCATGAAGAAGTACAGGCCGCCGCCGATGCCGCCGAAGATCAGCCACCAGTACGAAACGAAGAACTCGCTGATCGCGATCACGAGCAGCGTGGGGGCCGGCAGGTCGGCGCCGAAGGAGGAGAACACCTCCTTGAAGGCCGGGATCACGAAGATCATGATGACCGAGACCACGACGAAGGCCACGACGATCACCGAGATCGGGTACATCAGCGCCGACTTGATCTTGGACTTGATCGCCTCGGTCTTTTCCATGTAGGTGGCCAGCCGGTCCAGCAGCGCCTCCAGGATGCCGGCGGCCTCGCCGGCCTCGACGAGGTTGCAGTACAGGCTGTCGAAGTACAGCGGGAACTTGCGGAAGGCCGCGCTCAGCGAGCTGCCGGTCTCCACGTCCATGCGCACGTCGTTGAGCAGCTTGGTCACGCTGGCGTTGGCATTGCCGCGGCCCACGATGTCGAAGGCCTGCAGCAGCGGCACGCCGGCCTTCATCATGGTGGCCAACTGGCGCGTGAAGATCGCGATGTCCTTCGGCTTGATGGACTTGCCGCCGCGCATCCGGCGCTTCTTGATCTTGGTCGGGAACACGCCCTGGCGGCGCAGCGAGGCCTGGACCTGGTTCTCGCCGGCCGCGCGGGTCTCGCCGCGCACCTGCTTGCCGTTGCGGTCCTTGCCTTCCCATTCGAAGACGAATTCCTTGACGTCCCTGGAGACTGCGGTGGCCATAGATCCTCTCGGCGTCGGCCGTGCTATTCGTTGCTGACGGCCAGCACTTCCTCGAGCGAGGTGATGCCTTGCCGGACCTTCTGCAGCCCCGATTGCCGCAATGAGCGCACGCCTTCGCGCCTGGCCTGCCGGTCGATGTCCAGCGCGCTGCCGTCGGCCAGGATGATCTGCTGGATCTCCTCGCTGACGGGCATGACCTGGTAGATGCCAACGCGGCCCTTGTAGCCGTTGTTGCACTGGTTGCAGCCCACCGGGTGGTAGGGCTTCCAGCTGCCGTCCAGCTCGCTTGCCTCGTAGCCCGACTGCAGCAGCGTCTCGCGCGGGATGTCAACGGGCTGCTTGCAGTTGTTGCACAGCCGGCGCGCCAGCCGTTGCGCCGTGATCAGGATCACGCTGGAGGCGATGTTGAACGGCGCGATGCCCATGTTGCGCATGCGCGTGAGCGTGGTCGGCGCGTCGTTGGTGTGCAGCGTGGACAGCACCAGGTGGCCGGTCTGCGCGGCCTTGATCGCGATGTCGGCGGTTTCCAGGTCGCGGATTTCGCCGACCATGATGATGTCCGGGTCCTGCCGCAGGAACGACTTCAGCGCGACGGCGAAGGTCAGCCCCGCCTTCTCGTTGACGTTGACCTGGTTGACGCCCGGCAGGTTGATTTCCGAGGGGTCTTCGGCCGTGGCGATGTTGACGCCGGGCTTGTTGAGCAGGTTCAGGCAGGTGTACAGCGACACGGTCTTGCCCGAGCCGGTCGGGCCGGTGACCAGGATCATGCCGTAGGGGCGGCCGATGGCGTGCATCAGCCGCGCCTTCTCCTCGGCGTCGTAACCCAGCGCGTCGATGCCCAGCTTGGCGCTGCTGGGGTCCAGGATACGGATCACGATCTTCTCGCCGAACAGCGTGGGCAGCGTGCTGACGCGGAAGTCGATCACGCGGTCCGGGCCGATCTTGAGCTTCATGCGGCCGTCCTGCGGCACGCGCTTCTCGGAGATGTCCAGCCGCGAGATGACCTTGATGCGCGAGGCCAGCTTGTCCTTGATGGCCACGGGCGGCGCGGCGATCTCGCGCAGCTCGCCGTCGATGCGGAAACGCACGCGGTAGTTGTGCTCGTAGGGCTCGAAGTGCAGGTCGGACGCGCGCATGCCGAAGGCATCGAGCAGCATCTTGTGCAGGAACTTGACGACCGGGGCGTCCTCGATCTCGGACTGCGCTGCCACGTCGTTGGCCTCGTTCGCGGCGGCCACGCTGGCCTCGTCGAACTCGAAGTCGGCGCCGATCAGGTTCTGCATCGTCGCGTCGACACGGCCCACGCCCGACTCCAGCATGCGCGAGAGCTTGTCGTATTCGGCGATGACCCAGTCCACCACCAGCTGGGTGGCGAACTTGATCTTCTCGGCCGCTTCCTGGTCGGACGGATCGGCCGTGGCCACGGCCAGGCGGTTGCCGCGCTTGGACAGCGGCACCACCCGGTAGGCGTGGCAGATCTTCGCGTCCAGCAGGTCCTTGGGCAGGCGCTGCAGGTCCAGCGCATCCAGGTCGAGCACCGGCGCGCCGAAGGCCGACGACATGGTGTGGGCCAGGTCGAAGGGCGACACGGCGCCCGAGCCGGTCAGCTCGGCGATGAAGCTGGTGCGGCCGCTTTGCGCCTTGCGGTAGATGTCCTCGGCGGCCTTCTGCCCCAGTTTTCCCGCGGCGATCAGGGCCCTGCCAAGTCCGGGCAGGGCCACAGCGGGAGCGTTCTTTGCCGAGTCGACTGCAGCCATATCCTCAAAATGTAGCAAAAGCCCAGCGTTTCAGACGCATCTTCGCCCTTAGGATTTGCGCCGTAAACGAGCACTGTTGTCGGCGAACCTCACCATTTTGTGAGCGAGTCCACGGTTTTTGGCCGTGCGCATGGCGCTCGTGGATGGGGTTGGTCGCTATGCTCGGCGTCTGCCGACGCCAGCCCCGGAGACTCCGATGTCCAGACTCAACCTTGCCGACAACTTCAACCGCTTCTTCACCGTCGCACCGGCGCTGACGGAAAAGGAGAAGAACGACGTCTTCTTCATCCGCCACGACGTCTATGCGCGCGAGCTGGGTTTCGAGCCGGTGCGGCCGGACCAGCGCGAGACCGATGCCTACGACGTGCGGTCCATGCACTGCCTGATGCGCACGGCCGAAACGGCGCCGCGCCTGGTGGGCTGCGCGCGCGTGATCCTGACCGACCCGGCTGCGCCGGACTCCCTGCTGCCGTTCGAGAAATCCTGCCGCGATTCCCTGTTCCGCGACAAGATCGATCCGTCGCGCCTGCCGCGTGACCGGATCGCCGAGGTGTCGCGGCTGGCGGTGCTGTCGGACTTCCGGCGCCGTCGCGGCGAGGACCACAAGGAGGTGGCGCTGGACGTGAGCGACTTCGGCGATGCGCAGCAGCCTCGCTTCCCGTACATCCCGGTCGGCCTGTACATGGCGTCGGTGCTGATCGCCCAGCGCCACAACATCGAGTACCTCTTCACGTTGACGGAGCCGCGGCTGGCCGAGCATTTCGCCAAGCTGGGCGTGCAGATCGTGCCGATCGGCGCGCCGGTCGAGCACCGGGGGACGCGTGTGCCGTCCTTGATCCATGCGGCCACCGTGGAAGCCGGGCTGCGTTTGATGATCCGCCCGCTGTGGAAGGCCATCGAGGCGCAGCTGGACAGTGCCTATGCGCAAGGAGGCCAGGCGTGAAGGTTCTGGTGACGGGGGCGGCGGGCTTCATCGGCATGCATGTGGCGCAGCGGCTGCTGGCGCGCGGCGACGAGGTCGTGGGCCTGGACAACCTGAACGACTACTACGACGTGTCGCTCAAGGAAAGCCGCCTCGAACTGCTGCAGGGGCAGCCCGGATTCCGCTTCGTGCGTTTGGACGTGGCCGACCGCGAGGGCATCGCGTCCCTGTTCGCGCAACATGGTTTCGATGGGGTGGTCCATCTGGCAGCACAGGCCGGCGTGCGCTATTCGCTGCGCAATCCGCATGCCTATGTGGACAGCAACCTGGTCGGCTTCGTCAACATGCTGGAGGGCTGCCGCCACCACAAGGTGCGCCATCTGGTCTATGCGTCCAGCTCCAGCGTGTATGGCGGCAACACCAAGATGCCGTTCGCCGAGGCCGATGCGGTGGACCATCCCGTCAGCCTGTACGCCGCCACCAAGAAGGCCAACGAGTTGATGGCCCACACCTACAGCCACCTCTATGGTCTGCCGACCACGGGCCTGCGCTTCTTCACCGTGTACGGCCCCTGGGGGCGCCCCGACATGGCGCTGTTCCTGTTCACCAAGGCCATCCTCGAGCAGCGGCCCATCGAGGTCTACAACTTCGGGCAGATGCAGCGCGACTTCACCTATGTCGACGATGTGGCCGACGGCGTGGTGCGGGTGCTCGACCGACCTGCAAGCCCGGACGCCGCGTTCGATGCGGCGGCCCCGAATCCGGCCACCAGCCACGCGCCTTACCGCGTGTTCAACATCGGCAACCGCAATCCCGTGCCCTTGCTGGATTTCATCGGCTGCGTCGAGCGGGCGCTGGAACGGACGGCGGAGAAGCGCATGCTGCCGCTGCAGGATGGCGACGTGCTCGCCACCTACGCCGATGTGCAGGCGCTGGGCGATTGGGTGGGGGCGGTGCCGGCGACGCCGTTGGAGCAGGGCATCGCCCGGTTCGTGGCCTGGTACCGCAGCTACTACCGCGTCTGAACCCGTACTGTTGCACCGTGCAAACGGTGCGACATTCCTGGCACTTATGTGCATTTGTCGCGCGAATCGCACGCGTGGCGCGTAGAGAATCGAAGGCTTCGCCGCTGGTCACCGCCCTCGGGGCCGCTGGCCGGAGCGTCGCAATCGTGCAGGGGGAAGTGCGCTATAGTGCCCCGCTCGAAGAACTGTTGCCGAATACTGTAGGGGATTTGCCTTGAAAATTCATCACGCTGCAATTCGAGGCTTGGTCAGCAAGCTTGGACTTTTCCTCACGGCGATTATTCTCGTGGGGTGTGCCTCCAATAAATATCCCGCTGCGCCAGCATTGGCGGCATCGGGTGACTATAACTACATTATTGGGCCGGGTGATTCGCTCAATATCATCGTCTGGCGCAACCCCGAGTTGTCGATGAATGTGCCGGTCCGGCCCGACGGCAAGATTTCGACGCCCTTGGTCGATGAACTGATGGCCCAGGGCAAGAACTCCACCGAGATTGCGCGCGAAATCGAGCAGTTTCTGGGCAAGTTTGTGCGCGACCCCGTGGTGACCGTGATCGTGACCGCATTCGTCGGCCCTTACAGCGAGCAGATTCGCGTGGTGGGCGAGGCGGCCAAACCCCAGTTCCTGCCCTACAAGCAGAAGATGACGCTGCTGGATGTCATGATCGCCGTGGGTGGTTTGACCGATTTTGCAGATGGCAATGCGGCCTCCATCCTGCGCACGTCCGAAGGTGGAAAGCAGTATTCGGTGCGTTTGCGCGATCTGGTCAAGCGTGGCGATATTTCAAACAACGTCGAGATGAAGCCCGGCGATATTCTGGTGATCCCGCAAAGCTGGTTCTGATCGATGGATGAATTAGTCAACCAGATTTCCACGTTCGCCAAAGGTGCGTGGAAGCACCGTTGGTGGGGGCTGCTGGCGGCGTGGATCGTTGCCATTGTCGGCTCGGCCGTGGTGCTGCGGATTCCCGACAAATACGAAGCTTCTGCGCGGATATTCGTCGATACCCAATCGATCCTGAAGCCGCTCATGTCGGGCCTGGCGGTGCAGCCCAACGTGAACCAGCAGGTCGTCATGTTGAGCCGCACGCTGATCAACCGGCCGAACGTCGAGAAGCTGGTCCGCATGGCCGACCTGGATCTCAACATCGAATCGCCGGCCGCGCGCGAGCGCCTGATCGACACTTTGATGGGCACCCTGGAAATCAAGGGCGCCGGGCGCGACAACCTGTACACCATCACCTACCGGGACCCGGTGCCGCCCCGTGCGCAGAAGGTCGTGCAGTCGCTGGTGTCGATCTTCGTGGAGTCCAGTCTGGGCGATTCGCGCAAGGACACCGCGGCCGCGCAGAAGTTCATCTCCGAGCAGATCCGCATGTACGAGACGCGTCTGGAGGAAGCCGAGACGCGTCTGAAGGAGTTCCGGCTGCGCAACATCGAGCTGCAGTCCGCGGCGGGCCCGGATGTCGCTTCCCGGATCGGTGAGTTGGGTGCCCAGTACAACAGCGCCAAGCTCGAACTGATGGAAGCCGAGCGCGCGCGCGATTCCGCCAAGCGCCAGCTGGACGCGGAGCGCGCGCAGGTGGCCAAGGCGGCCAGGAGCGGGGATGCCGAGCGCCTGTTCCCGACGCCGGAAATCGACACGCGGCTGACCGAACAGAAGCGCAACCTCGACAACCTGCTGCAGCGCTACACGGAACAGCATCCTGACGTCGTGGCCACGCGGCGCTCGATCAAGGAGCTCGAAGAGCAGAAGAGCAAAGAGGTCGAGGCATTGCGCAAGGCGGCCGTGTCCGGTCCGATCACCGGAGCCAGCAGCAGCCTGGCGGTGCAGGAACTGGGGCGCTTGCTCGCCACGGCCGAAGTGCGGGTGGCGTCGCTCAGCGCGCGCGTGGCCGAGTTCGGTGCACGCTACACCCGGGCGCAGGAACAGGCCAAGACGGCACCACAGATCGAGGCGGAATACGCCCAGCTGAACCGCGACTACGCGGTCAACAAGAAGAACTACGAGGATCTGGTGGCGCGGCGCGAATCCGCCTCCATGACGGGCAATCTGGATTCCGTCGCCGGCGTCGCGGATTTCCGCCTGATCGATCCGCCGCGCGTTTCGCAGCGCCCGGTGGCGCCCAACCGGTCCTTGTTGCTGGTCGGGGTGTTGGTCGCCTCCTTGGGCGTCGGTGTGGCGGCCGCGTTGGGCCTGAGCCAGCTGCGTCCCGTGTTCCACAACGCCCATGCACTGCGCAACGCCATCGCCTTGCCGCTCCTGGGAGTGGTGACCCTGGTCGTCAGCGACGAGGCCAAACGCAAGGAACGCAGGAACCTTTTGAAGTTTGCGGCGGCTTCGGGCAGCTTGGTTGTCTGTTTCGCGCTGGGCATCGGCCTGATGGCCTTCATGGCCAGCAGGGCCGCTTGAGGATGGCATGAGTAGTCTGATCGAACAAGCGTCGCGGCGCCTGGAGCAGTTGCGGCAGGCGGGCGTGGCGGTGCCGGAGATCGTCGCCAATCCGCCGGCTGCGGTCGCGCCGGTGGCGCCCGAACCCGTGGCTCCGCCTCCGCCTCCGGCCCGTCCCGCCGTGGTCTCGCGCCAGGTGGAGCTGGACCTGGATGCGCTGACGGCTGCCGGCTTCGTGAGCCCCAATGCGCCGCGGTCCCAGATCGCCGACCAGTACCGGGTGATCAAGCGGCCGCTCATCGCCAACGCCATGGGCAAGGGCTCCACGCCGGTGGCGAACGGCAACCTGATCATGGTCACGAGCGCGGTGGCCGGGGAAGGCAAGAGCTTCAACGCCCTGAACCTGGCGCTGAGCATCGCGACCGAGTTGAACAACACGGTCATGCTGGTGGACGCCGACGTGGCGCGCCCGTCGATTCTGCGCATGCTGGGATTGCCGGCGAGCCGCGGCCTGCTCGACCTGCTGGTCGATGACAAGACCGACCTGTCCCAGGTGCTGCTGCGGACCAACATCGACAAGCTGACCCTGCTGCCCAGTGGCACGCCGCACCCGCGGGCCACCGAATTGCTGGCCAGCGATGCGATGAACACGCTGATCGGCGACATCGCGCGGCGCTACTCGGACCGCATCGTCATCTTCGATTCGCCACCGCTGCTGCTGACGACGGAGTCGCGCGTGCTGGCCACGCACATGGGCCAGATCGTGGTGGTCGTCCACGCGGAGAAGACCTTGCGCAACGACGTGCAGCATGCCCTGGCGACCATCGAATCCTGTCCCGTGAAGATGATGGTGTTGAACCAGGCCAAGGTCGGTGCTGGCGAGGGCTATGGCTACGGCGGTTATGGCCAGGGCTATGGCTATGGCTATGGCAGCTGAGGCTGGTCGTCCATGCGGCAATGCCTTCCCCTGATGCAGTTTCTTCGTCCACCTTTCGCGCGGGAAAGTGGGTTGGTGCAGGCCTTGGTGGTGGCGGGGCTGTTCGGCGCGGCTTCGGTCGCACATGGGCAAACCACCTCCAACAGGCTGTCATCGGCACCATCGGAGCCTTTGTCGGCGCGGCAGACGGCGGCCGAGGGCAACGAGGGCAATGGGCAGAACGACCGCCGGCAGATGTCCCTGGTTCCCCGTGTTTCGGTGGAAGGCACCTGGACCGACAACGTGCGCGCGCGCGCGGGCGCGGCCAAGGAGGCGGACTTCGTGACCTCGGTGACCCCCGGCCTGCGTTTCACGGCCGAGGGCGATCGCCTGAAAGCCAATGTCGACTATTCGCTCACGCGGCAGCTCCACGCGCGCGAGCGGTCGCTGGACCGCAACCAGAATGCGCTGCGGGCGCTCGGCAGCCTGGAGATGGCGGACAACTTCGCCTTCGTCGACTTCACCGGCAACATCTCGCAGCAGACGATCTCGGCCTTCGGTACGCGCTCGGGCAGCGATGTCACCGACAACCCGAACCGGACGGAAGTGGCGCAGTACCGCGTGTCGCCCTACGTGCGAGGCCGGTTCGGCGACTGGTCCCAGTATGAACTGCGCTACGGACGCACCGCCGCGCGGACCAAGTCGAGTCTGGTCGCGGCCGACTACGACCTGGACGATCTGTCCCTGCGCCTGGCAAGCACCAGCCAGCAGCGCGTGATCGGCTGGTCGCTCGATGCCACCCACCAGAAGCAGGAATATGCCTCGGGCCGCTTGTACGAATCCGACCGGGTGCGCGCGTTCCTGACCCACCCGTTCACGCCGCAGCTGTCGGTGTCGGTGATCCCGGGTTGGGAGTCGAACAACTACGCCTCGGCGGACAAGGAAAGCCATGCCACGTTCGGCGGGCAGGTCCAGTGGACATTGTCCGAGCGCACGCGCTTTTCGGCCCTGCTGGAGAACCGCTTCTTCGGCCGCGCCTACAACGTCAACTTCGAGCACCGCACGCCGCGCTCGGCCTGGCGCTTCTCCGATTCGCGCGATGCGAGTTCGACGCCGAGCCAGGCCGGCGCCTTCAGCGTCGGCACGCTGTACGACCTGTATTTCTTCCAGTTCACCTCGCTCGAGCCCGATCCCGCGCGCCGTGCGCAGCTGGTCAATTCCTTTCTGCTGGCCAATGGCCTGGATGGCAACACCAGCGTGGACCTGGGCTTCCTGAGCTCCTCCGTGACGCTGACGCGGCGCCGCGATGCCTCATTCACATTGATCGGCCTGCGTGACACGCTGAGTTTTTCGGTGTCGCAATCGGAGACCAGCCGCCTGCGGCAGGTGACCGCCGACACCGGCGAGGACCTGGGCACTTCGAACTACGTGCGCCAGCACGGCCTGAGCGTCGTCTACTCGCGCCGCCTGACGCCGCAGTCCTCGCTCAGCGTCCTCGGCTCGATGTCACGGGCGGCCGGCGAGCAGGGCAGCGGGCAGACCCGCGACATGCATTCGCTCAACATCAGCCTGTCGACCAAGCTCGGGCCGCACACGACCGGAACGCTGGGGCTGCGCCGGACGCTTTCCAGCGGCACCCTGTCCTCCTACTCCGAATCCGCGCTGCGCGGCGGGCTCAGCTTGCAGTTCTGACTGATGTATGAAGCCTATTACGGCTTGAGCGGCAAACCGTTCCAGCTCAACCCCGACCCCAGTTTCTATTTCGCCAGCAAGCAGCACCGGCGGGCCAAGGCCTATCTGGACTACGGCGTGCTGCGCAACGAGGGCTTCATCGTCATCACCGGCGAGATCGGTGCCGGCAAGACCACCATCGTGCGCGGCCTGCTGGACAGCCTGGACCCGAGCAAGGTCGTCGCCGGCAACGTGGTCAGCACCCAGCTGGAGGCCGAAGACACCTTGCGCATGGTGGCCGCTGCGTTCGGCGTGCGCACCAAGGATGCGAGCAAGGCCGATCTGCTGATGGCCCTGGAGGCCTTCCTGGTGGGCCAGACCGTGCAGGGCAAGCGCTGCCTGCTGATCGTGGACGAAGCGCAGAACCTCACGCAATCGGCGGTGGAGGAACTGCGCATGCTGTCGAATTTCCAGTTCGGCAACCAGGCGCTGCTGCAGAGCTTCCTGGTCGGCCAGCCGGAGTTCCGCGACATCCTGCAGCATCCGCAGATGCAGCAGCTGCGCCAGCGCGTCATTGCAGCCTGCCACATCGGCCCGCTCGACCAGGAAAGACGCAGGGCTACATCGAGCACCGGCTCAAGTGCGCCGGCGGCACCGGCCGGCCGCATTTCGAGCCCGAGGCCTTCATCGAGATCTTCAGCGCCAGCGGCGGCATTCCCCGGCGCATCAACGCGATCTGCGACCGGCTGCTGCTGCTGGGCTTCCTGAACGAAAAAGACACCTTGACCGCCGAAGACGTGACCTCGGTGGCGCAGGAGATTCGCGAGGAATCGGGGCTGACCCGGCTGGGCGCGGCACCCGCGGAGCGGGGCTGGTCGCCCGCGCCGGTCGGCGACGAGGTCCTCGGTGGCCTGCAGTTCGATCCGGAGGCACTGGACGGCATGGAGACGCAGATCTCCAGCCTGGACCGGGAGCAGCAGGGCGACCGTCTGCAGCGACTGGAACGCAGCTTGCTCCGCCTGGAGCGCATCAACCTGGAGGTGCTGGCGATGCTGAAGAAACTCGTCGTTGCCGCGCGCCACGCAGGAGAGGACAAGACGCCATGAACGCCGCAACACCGATCACCAATGCGCTGACCATCGACGTGGAGGACTACTTCCAGGTCTCCGCGTTCGCCCCCTACATCCGCCGCGACGAGTGGGAGACGCGCGAATGTCGCGTCGAGCGCAATGTGAACCGCATCCTGGACATGCTGTCCGGCCATGGCGCCAAGGCGACGTTCTTCACGCTGGGCTGGATCGCGGAGCGTTATCCCCAACTGGTGCGCCGCATCGTCGCCGAAGGCCACGAACTGGCCAGCCACGGCTACGGCCACGAACGTGCCAGCGACCAGAGCGAGCAGGACTTCCTGGCCGACATCCAGCGCGCCAAGCAAATCCTGGAAGACCTGGGCGGCGTGGCGGTGCAAGGCTACCGCGCGCCCAGCTTCTCGATCGGCACGCGCAACCTGTGGGCCTTCGACTGCCTGCAGGCCGCCGGCTACCAGTACAGCTCCAGCATCTACCCGATCCGGCACGACCACTACGGCATGCCGGACGCGCCGCGCTTCGCCCATCCCGTGCGCGAAGGCCTGCTGGAGATCCCGGTCACCACGCTGCGCATGCTGGAGCGCAACCTGCCTTCCAGCGGCGGCGGCTACTTCCGCCTGCTGCCCTACGGCCTGTCGCGCTGGATGCTGCGCCGCGTGAACGCGCAGGACCGCGAGGCCGCGATCTTCTACTTCCATCCCTGGGAGATCGATCCGGAACAGCCGCGCGTGGCCGGCATCGATGCCAAGGCGCGGTTCCGCCACTACGTGAACATCGACCGCATGGAAGCGCGGCTGGACCGCCTGATGGGCGACTTCAAGTGGGGCCGCATGGACGAAATCTTCCTGCGTCCCGCGGCCACGCCGGCCTGAACCTTCCCATGCTGACCATCCACCGATTGCAGCCCGGCGATGCCGAGGCGTCCCGACGCTGGGATGCCTTCGTGCACCAGTGCCCCGAAGCCAGCTTCTTCCACCGGGCCGGTTGGCAGACCCTGCTGCGCGACGTGTTCCGGCACGACAGCCATTTCCTCTACGCCGAGGACGGCGGCGCGATCCAGGGCGTGCTGCCGCTGGGCCACGTCAAGAGCCGGTTGTTCGGCAATGCGCTGGTCAGCCTGCCGTTCGGCGTCTATGGCGGCGTGGCGGCCAGCGATCCCGCGGCCGCGCAGTTGCTGGAGCAGGAGGCGCAGAGCCTGGCGCGCCGGCTCGATGTCGACCACCTGGAGATGCGCAACGTGCAGCGCCGGCATGCCGACTGGCCGCTGCAGGACCTGTACGTCACGTTCCGCAAGAGCATCGTCGCCGACGACGAGGCCAACATGCTGGCGATCCCGCGCAAGCAGCGCGCCATGGTGCGCAAGGGCATCAAGAACGGCTTGCAGAGCAGCATCGACCCCGACGTGGACCGCTTCTTCGCGCTCTACGCGGACAACGTGCACCGCCATGGCACGCCGGCCATGTCCAAGCGCTACTTCCAGGCGCTGCTGACGACCTTCGGCAAGGACTGCGAGGTACTGACCGTCACCTCGCCCGAAGGCCGGCCGCTCAGCAGCGTGTTGAGCTTCTACTTCCGCGACGAAGTGCTGCCCTACTACGCCGGCGACGACGAGGCCGCGCGCGACCTGGCCGGCAACGACTTCAAGTACTGGGAGTTGATGCGCCATGCCGCGGCCCGCGGCGCGCGCGTGTTCGACTACGGCCGCAGCAAGCAGGGCACGGGCTCCTTCGCGTTCAAGAAGAACTGGGGCTTCGAGCCGCAGCCGCTGCACTACGAGTACCAGCTGTACAAGCGTGACGCGGTGCCGCAGAACAACCCGTCCAACGCCAAGTACCAGTTCGTGATCCGCACCTGGCGCCGCCTGCCGCGCGCGCTGGTCAACTTCGTCGGCCCGCACATCGTGCGCAACCTGGGCTGAACTCCGATGGCCACGCTGCTGTACCTGGTGCACCGCATGCCGTACCCGCCCAACAAGGGCGACAAGGTGCGCTCGTACCATTTGCTGCGGCACCTCCAGCGCTCGCACCGCGTGCTGCTGGGCACCTTCATCGACGATCCGCAGGACGAGGTCCACCTGCCCGCGCTGCGTGCGATCTGCCCCGAACTGCATGTGGCGCCGCTGCAGCCGCGCCTGGCCAGGCTGCGCAGCCTGTCCGGCCTGCTGCGCGGCGAGGCGCTGACGCTGGCCTACTACCGCGATGCGGGCCTGGCGCGCTGGGTGCGCGAGACGCTGGCGACGGAGACCGTCGACGCGACCGTGGTGTTCTCCTCGGCCATGGCGCAGTACGCCCCGGCGAACCTGCCGATGCTGGTGGATTTCGTCGACCTGGATTCGGCCAAGTGGACCCAGTACGCAGCGGCGCGCCCCTGGCCGATGTCCTGGCTGTACCGGCGCGAGGGCGAACGCCTGCTGGAATTCGAGCGTGCCGTGGCGCAGCGCGCGCGGCGCTCGTTCTTCGTCACCCCGCAGGAGACGGAGCTGTTCCGCAGCCAGGCCCAGGGCAGCGGCGCGAACGTCGAGCCGCTGTGCAACGGCGTGGACGCGCAGTTCTTCTCTCCCGACCCGCAGCGCAGCTCGCCCTATGCCGCCGACGAACTGCCGCTGGTGTTCACCGGTGCCATGGACTACTGGCCCAACATCGATGCCGTCAGCTGGTTCTGCGCCGACATGCTGCCGGCACTGCGCCAGCGCTGGCCGCGCCTGCGCTTCTACATCGTCGGACGCAATCCCGCGCCGGCCGTGAGCGCGCTGGCGTCCGAGGCCGTGACCGTGACGGGCACCGTGGACGACGTGCGCCCCTACCTGCAGCACGCCGCGCTGGTGGTGGCGCCGCTGCGCGTGGCGCGCGGCATCCAGAACAAGATCCTCGAGGCCATGGCCATGGCCAAGGCCGTGGTGGCGACCACGGAGTGTGCCCACGCCATCGGCGCGCGCGATGGCGTCGAGATGTTCCCGGCCGCGGACGCCGCCGCCTTCGTCGCCCAGGTCGAGACCCTGCTGGCCGATGCGCCGCAGGCCGCTGCCGCGGGCGTGGCGGCACGCGCCAAGGTGCTGGCGAGCTTCAGCTGGGACGCCCACCTCTCCGGCATCGACCGGCACCTTCCGATCGCACCGGCCGCACCGACCCCACCGGCACTGATACCGACATGAGCGCCAGCATGGCCCCCACTTCCTCCGCGCCGGGCCTGCCCGCGCATTGGCGCCGGCCCCTGGCGCTGCTGGTCCTGACGCTGGTGGCCTTGCTGCTGCTGTACCGCGAGACGGCCACCGCCATGGTCGCCATCTGGCTGCGGTCGGACACCTATGCCCACGGCCTGCTCGTGCCGCCCATCGTGCTGTGGCTGGTGTGGCGGCAACGGCACCGGCTGGCCGGCCTCGTGCCGGAGCCCAGCCCCCTGGCCGTGGTGCTGATGCTGGGTGCGGCGCTGCTGTGGTTGCTGGGCGACCTGGTGGCCGTCAACGCAGCGACGCAGCTGGCGCTGACCATGCTCGTGGTGTTGGCCGTGCCCGCGGTGCTGGGCTGGCAGGTGGCCTGGGCCTTGCTGTTCCCTTTGGGCTTCTTGTTCTTCGCCGTGCCCATCGGCGACTTCATGATGCCGCGGCTGATGGAGTGGACGGCCGATTTCACCGTGCTGGCCCTGCGCATGAGCGGCATCCCGGTGTACCGCGAAGGCCAGCAGTTCGTGATCCCGTCGGGGCACTGGTCGGTGGTCGAGGCCTGCAGCGGCATCCGCTACCTGATCGCTTCGGTGACCGTCGGCGCGCTGTTCGCCTACCTGAACTACCGGTCGGCGCGCCGGCGCGCGCTGTTCGTGCTGGTGTCCATCCTGGTGCCCATCGTGGCGAACTGGCTGCGCGCCTACATCATCGTGATGCTGGGCCACTACTCGGGCAACACCATCGCCACTGGCGTCGACCATTTGATCTACGGCTGGCTGTTCTTCGGCATCGTCATCATGCTCATGTTCGCGATCGGCGCGCGCTGGTCCGAGCCGTCGCCCGACATGAAGCAACCGCTGACCGCCACCGGTCGCACGACCGGCCGTTTCCGTCCGGCCGTGCTGCTGGCATTGGCGCTGGTGGTGCTGGCGCCGCACGCCGTGGTCTGGGCGCTGGAGCACGCGCAGAACCACGCGGTGCCGCAGCTGGCGCTGCAGGGGGAACTGCAAGGCGGCTGGCAGGCCGCGGAACGGCCGTCGCCCGACTGGAAGCCGGCCTTCCAGAACCCCTCGGCCGAGCTGTTCCAGGGGGCTGTCAAGGACGGCCAGCCGGTCGGCTTGTACATCGGCTACTACCGCAGCCAGAACTCCGAGCGCAAGCTGGTGTCGTCGTCGAACGAGCTGGTCACCTACTCCGACAAGGACTGGGCGGAAGTCGGCGCGGGCACGGCCAGCGCGCCCTGGCCCGGCGGCGCGGTGCCGGTGCGGCAGGCCGAGCTGCGCTCCTCGCTCGTCGGCAGCGCGGGCGCGGTGCGCCTGCTGGCCTGGCAGGTCTACTGGGTCAACGGCCGTCTGGTCGCCGGCGATGCGCTGGCCAAGGTCCATGGCGCCCTGTCGCGCCTGCTCGGGCACGGCGACGATTCGGCCGTGGTCGTGGTGTACACGCCGATCGGCGAGGCCGGCGCCCAGGCGCGGGAAGCCTTGGCGGCATTCGTCCAGGCCAACGGCCAGGCCATCGAGGCCAGCCTGCAGCAGACGCGGCAGCGCTGAGGCAAGGAGCAGCGGCATGTGCGGAATCTCCGGCCTGTTCGACCTGCGCGGCACGCGCGCATTCTCGCCGGCGCTGATGTCGGCCATCAACGACATCCAGTCCCACCGCGGGCCGGACGAGGCCGACCTGCACCTGGAGCCGGGCCTGGCCATGGGCCACCGCCGGCTGTCGGTGATCGACCTGGCGACCGGCATCCAGCCGCAGTTCAACGAGGACGGCTCGGTCGTCATCGTCTTCAACGGCGAGATCTACAACTACCGCGAGCTGACCGCCGAGCTCAAGGCGCTGGGCCATGTCTTCAAGACCCGCAGCGACACCGAGGTCATCGTGCACGCCTGGGAGGCCTGGGGCGAGGACTGTCTGCACCGGCTGCGCGGCATGTTCGCGTTCGGGCTCTGGGACCGCAACCAGCAGGTGCTGTTCCTCGCGCGCGACCGCATGGGCGTCAAGCCCATGCATTACGCGCTGCTGCCGGACGGCAGCTTCGTGTTCGGGTCCGAACTCAAGGTCATCACGGCCCATCCTGGGTTCGCGCGCAAGATCGATCCGCTCGCCGTCGAGGAATACTTCGCGCTGGGCTATGTGGCCGATCCGCGCTGCATCTACGAAGGCGCCTTCAAGCTGCCGCCGGGCCACAAGCTGCTGCTGCGCCGCGGCATGGCGCGCATTCCCGCGCCGCAGCCCTACTGGGACGTGCGCTTCACGCTGGACAACGCCATCGGCCTGCAGGACGCCCAGGCCGAGCTGCTGCAGCGCATCGACGAATCGGTGCGTCTGCGCCTGGTGGCGGACGTGCCCCTGGGCGCCTTCCTGTCCGGCGGCGTGGATTCCAGCGCCGTGGTGGCGTCGATGGCCCAGGTGGACGGCAGCCGGATCAAGACCTGCGCCATCGGCTTCGACGATCCGCGCTTCAACGAATCGCAGTTCGCCCAGATGGTGGCCGAGCGCTACCGCACCGACCACAGCCTGGACATCGTCGGCAGCGACGACTTCGACCTGATCGACACGCTGGCCTGGCTCTACGACGAGCCCTTCGCCGACAGTTCTGCGGTGCCCACCTACCGCGTCTGCCAGATGGCGCGCAAGCATGTCACGGTGGCGCTGTCCGGCGATGGCGGTGACGAGAGCTTCGGCGGCTACCGGCGCTACCGCCTGCACCTGGCCGAAGAGAAGGCCCGGCGCGCGCTGCCGCTCGCCTTGCGCCGGCCGCTGTTCGGCGCATTGGGGCAGCTCTATCCCAAGGCCGACTGGGCCCCGCGCGTGCTGCGTGCCAAGACCACCTTCCAGGCGCTGGCCTTCGATTTCGGCCCAGGCCTATCTGCACAGCGTGTCGGTGCTGCGTGCGGACGAGCGCGAGCGGCTGTATTCGGCCGGCTTCAAGCGCCAGCTGGGCGGCTACAGCGCGCTGGACATGTTCCGCACGCACGCCGAACGCGCCGGCACCGACGACCCGCTGGCCCTGGTGCAGTACCTGGACTACAAGACCTGGCTGGTGGGCGACATCAACACCAAGGTCGACCGGGCCGGCATGGCGCATTCGCTGGAAGTGCGCGAGCCGCTCATGGACCACCAATTGATCGAGTGGCTGGCGACGCTGCCCAGCGCGCTCAAGATCCAGGGCCAGGAGGGCAAGTACCTGCTCAAGAAGGCGTTCGAGCCGCGCCTGCCGTCCGACGTGCTGTACCGGCCCAAGATGGGCTTCTCGGTGCCGCTGGCGAGCTGGCTGCGCGGCCCGCTGGCCGGGCGCACGCGCGAGGCGCTGCTGGGCCCGCGCATGGCCGATGCGGGCTACTTCGATCCCGACACGCTGCGCAACATGGTGCGCCAGCACCAGAGCGGCCAGCGCGATTTCTCGGCACCGCTGTGGACGCTGCTGATGTTCGAAGCCTTCCTGCGGCAGCAGGAGCGGAGCCCCGTGGCAGAGCAGGCCGCTGCGATCGGGGTGGCAGCTTGAGCACTCCACCATCCGCGCGCGCCGGGCAGGCGCCGCTGCGCATCCTGCTGTTCTCCAGCCTGTTTCCCAGCACGGCCCGCCCGATCCATGGGATCTTCGTCGAGACGCGCCTGCGCGAGCTGCTCAAGACCGGCGCCGTGCAAGCCCGCGTGGTCGCGCCCGTGCCCTGGTTTCCGCTGCGAGGCCCGCGCTTCGGCGACTACGCCAAGTTCGCGGCGACGCCCCGCGTGGAAGAGCGCAACGGCATCGAAGTGCACCACCCGCGCTACCTGCTGCTGCCCAAGGTCGGCATGAGCAGCGCGCCGTTCGCCATGGCGCTCGGCGCGTTGAAGACCATCCGCCGCCTGCAGCGCGAAGGCTTCGACTTCGACTTGATCGACGCGCACTACTACTACCCCGACGGCGTCGCCGCCAGCCTGCTGGCGCGCTGGCTGGGCAAGCCCTTCGTCGTCACGGCGCGCGGCACCGACCTGAACCTGATTCCCGACTACACCGTGCCGCGCCGCCTGATCCAGTCGACGGAGCGGGCCGCCAGCGCCTCCATCGGCGTCTGCCAGGCCTTGATGGACCGTCTGCAGGAGCTCGGCGGTGACGCAAGCAAGCTGCACACCCTGCGCAACGGCGTGGACCTGCAGCGTTTCGTGCCGGAACCGCGCGCCGCCGCGCGTGCGCGCCTGCAACTGCCGGCCGAGGGCCGCATGCTGCTGTGCGTCGGCCACCTGATCGAACGCAAGGGCCAGTACCTGGCGATCGACGCTCTGCCGGCGCTGCCGGCCGACGTGCGCCTGGTGCTGGCCGGCGAAGGCCCCGACCGCGCCGCGCTGCAGCGGCAGGCCGAGCGCCTGGGCGTGCGCGAGCGCGTGCACTTCGCCGGCGTGGTGCCGCAGACCGAACTCAAGTGGTGGTACAGCGCCGCGGACGCCTTGGCCCTGTGCTCCAGCCGCGAAGGCTGGGCCAACGTGCTGCTGGAGGCCATGGCCTGCGGCACGCCCGTGATCGCCACCGACATCTGGGGCACGCCCGAGGTCGTGAGCCGGCCGGCTGCCGGCGTGCTGATGCCCGAGCGCAGCGGCGCCGGGCTGGTGGCGGCCTGGAACCGCCTGTTCACCCAGCTGCCCGAGCGCGCCGACACGCGCCGCCATGCCGAGACCTTCTCCTGGGACGCGACCACCCAGGGCCAGCTGCAACTGTTCCGCCAGATCCTGGCAGCGCGAGAGGCGGGTGCACATGCCGGCTGAGCGCGCTCCGCTGCACATCGTGCATTTCGTCTACCGCTTCAGCATCGGCGGGCTGGAGAACGTGATCGTGCAGCTGATCAACCGCCTGCCCGCCGAGCGCTACCGCCACACCGTGGTGTCGCTGACCACCATCGACGACTTCCGCCAGCGCGTGGAGCGGCCGGACGTGGAGTTCATCGCGCTGGACAAGCCGGTCGGCCATGCGATCCCGCTGTACCGGCGCATCCACCGGCTGCTGCGCCGTCTGCGGCCCCAGGTGCTGCACACCTGCAACCTGGCGGCGCTGGAGATCGTGCCGCTGGGCTGGCTGGCGCGCGTGCCGCTGCGCGTGCATGCCGAACACGGCTGGGACGCGCACGACCCGCACGGGCAGAGCGTGCGCTACCGGCGCCTGCGCCGCGGCTACCGGCCGTTCGTGTCGCACTACGTCAGCGTGTCGCAGGACCTGGACGACTACCTGGCGCGCGCCATCGGCGTGCCCGCGCGGCACCGCTCGCTGATCGCCAACGGCGTGGACACGGACCGCTTCGCTCCGGCCGCGGCGCCGGTGGCCGCGGTGGCCGGCTGCCCGTTCGAACCGGGCCGGCACTGGCTGATCGGCACCGTCGGCCGGCTGCAGACCGTGAAGAACCAGCCGGCCCTGGCCCGTGCCTTCGTGGCACTGCTGCAGGCGCGGCCGGACCTGGCCGACCGTGCCCGCCTGGTGTTCGTCGGCGACGGCCCGCTGGCGGCCGAGATCGACGCCGTCCTGTCCCGGGCCGGCCTGCGGGAACTGGCCTGGCTGGCCGGTGCGCGCAGCGACGTGCCCGAGGTGCTGCGCATGCTCGACTGCTTCGTGCTGCCCTCGCTGACCGAAGGCACCTCGTGCACGCTGCAGGAGGCCATGGCCTGCGGCCTGCCCATCGTCGCCACCGCGGTCGGCGGCAATCCCGAGGTCGTGACCGACGGCGTGACCGGCACCCTGGTGCCCTCCGAGGACGACGCGGCCATGGCCCGGGCGCTGGCCGCCTATGCCGACGATGCCGACCGGGCACGGCGGCACGGGCAGGCGGCGCGCAGCCAGGCGCAGGCACGCTACGGCCTGTCGGCCATGGTGCAGCGTTACGACACCTTGTTCTCGGGCGCCGGTGCCTGAGTTTTTCCATGCGCATCCTGCACATCTTCGACCACTCGCTGCCGCTGCACAGCGGCTACACCTTCCGCTCGGCGGCGCTGCTGCGCGAGCAGCGCGCGCTGGGCTGGGAAACCTTCCACCTGACCTCGCCCAAGCAGGAGGGCGACGTGCATGCCGTGGAGGAGTCCGAAGGCTTTTCCTTCTTTCGCACCCCGCCGCAGCCCTCTGTCCTCGACCGCTTCCCAGGGGCGCGCGAATGGGCGCTGATGCGCCAGCTCGAGACGCGCATCGACGAGGTCGCGCAGGAGGTCCGGCCCGACCTGATCCATGCCCATTCGCCGGTGCTCAACGTGCTGCCCGCGCTCAAGGTGGGGCGGCGGCGCGGCATTCCGGTCACCTACGAGATCCGCGCCTTCTGGGAGGACGCGTCCGTCGACCACGGCACCACGCGCGAGGGCAGCCTGCGCTACCGGCTCACGCGTGCGCTGGAGACCCGCGCCGTGCGCCAGGCCGACCACGTGTTCACGATCTGCGAGGGCCTGCGCGCCGACATCGTGGCGCGCGGCATTCCCAGCGCCAAGGTCGGCGTCGTGCCCAATGCCGTGGACGTGGAGTCGTTCCAGCTGTCCAGCCCGCCGGACGCGGCCCTGCAGCAACGCCTGGGCCTGGTGCCGGGCGCGCCGGTGGTCGGCTTCATCGGCTCGTTCTACGCCTACGAGGGGCTGGACCTGCTGGTCGCTGCCATGCCGCGGCTGCTCGAGAAGGAGCCCGCACTGCGCATGCTGCTCGTGGGGGGCGGACCGCAGGACGACAATCTGCGCGCCCAGGCCGCGCAGCTGGGGCTGGCAGACCGCATCCTCTTCACGGGCCGGGTTCCACACAAGGATGTGAGCCGCTACTACGACCTGATCGACGTGCTGGTCTATCCGCGGCATTCGATGCGCCTGACCGAACTCGTGACGCCGCTCAAGCCGCTGGAAGCCATGGCGCAGGGGCGCTTGTTCGTCGCCTCCGACGTCGGCGGGCACAAGGAACTGGTGGAGCACGACCGCACCGGCGTGCTGTTCAAGGCGGACGACGCCGACGCACTGGCAGCGGCCGTGCTCGGCCTGCTGCAACAGCGCGAGCGCTGGCCCGCGTTCAAGGCCGCCGGGCGCCGCCATGTCGAACAGGTGCGCAACTGGCGCAACAGCGTTGCCAACTACAGAGAGCCGTTCGAGCGGCTCACGCGAAAGGGGAGTCGATGAAAGTCTTGATCGTGTTCGGAACCCGGCCGGAGGCCATCAAGATGGCGCCCGTGGTCAAGGGCTTCCAGGCCGCCGCCGACCGGCTGGAGACCGTGGTCTGCGTGACAGCCCAGCACCGCGAGATGCTCGACCAGGTGCTGCGCCTGTTCGAGATCGTGCCGCAGCACGACCTGAACGTCATGAAGCCCAACCAGGACCTCTACGACGTGACGGGCAACATCCTGGCGGGCCTCAAGGGGGTGCTGGCGGCCGAGAAGCCCGACCTCGTGCTTGTGCACGGCGACACCACCACCACGCTGGCCACCAGCCTGGCCGCCTACTACGCGCGTGCTGCCGTCGGGCATGTGGAAGCGGGCTTGCGCACGGGCAACAAGTACGCGCCCTTCCCGGAAGAGATCAACCGCAAGGTGACGGGCGCCGTGGCCGACCTGCACTTCGCGCCGACCGCCATGTCGCGCGACAACCTGCTGCGCGAGGGCGTGGCGCCCGAGAGCATCTTCGTGACGGGCAACACGGTGGTGGATGCGCTGCTGACCGTGGTGGACAAGCTGCGCACTGACACAGCCCTCAAGCAGCAGATGCAGGAGCGCTTCAGCTTCCTCGACCCATCGCGCCGGCTGATCCTCGTGACCGGCCACCGCCGCGAGAACTTCGGCGAGGGCTTCGAGAACATCTGCCATGCGCTGGCCGACATCGCGGCCGGCCAGCCGGACGTGGAGGTCCTCTACCCGGTGCACATGAATCCCAACGTGCGCAAGCCGGTGCAGGAGATCCTGGCCACGCGGGGCCTTTCCAACGTGCACCTGATCGAGCCGGTGGACTACCTGCCCTTCGTGCACCTGATGGACCGCGCCTACCTGATCATCACCGACTCCGGTGGCGTGCAGGAGGAAGCCCCCTCGCTGGGCAAGCCGGTGCTGGTCATGCGCGACATCACCGAGCGGCCGGAAGCCGTGCAGGCCGGCACCGTCCAGCTGGTCGGCACCTCGCGCGAGGCCATCGTGCGCGAGACCCTGCACCTGTTGAACGATGCCGAGGCCTATGCGCGCATGTCGCGGGCCCACAATCCCTACGGCGACGGCCAGGCCGTCGGCCGCATCCTTGAAGCTGTCCTGTCCTGGAAAGAGAGCCGCTGAATGGCACACACCACGCAAAAAATCATCGTCATGGGCCTGGGCTACATCGGCCTGCCCACCGCCTCCATGCTGGCCACCAAGGGCCACAGCGTGCTGGGCGTGGACGTCAACAAGTCCGCCGTGGACACCATCAACTCCGGTCGCATCCACATCATCGAGCCCGACCTGGACGTGCTGGTGCGTTCGGCCGTCAACAGCGGCAACCTCAAGGCTTCGCTGACGCCGGAGGAGGGCGACACCTTCATCATCGCCGTGCCCACGCCGTTCAAGGAAGAGAACGGCAACCCCAAGGCGCCGGATCTGTCGTACGTGGAAGCCGCCACCAAGGCCATCACGCCCTTCCTGCGCGAAGGCAACCTCGTGATCCTCGAGTCCACCTCGCCGGTGGGAACGACCGAGTTCATCGAGAAGACCATCGTCGAGGCGCGTCCCGAACTGCAAGGCAAGGTGCACGCCGCGCACTGCCCCGAGCGCGTGCTGCCCGGCCACATCCTGCGCGAACTGGTCGACAACGACCGCATCATCGGCGGCACCAGCAAGGCGGCCGTGGCCAAGGCCCGCGAGCTCTACAAGACCTTCTGCAACGGCGCCATCCTGGAGACCGACAGCCGCACGGCCGAGCTGTCCAAGCTCGTGGAGAACTCCTTCCGCGACGTGAACATCGCCTTCGCCAACGAGCTCTCGCTGGTCTGCGACCACCTGGGCGTGAACGTCTGGGAAACCATCGCGCTGGCCAACCGCCACCCGCGCGTGAACATCCTTCAGCCTGGTCCCGGCGTCGGCGGCCACTGCATCGCGGTCGATCCGTGGTTCATCGTGTCGAGCGCGCCGGTGCAGTCGCGCCTGATCAAGACCGCGCGCGAGGTCAACGACGCCAAGCCGCACTGGGTCATCGAGCGCGTCAAGGCCAAGGCCGAGCGCTTCAAATCGCCCGTGATCGGCTGCCTGGGACTGACCTTCAAAGCCAACATCGACGACCTGCGCGAATCGCCCTCGCTGGACATCGTGCGCGACCTGATCGCCGAGAACGTGGGCCAGGTGCTGGCCTGCGACCCCAATGTCGCTGCCGACAAGATCGACATCCCGCTGCACGACCTCAAGCACGTGATGAAGAACGCCGACATCCTGCTGCTGCTGGTCGACCACGAGGAGTTCAAGGCGATCGACAGGGAGGCGATCAAGGACAAGATCGTGATCGATACGCGCGGGATCTGGCGCTGAGCGCAGGCGGGCGGGGACATGGAAGCGGCGCTGTTCACGCTGGACATCATCTTTCTGATCGTGCTGTTGGTGGTGGTGCGGCGCGCCGATAACAACCCGGACAAGGCGAAGCGCAGCCTGGGCATGTTCTCCTACCTGGAGAACAAGACCGACGAGGTGCAGAAGGGCCTGGGCCGCAAGAAAGGGCAAGCGCGTGCGTGACCTGATGATGCTCGGGATGATGGCCGTCATCGTCCCGCTGGCCCTCTCGAATGCGTTTGCCGCCTATCTGGTATGGGGATGGACGTCGGTGATCACGGTGCCGTTCTACCTCTACGGCTTCATGGGCTCGCTGCGCTACAACTTCTTCTTCGCCTTGGTCACGCTGGGCCTGATCTTCATCGGCAAGATCAAGGAGAAGGGTGAGTTCACGCTCAATCGCACCACGATGCTGATCCTGCTGTTCGTGGCGCACGGCACTGTCAGCGCCGTTCTGGCCAAGCCCAGCGCCCAGCACAACTGGTCCATCTACATCGACCTGATCAAGTCACTGACGTACTGCATGGTCATGTTCCTGTTCGTGACTTCGCGCTTTCGCCTGCATGCCATGCTGGTGGCGATCGCACTGGGGCTGGGATTCCATGGCCTCGTCGAAGGCATGAAGACTTTCGTCACGGCCGGTGGGCACCGCGTGATCGGACTGCCGGGTTCGAAGATGGCTGACAACAACCACTTCGGCGTCGCCATCGTGATGGTTCTGCCGATCCTTCTTTACCTGTACCAGTATTCGAAGTACCGCCTGGTGCGCTTCGGGTTCCTGGCGGTGCTGGCCAGCACTGCGATGGCCGTGGTGGGTTCCAATTCGCGCGGGGCGTTGCTTGCGATGTGCGCGTTCGGCGCCGTGCTCGTGGTGACCAGCCGCCGCAAGGTCCTGGCGATGGCCCTGGTGCTCGCCGGTGCCGCGCTGGTGGTCTCGGTCGGCTCGGAGCGGTGGCTGGAACGCATGGAAACGATCGGCAATGCCAGCGAGGACCAGTCTTTCATGGGGCGCGTGGATGCCTGGAACATCAGCACGGCGCTGGCGTTGCGCAACCCGGTCTTCGGGACGGGCTTCCATGCCATGCAGTCCTATGATGTCTGGCACAGCGTTCGACCCAGGGATGGGCTGCTGAGCGCTGTGGCGCCGCCGGTGCAGCAGGAGTCGGCCAGAGCAGCGCACAGCATCTACTTCGAGGTTCTGGGCGACCTCGGCTTTGTCGGGCTGCTGCTGTTCCTGGCGATCATGGCCAATGCTTTCCTGACGGCACGCGAAGTCAAACGGATGGCTGCGCGGGCCGGACCCGGCATGCTTTGGGCCCGCGACATGGCGGATACGCTGGCGCTTTCATGCTTCGTCTTCGCTGTGGGGGGCGCCGGTGTGAGCCTGGCGTATTTCGAAACCTTCTATGTGATCGTGATCTTGATCGAGGTACTTCGGCAATGCGTTCAGAAGCAAATGGCCCAGTCGATGGCCGGCGCAAAACAAGGCGCGGTTGGCACTGCGGCGGCAGCCTTGCGGGCGCCTGGACCATGAGTTTGCCAGGGGCGCGCGCAGGCGCCGATACGGGCGGCGTCGTCGGGCGTGCGACAACCGTGCGGGGGGAAGGCCATGCTTGACCCCGTGTTCCGCGTGCTGTCCCGGGGCAAGCTGTCGGTGCTGCTGTTTCACAAAGTGCCGCGGCGGGCCAACCCATTGGCTCCGCACGAGATCGATCTCGCTACGTTCACCAACGCGCTCGAGGCTGCGCGCTCGTTGTTTCGCATCATTCCCTTGTCCGACGCGGTGACGGCCATGCGTGCGGGCACGCTGCCGCCGCGCGCGGCCTGCATCACCTTCGACGACGGCTACCGTGAGTGGGCGCTCGGCGCCGTGCCTGTACTCCAACGCCTTCAGATCCACGCGACCTTCTTCATCACCACAGGGCAATTCCGCGGTCTGCCGATCTGGAGCGAGCGCATCCTGCACGCCATCTCGGCGGCGCCAGCGGCGCGCGAAGTGCTCGACCTCGGCGTGGAAGGGTTGTCCGACCTGTTGATGGCATCGAATGGCGACAGGCAAGCCAGCATCGCGCGCGTCGAAGCCCAGTTGAAGTACATGCCGCTGGCCGAACGCGAGCAGTCGCTGCAGCGTTTGGAAGACCTTTGCGAGGTGCGCCGCGATGAGGTCGAGGTGATGCCTGAGACGGAAGTGCGTGCCCTGCACGCGGCCGGCTTCGGCATCGGCAGCCACACGGTGGCGCACCCGATCCTGGCCCGCTGCACCGGCGGCGAGGCCTACCGCGAGATCGCCGAGGCGCGTGAACACCTGGAGGGGATGATCGGTGGCCGCGTCGATGGCTTCGCCTATCCGAACGGGATCCCATCCAAGGATTTCGACGCCTCCCACGTCGACATGGTCCGGCGTGCTGGCTACCGCTATGCCGTGACGACGGGCTGGGGAACGGCCAGTGCCGGAAATTCCCCATTCCAGATCCCGCGCTTCACCCCCTGGGGGCCGACGTTCGGCAGGATGGCATGGCAATTCGCGCGCAACCTGCGGCGTCCCGCGGTGCCGGTCACGGAACAGCGCGCGCCGACGCGGCGTGCCTTGATGATCGCCTTCCATTTCCCGCCGCAGTCGGGTAGCAGCGGCGTGTTGCGCACAGCGAACTTCGTCAAAAATCTGCCGCAACTGGGCTGGGAGCCCGCTGTGCTGAGTGCGCAACCGCGGGCGTACGAGCAGGTGCGGACCGACTTGATCGACACCATTCCGCCGGCCACGCAGGTCTTGCGGGCTGGCGCCTTGGACGCGGCGCGCCACCTGAGCGTGGCCGGCAAGTACCCGCTGGCATTCGCGTTGCCCGACCGCTGGTCTACCTGGTGGATTCCGGGGGTGATGGCTGGCCTGCGGCACATCCGCCGCGAGCGCACCGACCTGGTCTGGAGCACCTATCCCATCGCTACGGCCCATCTGATCGCCGCCACGCTGGCGCGGCTGACAGGCCTGCCTTGGGTGGCGGATTTCCGCGATCCCATGGTCAGCGAAGGCTATCCCAAGGAGCCGGCCAAGCTGCGGCTGTGGCAGCGGTTGGAACGCCATGTGCTCGAGCATGCCCGGCTGTGCGTTTTCACCACCGAACGCGCGGCCGCCACGTACCGGCAGCGCTATCCCCAGGCCGCACACCGTTGCGTGGTGGTCGAGAACGGCTACGACGAGGACGTGTTCGCCGGCATCCTGCCCGATCGGCAAGGTACGCCCCATGACGTGCTGTTGCTGTTGCACAGCGGCCTGATCTATCCGCGAGACCGCGACCCTGCAGGCTTCTTCGCCGCCGTGAGCAGCTTGTTGCGGGATGGCACGCTGCAGCGCGAGCGCTTGCGCATCCGGTTCCGCGCCCCTGTCCATGGCGACGAGGTCATGCGCGTGGCTGCCCTGCACGGCGTGGCCGATGTGGTCGAGATCGCCGGCCCGCTGTCGCATGGTCAGGCCATCGCGGAGATGATGGGCGCCGATCTGTTGCTGTTGTTCCAGGGGCAGAATTTCAACGCCCAGATTCCAGCCAAGGTTTACGAATACCTGCGCGCACAGCGGCCGGTCATGGCGGTGGTGGACCGGGCCGGTGACACCGCACAACTGGTCGCGCAGTACCACGAGGTCTTTCTGGCATCCATCGATTCCGAGGCCGAGAACCGGCAGGCACTGATGCACTGGCTGGCGGTGCGCGGCGCCGATGCCGCCGAGAATTTTTCCGCTAACCTGTCGCGCTTGAAGACGTCGTCGCGCGCTGAACAGGCGCGGACCCTCGCCCGGTATCTCGACACGGTGGCGACGCCTGCTGTCTTGCCCTGAAGGGGCGGATGGCACGGGTACGTCTAGCGGCAGACCCCATGGAGCAAAAGCATGCTTCGGTCCCGGGATGGCGGCTGGTCGATCTCGCCGAACTGGCGGGCGCGGCCGCGCGGATGGATGGCAATGCCGACCTGTTCCAGACGGCGGCGTGGTTCCAGAATCTTGTGAACCATGGACTGGCAATGCCAATGCAGCCCTTCCTGCCGGCTTTGCTTGACGCGCAGGGGCGTGTCACCTGCGTACTGCCGTTGGCCGCCACGTCCCAGGGCCTGCGCAGCCTGAGCAATTACTACAGCAGCCTGTTCGGACCGGTCGGTGCCGTGCCGCCAGTCGAATGGGAGGCGCTGGCAGGCTTGCTGCGCCGGCAGCCGCACGGCGGCGTGCTGGATCTGCATCCGCTGGACGCCGACGCCCGGTGGGTCGATGAGCTGGCCACCGCGCTGCGTGACGTGGGTTACTGGGTCGATCGCTACTTCTGCTTCGGCAACTGGTACCTGCCGGTCACGCATGCCCGGTTCGACGACTACTTCGGTACTTTGCCGCCGGCCCTGCGGCACAGCATCGAGCGTGGGCGCCGACGGCTGACGCGCGCCGGAAGCCATGTGCTGAAAGTCCATACGGAGCCCGGAGCGGCGCTGGACGCAGCGATCACGTCCTTTACCTCCGTGTATGGGCGCAGTTGGAAACGCCCCGAGCCGTCTGCGCAGTTCATGCCGCAACTGGCACGCATGGCCGCAGCCAGAGGGTGGTTGCGCCTGGGGGTGCTGGAGCTGCACGGCGAGCCGATCGCCGCGCAGGTCTGGCTGGTTGCTGGCGGCAAGGCCAACATCTACAAGCTGGCGTATGTGCAAGGATTCGAGCGCTTCTCGCCGGGCTCGGTGCTGACGGCGGCCCTCATGGCGCACGTGATGGACGTGGACGGCGTGCGCGAGGTGGACTACCTGACCGGCGACGATGCCTACAAGCGTGACTGGATGAGCCATCGACGCGAGCGTGTCGGCATGGTGGCATTCGATCCGCTGCGGCTTGGTGGTCTGTTGGCGTCTGCGCGCCACTACGGTGGCAAGGCTTGGCGGCGCTTGGGGCGCTAGGTCGTGCAAAGGCCCGCTGCCGATGGCGGGCAGTCATCCATTTCGCGCAGCCAGGCGAGCGTCAGGTCTTCGGCGGCAGTGCGGGCGGCTGCGCCGGACAGCGTATGGTCCGCATCAGCGATGCCGTGCCACGCCACATTCTTGTGTTGGCGCGCGCGCACCCAGTCGGCGCCGGTGTTGAACTGTTCCTCGAACTCGCGGGCTGTCCAATCGGTGTCGCTGAGCAGCACCAGCAGACGGGGGCCGCATTGCAGCCAGCCACTGGCCATGCGCTGTTGGAAGGTCCGCTGCGCTGCTGGCGGTGGCCGGCGCAGGCGGGCCAGGCTAGTTGCCAGATCCCGCAGGGCCTGCAGGCCGACGCCGCCTTGCAGTAGCTTGCGCCAGAACGCGCCCTGCAGGAGGCGCTGTCGGTAGTAGTGCTTGACATGGGTTTGCGCGAGGCTCTGTGCGGACCGGACCCAGGGGTTCAGCAAGGCCACTCCGGCGACCCGTGTGTCGCCCGTCGCGTCCATGTACAAAAGGCTGGCGGAGGCTGCGTCACACAGGCCCCACAGGGCGACGCGCTCAACATGGGGCGTCGCCAGCAGCGTCTCGATGCCGGCGGCGATGTCGTCCTGCAGGTCCTCGAAGCTGCGCGGCCCACCCGTGCTGTCGCCCATGCCGCGCACATCGAAGCGCAGACTTGCATAACCTTGGGCTGCCAGCCGGCGTGCCAGCGCCACGAACTGCCGATGGCTGCCAACGCGCACCTGCGGACCACCGACCACGATCAAAACGCCCACGGTCCGTTGGGCGGCACCCGTCGGCGGTGTGGCGAGCACGCCCTGCAACGTTTCGTCGCCGCAGGCGAACGACACTGCCGATTCGTGAAACAGGTTTGCCGGCGTCATGGCATGGCTTCTTCGGCCAGCAATTCGGTGCTGGCCTCCAGCAGTGCCGGGGCCTCCTCGATCTCTGCGGATTGCCAGAAGGCGGGGCCTGGCACCACCTTGCTGCGGGTCCGCCAGCCCGCTTGCTCCCAGTGCGGCAGCGTGCGTGCGCCAAGGGGGCTCAGCGCCGACTGCACGGCCGTGCTCGTTTCGAGCCAGACGAGGTGGCGCGCTACCGCGCCGGTGGCGACGGGTGGCACCAGGCGGCTCGCCTGCAGTCCAGCCGCCAGGGCCGGGTGCAGGGCATAGCCTGCGATCTGCAATGTCTCGCCAGCGGCCAACTGCCGATGTAGCGCCGCCATGGCCGTGCCTGCACCGCCGGCTGCGCCTGGTGCGGCCAGCATGTCTGCCGCAAGGCGCAGCCGCAAGAACTGTTGCAACTGCGCGGTTCCGTCGGCAAACGACGGTTGCCACAACAGCAGATGGCACGGCTGTTCCACGGCGCGCGCGACATCCACGGCCAGCAGGCTGCCGGCACGCACGCCCCAGAGCCACAGCGGCAGTGCCGGATGTTGACGATAGGCGTCGGTAAGCCAACGGCACGCCAGGACCAGATCCTCGATCCAGAGCTCCCATCGTGCATCGCCGAAGTCGCCTGCGCTGTCGCCACAGCCCAGTAGATCGATCTGCAGCACTGCGTACCCGGCCGTGGCCCAGGCGCGTGCCTGCAAGGCCGCCATGCGGCGCGTCTTGTTCATTTCCTCGGCGAAGGGGTGAACATGCAGCACCAGGCCGCGGAGCGCCTGGTGCGGGGCGTGGTGAAGGCAGTAACGTTGCCCATGCGCGGCCGGCAGGAAGAACGCCTGCGGACGGCGGGGTGTCATGCCTGGCGCTGCACCACGTCGTCCACAAAAGCGGCCAGCGAGCCGACCGTCGCGAAGACCCGACCGTCGAGTTCGTCGTCCGGGAGCATCACGCCGAAATGCTGCTCCAGCGACGTGATCAACGAGACGACGGCCATTGAATCGAGTTCCGGCAAGGCGCCGAGCAGCGGCGTCTCGGCGTTGAAACATGCGCTGCGGCCTGCCAGGCCCAAGGCTTCGTCCAGTACATGCAGTACATCGGGCAATACAGACATCTTGGCGGCGGGAAGGAGAGGGGAGGCCATTCTAGGTTGTGGGCATGCGATACTTTTTCGATGCCGACCCCCGTGCTGCTTGCGGATCTGCTGGCGCAGTCCACCGAACGCTGGCCCCACGCCACAGCGTTGCGCATCGATGGAGCTTCCATCGCTTATGCGGCTGTGCAGGAGGCCGTCTCTGCCCACGCAGCAGGCCTGCTTGCCTTGGGTGTCGAGCGCGCCGACCGGGTGGCGATCTGGCTCGACAAGTCGCCCGAGATGGTCGTCGCCTGTTTCGGCGCGGCGGCTGCCGGGGGGGCTTTCGTGCCGATCAATCCCGTGCTCAAGCCCCAGCAGGTGGTGCATGTGCTGGTCGACAGCGGCGCACGCGTGCTGGTGACGTCGGCCCAACGGCTGACACTGCTTGCGCCATGCTTGGCGGCCTGCGGTGCGTTGCGCCATGTGGTCCTGACGGATGCGTTGCCGCCCGCAGCCGAACCCGACGTGGCCGGTTTGTCGTTCCACAGCTGGCAAGCCCTGGCCAGCGCTGTGGCGCGGCCGGCACACCGCGTGATCGACTCGGACATGGCGGCCATCCTGTACACCTCCGGCAGCACGGGCCTGTCTAAGGGGGTGGTGGTGTCGCACCGCAACCTCGTGGCCGGCGCGGTCAGCGTCGCCTCCTACCTTGGGAACCACACGGGCGACACCGTGCTCGCTGCGCTGCCACTGTCATTCGATGCCGGTTTCAGCCAGCTCACCACGGCGTTCTATAGCGGCGCGCGGGTGGTGTTGCTCAACTATCTGCTGCCCCGCGACGTGTTGCGTGCCATGGCGAGCGAACGCGTCACAGGCATCACGGCCGTTCCGCCGCTGTACATCCAGCTGGCATCGCTCGACTGGCCGCCGGAGATTGGCGAGAGCTTGCGCTACTTTGCCAATACAGGCGGTCACATGCCGCGGGAAACCCTGGCGATGCTGCGGCGCCGTGTGCCGCAGGCGCGCCCGTTCCTGATGTACGGGCTCACGGAAGCTTTCCGTTCGACCTATCTGCCTCCCGACGAGGTGGACCGCAAGCCCGACTCGATGGGCAAGGCCATCCCGAACGCCGAGATCCTGGTGTTGCGTGAGGATGGCTCGCCCTGCGCGCCGGACGAGCCAGGCGAGCTGGTGCACCGCGGCGCACTGGTCAGCATGGGCTATTGGAACGATCCCGAGCGAACGGCCGAGCGTTTCCGGGCGCTGCCTGCCATGGCGTCGGGTCTGCCGCTGCCCGAGACCGCGGTGTTCTCCGGCGATACCGTGCGCATGGACAGCGAAGGCTTCCTGTACTTCGTTGGCCGCCGCGACGAGATGATCAAGTGCTCGGGCTACCGCATCAGCCCGACCGAAGTGGAGGAGTTGCTCTACGCGACCGGGCTCGTGGGGGAATGCGCTGCATTTGGGGTAGCGCACCCTACGCTGGGACAGGTGGTTCATGTCGTCGTCACGCCCGCGTCCGGCGCCGGGCTGGACGTGGCGCAACTGCTGGCCATCTGCCGCGCACGCATGCCGGCTTACATGGTGCCCGCCCATGTCGACGTCAGGCCGGCGCCCTTGCCGCGCAATCCCAACGGGAAGATCGACCGCAAGTTGCTTGCGGCCAGGCCGGAGCCGTCCCATGGCCATTGAACGTCATCCACCCGTGCGGGCACTGCTCCCGCATGCCCCGATGTCGCAGTTCCCGGTGCGTGCGGGCGAATTGCTGATCGGCGGCATGCCGCTCACGCGCCTGGCCGCCCGGGTGGGGCAGACGCCGTTCTATGCCTATGACCGCGGGCTGTTGCGCGCCCGCGTCGCCGAGCTGCGCTCGGCCATGCCCGCTGCGGTGAAGCTGCACTACGCGATGAAGGCCAATCCGATGCCGGCCCTGGTGGGCTTCATGGCGGGCCTCGTCGATGGCATCGATGTCGCCTCCGCAGGTGAGCTGCAAGTGGCGTTGGATGGGGGCGCCGAGCCCCGGGAGATCAGCTTCGCGGGGCCGGGCAAGTGCGATGCCGAGCTGCGCCAGGCCGTGGCGGCCGGCATCCTGGTGAACCTGGAGTCGGCGCGCGAGATCCGGCCTTTGGCTATGGCCTCGCAGGAACTCGGGTTATCGGCGCGGGTCGCCGTGCGTGTGAATCCCGACTTCGAACTCAAGGGCTCGGGAATGAAGATGGGCGGCGGCCCCAAGCCCTTCGGCGTGGACGCCGAGGCCGGTGCCCGCGCTGCTGCGCGAGATCGCCGCTGCTGGGCTGCAGTTCGAAGGCTTCCATTTGTTCGCTGGCTCGCAAAATCTGAAGGCCGAGGCGATCTGCGAGGCGCAGCGCTTGTCTTATGGGTTGGCCCTGCGCCTGGCCGCCGAGGCCGCGGCGCCGGTGCGCACGCTGAATCTGGGCGGCGGCTTCGGCATTCCCTACTTTCCGGGCGAACAGCGGCTCGAACTCGGGTCCATCGGCGCGAACCTGGGCGATCTGGTGGCGCAGGCGGCGCGTGATCTGCCTGGGGCTGCGCTGGTGCTCGAACTGGGCCGCTACCTGGTGGGGGAGGCTGGCGTCTACGTGTGCCGGGTGGTTGACCGCAAGGTCTCGCGCGGGCTGACGTATCTGGTCACCGATGGCGGGATGCACCACCACCTGGCCGCTTCAGGCAATTTCGGCCAAGTCGTGCGACGCAACTATCCGGTGGCGATCGGCAACCGGATGGACGCGCAGGCCGATGTGCCGACCTCCGTCGTCGGCCCCCTGTGCACGCCGCTGGACCTGCTGGCCGAACGGGTGGCACTCCCCGCCGCCGGCCCGGACGATCTGCTCGTCGTCTTCCAATCGGGTGCCTACGGGCCATCGGCGAGCCCGATGGAATTCCTTTCGCACCCGCGGCCGCTCGCGGTGCTCGTCTAGCGCGCTTCAGGCGCGCTGGCCGAGCACTCGGTATTTCGGGCGGTCGCCGAAATTCAGGCGCAGTGCCTGCCCGATGCGCTCCAGACTCTGCACCGCGGTGCGGACATCCTCGCCGCAAGTCTGGTAGTAGGACACCGCGCCCAGGATGTTCGCGGCGTAGCCTGAAGCGCTGTTGGTCGGGTTGAACGCCACATTGGGGCTGAAGCTCTTCAGGCTGGCGAAGCAAGGGCTGACCTGAGTGCTCTCCGGGAACTTGATCGGTGGCCCGTCGGGCTGGAGCGCCAGTTGGAAACTCTGGCCGCTGCAGTTGACGGCATAGAACTGACGGCGCGGCTGGATGGCCTGGAAGTTCTTGAGCGGCCCGATCTGCTTGTCGCTGAAGGTGAACCGGTCCCCGTTGCGCGCCTGCCAGTCGCCATTGGCCCGGTCCTTGCCCGCGCTGGGCGTGACGCGTGAGGTGGCCGCGTCGAAGTTCAGGTTGCACTGCAGCAGACCCAACACGTCGCGCGTGCTCTGCGCGAGATTGTTGTTGGTGTCGCGGTAGTTGCAGGTGTAGGCGACGATGCACGCCATGTCTGCCTGGCGGGCAAACGACTCCCAGAAACGGCTCAGATGGCTGCGCACGTAGGCAGGCTGTGGCGTGCCGAGGATGTCGGCCTGGTGGCAGACGGACCAGGCCAGGTAGGCGATCTGCCAGGGTGCGCCATTGCCGGTGGACTGGATGAACAGTCCGGATTCGCGGTAGGACGCGGGAACCTGGGACATGTAGTCTCGGAATGCCGCGTAGGCGGAATCCATCACATCGCGCAGGTACTCGCGTGTGCCCGCGCCGTCGGCGGGCTTGTCGGGAGTGATGGCCGCCGCCTGGGCCACGTCACGCGAGCGCCAGGCCGACATGCGTGTGCCGCCGGTGCCGTGGAGCAGCACGCCGCTGCCCTTGTACAGCTTGGCTTGCGTCCCGATGCAGATGCCGCGCTCGCCGCGCCAGGGCCCTTCCAGGACTTCGCTGCGAGGAAAGTTGACGCCCCAGGTCGTGAGGTTGCCGGGGTGGAGTTCGAGGATGTGGGCACAGGCGATTTCGACCAGGAGGTCGAGGTACTGTGGTTCGCCGGAGAACAGGTAGGGCCAGTAGACGGCGCCTGGCCGGTGGGCCGTGTCTTCGCGCCAGAGCGACTCATTGGGACTGGGTTTGACCATGCCGCTCGTGTACGAATAGCCGCGCCAGCGCACCTCGGGTTTTCCCAGCTTGGGATAGCTTGGCCGAATGTCCACGGCAGGCACTGGCTGCAGCGTCTCGCGCTTGCGCAGCGTCGTGCGCCATCCGGCCGCGCACAGGCCGTTCACGCGCGCAATGCGCTCGTGCTCGGCGCTCTGCTGGATCAGGTGACGCACATTCCATTCGGGCAGCAGGCCGATGTCGGCACGTTCACCGGTCGTACCCATCGCACGGACCATGGTGCCGCGGCCCATGGGTCGGTAGTCGACGGCGGATGCCGTTTTCAATGGCGTCGTGAGGTCGTAGGGCGGGATCAGCCTGGCGGCAATGCAGTAGGCGACATCGACGATGACGCGCACCGTGCAATCGGCCGCGGCGCCGCCTGTGGCCGGTACGAAGTCCCAGCGCCCTTCCGGTCCGGCCGTGAAGAAGGATGCATAGTGGGGCAACCGGATCGTCTCGCCGGGTGTTTCCGTGCTGGTGTGACCGAGCAGCGCGCGCAGCCGGCGGCTGCCGCTGTACAGGCTGGCCGAGAACTCCCGGTGCTGGGCCGGCGGGCGCTCCACGTCGGTCCACGGTTGCGCGACGCGGCCGAGGTAGCGCAGCCCTGCCAGTGCACCGGATGCGTCGCTCAAGGCTGCCACGTAGTGCCAGCAATAAAGCTGGCCGTGGGCGTTGCCGGTGGCATTGCGGAACTCCGATCCGACGCGCCAGATGGCACCTGCCGGGCCGCTGGCGATCTGCACGACGTCGGTGCGCTTGCGGATGCCATCGCTCAGCGATGCTTTCCAGGTCCCGTCGAGTGCGCTCACGCCATCGAGCACGACCTGCAGATCGGCGTCGTGCAGTTCCGCGAGCGAGCGTGTGCCGGCGGCCTGATCCGCGGCTGCACTGCCGGTTCGCACCTGAAGGGCCAGATGCCCTTGTACCCGGACGGCAGCCGGTACCAGCACCATGGCCGCGCAGAACTTCATCGACCCGTCGGGCCAACTGCTGATTCCCCAGAGCGTGGCCTGGCATTCGCGCCCATCCGGCAGCACGAAGCGGGGCCGCTCGCCCACCGGGACATCGCCCTGGCGGAAACCTTGCCCGAACATCGGCGTAACGAAGTGGGCTTGCTGCGCCGCATCGGAATCGTTCTGCAACTGCAATGTGCATAGCAACCGCCCGGTCGCCTGGGCCGCCGGCTCGGAGGCGCCCGCTGCGTCCACCGCCCTGGTTGTGCCAAGCAGCCATCCAGGCAACAGCCACAGGAACAGGCCGCGGCGGCGGCGTTGCATCGACGTGGTGCCGTGCCGTTTGTGCCGCAGCGCCTGCACCAGAACCCGTGCGATCGGTACGACAAGGAACGCTGCAACCAACGCAGCCACGAGCGCCACGCCCATTAAAACCATGTTCTCTCCTGTCCTGAAGACCGCTGTGCGCAGGCAAAGGAGCGTTAGTGTGCCTCACAGGGCCCGGGTTCCTGCGAGGTCCCCCCCAGGGCGAAGCCAATGGCTCCTGGCCCGCAGGTGGCGAGCCAGGAGCCGCTCGGGGGCACGCACCCATCCGCGCTCTGCAGGCCGCCGCGGCGCGGTATTCGCGTCAGCGTTTGCGCAACCGCGCGATCAAAGCCTGGGCATTGGCCAGCAAGGTCTGCTCCGCTCCTTGCGGACTGCCACGCAGCCGCCACGCCGCAAGCAGGAGCGCAAGGTAGATCGCGATGGTGGCCAGGCCTTCGGTCGGCAGGCGCAGCAACAGCGGCCAGGTGTCCGCGAACGTCATCTGGCGCAGGACGACGCTGGCTGCGACGGCAGCCAGCAGTGGCCCGCAAGCCAGCCGCAGCAGGGCCGCCGGACGGCCGAGACGCCATAGGATGATCTGGTAGTCCAGCGCCGTCAGCACGATTGAAGCGACGGCGAAGCTCAACGCGACGTCCTCGGCTGTTCCGCCACGCGCCGTGAGGCCGCATACCACGACCATCACCACGGCGCGCAGTACCCACAGCAGCGCCGAGACGTGGGTCATGCCGCACGAGGCGGTGATGCTGCGGTGCAGCCCGGCCAGGGTCTGCGCCGCCACGCCGAAGGCCAGCCAGTTCAGGAAGGTGGCGGCCGGCAGCCACTTTTCACCCAGCAGCACATGGATCAGGTCGTGTGCCAGGCCCGACAACAAGGTGCCGACGGCCGCGGCGACGATCAAGCCGACGCCGATCACACGGTCGACCGCGGCACTGAAGCGGACCGGGTCGTCGCTGATCTTCGCCAGCCCCGGGAGCAAGGCGGTCGCTGCCGGCGCGACCATTTCGCTCACGAGCGTGCGCGAGAGATCGCGGCTGGCGTGGTAGAGGCCGAATGCCGCGGTGCTGGAGAGGCGGCGCACGAACACTTCGTCGATGGTGGACGCGACGTAGACCGCGCCGCCTTGGACCATGCTCCACAGCGAGAAACCGAGGAAGTCGCGCCAGCGGCTGAGCGTGAGCGTCGGGCGGTATGGATAGACCGCGTAAGTGAGCCCGAGGAAAACCACGGCACCGCTCAACGTGCCGGCGACGAGCCCGCGGTAGTCGCCGATCGCCAGGGCCCAGCCGATGGTGGCGGCCACGGTGAAAACCTTTTGCAGTACGCCCAGAATGAACTCACGCTTGAACTTCAGTTCCCGAAGCAGCGTCATCGAGCCAGGCGATCCGAGCGCGGCAAGCGTCGGCGTGAGCGCCAGCCACGGGAGGATCTGGGCGAGCTTGGGCTCGTTCAGCCAGGACATGGCCAGCGGTGTGGAGGCGATCAACGCCAGCGTCACCCCGGCCGAGGTGATCAGGTTCAGCGTCCAGGCCGTGCAGATGTGGCTGCGATCCACCACCTTCAGCCGTGCGAGCCCTTCGCGGATTCCGATGTTCTGCAGGATCGCGAACAGCCCCGTCACGATGGCTGCCGTTCCCACCACGCCGAAATCGGCCGGCGTCAGCAGGCGGGCCAGCACCATGGTCGAGAACAGGCCGATCAGCCGCACGACGAAGCGCAGCGCGACCATGATGAATGCGCCGCGGACGACCGCTGCGCCCACGGCCGGCGCCTTAGGGGGCGTGCTCATGCAGCCGGCGCGTCGCCCATCCACTTGACGCTGGCATAGCGGTCGCGGATCGAGTGCTCGAACACTGCCGCGCACTTGAAGTAGTTGTTCGGGAAGAACTCGACCGGCTTGCCGAGGATGGCTGCCGCGATCGTCACGTGCAGCCGGTCGGTGCGGATGCGCTCGCGCCCCGTGATGGCGCGGATGAAGCGCTGCGCCGACAGGTCGACCACGCCGCGTGGTGCCCGCTCCAGCATGAAGTACTCGGAGATGTCGACGTTGTCGGCCGGAACAGGTGTGCCCCGGCTTTCGCCGTCGGTGCGGAAGTAGTTCGCGACGCTCTGGTTCGCATCACCGGGCAGGCCGCGCCGCAGCAGCGCACGCGGCAGCGTGGACAGGGAGCAGTGCGGATACAGCGACAGCGCCTTGTTGACCGCAAAGTGCAGCGGAAGCCAGTAAGGCACTGCGCTCGTGTTGCGGGCAAGCAGCGCCGCGACGTCGAGCTCGAAAACCAGGTCATGCATCAGCAGCGTGCGATGCTGGCCGCGGCGGCTGCGCACGTAGTCGTAGGTGACGGCTTCGCGCGCAACGATGGTGACGTTGCTTCCCAACTCGTCGAGCAGGGGGTCGACACTGGTGACGGTGTGAGGCAGCAGGATCAGGTGCCGCGCCTGCCGGTGCAGTGCCCGGATCGTCCGGTACGAGTGGGTATGGACGTTGATCAGGTTGCCGCCGCCGTTGTACACGATCAGCTTGTCCCGGGGGTCGAAACGGCTCAGATGCACCGGCCGCACGCGAAAGCCGCCCTTGTCGAACACCTGGTAGGCGGCGGCCGTGATCAACGCGTCGCCGGCATTGCCCGGATTGGGCACGAAGTACACCTGCTCTTGCGGGCTGCGTTGCGCTTCGCGGATCAGTGCCACGAGTTGGTCATGGGTTCCGTGGGGCGTTGCCGTCATGCGGGGTCCTGCTTCTGGTTGAGCGCGACCGCCGCGATGGCCTGGCTTGCCGCGTGGCGATATGCATCGGAGGCAAAGCGGATCATGCCGATGAAGTGCGAGAACACCGGATTGGGCGCCCGTTGGCTGGGGGTGGCGTATTTGGGCCAGGGGAGCACCGCGAATCCTTCGCAGTTGGCAGCCAGATAGTTGGACGTCACCTGCTCGGTTCCCCACTCGTTCCATCGCTCACCGACCAGGCGCCGCATCTCACGCGAGTAGGCCAAGGCGTCGTCAAGGAAATGGCCGCTTTGCGGAAGACCGAAGAAGCCGGCGCAGCCGCGCACGTACCATGCGCCGGATAGTTGTGCTTGACCCATCATGTACTCGGCCACGCCTTGGACGTGGACATGGGTGTTGGGCCGTTGCCGGCCCGCGGCCGCGGCGCTTGCTTCTGCCAGACTGACCCGGCACTGGTCCGGCCTTTCACCCAGTATGAAAGCCGAGCCGCTGCGAATGGCTTCGACCACCTCGGGCAGCGGACCGCTGCTCACGGTGTCGGCATCGAGCTGCACGACATAGGCGGATTGGGCGTAATGCGTCATCGCTTGCAGTCGTTCCCAGCAGCCGCCCACCGGAAGCTCCGGGTGGCGGAAGTCCTCGGCACGAACCAGTTCCACGTGCGGGATCGCGGCGCGCAGGACGGCCCTGTCCGCATCGGTGATCGAGGGGTCGCAGACGATCACGACGCGTTCGGGCGGAACCTGGCGCGCAAAGCTCTGCGCGGCCACCAGGTAAGCGTCGACGTCGCGCGTGTGCACCATCGACAACATCACATAGGGCAGATGCCCGCGTTCCAGGGGCGGCAGCGAGCGTGCACCGCGCGCGACTGCGGCAAAGCGCCAGCGATGCCAGTCCTGGCGAAGGCGCCGCTCGACGCGGGACGGCAAATGGAGAAGGCTCATGCGCAATGTCCGGTAGGGGGATGAAGCGGGCGCGTCCACGCCTGGTGCGGCGTATTGGCCGCCCATTCGATGGCGCTCCGACTGCGGATTGGCAGCAAAAAGGGATTCGGGCGTTGCGGGGCGTCATGGAGCACCCCGCGATCGGTGACGCCGATCAGGCACCCCATCGCGACCGCAATGGTGTTGCAGCGCTTGTCGGTACCAAGCCCGTTGGAGGTCTGGCTGTTGCTGTCCATCGAGAGGGTCAGATGCCGATGGCGCCCATCCGGGTGATTTGCGACCAGGATGCACCGTGCCTGGGGCCACCGAACTCGAACGATGAAGATGCGGGCAGCAAGGTTCTCACGACCTGGGATTTGCGCAAAGTTCCGGGATCCCATCGCAGGCGCGGGACAATCGCGCATTGTATGGGGCACCCGGTGACGTGCCGCTACCGGCGGGTGGGCAGTGGATCATTGTTGTGTGCGCTTTATCGCGTTTCCGGCCTTGCCAGCTTGAATCTCGCGCCACGGCGAGGCTGCGATTGCACGGTCAGGACGCGGTTGGCCGGGAAGCCGGCAAATCGAACGCCACATTAGAGCTTGGCAATGGCTGGCGGCCGGGCCCGTGATGTGTCGGAGCGTGCCAGCCATGAGGGTGCTTCGAACAAGAAGCGAGACCACTTCCCCTTGGCTGCAGCCGCTCCGGTAAGCAAAGCCAGCGGGACGACGATGGACGTTGCGAGGATCGGGAACACGTGCGCGATACCGCCAACATCGTCCGGGAGGAATGCGTCCGCAATGGCTGCAAAGGCCGCGATCAGGATCACGTGTTGTACGTAGATCGGCAGGGTGTTCTTGCCGATATAGGCCATCCACTGCGCAGCCGGTGTTTCCGCAACGACCCGGGCAAGCAGGCAGCCGGCCGCGATAGCGATCAGGCTGAGAACTGTCTTGGAGCCGAATGCATTGCCAAGACCGAATGTGTAAATGGCGGCCATTGAGATGCCGAGGACTCCAAATGCAATGGCGGTGAGTCCCCATTGTGGCGGCTGGTTCAGTCGTAAGGCTACATCGCGAAAATAAGCGCCGCACAGAAAGAAGACGTAGTAGCGGGCCATCCCGTTGTAGCTCAAATTGCCTGTCGAGAGAAATGAGAAGAACAGTGCCGATAGAATTGCGGCTGTTGTCAATTTGATCCACAACGGCACTCGCGCGAGTAGTTTGGAAAGCACGAAGAAGATGGCGAGTGCGTGCAGAAACCAGAGACCACTGGTTGGCCAGATGGGAGTCAGCAGCAGAGAAGGCAAATGCGTTTCATGCGGACGGGTTTCCAATGGAACGGCGTAGAAATACAGGAACCGCAGAATGGTCCAAAGAACGAAGGTCCACGCGAGCAGCGCCAGTCGTGACGACCAGAGGTTTTTCCATGGCCTCTTAATCAAAGACTCGGCGAATAGTCCGGAGGCGAAGAAGAAAACGGGCATGCGGAATGCTTCGAGAGCCCAGTTGATCTTTGTCCACACCGGGCTGGCGAGGTTGAGCGGTATCCCGATGACGGCAGAGTGGTAGATTGCCACCAAGATAATGGCAAATGCTTTTGCAATGTCAACCCATTCCACTCGTTGGTTTTTAGTCATGGACAATTGGAGATGAGGTTGTCTGGATGCCGACTCTTTTCAGCGGAAGCTTGGCCGCAGGCCCCAGTCCTTCAGCGCCCGATCGGCAGATAGGTGAGCCCGGACGCGCGCACGAACTTCGGGTCGTACAGGTTGCGCCCGTCGAACACCACCGGGGCCTTGAGCTTGGCCTTGATGCCGTCGAAGTCCGGGCTGCGGAATTCCTTCCACTCCGTGACGATGACGAGCGCGTCGGCATCGTCCAGACAACCCATCGGGCTCTCGCCGTAGCGCAGGCCCTCCTTGTCGCCGAAGATGCGCTTGGCCTCGTGCATCGCCACCGGGTCGTAGGCCGTGACCGTGGCACCCGCGTCCAGCAGGTCGGCGATCAGCGCGCGGCTGGGCGCATCGCGCATGTCGTCGGTGTTGGGCTTGAAGGCCAGGCCCCACAGCGCGAAGTGCTTGCCGCGCAGGTCGCCGAAGTGCGCCTTGATCTTGCCGGTCAGCACGTGCTTCTGCAGGTCGTTGGCTTCCTCCACGGCGGTCAGCACCTTGAGTTCGATGCCGGCCTTGTCCGAGGCGGTCTTGATGAGCGCCTTGACGTCCTTGGGGAAGCACGAGCCGCCGTAGCCGCAGCCCGGGTACAGGAAGTGGTAGCCGATGCGCGGGTCCGAGCCGATGCCCTGGCGCACCATCTCGATGTCGGCGCCCAGCTTCTCCGCCAGGTTGGCCAGCTCGTTCATGAAGCTGATGCGCGTGGCCAGCATGGCGTTGGCGGCGTACTTGGTCAGCTCGGCGCTCTTCACGTCGGTGACGATCAGGCGCTCGTGGTTGCGCTGGAACGGCGCGTACAAGGCCTTCATGAGCAGGATGGCCTGCTCGTCCTCGGCGCCGACGACGATGCGGTCCGGCCGCATGAAGTCCTCGACTGCCGCGCCTTCCTTCAGGAACTCGGGGTTGGAGACGACGCTGAAGGGCACCTGGACGCCGCGCTTCTGAAGTTCCTCCGCGACGGTGGCGCGCACGAGGTCGGCCGTGCCCACCGGCACGGTGCTCTTGTCGACGACGATCTTGTAGTCCGTCATCAGGCGGCCGATGTTGCGGGCGGCGGCCAGCACGTACTTCATGTCGGCCGAGCCGTCCTCGTCCGGTGGCGTACCGACGGCGATGAACTGGATGGTGCCGTGCGCCACGGCCTTCTCGATGCTGGTGGTGAAGTGCAGGCGGCCGGCCGCGACATTGCGGCGCACCACCTCCTGCAGGCCGGGCTCATAGATCGGGATGCCGCCTTCTTCCAGGATGCGGATCTTTTCCGGATCCACGTCCAGGCAGAGCACATCGTTGCCGACTTCGGCCAGGCAGGTTCCACTCACGAGGCCGACATAGCCAGTTCCAACGACGGTGATTTTCATGGTGTGCAGAGATTGGGCGAGGACAATGCCGCCCCCATGGCGGCAAAGTCGCGATCTTAACGAGCAGATGCGGCAATGTTGCGGTGCAGCAACCACTCTTTCCATTCCGGGCGCAATTTGTCGGCAAAGATTGATGCAGTTTCGGCCGCGCCCGTGGGCCGGCGTGGCGATTTCCGTGGAACGGCCCGGCGCGGGGCCCATGCCCTGGCGGGGCTGGCGTGCGCTGCGCTGGGCATGTGGCTGGCTGGCCGGCACCCGCTAGCACCGCTCCTGGCATGCGCCTTGTATCTGCTCTGGCTGGGCATGGCCTGGCGCTGGCCGCGCTTGTGGCTCATCGTCGTGCCGGCCGGCATGCCCTGGCTGAGCCTGGCGCCCTGGACGGGCTGGATCGCCGCGGACGAGACCGATCTGCTGGTGCTGGCCGCGCTCGCGGCCGGCCACGCGCGCCTGGCCCTGCAGAGCGCACCGTCCCCTGCACAGGCGCGGTGGCATTGGCACAACGCCTTGTTGCTCGCGCTCGGCCTGTCGCTGCTGGCCGGGCTGTGGCTGGCCTGGGCCGATCTGCAGCGCTTGCCGCCGCATGCCTCGGGGCCCTACACCTCGTTCGAGAACAGCCTGCGCGTCGGCAAGGCGCTGGGCTATGCCTTGCTGGCCGTGCCCTTGCTGCGCGACGCCCTGCAGCGCTCGGCCGCGTCGGCGCAGCGCTGGCTGGCCGCCGGCCTGGTGGCCGGGCTGGCCGCGTTCGCGCTGGGCGTGCTCTGGGAGCGCGAGGCGCTGCCGGGCCTGCTGAACTTCGCCTCGGACTACCGGACCGCGGGGCTGTTCTGGGAGATGCACGTGGGCGGTGCCGCCATCGATGGCTACCTGGCGCTGGCGGTGCCGTTCGCGGTCTGGGCCGTGGTGTCGGCGCGGCGCCCCCTGGCATGGGGCGCTGCCGCGCTGCTGGCGCTGGTGCTGGCCTATGTCTGCCTGACCACGTTCGCGCGCGGCGTCTACGGCGCGGTCTCCGGCGGCCTGGCCGTGGTGGGGCTGCTGCTGCACAGGCAGCCGCGCAATGCCCTGGTCGATGCGGAACCGCCGTGGCGCCGGCGTGCCAATGCCGTGCTGCGGGTGCTGCTGGTGGCCCAGGTGCTGCTGATGGCGCTGGCCAGCAACTTCCTGTTCGACCGCCTGGGCGACACCAGGGAGGATTTCGGCAGCCGTCTGTCGCACTGGATGCGGGGGGTGTCGGTGTTGCAGACGCCGTCCGCATGGCTCGGCGGCATCGGCCTGGGCCGCCTGCCCGAGCACTATGCCGACATCGACCGCGCCGGCGAATTCCCGGGCGCCGCCGTGGCGCTGGCCGATACCGCGCGCCCTGGCGGGCATTTCCTGCGCCTGTACGGCCCGCCGACACGCCCGCAGCTCGCAGGCCGGTATGCGCTCACGCAGCAGGTCGCGCTGGTGCCCGGCGCGCGCTACCGCCTCGGTCTGGACGTGCGCATGGCGCAGCCGACGCGGCTGCGCATCCTGGTGTGCGAGCGGCACCTGCTCTACGAGGGCGATTGCCAGGTCCGCCATCTGACCGTGCGCAGCGCCGGCAACGGTGCCTGGCAGCGTGTGGAACTGGACCTGTCCGGACCGCCGCTCGAGGCCGGCGTGCCATGGGCGCCGCGGCGCGTGAGCCTGGAGCTGGCCGTCACGCGGCCCGGTGGCGCGGTCGATCTGGACAACCTGTCCCTCACGGCCGGCGCGCAGCCGGTCGCACTGCGCAATGCCGGCTTCGAACAAGGGCTGGCGCAGTGGTTCCCGGTGGTCGACCGCTACTTCCTGCCATGGCACATCGACAACCTGTACCTGGAGTGGCTGATCGAACGCGGCGCCCTGGCCTTGCTGGTGTTCGCCGCCCTCGTGGCGTCGGCGTTGTGGCGGGTGTCGTTCGGCGCGGCGCGCGGCCAGCCGCTGGCGCCGTACTTGGCGGCCGGGCTGGCCGGCGCCTGCGCGCTGGGCCTGGTGAGCAGCATCATGGACATGCCGCGGGTGGCATTCCTGTTCCTGCTGCTGCTGTTCTTCGCCCTGTATCTGCCGCGGACGGCGGCCCCGGCCGGCCCGCCTGCCCACGCATAGCGCAGGCCCGGCCCGCCCGCCGCGCAACCCCTCGGTGGGCGCTGGCCGAGATCGGCGCCCTGGTGCCCGCCGTGCTGGTGCTGCGCTGAAATTCAACGCGCAGCGCGCAGGGCGGCCGTGCGTCCGGCCAGGTCCTGCCAGGCCGGCTTGTCCGGCGCATGGCGCTGGCGCAGGTAGCCTGCCAGCGTGGCGATCTGCGCGTCCGACAGGTTGTCGGCAAACCCCGGCATGAATCCGAGTTCGGGGCCGGCCGCCTCGCGCACGCCTTCCAGGATCACGCGCAGCAGGTTGTCCGGCCGGTCGCTGTGCAGCTTGGTCGACAGCGCCAGCGGCAGGTTCAGGCCCAGCAGCTTCGGGCCGGCGCCGTCGTGGTGGCAGGCGCCGCAGGCGTTCTCGAACAGGCGCTGCGCCGGGCCGGGCAGCGCGTCCGTGCGTGTGACCACGGGGCGCGCCGGCGTGGCCGGGGCCTGGAACGAGGCCAGGTAGAGCGCCATCGCGCGGATGTCGGCATCGGGCAGGGCGGCGAGTTCCTGCACCACTGGCGCCATCGGGCCGGTGGCCGCGCCGTGTTCGCGGCTGTGGCCGTGGCGCAGGTAGGCGTAGAAGCTGTCCGCGGTCCACGGCACGGGCGCCCTGGACAGGCCGGTCAGCGCCGGCGCTTCCCAGCCGTCGATCAGCGCGCCGGACAGGAAGGCCGGGCCGCCACGCTCCGCGCCCAGCGCATTGCGCGGCGTGTGGCAGGCGCCGCAATGGCCCACGCCGTTGACGAGGTAGGCGCCGCGGTTCCACTCCGGGCTCTGGCGGGGGTCGGGCTGCCAGGCGCCGGCCTGCAGGTTCAGCGCGTTCCAGCCAGCCAGCAGCGGGCGCAGGCCGAACGGGAAGGGCAACTGCGTGGCGGGCGGCTGGTGGGCCACGGCCGGCTGCGCCATCAGGTAGGCGTAGAGGGCCGTCAGGTCCTCGTCCGTCATCTTCGTGAAGGCCGTGTAGGGGAAGGCCGGGTACAGGTGGCGCCCGTCGCGCGAGATGCCTTCGCGCATGGCGCGCTGGAAGGCGGCCAGCGACCAGGCGCCGATGCCGGTGGCCGGGTCGGGCGTGAGGTTGGTGGTGTAGACCGTGCCGAACGGCGTCTCCATGGCGCGGCCGCCCGTGTTGGGCTGGCCGCCCGGCGCGGTGTGGCAGACCACGCAGTCGCCGGCGGCCGCGAGCAGGCGGCCGCGCTCGATGGTGGCGGCGCTGTAGGTGTCCAGGGCCGGCCGCGCCACGGGCGCGATGGCGCTGCGCCAGCCGGCCAGCCCGGCCACGGTGGCGATGCCGCCCACCACCAGGGCCAGCGCCACGGCCCACAGCGGCTTGCGGCGCGGCAGCGGGGCGTCGGGCGGCAGGCCCGCCGCGAGGGTGGGCGCCGCAGCCTCGGCCTGGGGCGTGGGGTCGGGCGGCGGCGGCGGCAACTGGCCCTGGTGCAGCGCCGCGCGCACCACCTCGGGCGTGAAGGGCGGCGCGCGCAGGCGCACGCCGGTGGCGTCGAAGATGGCGTTGGCGATGGCGGCCGTGCCCGGCACCGAGGCCGATTCGCCGGCGCCCAGCGGCGCCTCGCCGGGCCGCGGCATCAGCATGACCTCGACGACCGGCACCTCGCGGAACGACAGCAGCGGGTAGCTGCCCCATTCGCGGTTCAGCGTGATGCCCGTCGCTGGCTCGACCTCCACGCGCTCCTTGAGCGCGCGGCTGGTGGTCTGCAGGACATTGCCGTGCACCTGGTGCTGCACGCCGGCCGGGTTGACCATGAGGCCGGCGTCCTGGCCCACGACGATGCGGCGCACGTGCACCTCGCCCGTGCGCCGGTTGACCTCCACGTCGGCCACCCAGGCGGCCCAGGCGGCCCCGAAACCGGGGAACTTGCTGTGGATGTAGCGCGCGTAGGCGAAGCCCTGGCCCTTGAGGATGTCTCCCTCGGCCGCCTGCGACTGCGGCGCGGTGTGCGGCTGCCAGCCGGCTTTGGCGGCGGTGGCGCGCACGAGTTCGGCGGCGCGCGCGTCGGGCAGGTGGCGCAGCCGGTAGTCCACGGGATCGACGCCGGCGGCCGTGGCCAGTTCGTCGATGTAGGACTCGTGCGCGAACGAGTTGGGCAGGGCCGACACGCCGCGCAGCCAGGACGCCCGCAGCATCGGTGCCATGTCGTTGGCGGCCACGCGCAGGTGGGTGTAGGCGTAGGGCGGCACGGCCGTGCGGTCGCCCATCTCGAAGGCCTTGGCCACGGGCTCCACCGTGCGCGTGAGCAGCAGCGCGAGCGTGGGCGCGCCGTTGCTCGGGTAGGAGGTCGCGAAGTCGTAGGCGGCCGGCGTGCCGTCGGCGTTGAGGCCGCCGTCGACCTGCATGAGCTGTGCCGCGCCCTTGGGCTCCCAGGCCGTCTCCTGCGCGCGCGTGAGCTGCACGCGCACGGGCCGGCCGACCGCGCGCGAGAGCAGCAGCGCATCGGCCGCCACGTCGTCGGCGCCGTTGCGGCCGTAGCAGCCGGCCGCTTCCATGCGGACCAGGTCGATGCGCGCGTCGGCCACGCCGGCCAGCAGGGCCAGGTCGGCGCGCAGCACATGCGGGTTCTGCGTGCCGGCCCAGACCGTGGCCACCGTCTGGGCCGCCTCGCCATGCCAGTGCGCGAGCGCGCAGGACGGGCCGATGGACGCGTGCAGCTGGTACGGCCAGACGTAGGTGCGCGGCATGTGGGCGGCAGCGCCCGCGATGGCCGCGTCCACCTGGCCCTGTTCGAGCAGCAGCCGGCGCGTGGACGGGTTGGCGCGCAGCGCCTGTTCGGTCCGGTCCACGCCGGCCATGCCGGGCCAGGGTTTCCAGCGCACGCGCAGTGCGGCCATGGCGGCCTCGGCCATCTCCTCGCGTTCGGCGACGACGCCGACGAAGTCGCGCTGCACCACGACCGCGACCATGCCCGGGATGTGGGCGACGGAGCTTTCGTCCACGTCCTGCAGCGTGTTGCCGACGAACGCGCCCGCGTCGAGCCCGGCATAGGGCGGGCGCACGACGCGGCCGTGCAGCATGCCGGGCACGCGCATGTCGTGCACGAACACCAGTTCGCCATGCACCTTGGCCGGGATGTCCACGCGCGGCAGGGACTGGCCGACCAGGCGGTAGTCCGCCACCGGCTTGGTCGGCGCCTGGGGGTCGAGGCGCAACTCGACATGCCGGCCCGCGAGCGCCGCCGCGCCGCCATGGGCCTGCAGCCAGGCCCGGGCCTGGGCCGCGGCCAGGCGCAGCGGCACCGCGTGGATCTGGATCGAGGCGCTCGCGATGGTCGCACCCTGGTTGGGCACGCTGGCCGTGTTGCCCATCTGCATGCGCACCTGCGCGGGCGCCAGGTCCAGCTCCTCGGCCACGATCTGCGTGAGGGCCGTGCGCAGGCCCGTGCCCAGGTCCACATGGCCGGCGAAGCCGGTGGCGCTGCCGTCGTCCCAGCAGGCCAGCAGCAGTTCGGGCCCTTCGGCCGGGTTGCCGGCCACGGCCGGCGGCTGGCCGGGCGAGGGCGGCGGTGGCGGCGGCACCTCGCGCAGCACCAGCAGCACGCCCTGGGCGGCGCGCACGGCCGCGCGCGACGGGCCCGCCTCTTCGGCACGCATCAAGGGCGGCCCTCCGCGCACAGGCGTGCCGCGCGCTGCACGGCGTCCAGGATCTCCAGGTGCGTGCCGCAGCGGCACAGGTTGTGCGAAAGCTCGGCGCGCACCTGCTCGGGGGTGGGATCGGGCACGCGCGCGAGCAGCGCCACGGTGGCCATGACCATGCCGTTCAGGCAGTAGCCGCACTGCGCGGCCTGCGCGTCGACGAAGGCCTGCTGCACCGGGTGCGGCGCCGCGCGCGTGCCCAGGCCTTCCAGCGTGGTGATGTCGCGGCCGGCCACGCCGCGCGCGGGCACCACGCAACTGCGCGCGGCCACGCCGTCGACGAGCACCGTGCAGCTGCCGCACTGGCCCAGGCCGCAGCCGTACTTGGGGCCGTTGAGGCCGCAGTCGTTGCGCAGCAGCTGCAGCAGCGAGGTTTCGCGCGGCGTGTCGAACTGCCGCCGGCTGCCGTTGATCTGCAGCGCGAAGGTGCCGTGGCCCGCCGTCACGCGCCTTCCAGGTCGCTGGACTGGATGCGCTTGACGCCCTTGACCGCCATCTGCTTCCAGGCCGCGGCCAGCGAGCCGTTGAGGTCGATGGCGCGCGTGGCGTCCTCGATCACGTAGGCCTCGAAGCCCGCGGCACGCGCGTCCAGCGCGGTCCAGGCCACGCAGAAGTCGGTCGCCAGGCCCGTGATGTAGACGGTCTTGATGCCGCGCGCCTTCAGGTAGCCGGCCAGCCCCGTCACGGTCTTGCGGTCGGCCTCCTGGAAGGCCGAGTAGCTGTCCACGCCCTTGTTGTAGCCCTTGCGGATGATGAGCTGCGCGCTGGGCAGTTGCAGGTCCTTGTGCAGCGCAGCGTCTTCCGTGCCCTGCACGCAGTGGTCGGGCCACAGCACCTGGTTGCCGTAGTTGAGCTTGATGCTGGAGAACGGCTTCTGGCCGGCATGGGCGCTTGCGAACGAGGCGTGGCCTTGCGTGTGCCAGTCCTGCGTGACCACGATGTTCTGGAACGCGAGCGAGAGCTTGTTGATGACGGGCACGACCTCGGCCCCGCCCTTGACCGGCAGCGTGCCGCCGTCGACGAAGCAGTTCTGCACATCGACCACGATCAGCGCGGCATCGGCGCCGGGCTTGCGTTTGGCGGCGGCGAACAGCGACGGCGCCAGCGCGAAGAAGGCCCAGCGCGGCGGCGGAGTGGAGAACGGTTCTGCGTTGCATGGAAAGCTCCCGGTTGTGGAAGAAATCAGACGCTCAAGGTAGGCGCGGCGCACCTTCTTCGTTGGCGGCCAGTTCGGCCATGCTGCCTTCGAAGCGGATCTGGCCCTTCTCGAGCACGTAGGCGCGGTCGCTCACGAGCTCGGCGAAATGCATGTTCTGCTCGGACAGCAGGATGGACACGCCCTGGCTCTTGAGCTCCAGGATCATGTGCGCCATCTGCTCGACGATGACGGGCGCCACGCCCTCCGACGGCTCGTCCAGCAGCACCAGGTAGGGGTTGCCCATCAGCGTGCGCGCCACCGTCAGCATCTGCTGCTCGCCGCCGCTCATGCGGCCGCCCGGGCGGTTGGGCATCTCGCCGAGGTTGGGGAACAGCTTGAACAGCTTCTCGGGCGTCCACAGCGGCGCGTCCGTGCCCTCGGCCCAACGCCGTGCGGGCTGTCTGCCGACTTCCAGGTTCTCCATGACCGTGAGGTCGGTGAACACGCGCCGGTCTTCGGGCACGAAGCCCAGGCCCAGGCGCGACGCATGGTGCGGCTCGGTGCGCGAGATGTCGTGGTCCAGGAAGCGGATGCTGCCGGCGCGCTTGGCCAGCATGCCCATGATGGCCTTGAGCGTGGTGGACTTGCCGGCGCCGTTGCGGCCCATCAGCGCCACGACCTCGCCGCGGCGCACCGACAGGTCCACGTCGTAGAGGATCTGGGCCGCGCCGTACCAGGCGCGCAGGGCCTTGGTTTCGAGCAAGGTGGTCATGCGTGGCTCGCTTCCTTCTCGAAGGTCTTGCCGCTGCCGAAGTAGACCTCCTGCACCTTGGGATGGTCGCGGATCTCCAGCGGCTTGCCCTGGGCGATCAGCCGGCCGCGGGCCAGCACGATCATGCGGTCGGCATAGGCGAACACCACGTCCATGCTGTGCTCGGTGAACAGCACGGCCATGCCGCGCTCGATCACGAGCCGCTTGGTCAGCGCCATGAGTTCGTTGCGCTCCTTGGGCGCCATGCCGGCCGTGGGCTCGTCCATGAGCAGCAGCTTGGGGTCGTTGGCCATGGCGATGGCGAGCTCCACGCGCTTGACGTCGCCGTAGGCCAGTTCGCTGCACGGCCGGTCGGCCTGGGCCCGCATGCCGACCTGTTCCAGCAGTGCCAGCGCGGCCTCGCGCCGGTGCTCCGCCGCGCGGCGCCACATGGCGAACAGCTTGCTGTCGTGCGAGAGCAGCGCCATCTGCACGTTCTCCACCACGGTCAGCGAGGCGAAGGTCTCGGCGATCTGGAAGGTGCGGCCCACGCCCAGACGCCAGATCGCGCGCGGCTTCATGCCCACGAGCTCCTGGCCAGCGAGCCGGATCGAACCCTGGTCGGCGCGCAGTTGGCCGTTGACCATGTTGAAGGTGGTGGTCTTGCCGGCGCCGTTGGGGCCGATCAGCGCGAGCAGCTCGCCGGTGTGCAGCGTGAAGTCGATGCCGTCCACGGCCTTCACGCCGCCGAAGGATTTGCCCAGGCCCTGGACCTGCAGCAGCGGTGTATTCATCGGAAACCTCCGGCCTGACGGCCCGCGGTGTTCATGGCCTGGCCTTGCGGGAGAACAGCTGTTGGGCGAAGCCGGCGATGCCCTGCGGGAACAGCAGCACCAGCAGCAAGATGGTGCCGCCCAGCATGGCGCGCCAGTAGTCCGTGTTGCGTGCCACGGTGTCGTGCAGCCAGGTGAAGCTGACGGCGCCCACCACGGGGCCGGCCAGGGTCTGGATGCCGCCCAGCAGCACCATGACCAGGCCGTCGATGGACTTGGTCACGTTGAGCGACTCGGGCGAGATGCTGCCCTTGGAGAACGCGAACAGCGCACCGGCCAGGCCGCCCACCGCGCCGGCCACGACGAAGGCGGCCCACTGCATGCGCTTGACGTCGATGCCGATGGCGTCGGCGCGCAGCGCCGAGTCGCGCCCCGCGCGCAGCGCGTAGCCGAAGGGCGAGAACAGCACGCGGCGCAGCCACCAGATGCCCAGGCCCACCAGGGCCAGTGTGAGCCAGTAGTACATGCGCTTGTCCGAGAACGTCGCCGAGGGCCACACGCCGGTCAGCCCGTTGCTGCCGCCCGTGAAGCTGTCCCACTGGTAGGTGATGGCCCAGGTGATCTGCGCGAAGGCCAGCGTGAGCATGGCCAGGTAGACGCCCGACAGCCGCACCGCGAACCAGCCGTAGACGAAGGCGCCCACGGCGGCCACCAGCGGCGCGAGGACCAGCGCGAGCTCCATCGGCATGCCGGCCGCGCGCACGAACAGCGCGGCCGCGTAGGCGCCCAGGCCGAAGTACGCCGCATGGCCGAAAGAGTGCATGCCGGCCGGCCCCATGATGAAGTGCAGGCTGGTGGCGAACAGCGCGGCGATCAGCAGGTCGATCAGCAGCACCGTGGTGTAGGAGGAGGCTTCGGTCAGCAGCGGCACGGCCGCCAGCGACAGGGCCAGCACCGCCGCGCAGGCCAGGTAGGCGGGGCCGCTCCGGCGCAGCGGCGCCTCGGGCGTGCCCACGTAGCGGCTGGGCGCCTGCGGCTTGCCCAGCAGCCCCCAGGGCCGCCAGACCAGCACGGCGGCCATGACCAGGAAGTCCACCATCAGCGTGAGCTTGGAGAAGGACACGCTGACGCCGAACAGATCGACCACGCCGAGCCAGATGCAGACCGCCTTCAGTTCGGCCACCAGCAGCGCCGCGAGGTAGGCCCCCGGCAGCGAGCCCATGCCGCCCACCACCACGACCACGAAGGCCGCGCCGATGGTGTGCAGGTCCATCTCCAGCGTGGCCGGTTCGCGCGGCAGCTGCAAGGCGCCGCCCAGGCCGGCCAGCAGCGCGCCGAGCGCGAACACGGCCGTGAACAGCCAGGCCTGGTTCACGCCGAGCGCGGAGACCATCTCGCGGTCCTGCGTGGCCGCGCGCACCAGCGTGCCGAAGCGCGTGCGCGTGAGCAGCAGCCAGACCAGGCCCAGCACCACGGGGCCCACGGCGATCAGGAACAGGTCGTAGGACGGGAACTGCCGGCCCAGGATCTCGACCGAGCCGCGCAGGCCCGGTGCGCGCGGGCCCAGCAGTTCCTCGGGGCCCCAGAGCCACAGCGCGGCGTCCTTGATCACGAGCACGAGCGCGAAGGTGGCCAGCAGCTGGAACAACTCGGGCGCCTTGTAGATGCGCCGCAGCAGCAGCACCTCGACCAACGCACCCAGCACGCCCACGGCCACGGCCGCCAGCAGCAACGCGGGCCAGAAGCCGAGCACGCCGCCGAGCCGGTCGACCAGCGTGTAGGCGACGTAGATGCCGACCATGAAGAACGAGCCGTGCGCGAAGTTGACGATGCGCGTGACGCCGAAGATCAGCGACAGCCCGGCCGCGACCAGGAACAACGAGGACGCCGCGGCGAGCCCGTTGAGGAGTTGGACGATGAGTCCCGAGAAGCTCATGGGGATGTCTCTGGAAGCTGCCGCCGCGGCGAGGCGGCGGCATCGAGCGTGGGCACCGTGTGGTGCCCGCCTCGGGTGGTGGCGTTCAGTCCTGGGCGCGCGACTTCTTGATCTCGGCCGCGGAGGGCTGGAAGCGTGCATCCGCACCGTCCAGGTAGACGTAGTCCACCATCACGCCCTTGCCGCCTTCGTTCCTGGTCTTGCCCACGTAGGCGCCCATGGTGGACTGGTGGTCTTCCGGGCGGTAGGTGATCTTGCCGAAGGGGCTGTCCACCTGCAGGCCCTTGAAGGCCGCGACCAGCTTGTCGGTCTCGGTGCCGCCGGCCTTGGCGATGCCGGCCGCGGCCGACTTGATCATGCTGTAGCCCACTACCGAGCCCAGGCGCGGGTAGTCCTTGAACTTGGCCTGGTAGGCCTTCTCGAACGCCGCATGCTCGGGCGTCTTGATCGAGTACCAGGGGTAGCCGGTCACGATCCAGCCGTCGGGCGCCTCGTCCTTGAGCGGGTCCAGGTACTCGGGCTCGCCGGTCAGCACGGAGACCACGGCGCGGTCCTTGAACAGGCCGCGCGTGTTGCCCTCGCGCACGAACTTGGAGAGATCGGCGCCGAACAGCACATTGAAGATCGCGTCAGGCTTGGCGTCGGCCAGCGCCTGCACCACGCTGCCGGCATCGACCTTGCCGAGCGGCGTGGCCTGTTCGGCGACGAACTCCACGTCGGGCTGCGCGGCCTTGAGCAGTTGCTTGAACGCGGCCGTGGCCGACTGGCCGTACTCGTAGTTGGGGTAGACGATGGCCCAGCGCTTCTTCTGGAGCTTGACGGCCTCGGGCACCAGCATGGCGGCCTGCATGTAGGTGCCGGGGCGCAGCCGGAAGGTGTACTGGTTGCCGCCTTGCCAGGTCATCTTGTCGGTCAGCGGCTCGCCGGCCAGGTAGAAGAACTTCTTCTGCTTGGCGAAGTCCGCCAGCGCCAGGCCGGTGTTGGACAGGAAGGCGCCGGCCAGCAGGTCGACCTTCTCGCGCGAGACCAGTTCCTCGGCCATGCGCACGGTGTCGCCGGGGCTGCCGTTGTCGTCGCGCGTGATGAGCTCGATCTTCCGGCCGTTGATGCCGCCCTTGGCATTGATCTCCTCGACGGCCAGGTCCATGCCCTTCTTGTAGGGTTCCAGGAACGCGGGCTGGGCCTTGTAGCTGTTGATCTCGCCGATCTTGATCACGCCCTGGGCATGGGCCGGGACGAGCGAAGCGAGCGCGAGGACCGATGCGGCGCTGAACACATGACGCAGGGATTTCATCGAGAGACTCCTAGGGGGACGATGGAACATTCTGAAGGGTGGGCTGCGGGGTTCAGCGCAGGCCGTCCTTGCCTTCGATCTCGCCGGCCTGCAGGCCGCCGACACGCGGCAGCGGCCGGCCGCCGGCGGTCACGGACACGGCCACGACGATCTCGTTCGCGCGCGGCGCATCGGGCACGCGCGCCTCGATCGCATCGAAGTGGCTGCGCACGAAGGCGGCGTCCTTGTGGCCCAGCGGCACGTCGATGGCGCAGCCCATGCCGCCGATCTTCTTGGCCGACGGCACCAGGGCCGCGCCCTTCTCGACGGCGCGGCGCAGCGGCGCGCCGAGCTTGGGATGCAGGATCGCGGCCGCGTGCTCGAGCTCGCCGGCCTCGCCGACGATGGCGGCCTTGCCGTAGCCCTGGGCCTGGCCTGGCGCGATGCCCAGCGCGGCCACGCACTTGTCGCCGAGCAGGCCGCCGAGTTCCTCGCCGATGGCGACCAGCGCGTCGAGGTTCTCCTCGTAGCGGCCCGCGAAGGGGTTGGTGATGACGGCCATGGCCAGCGCGCGGCGCACCGGCGGCGTGACCGCACGCCCCATTTCGAGGCGGGTTTCATCGACTTGGACGATCAGTTTGCGGATCTCTGCGGGCATGGCGGCGGTTCAGGTGGCAAAGAGGAGGGCATTGTGCGATCGGCGGCAGGGCTTGCGCTTAGGTACTTTCATTAAGCAATTACTGCACCAACTGCCAATCGCCGGCGCCGCCGGTGCTGCGCCAGCGGTCCTGGCAAACCAGCGCAGCATGCCAGATCAGGCCCTGGGCGCGCAAAGCCTCGGCACGCGCCAGGCCGGCCTGCAGCGCCTGCTCGACCAGCGGTGCGGGCAGCGGCGGTACGGCGACCGTGACGAGCCGCTCGCCGAGGTCGCTGTCGTCCTGGACCTGGTTGGCCGGGCGGCGCGCGATGCGGACGTCGGGCACGTCCACGGCGTTGGCGATCACGGTGGCGGCGGCGTCCGCGGCGGCGGCGTCGCGCGCCAGCACGGTCACGCTGTCGGCGATGCCCAGCGAGAAGCTGCGGCCGCGCCAGCCGCTGGTGGCCACGCCGCGCACGGGCAGGGCGGCCGTGAGCGCGAATTGCGCATCGGTGTGCAGCGTGCCGCCGCCCTGGCCGGGCCGGAAGCGGGCCAGGTCGGCCCACAGGCCCACGCGCACCTGCTGGCCCGCGGTCAGGTGGATGGCGATGTCGCCGCCGTTGTTGACCCAGGCGCGCGCGATGCCGGGGCCGCGGTAGTGCGCGAGGATGTCCTGGGCCACGGCGCCGGCCACGGCGGCCATGGGCGTGATGAAGTCGCTGCGGTAGGGCGCGCAGGCCTGCCACATGCGGCGCGCGACGGGGCCTTGCAATGCGCAGTCGGCGCCGACCGGCGTGCGCAGCAGCGGCAGTTCGGCCACGAGCTCGGACAGCACCGCGGTGAAGCGCTGCCAGGCTGCGTCGTGCGCGGCCTGCACCGCATGGGCCTCGCCCTCGGCGGCGATCAGCAGGTCGATGGGGCCGTGCTGGAAATGTTCCCGGCCGTTGGGCAGCGTGCTGCGGCTCGGGCCCATGGCGCAGCGGCCTTCAGCCCAGCAGCGGTGCCTGTCCGATGGGCCAGCCGTTGCCGTCGGCGGGCGGCAGCATGCGACGGGCGCGCGGCGCGCCGTCGTTGTGCCAGGCGCCGTGCTGCAGCGTGTCGGGCAGGGAGCGCACCTGCTCCATGTGGCCGCCCAGGCGTTCGTAGTCCGCCAGCCGCATCGTGAACTCCAGCGGCGCGACGATGGCCGGCGTGGGCACGGTGCCGAAGCTGTTGTCGGGCATGCGCATCACGTCGACCATCACGGTGATGCCGCCGCCAGGCCAGACATAGCCCGGCGCGCCGCCCAGCGTGACGTTGACGACCGAGCGTTTGATGGCTTGCGTGAGCAGCACCGGGTTCTCGCTGACGCCCGCGCGCAGGCTGCCGCCGGCGCCGCCCAGGAACAGCACCGTGGTCAGCGAGGGCTCGCAGTTCTCGCCGATGCGCGCGACCACGCGCGCGACTTCCTCGGGCATGGGCTGGGGCTGCGGCACCAGCTGTTCGTCCAGCACGTACCAGGCCGCGTGTTCGCCGGTCGTGGAGACCATCAGCAGGCGCAGGCCGGGCCAGGCGGTGTCGGTCTCGCATTCGTCGATGATGGACAGTGGGTCGGCGATGTCGGTGCCGCCCCAGCCCGTGCCGGGATTGGCCACCTGGAAGTAGCGGCCCGGCGTGGACTTGCGGCCGCGCACCTTGACGCCGGCGGCGCGCATGCCCAGGCAGCGGCCGGCCTGGTGCTCGGTCAGCACGCCGGTGATGTGGTCGTCCACGACGATGACCTCGTCGCAGATGCCGTGGAACTGCCGCGCGAAGATGCCCACCGTGGCCGAGCCGCAGCCCACGCGCATGCGCTGCTCGAGCACGCCGTTGACGACGGGCGCCCGGCCGGCCTGCACCGTGAGCTGCGCGCCGCCGTCGATCGTGAGGTCCACCGCCTGCTTGTTGCCCAGCAGCTGCATGGCGTCCAGCGTGACGCGGCCTTCCTTCTTGCTGCCGCCCGTGAGGTGGTGCACGCCCCCCAGCGACAGCATCTGCGAGCCGTACTCGGCCGTGGTCACGTGGCCGATCACCTCGCCCTTGCAACGCACGTTGGCCTGTTCGGGGCCGAGCCAGCGGTCGGTGTCGATCTTGAGCTTGAGGCTGCAGTAGCTGAAGATGCCCTCGGTCACGACCGTGACCATGTCCACGCCATCGGCCTCGGAGGCGACGATGAAGGGCGCTGGCTTGTAGTCGGGGTAGGTGGTGGAGGCGCCGATGCCGGTCACGAAGACGGGGGCGGCGGGGGCCAGCGGCGCGGCCTCATCGGCCTCGCGCGCCGTGAACGGCACCAGCGGCTGCTCCGCATCCACCGTCCTTTGCAGCAGCACGACGGGGTCCACGCGCACCAGCACGCCGTCTTCGTTGGCATAGCGGTCGCAGGCGCCGGTGCGGCCGCGGCCGATCTGGCACAGCACGGGGCAGGCGTTGCACTCGACCTTGTCGCTGGCCATGCGCTCGTTGCGCGGCCTGGCGCGCTCCAGGCCCTGGGGCAGCAAGACCTCCGGCACGTCGGGAAGGCCGTCGGTCTTGGTGTGCTCGTTCAACATCGTGGGGCTCCGTTTCCGCTGGCGCGACTTGCCGCGATTCAGCGTTTCATGTAGCATTCACTTAACGTGAGTGCGGCAGATGCTAATCAGAATCGCCAAGTGCCGCAAGCATCCGGACAGGCAATAGCCATGCCGTTCGCATGCCGGAGACACCAATGGCCGCAGCGGCATGTGAAAAAATCAGCCGTTTCACCTTTGCATCCAACCGTCCGAACGTCATGAGCGCATTCAACGAAGAAGAAGGTCCTCTCCGTCCACCACTGGACCGACCGCTTGTTCAGCTTCACCACGACACGCGATCCGTCGCTGCGCTTCTCGAACGGGCACTTCACGATGATCGGCCTGCGCGGCGACAACGGCAAGCCGCTGCTGCGCGCCTACAGCATCGCCAGTGCCAACTACGAAGACCATCTGGAGTTCCTGTCGATCAAGGTGCCGGACGGCCCGCTGACCTCCAAGCTGCAGCACATCCAGGTCGGCGACTCCGTCATCGTGGGCCGCAAGCCCACCGGCACGCTGGTGACCGACTACCTGCTGCCCGGCAAGCGCCTGTACCTGTTCGGCACGGGCACCGGCCTTGCACCGTTCCTGAGCATCGTGCGCGATCCGGACACCTACGACCGCTACGAGCAGGTCATCGTGGTGCACGGCGTGCGCCAGGTCGACGAACTGGCCTACCACGACATGCTGACCGAGCACCTGCCCGCGCACGAGGTGCTGGGCGAGCTGGTCAGCAGCAAGCTGCGCTACTACCCGACCGTGACGCGCGAGTCCTACCGCAACATGGGCCGCATCACCGACCTCATCGAGAACGGCAAGATGTGCAACGACCTGGGCCTGCCCCAGATCAACGCGGCCGAAGACCGCGTGATGCTGTGCGGCAGCCCGGCCATGCTGCGCGACCTCAAGGTCATGCTGGAGCACCGCGGCTTCAAGGAAGGCAATACCACGACGCCGGGCGATTTCGTCGTCGAACGCGCCTTCGTCGAGCAATAAGACCGGCGCCCCGCACATGCCCCGGCCCGCGAAGACTGTCGACGGCCAGCGCAAGCCGGGGGTGCGGGAACAGGCGGTCATCACCTCGCGCGCCAATCTGCTGCGCGCGGCCACGCGCATCTTCGCCAGGCACGGCTTTGCCGGCGGGCGCGTGGGCCAGATCTCCAAGGCGGCCAAGTCCTACGACCGCATGATCTACTACTACTTCGGTAGCAAGGAAGGTCTGTACATCGCGGTCATCGAGGACATCTACCGGCGCATGAACGAGGCCGAGGCGGAACTCGCGCTCGACGAGCACCGGCCCGTGGAATCGCTCAAGACCGTGGTGCGCTTCGTCTGCGGCTACTACCGCCGGCATCCCGAATTCGTCACGCTGCTCAACAACGAGAACCTGCTGCAGGGGCGCCACATCGCCAAGATGCAGTCGGCCCAGCAGTACTCTTCGCCCGCGATCTCGGTGCTGCAGCTGCTGCTGGCCGCAGGCGTGGCGCAGGGCGTGTTCCGCGACGACATCGCGGTGCACGACGTCTACATGATGATCGCCGCGCTGGGCTACTTCCCGCAGTCCAACCGCTTCACGCTGTCCGAATTCCTGGGCCAGCGCATCGACGACCCGGCGGCGTCCACGCGCTGGGAGGCCTTCGTCGTCGATGCCGTGCTGCGCACCGTGATGCGCGAGCCCGTGCCGCACAACGAATCCCCCAGCCCCCACGGAGAAACCCCCTCATGGCAGAAGCCGCCGCCACCGCCGCCTCCGGCAAAGTCGTCATCCGCAACATCGGCCTGATGCTGTCGGGCGACATCGACCAGCCCATTCTCGAAGCCGACACCATCGTCGTCCACGACGGCCTGATCACCGCCGTCGGCAAGCTGAAGGACTGCGATGTCGAGGGCGCCGCCACCGTCATCGACGCCAGGCAGACCTGCGTCGCGCCCGGCCTCATCGACAGCCATGTGCATCCGGTGTTCGGCGACTGGACGCCGCGCCAGAACCAGCTGGGCTGGATCGAATCCACGCTCAACGGCGGCGTGACCACCATGATCTCGGCCGGCGAGGTGCACCTGCCGGGCCGGCCCAAGGACATCGTGGGCCTGAAGGCCCTGGCCATCACGGCGCAGCGCGCCTTCGACAACTTCCGCCCCGGCGGCGTCAAGGTGCTGGCCGGCGCGCCCGTGATCGAGAAGGGCATGGTCGAGAGCGACTTCAAGGAGCTGGCCGCGGCCGGCGTGGGCCTGCTCGGCGAGATCGGCCTGGGCTCGGTCAAGGGCGGCACCGAGGCCGCGACCATGGTCAAGTGGGCCCGCGCGGCCGGCATCCAGAGCACCATCCACACGGGCGGCCCCTCGATCCCGGGCTCGGGCCTGATCGACAAGGACGTGGTGCTGGAGGCCGATGCCGACGTGATCGGCCACATCAACGGCGGCCATACCGCGCTGCCCGAGGCCCATGTCTGCGAACTCTGCGAGAAGTCCAGCCGCGCGATCGAGATCGTGCACAACGGCAACGAGAAGGTGGCGATCGCGGCGGCGCAGACGGCGCTGCAGTTGAAGTGCCCGCACCGCGTGATCCTGGGCACCGACGGGCCCGCCGGCTCGGGCGTGCAGCCGCTGGGCATCCTGCGCATGGTGGCCATGCTGTCCAGCCTGGCCAACATCCCGGCCGAACTGGTGTTCTGCTTCGCCACCGGCAACACGGCCAAGATCCGCCAGCTCAATTGCGGCCTCATCGAAGTCGGCCGCGCAGCCGACTTCGTGTTCATGGACCGGGCCCAGCACACGGCCGGCCGCACGCTGCTCGAGAGCGTGCAGTTCGGCGACGTGCCCGGCATCGGCATGGTCATGATCGACGGCATCGTGCGCTGCGGGCGCAGCCGCAACACGCCGCCGGCGACCGAAATTCCGGTCGTCGTTTCTGGCGGGCACTGAAAACTGCGCTATACTCTATGGCTTCGCGGCTGTAGCTCAGCTGGATAGAGTACTTGGCTACGAACCAAGGGGTCGTGGGTTCGATTCCTGCCAGCCGCACCAAACCGAATGGGTCGGTCCTCACAAGGGGCCGGCCCATTTTCTTTTCCGGATTTCAATTTTTCTTCGTTTTCCTCGAAGTGGAAGAACTTCGGTATATACTCTAAGGCTTCGCGGCTGTAGCTCAGCTGGATAGAGTACTTGGCTACGAACCAAGGGGTCGTGGGTTCGATTCCTGCCAGCCGCACCAAAATGGATAGGCCGGTCCTTGCAAGGGGACCGGCCCATTTCTTGGGCCCGCCTGCCTGCCTGTCGGCCATCGACTACAGCAGCACGCGCCATCCGACGATGCAGCCGGGCCGCCGATCCGCCGAAGATGCGGGCTCCTTTGAATGGGAGACGCATGCTCGACACCCTTTCCCCGTCGCTCCGGGCCCGGCGCCTGGCCTCCGTGCCGACGCCGCATCCGGTGCCGCCCGTGCCGCCGCCGGCCGGCCCGTTCGACGACGAAGATCCCGTGAACCCGGAGCCCGACGCGCCCGTGCAGGAGCCGCCGGACGAGGGCGATGTGCCCACGCGCCTGCCTGGCCACCCCGGCAGGCCCGTGCATGTGCAACGCCGCCACAGCGCGCGCCATGAACACCCTGGTGCCTGAAGGCCCTGCCCACGTGGTGACCGGCGTCGAGCTGGACGCGCGCGGCGAGGTGCGCCGCGTGCGCTGGTACCTGGCCGACGGCAGCGAGGTCGGCCTTGCGGCTGCGCCGCGCCCGCTGTCGGGCGAGAGCGTGGTCGACACGCTCGAGGTGGTGGACAAGCTGCTCGAGGCCGAGCCCGTCGTGCCCCTGTTCCCGGGCCGCGGCGCCGCCGCGACGCCTCAGGTGGTCAAGGTCCATGTCCAGGCCGATGGCACGGAGCGCATCGAGGTCGATCCCTCGCTGCCCGGTCGCACGCTGCGCGATCTGCCCCGGCTGTAGCGCCGCGGGGCGCCGGACTTTTTGCCGGACACTAGCGCCCATGAGCAAAGCCTTCACCAAGGAAAGCGACGGCGACGACGAGGACGAGCTGGCCCTGCCCGCGCTGCCGGCCGGCGGCAAGAACTACATCACGCCGCAGGGCTACGCCCGCCTGCGCAACGAGTTGCTGGACCTGATCGACAACGAGCGCCCCAAGGTGGTCGAGGTCGTGCACTGGGCCGCCAGCAACGGCGACCGTTCCGAGAACGGCGACTACCTCTACGGCAAGAAGCGGCTGCGCGAAATCGACCGCCGCATCCGCTTCCTGACGCGCCGGCTCGAGATCGCCGAGGTCACCGACCCCAGCGTGCACCATGGCAGCGACCAGGTGTTCTTCGGCGCCACGGTGACCTACGCCGACGCACAGGGCGAGGAGCAGACCGTCACGATCCGCGGCATCGACGAGGCCAACAGCGGGGCCGGCGAGGTCAGCTGGATCGCGCCGATCGCGCGGGCGCTGCTGCGCGCGCGCGTGGGCGACGAGGTGCGCCTGCCCACGCCGTCCGGTGTGCGCGACCTGGAGGTGCTGGAGGTGCGCTACCCGGCGCCGGCACCGGCCTGATAGGGGGCCGGCGTCGCGCGCGCCACGCGCAGGACGGCCTGCGTGCGCCGCAGGTTGCGCATCGCCGATTCGAGATGCGCCCGGTCGCGCACGGCCACCACGAAGCGCAGGTCCGAGGCGTCCTGCGCCTCCTCCTGGCCCATGTCCATGTGCGTGATGTCGACCTCGGAGGAGGCCAGCGTGGCGGCCACGCGGGCCAGCACGCCCTTGCCGTTGTTGACCGTGATGACGATGCCGGTCTCGAAGGTGCGCACCGGCTCGTCGGACCAGGCCACGGCGATGAAGCGTTCGCTGTCCTTGTACTGCAGGCGCTTGGCGGTGGCGCAGTCGGCCGTGTGCACGAACAGGCCCTCGCCGCGGCCCAGGTAGCCCACGATCTCGTCGCCCGGCACGGGCCGGCAGCAGCGCGCGAACTGCACCGAGGCGTTCTCGCTGCCGTCGATGACCACGCCGCCCTGCGACACGGTCTCGTGCGCCGTGTAGCGCTCGCGCGTCATCAGCAGCGGGTCGGTCTTCACGCCGCCGCCCTCGGTCATGAGCACCTTGAGCCGCTTGGCGACGATGCTGGCGATGCGTTTGCCGAGGCCGATGTCGGTCATGAGCTCGGCGCGCGTGCGGTTGCCCGAGAAGCGCAGCAGCTTGTCCCAGATCGGCTGGCCGTCGGTGTCGTGGTCGGGCAGGGCCTCGATGCCCTCGGCGCGCACGGCCTGGGTCAGCAGCTTCTCGCCCAGGTCTTCCGATTCGGTGATGGCCCGGCTCTTGAGGTGGTGGCGGATCTTGGAGCGCGCACGCCCGGTGCGCACGAAGCCCAGCCAGGCCGGGTTCGGCGCCGAGACCGGCGCGGTGATGACCTCGATCACGTCGCCGTTGTGCAGCTCGGTGCGCAGCGGCGCCTGGTCGCCGTTGATGCGGGCCGCCACCGTGCGGTCGCCGATGTTGCTGTGGATCGCGTAGGCGAAGTCGACCACGGTGGCGCCGCGCGGCAGCGCCATGATCTGGCCCTTGGGCGTGAACACGTAGACGGCGTCGGGGAACAGGTCGACCTTGACGTGGTCCCAGAACTCGGAGGCGTCGCGCGTTTCCTGCTGGATGTCCAGCAAGGACTGCAGCCACTGCGTGCCCATGCGGTCGGTGGTGGCGCTGTCGGGATGGTTGGCCTTGTACAGCCAATGCGCCGCGACACCCGATTCGGCCACCACGTGCATGGCGTCCGTGCGCATCTGGAACTCGATGTTGATGTTGGACGGCCCCACCAGCGTGGTGTGCAGCGACTGGTAGCCGTTGGCCTTGGCGATCGCGATGTGGTCCTTGAAGCGGCCCGGCACCGGCTTGTACAGCTGGTGCAGCACGCCGAGCGCGGTGTAGCAGTCGACCACGTTGGGCACGATCACGCGAAAGCCGTAGATGTCGTTGACTTGGGCGAAGGACAGGTGCTTGTCGTCCATCTTGCGGAAGATGGAGTAGAGCGTCTTCTCGCGCCCGGCGATGCGCACCTTCATGCCGGCGTTGGCGAAGGCCGCCTCCACCTCCTGCTGCACCTTCTGCACCAGGTCGCGGCGCCGGCTGCGCGCCTTGGCCACGGCCTTGGCCAGCACGCCGTGGCGCCAGGGCATCAGGTGCTGGAAGGCGAGCTCCTGCAGCTCGCGGTAGGTCACGTTCAGGCCCAGCCGGTGGGCGATCGGCGCGTAGATGTCCAGCGTCTCCTTGGAGATGCGGCCCCACTTGCTGCGCGGCATGTCGCCCATGGTGCGCATGTTGTGGGTGCGGTCGGCCAGCTTGATCAGGATCACGCGCACGTCGCGTGCCATGGCCAGCAGCATCTTGCGGAAGGACTCGGCCTGGTTCTCCTCGCGCGTGTTGAACTGCAGCTTGTCCAGCTTGGTCAGCCCGTCCACGAGCTCGGCCACCGGCGCGCCGAAGCGCTCGATGAGCTCGGGCTTGGTCACGCCGCAGTCTTCCATCGCGTCGTGCAGCAGCGCGGCCATCAGCGCCTGGGCGTCGAGCTTCCAGGCCGCGCACTGCGTGGCCACGGCGATGGGGTGTGTGATGTAGGGCTCGCCGCTGGAACGCAACTGGCCCAGGTGGGCCTCGTCGGCGAAGCGGTAGGCCTGGCGCACCTGCTCGATGCCCTGGGCGTCCAGGTAGTCCAGGCTGGCAGTCAGGGCGGCAAAACTGGCCGCGGCGGCGTTCGCCGCGGCGGACGTGGCGGGCTCCGAAGCCGGGGGCGGTGTCCTGTCTGCAGTGGTGGGCAACGCGGCATTCATGCGCTTACTGTAGCGTGCGTGCCCGCGCGGGCGGACTGCCCAACAAAAAAGCACCGCAGTGCGGTGCTTTTTCAGCCGAGGCGGATGTCGCTCAGGTCGGCACTTTCTTGAGCATTTCCAGGCCGACCTTGCCGGCGGCGATCTCGCGCAGCGCGGTCACGCCGGGCTTGTTCTTGCTCTCGATCTTGGGGGCGTGGCCCTGGCTCAGCATACGGGCGCGGTAGGTCGCGGCCAGCACCAGCTGGAAGCGGTTGGGAACCTGCTCGAGGCAGTCTTCGACGGTGATGCGGGCCATGGTGGACTCCAGTCCTCTCAGAGGATGTGCAGGGATTTGAAGGTGTCGGCCCTGGCGCGCACCTGCGCCAGGTATTTGAGTCGCTGGGCGTGCACGATGGTTTTCAAGTCGAAAACGGCCCGGTCGAACAACTCGTTGATTATAACGAAGTCGAAATTTTCGGCCTGCGCCATCTCCACGGCGGCGTTCTTGAGCCGCAGCTCGATCACGTCGGGGGCGTCCTCGCCGCGGCGCTCCAGGCGCGAACGCAGTTCCTCCCAGCTCGGCGGCAGGATAAAGATCAACACCGCGTTGGAGAAGGTCTTCTTGATCTGCATGGCGCCCTGGAAGTCGATCTCCAGGATCACGTCGGCGCCCTGGGCGATGCGGTCCTCGATCGCCTTCTTGGACGTGCCGTAGCGCCGGCCGTGCACGTTGGCCCATTCGACGAAGCCGTTGGCGGCCACCATGGCGTCGAAATCGGCGTCGGGCACGAAGAAGTACTCGCGCCCGTGCTTTTCCTGGCCGCGCGGCGCCCGCGTAGTGTGCGAGACAGAGGGCTGGATTTGCGCGTCGAGTTCCAGGAGCGCCTTGACCAGGCTGGACTTGCCGGCCCCACTCGGGGCTGCGACGACGATCAGGTTGCCGGGATAGTCCATGGCGAACGGGGGCTGAAAAGGCGCCAGAGTTTAGCAGCGCGTCCTACAGCGGGGCCGTCAGCTGCAGGTCGGCCGTGGCATGGGCCACGCAGGGCAGGATCCAGCCCTCGCGCTTCTCGTCCAGCGACAGGCCGGGCCAGGCGATGTGGTAGGCCACGCTGCCGGCGTCCATGAAGCAGATGCAGCTGCGGCAGGTGCCGTTGCGGCAGGAACTCTCCATGGCGAAGCCGGCGCGCTCGGCCGCCAGCAGCACCGGCAGGTTGGCCGGCGCCTCGAATTGCACGGGGTCCGCGCCGGGCCGCTGCAGCCGCACGGTGAAGGTGGCAGACATGGACGGCGAGTGTAGGGCGCGGCTTGCGGCGACAATGGAGGGCTTTTTCAGCCTCTCGCACCCACATGTCGTTCTACGAAGTCCGTCCCGCCGAGAAGCGCGACGCCCAAGCCATCGTCGATGTCCACGCCGCCGCCACGTTGGCTGCCTATGCCGGCATCGTGCCGGAGGAACTGCTGAACGCGCAGCCCGTGGCCAAACGGCTGCAGCAGTGGCGCGAGGCGATCGAGTTCGGCGATCCGCAGGTCTATGTGGCGCTGGCCGGCGGCAAGGTGGTGGGCTTCGTCGCCTTCGACCGCTCGCGCGACAAGGGCACCAAGCCCACCGTGGGCGAGGTCTGGGCCATCCACGTGCTGCCCGAGCACTGGGGCAAGGGCGCCGGCCTGGCCCTGTGGGATGCCGCGCGCGAGGGCCTGGACGACGAGGGCTGCACCAGCGTGACGGTCTGGGTCCCGCTGCGCAACGAGCGCGCACTGCGCTTCTTCGACCTCGCCGGCTTCAAGCGCGAACTCAACACGGCGCGCACCACGCCGTTCGGCGACATCCGCATCGAGGAGATGCGGCTCAAGCGCTCCGTTCATTGAGCTTCTAGGTTCCGACCGGCCCGCCGTCCTCGCGGCGGATGGCCAGCATGGCCGAACGCGGCCGTCCGCCGTAGGGCCAGGTCGAGTACTTCGTGATCTCGTCCGGCACGCTGCGGTCCGAAGGCGGCTCGCCCGGGTGCTGGATGTTCACGAACAGCGTGCAGCCGTCCGGCGCCATCGTGGCGCCCGTGATCTCGCAGTTCACGCGGCCCGGTCAGGAAGCGGCGCACCTCGCCCGTGGCCGGGTCGCAGGCCAGCATCTGGTTGTTGCCCAGGCGCCTGCATCTCGCCGCGGCGCATCTCGTCGGCCGCCGCGTCGGTCTGGATCCAGAGCAGGCCGCGCGCGTCCAGCAGCAGGCCGTCGGGGCAGGCGAACAGGTCGCCGCGGATGTCGCCGCGCGCCTCGGCCCTGCGCGTTGGCCGGGTCGCCGGCCAGCAGCAGGTGGTCCCAGCGCATGCCCGTGGCGTCGAAATCGCCGTCCTCCTGCCAGCGGATCACCTGTCCCATCACGTTGTTGGCGCGCGGGTTGGCCGCGTCCACGCCGGGCTGGCCCGGTGCGCCACGCGCGCTGTTGTTGGTCAGCGTGCAGTAGACCACGCGCTGCGCGGGGTCGATGGCCAGCCATTCGGGCCGGTCCATGCGCGTGGCGCCGAGCAGGTCGGCGGCCTGGCGCGTCTTGACCAGCACCGCGCCCTGGTCGGGGAAGCCGGCCGCGGCCGTGAGCGGGCCCTGGCCGTGCACGAGCGGCAGCCAGCGGCCCGTGCCGTCGGCATCGAAGCGGGCCACGTACAGCGTGCCGTGGTCCAGCAGCGTCGCGGTTGGCCTGGGCCGCGCTCTGGCCGGCCGCGGCGGGCGCGATGCGGTCGCGCGCTCACGAACTTGGTAGATGTACTCGAAGCGCGCGTCCTCGCCCGAGTAGACGACGGCGCGGCCGTCCCGCGTGGTCGCCACCCAGGCGCCCTCGTGCGCGCCACGGCCCAGGGCGGTGCGCTTGACCGGCGCGGCACCGCGGGTCCATGGGGTCGACCTCGACGATCCAGCCGAAGCGGTGGAACTCGTTGGGGTGCCGGCGCGCATCGAAGCGCGCGTCGTGCTCGGGCCAGCGGCATCCAGGCCTCTTGCGTCATGCCCCAGCGGCGCTGGTCGGCATCGCGCTCGCGCGCCGCCCGAGAAGTAGAAGCTGAAGTTCTCCTCGCCCGCGAGGTAGGTGCCCCAGGGCGTGGTGCTGCCGGCGCAGTTGTTGAGCGTGCCGCGCACCGTGCGGCCAGCCGGATCGTCGGCCGTGCGCAGCAGGGCGTGGCCGGCGGCCGGGCCCGCCACCGTGCAGGGCGTGCTGGCCGTGATGCGGCGCGCGTAAGCGGCTGGGCCGCTGCAGCTGCCAGCGGCCATCGGCCAGGGCGATCTCGACCACCGACAGTCCGTGCGCGGCCTGCGACTTGCGCACCTTCTCGGCCGTCCACGGCGCCATGCCGCCCGGGTGCAGCATGCCGTCGTCGGTGTACTCGTGGTTGATGACCAGCAGGCCGCGGCTGCCCGCTGCCGTCCAGTGCGAAGAAGCCCATGCCGTCGTGGTGCATGCCCAGCTGCAGGGCCTGCTCCTCGGCGCTGTTGGAGCAGGTCGTCGCGGAAGGCCGGCATGGCCACCGGCCACGCCCACCGGCTCGCCCCAGGGCGCCAGCACCTGGGCGACGTAGCCGCGCGGCACCACCACGCGGTCGGCGGCCGAGGCCGGGATGCCTTCGAAGCCGATGCGCCCGCCGCTGCCGCCGGACGGGGCGGCGCAACCTGCCAACGGCGCCAGCAGCGCGGCCGTCGCCGCGCCCAGGCCGCCCTGCAGCCAGAGCCGCCGCGCCGGGTCGGAGACCGTGGCCAGGGCCGGGTTGCCCGAGCGGTTGCTGTGTTCCATGCGGCTGAAGTCCTTGGCCATCGCGTTCCTGGTGGTTCCTGCCCCTGTGGCATGCTGCGCGTCCGATTGTCACGCGCCCCGTTGTCCCGTTCGATGTCTCCGCCTCCTTCCGACCCCGGACGCAGCCCGCTGGCCCAGGCCGCCATCTGGCGCGCCGTGCAACTGATCGAGGAGGAGGGCCGGCTCGAGGACGGCCAGGCCATGCGCCAGGCCTTCAGCGCCCGGCCCGACGGCGCCGGCCGCGTGCTGGAGCGCGCCTGGCTGCTGGGCGAGCGCCTGGGCCTGCAGCGCGAATGGCGGCGCTGGCGCCAGCTCGGCGGTGCGGTGCTGCTGCTGCTGGTGTTCGGCGTGGCCGGCAGCGCCTGGGCGCTGGCGCGCGCGGTGCTCGGCGATGCGCGCGAGATCAACGTCGTGGCCGCCTTCGTCTCCACGCTGGGCCTGCACCTGCTCACGCTGCTGCTGTGGCTGGGCAGCCTGCTGCTGCCCTGGCGCGCGGCGGCCGGCGGCGCGCTGGGCCGCTGGGCGCTGCAGCTCACGGCGCGGCTGCCGCTGGACCGCGGGCCGCACGCCGTGCAGCTGGCACGCGCCACCACCGACGTGCTGGCCCGCGCCCGGCTGGCGCCCTGGGCCTTCGGCGGCATCAGCCATGCCATCTGGACGCTGGCCTTCGTGCTGCTGCTGGCCGCGCTGGCGCTGGGCCTGTCGCTGCGCGCCTACCGGCTGACCTGGGAGACCACGCTGCTGACGCCCGAGTTCTTCGTGCACTTCGTGCAGGCCACCGGCTGGCTGCCGCAGCGGCTGGGCTTCGCCATGCCCGAGGCGGCCACGCTGCTGCAGCCCGCGCTGGCCGGCGCCGACGCGCAGCGTGCCTGGGCCTGGTGGCTGCTGGGCTGCGTGGCCGTCTACGGCCTGTGCGTGCGCCTGCTCTGCGCGCTGCTGTGCTGGGCCGCCTGGCGGCGCGGCCGCGGCCGGCTGGCGCTGGACCTGGCCGACCCCGGCGTGCGCGCGCTGCTGTCGCGCTTCGACGCCATGGAGCCCGTGCTGGTCGTGGATGCCGAACAGCCCGGCGCCATGCCGGCCGCCGCACCCGCCGCGCTGGGAGCCGATGCCGGCACGCGGCTGCTGCTGGGCTTCGAGCTGCCGCCCGAGGCCGCCTGGCCGCCGTTCGCGCCGCCTGCCGCGGTGCAGGTGCAGCGCATGGAGGGCAGCCAGCGCGAGCGCGCCGACCTGCTGCAGCGCCTGGCCGCCGCGCCGGCGCACCGCCTGCTCGTGGCCTGCCATGCGGCCTCCAGCCCCGACCGCGGCACCGAGCGCTTCCTGCGCGAAGCCTGCGGCGCGAGCGCTGCGTGCGCGGTGCTGCTGGGCGGTGCGCGGCAGGAGGCCGACACGGCGCGCTGGCGCGACTGGCTGGAGCGCAGCGCGCTGCAGCGGTTCGACGTGCTGACCGACCCCGAGGCCGCGCTGGCCTGGCTGGAGGCGCCATGAAGCTGCCCATCCCCGGCGCCCAGGCCGACGGCGACGCCCTGGCCATCGCCGTGGTCGGCCACACCAATGCGGGCAAGACCTCGCTGCTGCGCACGTTGACGCGCAAGCGCCACTTCGGCGAGGTGTCGGACCGCCCCGGCACCACGCGCCATGTGGAGGTCGTGGAGTTGCGCATCGCCGGCCGGCCCGCGCTGCGCTTCTTCGACACGCCGGGCCTGGAGGATTCCGTCGCGCTGTGGGACTACCTGCAGGGCGCCGGCGCCGATGCCGGCATGGACCGGCCGGCGCGCGTGCGCGCCTTCCTGCAGGGCCCGGAGGCGCGCGGCAGCTTCGAGCAGGAGGCCAAGGTGCTGCGCAAGATGCTGGAAGTGGACGCGGCCTTCTACGTCATCGACAGCCGCGAGCCCGTGCTGCCCAAGCACCGCGCCGAGATCGAGATCCTGAACTCCTGCGCGCGCCCGGTCATGCCGGTGCTCAACTTCGTGCGCGACCCCGCCAGCCGGCTGGCCGACTGGCAGGCCGTGCTGGCCGGCGGTGGCCTGCACGCCCAGGTGCGCTTCGACGCCGTGGCGCCCTTCGTCGGCGCCGAGCAGCACCTCTACCAGGACCTGGCCACGCTGCTGCCGGGCCAGCGCGCGCGGCTGCAGCAGGTCGGCCGGCACCTGCTGGAGGAGGCCGGTGGCCGGCGCGACGCGGCCAGCCGCGCCATCGCCGAGCTGCTGCTGCGGCTGGCGGCATTGCGCCGCGGCATCGGCGAGGCGGTCTATGCCGAGCCGGCCGCGCGGGCGCGCGCCGAGCAGGACTTCCAGCAGCTGGCGCTCGTGCTCGTGCGCGGCTGTGCCGACCAGCTGCTCGAGATCCAGGGCTTTTCCGAAGACGACGCGCGGCTCGCCGCGCTGCCCTGGCAGGACGGGCGCTGGGACAACGACCTGTTCCACCCCGAAGCCCTGCGCCAGGCCGGCCGACGGCTCGGCATCGGCGCGGCCGTGGGCGCTTCGGTCGGCGTGATCGCCGACCTGGCCGTGGGCGGGCTCTCGCTGGGCGCCGGCGCGGCGCTGGGCGGTGCGGTGGGCAGCATCGTCTCGCAGGGCTGGCGCCAGATCGGCGGCAAGCTGCTGAACCAGCTCGGCGGCGTGCGCGAGCTCACGCTGGACAACGCCTTGCTGTTCCTCGTGGCGCTGCAGCTCGTGGGCCTGGCGCGCCAGCTCGACCGGCGCGGCCATGCGGCGCTGGCCCAGCTCGAGCAGGACGCCGCGCCCGACGCGGCCGTCGACGCCCCGCTGCGCCGCGTGGTGCAGGCCGTGCAGCCGGCGCGCAGCCGGCCGGATTGGGAGAAGCCCGGCAGCGGCTCGGACCGGCGCCGGCGCGTGCAGGACGAGGCCGCGGCGCTGCTGCGCCCGCTGCTCGAACCGACGGACTGACGCGGCCTGCGCTGTCGCGCGCCCGTCACCGGCCCACGCACAATGGCCCGGTCATCCACTCCGCACCCGCCCCATGGCCTCCAGCCTGCTCGCACTGCTCGACGACATCGCCTCCATCCTCGACGACGTCTCGGTCCTGAGCAAGGTCGCGGCCAAGAAGACGGCCGGCGTGCTGGGCGACGACCTGGCGCTCAACGCCCAGCAGGTCACGGGCGTGAAGGCCGACCGCGAACTGCCCGTGGTCTGGGCCGTGGCCAAGGGCTCCCTGCTCAACAAGGCCATCCTGGTGCCGGCCGCGCTGGCCATCAGCGCGTTCGCGCCCTGGGCCGTCACGCCGCTCCTGATGCTGGGCGGCGCCTTCCTGTGCTACGAAGGCTTCGAGAAGCTGGCCCACAAGTTCCTGCACGGCCGGGACGACGACGCGGCGCATGCGGCCGAACGCAAGCAGGCCGTGGCCGACCCGGCCGTCGACCTCGTGGCGCTGGAGAAGGACAAGATCAAGGGCGCCGTGCGCACCGACTTCATCCTGTCGGCCGAGATCATCGCGATCACGCTGGGCACGGTGCAGCAGAGCCCCTTCCTGACCCAGCTGGTGGTGCTGGCCGGCATCGCCGTGGCCATGACCATCGGGGTCTACGGCCTGGTCGCCGGCATCGTCCGGCTCGACGACGCGGGGCTGCACCTGAGCCGCCTCGGCGGCGCCCGCGCCGCGCTGGGCCGCGCCATCCTGGCGGCGGCGCCCTGGCTCATGAAGGGCTTGTCGGTGGTCGGCACGGCCGCCATGTTCCTGGTCGGCGGCGGCATCCTCGCGCACGGCGTGACGGTGCTGCACCATGGCATCGAGGAGATGGCGCACGCCACGGCGATCTGGCCGGGCGGGCCGTTCTGGGAGGCGATCACACCGGCACTCGCGAACGCGGGCGTCGGCATCGTGGCCGGCGCCGTGGTGCTGGCCGCCGTCACGCTGGTGAAGAAGCTGCGCGGTCAGGCGGCGTCTTCGTAGAGCTCCAGCGGCAGCCCGTCCGGGTCGGCGAAGAAGGTGAAGCGCCGGCCCGTGTACTCGTCGGTGCGGATGTCCTCCACGGCCACGCCCTGCGCCTCCAGCTCGGCCTTGCAGCGCGCCACGTCGGCCACCGCGAACGACAGGTGGCGCAACCCCTGGGCTTCGGGCCGCGAGGGCCGCGGCGGCGGGGTGGGGAAGCTGAACAGCTCGATCTGGCTGCCGTCGGGCAGGGCCAGGTCCAGCTTGTAGGACTGGCGCGCCGCGCGGTAGTGCTCGGCCACGACGCGCAGGCCCAGCACCTCGGTGTAAAAGCGCCTGGAGCGCGCGTAGTCGGCGCAGATGATGGCGGCGTGGTGGATGCGCAGCAGTTCCATGGTGTTCACAGGGCCGCGTGGACCAGCTGCCCCAGCGTGGCCAGCGCGGCCTCGCTGCGCGCGTTCCAGGCATGGCCGTAGTTGAGCCGGATGCAGTGCGCGAACGCACGGCTGGGCGAGAAGATCGGCCCCGGCGCGATGCTGATGCCCTGGGCCAGCGCCTGGCGGTGCAGCGCGAGCGCGTCGACCTGCGGCGGCAGCTCGACCCACAGGAAGTAGCCGCCGGCCGGCCGCGTGGCGCGCGTGCCGGGCGGGAAGTGCCGGCCCAGCGCCTGCATGAACTGCGCCTGCTGCTGGGCCAGGGTCTGGCGCAGCTTGCGCAGGTGCTTGTCGAAGCCGCCGCGCTCCAGGTAGCGCGCCAGCGCCATCTGCGTGGGCACGGCCGTGGCCAGCGTGGACATCAGCTTGGCCCGCGCCACGGCCTGGGCGTAGCGCCCCGGCGCGGCCCAGCCGATGCGCCAGCCCGGTGCCAGGGACTTGGAGAACGAGGAGCAGTGCAGCACCAGGCCCTGGCTGTCGAAGGCCTTGGCCGGCGGCGGGCGCTTGTCGCCGAAGTAGAGCTCGGCGTAGACGTCGTCCTCGATCAGCGGCAGCTGGTGGCGCGCCAGCAGTTCCACCAGCGCGCGCTTGCGCGCCTCGGGCATCAGGGTGCCCAGCGGGTTCTGGAAGTTGCTCATGAGCCAGCAGGCCCGGGGCCGGTGGCGCGCGATGGCCTGCTCAAGCGCAGCGAGGTCCATGCCCTCGCGCGGATGGGTGGGCACCTCGACCGCCGACAGGCCTTGCCGTTCGAGCGCCTGCAGCGCGCCGTAGAAGGCCGGCGCCTCCACGAGCACCGAATCGCCGGGCCGCGTGACGACCGACAGGCACAGATTCAGCGCCTCCAGCGCGCCGTTGGTCACCACGATGTCGTCCACCGACATGGGCACGCCGGCCGCCAGGTAGCGCAGCGCGATCTGCCGGCGCAGCGCGGCGTTGCCGGGCGTGAGGTCGTCCACCGTGCTCCAGGGGTCCAGCGCCTGCGCGCTGGCGGCCAGCGACTGGCCCAGCCGCGCCAGCGGAAACAGCAGCGGGCTCGGGAAGGCCGAGCCGAAGGGCACGACCTCGCGCGTCATGCTCGCGTCCAGGATCTCGAACACCAGCGCGCTGACGTCCACCGCCACGGAGCCATCCTGCGGCTGCGAGGCCGCTTCGGGTTCCGGCGGGACCTGCTGCGCATGCGGCGCCACGTAGTAGCCCGAGCGCTCGCGCGCCTGCACCAGGCCGCGCGCCTCCAGCAGGTAGTAGGCCTGGAACACCGTGGAGGGGCTCACGCCGCGGCTGGCGCTGGCATGGCGCACCGAGGCCAGCCGATCGCCCGGACGCAGCACGCCGGCGCGGATGGATTGCGCGATGTCGTGGGCCAGTGCTTCGTAGCGCTTCATGGGGCGGCGGCATTGTCCTGCATCTGATCCGGTGTCCTGCGGCGCAACTGGTGGTGTTCGGCCGGCGCCGCATGCACTAGCATCGCCGCCCCATGCTCTACGCCATCGCCGCCCTGTTCCTGTTGCAAGCGCTGGGCGACGCCCTGGTGCGCCTGGCCGGCTGGCCGCTGCCGGGCTCGGTGGTCGGCATGCTGGCGCTGTTCGGCGGCCTGCTGGTGCTGCGCCGCGTGCCGGCCGGGCTGGACCAGGGCGCCAGGGCCTTGCTGCCGCACATGATGCTGCTGTTCATCCCCTCGGTGACCGGGGTGATGCTGCACTTCGAGCGCGTGGCGCGCGAGTGGCGGCCGTTCCTGGCCGCCAGCGTGGCCGGCGCGGTGATCACGCTGGTCGTCACGGCACTGGTGCTCAAGTGGCTGCTGCGCCGGCACGATGGGATCTGACGGCGCGATGGCGGCAGGCTGGAGCGCGCTGGCCGCCTCGCCGGCCTGGTGGCTGGCGGCGACCGTGCTGGTCTACGCCGGCACCCTGGCGCTGTACCGGCGCAGCGGCGCGCACCCCGCGCTGATTCCCGTGCTGACTTCGGTGCTGGTGCTGGTCGGCCTGCTGCTGGCCAGCGGCACGCCCTATGCCGACTACGCGCGCGGCACCCAGCCGCTCACGCTGCTGATCGGCCCGGCCACGGTGCTGCTGGCCGTGCCGCTGTTCCACCAGTGGCCGCGCGTGCGCGCGATCTGGCGCCCGCTGGCCATCGCGCTGGGGGTCGGCTCGACCACGGCCATCGTCTCGGCCGTGGGCATCGCCTGGGCGCTGGGCGGCTCCTGGGAGACGCTGGCCTCGCTGGCGCCCAAGTCGGCCACCATGCCCATCGCCATGCCGGTGGCCGAGCGCATGGGCGGGCTCACGGCGCTGGCGGCCGTGGCCGTGGCGGTCACGGGCATCGCCGGCACCATGGTGTCGCAGCCGCTGCTGCGCTGGCTGCGGGTGGACCAGGACCCGGTCGTGCGCGGCGTGGCGCTGGGCCTCACGGCGCACGCCATCGGCATGGCGCGCGAACTGCAGCTGAACCCCGTGGCGGGCGCGTTCGCGGCCTTGGCCATGGGCCTGAACGGCATCCTGACCAGCCTGCTCGTGCCGCTGTTGCTGGCGTTGCTGTGAACCTGCTCCGGTTGCCGGATGCGCAACTGCTGCTGTCCCGTGGCGCCGGACTGCGGCATATTCAGGCCATGAACAAGTTGCTGCGCACCGTGCGCGCCGTGCTCTGGAGCCTGATCGGCCTGGGCGGCCGCCAATCCGAAGCCGAGAAACGCACCCAGCAGGTGGGCTTTCTGCCGCTCGTGCTCGTGGCCTTCGTGCTCGTGCTGCTGCTGGTCGTGGGCCTGGTCGCGCTGGCCCGCTTCGCCGCCGGCGCGTAGCGCGCTCAGCCGTGCCGCAGGCACAGGCGCGGCCCGGGCCGCTGCACGTCGCTCAGGCGCGCCAGCAGGGCCGCGAAGCTCGCGGCGCTGGCGCTGCGCACGGGGTGGAACGGGATCTGGTGGCGCTCGCAAAGCCGCTTGACCGTGCCCATGGAGTCGTGGTCCACGCAGTCCACCGGAAACACCACCAGGTCGGCGCGCGGCAGCGCCGCGGCCAGCAGGCCCTTGCGGTCCTCGATGCCGCCGTCGTGCAACACCAACTCGCCGCCGGCCGCCTGCACCATGGCGCGGATGCTGCGGTTCGAGGCCGGGCGCCCGCCGACGTAGACCACGCGGCAGCCCTGCAGCAGCGGCGTGCCCGGCGCGGCCGGCTCCAGCTGGGTGGCCAGCTGCTGCTCCAGCGCCTGGAGTTCGGCCTGCAGCGCATCGACGAGCTCCAGCGAAGTCGCCACGCGCTGCTGCAGCGCCTCGCGCGCCTGGCGCTCGGCCAGCATCTGCGATTCGGCGGCTTCGCGCCGGCCGGTCTGGTGGGCCAGGGCCTGGTCGCGTGCGGCCAGTTCGGCCTGCAGGGCCGCGGTGTCGGGCGCGAGCGCCGGGCGCGGGGCCTGGGCCGCCTCCTGCACCACCAGACGCTCGGCGAGGTCCTGGCGCTCCTGCGCCAGGCTTTGCAGGCGCAGCTGCTGTTGCTCGACCTGCTCGACCAGCTCGGCATTGCGCTGCGTCAGCGCCTGCAGGCGCCGGATGTCGGCCCGGTTCGCGGCACCCACCAGGTGCGAGAGCATGTGGACGTCGCCGAAGGCGCGCTTGCGCAGTTCCGGCGAGGTCTGGGCATGCGTCAGCAGCGCCCAGTAGGCGCCCGGCACCTCGCCGCTGGCCAGGGCCTGCTGCCAGGCCTGGTGCAGCGCGTCGCCGTCCAGCGCGGCGAAGCGCTTGATGGCCAGCGCATGGGCCTCGTCCAGCGCCTTGTGCAGGACCTTGGCACCGGCGCCGCCGGCCGTGGCCAGGTGCACCGCCTCGTGGTGGATCTCGACGTCGGAGGCCTGGGCCAGTCCGGGCAGGCAGCGCAGCACGAGCTTGCGCAGCGCGGCCGTGCCCAGGCAGGTGCCGACGATGGAGCAGTGGTAGTTGGGGTCCAGGTCGGCCAGGCGGGCGCGGCGCGGCACCTGCGGCGGCGGTGGTGCCGGCTGGCTGCCCGGCGTGCAGCACAACGCGGCGGCGCCGGAGAAACGAAACGGTGGAGAGGCCATGGAAAAAGCTCCTGATGGCGGGTGGCATCAGACGGGATATCTTTTGCGCAATATACAGAAAAGCATAACGATGGGCGATACTCGGGGCCATAGGATCGGCATCCACCGATCCGTATGAGCCGTGCCATGAACAATTGCGAATCCCTTGCCGGTGCGGACGCCGGCCTGTCGGGCGCCGATGGCGGCGCGATCACGGTGCTGGGCGCCATGGCGGTCCCGGCGCGCCTGCGCATCCTGCAGGCGCTGTGCGAAGGCGAGCAGACCGTCAGCGCGCTGCTGGCGCGCCAGCCCATCAGCCAGCCCAACCTGTCCCAGCACCTGGCCAACCTGTACCGCAGCGGCATCGTCGAGCGGCGCCGCGCCGGCACCTACATCTACTACCGCTTCGCGGCCAGCGAGCAGGGCCGGCTGACGCAGCGCATCTGCGGCCTGCTGCCGCAGGCCTGATTCAGGGCGCGGCCGGCGCCGCGAACACCTCGATGGCGGCGAGGTTGGAGACATGCCGGCTCGCGCGTGCGTCGCCCGGCACCACCAGGCGCGCCATGCCGTTGCGGTCCAGCAGCGCGCCGTCGACGGCGTAGGCCACCAGCGCGTCGCGGTTGCCGAAGCTCGGATGGATCTCGCCGACCGAGACCATGGCCTTGTAGCCATCGCTGCCCGTGGCCACGGCGTACATGCTCAGCAGCGGGTTCTTGATGCTGGCGTCCTGCGTGAGCCCGGTCACGGTGTCGAGCAGGGTCCACAGGCTGACGCCGGTGTAGACGCTGGAGCCCACCGTCGCGGTGGTGGCGGGCAGGGCCTGGAGGGCGGCCAGGTCGAACGTCATCGGCGTGGCGACGGCGCCGGCGACCGTGAAGCTCGGCGACAGGCCGCCGCCCGTGCCGGCTGCCGTGGAGCCGGAGGGCTGCACCGTGAGCCGCACCAGCTGCGAGACGTAGCGGCCGCCGCGCACGTCGCCCGGCGCCGTGACGCGGAACGGGCCGTCCTCGCTGGCGAGGGGGGCGCTGGTGCCGCCGGTGTTCTCCAGGTAGGCAACGATGCTGCCCTTGTTGCCCAGGGTGGGGCTCAGTTCGCCGAGCGCGAACACCGTACGGTAGCCGTCGGCACCCGTGGCCAGCACGTAGCGGTTGAGCTGGTCGTTGCGCGCGCCGGGCGTGGTCTGGATGCCCAGGTCCGACAGCAGCGACCACAGGTCGGTGCCGACGTAGCTGCGCTGCTGCGTGCCGTTGCCGCTCGTGAACTGCACGCTCTGCGTGATGGCCGGCCGCTCGCCGAGCGCGGCGGCGCTGAAGCTGGCGGGACGGTCGAGTGCGCCGTCCACGCGCACCGTGGCGGCATCGTCGCCGCCGCCGCAGGCGGCCAGGGCCAGGCCGGCCGCGAGCGAAAAGACGAAACTGCGGGAGAAAATGCGCATGGACACCGGGGAGCTCCTCGAGGTTGTTTTTCGTTGTATTCAGTATGGCATAACGAGGAGGTATCGGAATGGATGAACGAACACCTGGGATCGTCTGCCGCCCCATCGGCGTGGTGTACAGCCGCTTCGCCGCGCCCGAGGGCACGCCGATCCAGACCGCCGGCGCGCCGCAGGAACTGGGCCGGATCGAGATCGCGCCGGCCTACGCCGCCGGCCTGCGCGACATCGAGGGCTTCGAGTTCCTGATCGTGCTGACGCACCTGCACCTTTGCACGCAGGAGCGGCTGGAGGTCGTGCCCTTCCTCGACGACCGGAGCCACGGCGTGTTCGCGACGCGCGCGCCGGCCCGGCCCAACCGCATCGGCCTGTCCATCGTGCGGCTGGAGTCGGTGCAGGGCCGGGTGCTCGCGTTCTCGGGCAACGACATGGTGGACGGCACGCCGGTGCTGGACATCAAGCCCTACGTGCCGCGCTTCGACGTGCGCCAGACCGAGCGCATCGGCTGGTTCGCGCCCCGCATCGACAGCGTGGACGGCACACGTGCCGACGGCCGCATGGCCTGACCCGCACTGTTATATTTGCAGGAGCACAGCGAGAGGCTGTCCCCACCGCCACCCCCTCCAAGGAGTTTTGCATGCGTTCCTTTTCCGTCGCTTCGCTGGTTCTGGCCCTGGCCCTGCCGGTCGCATCCTGGGCCCAGCAGATCACCGTGTCTGCCGCCGCCAGCCTGACCGACGCATTCAAGGAGCTGGCACCCCAGTTCGAGGCCAGCAAGCCCGGCGCCACGGTGCGCTTCAACTTCGCCGCCTCGGGCGTGCTGCTGCAGCAGATCAGCCAGGGCGCGCCGGTGGACGTGTTCGCCAGCGCCGACCAGGAAACCATGAACCGCGCCGATGCGCAGAAGCTCATCGATGCCGCGTCGCGCAGGAATTTCGTGACCAACAGCCTGGTGCTGATCGAGCCGGCCCAGGGCGGCGCGGGCATCACGGGCCTGGCGGACCTCCATGGCGCGGCCGTCAAGAAGATCGCCGTGGGCAAGACGGCCACCGTGCCCGTGGGCCGCTACACCAAGGAGGTGCTGGACGCGGCCAACCTGTGGAATGTGCTGGAGCCCAAGTTCGTGCAGGCCGACAGCGTGCGCCAGGTGCTGGACTACGTGAGCCGGGGCGAGGTCGAGGCGGGCTTCGTCTACCGCACCGATGCCACCATCGCCGCAAACAAGGTCAAGGTGGTGGCCTCGCCGCAGGGCGCGACGCCGGTGTCCTACCCCATCGCCGTGGTGGCCGACAGCAAGAACAAGGCGGCCGCGGCCGACTTCATCGCCTTTGTAAACTCCGACGCCGGCCAGCAGGTGCTGGCCCGCTACGGCTTTGGAAAGCCTTGAAAGGAGTCCCATGAAGATCAGTGCCCGCAACGTCCTGCCCGGCACCGTGGTCGCGCTCGTGCGCGGCCCGGTCAGCACCGAGGTGACGCTGGAGGTCTCGCCCGGCCTGCAGGTCGTGGCCTCGATCACGACCACCTCGGCCGACCAGCTCGGCCTGAAGGAAGGCAGCCAGGCCTATGGCGTGATCAAGGCTTCCAGCGTGATGATCGCGACGGACTGACGCCGCGCCTCACACCGCGCCGTGCGCTTCGACGTACAGCGCGTACAGCGAGTGGCTGCTCGCCATGTAGAGCCGGTTGCGCTTGGGCCCGCCGAACTCCAGGTTGGCGCAGCGCTCCGGCAGGCGGATGAAGCCGATCGGCTTGCCGTCCTTGTTGAAGACCTTCACGCCGTCCATCTCTTCGGACTTGCCGAGCGGCAGGTGGGCCTTCATGCCGCCGCCGATGTCGGTGGCCTCGGGCGCGAAGGCGCCCGTGAAGCCCCAGCCGCACCACAGGTTGCCGTCGCGGTCCACGCGCAAGCCGTCGAAGGCGCCCGGGCCGGCGGCGTCGATGAGCTTGGTCTTGTTCGACAGGCTGTTGTCGGCTGCCACGTCGTAGCGCCAGACGCTTCGGTTGGGCGTGCCGCGCCACTCGACCACGTAGAGCTGTTTCTCGTCGGGCGAGAAGGCCAGGCCGTTGGGGTTCAGGATGTCGGTGACGACGGCCGCGATCTGGCCGTTCTGGATGCGGTAGACGTTGGTCGTGGCCTGCTCGGGCGTGGCGCGCGAGCCTTCCCATTCGCCGTTGATGCCGAAGGTCGGGTCGGTGAACCAGATGCTGTCGTCGGACTTGACCACGATGTCGTTGGGCGCGTTCAGGCGCTTGCCTTCGAAGCGGTCGGCCAGCACGGTCATGCTGCCGTCCTTCTCGGTGCGCACCACGCGGCGCGTGACGGAATGCTCGCAGCTCACGAGCCGGCCCTGGCGGTCGCGCGTGTTGCCGTTGGCGTAGTTCACGTTCTCCTTGTGCACGGAGAACTTGCCGGTCTTCTCCTCGTACTTCATGAGCCGGTTGTTCGGGATGTCCGACAGGATCAGCGTGCCGGTCTCGGGGAAGTAGGCCGGGCCCTCGGCCCAGCGCATGCCGCTGCCCAGCTGCTCGATGGTGCTGCTGTAGATGCGGTACTTGGCGAAGCTCGGGTCGAGGATGAAGACGTTGGGGTCGGGGTAGCGCTGGGCCGGCCTGAAGTCGAAGGACTGGGCGCCGGCCAGGCCGGCGGCCGTGGTCAGCGCCGTGCCGGCGGCGGTTTTCAGGAAGCGTCTGCGGCTGTCTTGGTGCATCGGAAAAGTCTCCTGTTGGTTGTGAAAATTCTTCGTCAGTAGCCGCTGCCGGGCTTGGCGGGGGCCTGGGCGCGCATGGCGGCGACGGTCTGTTGCGCGCCGGCCGCCATGAGCCGCGCGTCCGAGCCCACCGTCAGGAACTGGAAGCCCAGGGCCTGGCGTTCCAGCGCCACGCGCGGGCTGCCGTTGTGGATGCCGGCCACCAGGCCGTGCGCCTTGGCGCGCGCCAGGATGTGCTCGATGGCCTGCTGGGCCTTGGGGTCCACGTCGTCGAACACGGGCCGGCAGCCCAGCGACAGCGACAGGTCGGACGGGCCGATGTAGACCGCGTCCAGCCCCTCGACGGACAGGATGTCGTCCAGGTTGTCCAGCGCCTGCGCGGTCTCGATCATCGCGAAGCGCACGACGAAGTCGTTGGCCTGTTCCGGGTAGTCGGCACCGTGGACCAGCAGCGCGCGGATCGGGCCGAAGCTGCGCGTGCCGCGCGGCGCGTAGCTGGTCCAGGCGACGAGCTTCTGCGCGTCCTCGCGCGTGTTGACCATGGGGCAGATCACGGCCGCGGCGCCGGCGTCCAGCGTCTTCATGAGGATGCCGGGCTCCAGCCAGGGCACGCGCACCACGGGCACGGTGTCGGTGGTGGCGATGGCCTGCAGCATGGGCAGCATGGCCTGGTAGTCCACCACGCCGTGCTGCAGGTCGATGGTCAGCGCGTCCCAGCCCTGGCGGGCCATGGTCTCGGCCGAGAAGCTGTTCGGGATCGCCAGCCAGCCGTTGACGGCGGCGCCGCCGGACTGCCAGAGGGTGCGCAAGCGGTTGGGTGTCATGTCGTCTCCTTGGTTTTGCCGCGTGCCGGGTGGGGGGCTGTCAGTCCGGGGCCACCGGATGGTGCGCCATCAGTTCCAGGGCCTTGACCAATGCCGAGTGGTCCAGCTGGTCCCAGCCCTGGGCCGCGCAGGTCTGCATGAGCTGGGCCGCGCTGGCCGTCTGCGGCAGTGCCACGCCCATGGACTTGGCGCCGGCCAGCGCCAGGCCCAGATCCTTCTGGTGCAGGCCGATGCGGAAGCCCGGGTTGAAGGTGCGCTTGATCATGCGCTCGCCGTGCACCTCGAGGATGCGGCTGGACGCGAAGCCGCCCATCAGCGCCTGGCGCACCTTGGCCGGGTCGGCGCCGGCCTTGCTGGCGAACACCAGCGCCTCGCCCACGGCCGCGATGTTGAGCGCCACGATGATCTGGTTGGCCACCTTGGTGGTCTGGCCCGCGCCCACGGCGCCCACGTGGGTGATGTTCTTGCCCATCTTCTCGAACAGGGGCTGGGCCTTGGCGAAGGCGGCCTCGCTGCCGCCGACCATGATGGTCAGGCTGGCGGCCTTGGCGCCGACCTCGCCGCCGGAGACCGGCGCGTCCACGTAGTCGCAGCCCAGGGCCTCGATCTTCGCGGCGAAGGCCTTGGTCTCGATCGGCGAGATCGAGCTCATGTCGACGACCAGCTTGCCCTTGGTCAGGCCCTCGGCCACGCCGTTCTCGCCGAACAGCACGGCCTGCACGTCGGGCGTGTCGGGCAGCATCAGGATCACGACGTCGGCCGCCTGCGCGACCTCCTTGGCGGTGGCCACGCCCTTGGCGCTGCTGGCCGCGATGTCCGCGTTGACCTTGCTGCGCTTCACGTAGGTCAGCTCGTGCCCGGCGTTGACGAGGTGCAAGGCCATGGGGGCGCCCATGATGCCCAGGCCGATGAATCCGATCTTCATGTGTCTCTCCTTGTTTCAGGTCACAGGTGCGGGGTTGAACAACACGAGGGCGTTGTGCAGCTTCCACTGCTCGGCCCAGGTCTTCTTGCGGCCGCTGGCCACGTCGAGCATGAGCTGGAACATCTCCCAGCCCACGTCGGCAATGGTCTTCTCGCCGGTCGCGATGGTGCCGGCATTGATGTCCATGAGGTCGTGCCAGCGCCGCGCCAGGTCGTCGCGCGTGGCCACCTTGATCACGGGCACCTCGGCCAGGCCGTAGGGCGTGCCGCGGCCGGTCGTGAACACGTGCAGGTTCATGCCGGCGGCCAGCTGCAGCGTGCCGCAGATGAAGTCGCTGGCCGGCGTGGCGGCGTAGATCAGGCCTTTCTGCCGGAGCTTCTCGCCGGGCGAGATCACGCCCGAGATCGGCGAGCTGCCGCTCTTGACGATGGAGCCCATGGCCTTCTCGACGATGTTCGACAGGCCACCCTTCTTGTTGCCCGGCGTGGTGTTGGCGCTGCGGTCCACGCGGCCCTTGTCGAGGTAGGCGTCGTACCAGGCCATCTCGCGGATCATGGCTTCGGCCACCTCGGGCGTGCTGGCGCGGGAGGTGAGCTGGTCGATGCCGTCGCGCACCTCGGTCACCTCGCTGAACATCACGCTGGCGCCGGCGCGCACCAGCAGGTCGGTGCAGTAGCCCACGGCCGGGTTGGCCGTCACGCCGCTGAAGGCGTCGCTGCCGCCGCACTGCACGCCGACCACGAGTTCGCTGGCCGGCACGGTCTCGCGCCGGCGCGCGTTCAGGCGCTCCAGGTGTTCCTCGGCCTGGCGCATGACGGACTGGACCATGGACATGAAGCCCACGTGGGCCTCGTCCTGCAGGCAGACCACGTCGAGCTTGGCCTCGGCCGTGTCGCCCACGTCGGCCACGTTGCGCTCGTCGACGATGGGAATCGAACCCGGGGGAAGGAGCCGCTCGGGCTGCAGCTTCTCGCAGCCCAGGCTCACGACCATGACCTCGCCGCCGAAATTGGGGTTCAGGCTGATGTTGCGCAGCGTGCGGATCGGCACGACGGCGTCCGGCGCGTCGATGGCCACGCCGCAGCCGTAGGTGTGCTCCAGCGCCACCACGTCGTCCACGTGGGGGTACTTGGGCAGCAGCTCGGCCTTGATGCGCTGCACCGCGAAGTCGGTCACGCCGGCCACGCACTGCACGGTCTGCGTGATGGCCAGGATGTTGCGCGTGCCGACCGAGCCGTCCGGGTTGCGGTAGCCCTCGAAGGTGTAGCCCTCCAGCGGCGGCTGCGGCGCGGGCTTGACGGTGGCGATCGGCAGGCCCTCCAGCTCGCGCGCGTCGGGCATGGTCAGCAGGCGCTCGTGCACCCAGCTGCCGCGCGGCAGCGGCTTGTTGGCGTAGCCGATGGTCACGTTGTAGCGGCGCACGGCACCGCCTTCGGGGATGTCTTCCAGCGCGACCTTGTGCGCCTGCGGCACCTTGTCGACCAGGGTCAGGCCGTCGGGAAACACCGTGCCGGCCGGCAGGCCGCCGTCGTTGGCCACGATGGCCACGTTGTCGGCCTCGTGCATGGTGATGTACAGGGGAGCGCTCATCGTGGTGGTCTCGTGGTTCAGGGGCGCTGGCCGATCTCGGCCGATTCGCGCGTCCAGGCACGCGCCTGCTCGCTCAGCGAGAGGCCCAGGCCCGGCCGCGTCGGCACGAGCATACGGCCGTCCTTGATTTCCAGGCGCTCGTTGAACAGCGGCTCCAGCCAGTCGAAGTGCTCGACCCAGGGCTCGGTGGCGTAGACGGCGCCCAGGTGCACGTGCAGCTCCATCGCGAAGTGCGGGCCCAGCGCGATGCCGGCATGCTCGGCCAGCGCGGCGATCTTGAGGAAGGGCGTGATGCCGCCCACGCGCGGGCCGTCGGGCATCAGATAGTCGGCCGCGCGGTGGCGGATCAGGTCGTAGTGCTCCGACAGGCTGGTCAGCATCTCGCCCGTGGCGATGGGCGTGTCGAAGGTGGCGGCCAGCGCGGCATGGCCTTCGTGGTCGTAGGCGTCCAGCGGCTCCTCGATCCAGACCAGGTTGAACTGCTCGAAGATGCGGCACATGCGCTGGGCCGTGGGGCGGTCCCACTGCTGGTTGGCGTCCACCATCAGCGGCACCTGGTCGCCCAGGTGCTTGCGCACGGCCTCCACGCGCTGGATGTCGATCTTGCCGTCGGGCTGGCCGACCTTGAGCTTGATGCCGCCGATGCCGCGTTCGATGGAGGCCGCGGCGTTGACCTTGAGCTGGTCGATCGGCGTGTGCAGGAAGCCGCCCGAGGTGTTGTAGCAGCGCACCGAGTCGCGCTGCGAACCCAGCAGCTTGGACAGCGACAGGCCGGCGCGGCGCGCCTTGAGGTCGTACAGCGCCACGTCGAAGGCACCGTAGGCCTGCACCGCCAGGCCGCTGCGGCCCACCGAGGCGCCGGCCCAGCACAGCTTGGTCCAGAGCTTGGCGATGTCGCTGGGGTCTTCGCCGATCAGCGCGGGCGCGACCTCCCTGGCGTGCGCGAACTGGCCCGGGCCGCCCGCGCGCTTGGAGTAGGAGAAGCCCAGGCCCTTGTGCCCGTCCCTGGTCTCGATCTCGGCGAACAGCATCGCGATCTCGGTCATGGGCTTTTGCCGGCCCGTCAGCACCTTGGCGTCGCTGATCGGGTTGGCCAGCGGCAGGTAGCAGGAGGAGAGGCGGATGTGGGCGATGCTGTCGTGTGTCATGGCGGTGTCAGATGCTGGCGTCAGGTCGAAGCCGCTCCTCCCCCGGAACTGGCCCTGCCAGCCCGCTGGGTGCGCCCCCTTGGGGGTATCGGGCGGCTACACGCGGTGAGCCGGCCAAACGGGGGTTACTCGATACTGATCTTGCCGGTCTCGATGACCTGCTTCCACTTCGCGTACTCCTTCTGCTGGAAGGTCGCGAACTCGGCGGGCGTGTTGATCACCATCTCGAAACCGATGCTCGTGAACTGGTCCTTGACCTTGGGGTTGTTGAGCGCTTCGGCGAAGGCGTCATGGGCCTTTTGCTGCACGTCGGCCGGCAGGCCCTTGGGCGCCACGACGGCCTGCCAGGCGGTGACTTCCACGTTGGCGACGCCGGCCTCGGCCATGGTAGGCACGTCGGGCAGCACCGGGGAGCGCTTGGTGCTCGTGACGGCCAGCGCACGCATCTTGCCGCCCTTGATGTACTGCAGCACCGAGTTGACGTTCTGGAACGAGGCATCGACCTGGCCGCCCATGAGGTCGGTGTGGGCCGGCGAGCCGCCCTTGTAGGGCACGTGGATGCCCTTGGCGCCGATCTGCTGCCAGAACAGTTCGGCCGTCAGGTGGTCGGAGGAGCCGTTGCCGGCCGAGGCGAAGGTCATCTTGCCCGGGTTGGCCTTGTTGAAGGCCACCACGTCGGCCAGGCTCTTGAACGGCGAACTCGGATGCACCACGAGCACGTTGGGCGACTGCACGGCCACCGTGATGGTGTCGAAGTCCTTGAGCGGGTCGAACTGCATGCCCTTGAGCAGATGCGGCACGATCACCAGCGGACCCAGCGAGGTGACGAGGAAGGTGTAGCCGTCGGCCGGCGCGCGCTTGACGAAGGTCGCGCCGATGGTGCCGGTGGCGCCGGCCTTGTTGTCCACCAGGAAGGACTGCTTGAGCTTGTCCGTCAGCAGCGGGCCGACGGCGCGGGCCACCTGGTCGGTGGAACCGCCGGGCGGGAAGGGCACGACCATGGTGACGGCTTTGCTGGGCCAGGTGTCGGCGGCGGCGGCAAACGCCAGCGTGGCCAGGGCGGCGGCGGCGAGAAGTTTCTTCATGAAGTCTCCAAATGGGTCATGGGGGAAATGACAGCGTTGTCATTTCTTGCGATGTCGGACGTCTGCACGCATTCTTGGCGTTTTAAGCGATGGTTGTACGACGACCTGGACGGATGCGGATGATATCGTTGTCATCTCTGCCGTCAAGCGGTTTGTTCCCGCATGCGCCCGCTGCCATGAACCCTCCCTCCAAGCCCGCCACGCTGCACGACGTCGCCCGCGCGGCCGGCGTGTCGCTGATCACGGCCTCGCGCGCGCTGGGCAACCCGGGAGTGGTCTCGGCCAAGACCATCGCGCGCGTGCAGCAGGCCGTGCAGGCCACGGGCTACATCCCCAACCTGCTGGCGGGCGGGCTCAAGTCCAAGCGCAGCCGCATGGTGGCCGGCATCGTGCCGGCACTGGCGGTGGCGCAGTTCCTGCCCTCGGTGCAGACGCTGACCGAGACGCTGGCGGCCGAGGGCTACCAGCTGCTGCTGGGCCAGACCGGCTACGACCTCGCGCGCGAGCAGGTTGTGCTCAACACCATGATCGGCCGCCAGCCCGACGGCATCGTGTTCACCGGCCTGGTGCAGGACCCGGCCGTGCGCGAGCGGCTGCGCCGCACGGGCATCCCGGTGGTCGAGACCTGGGACCTGTCGGACGCGCCGGTGGACATGCTGGTCGGCTTCTCGCAGGACAGCGTGGGCCGTGCCGTGGGCGGCTTCTTCCGCGCCAAGGGCTGGCAGCGCGTGGGCATCGCCACGGCGGGCGACCCGCGTGCGCTGCAGCGCAAGGCCGGCTTCGAGGCCGCCTACGGCCGTGCCGTGCCCACGGCCACCGTGGCCGCGCCCAGCAACCTGGAGCGCGGTCGCCAGGCCCTGGCCGCGCTGCTGGCGCAGGAGCCCGGCCTGCAGGCCGTGTGCTGCAGCTCCGACCAGCTGGCCCAGGGCGTGCTGGTCGAGGCCCAGGCGCGCGGCCTGCGCGTGCCGCAGGAGCTGGCCGTCTGCGGCTTCGGCAACGCCGACTTCGCGGCGCATCTGTGGCCGTCGTTGAGCACCGTGCTCATCGACGGCCCGGCCATCGGCCGGCTGGCCGCGCGGCTGGTGCTGGCGCGCTGCCGCGGCGAGGCGGTGGCGCAGCCGGTGGTGGACGTGGGGTTCAGGATCGTCGAGCGGGCGTCGACGGGTTGACGCGGCCGCCTGCCGGGCCTCAGTCGTCGCCGTTGCTGTCGGACGCGAAGTCGTCCTGACCGATGTCGCGCGCGCCATGCAGCACGCGTTCGACGCGCAGCATGGCATCCTGGGCGCGGTAGAAGATCAGGTAGCGGCCATGCGGCATGGACCTCACCCCATCGCCCAGCTCAGGCCGCGCTGTGCCGATGCCGGGGCTGCGCGCCAGGCGTGCGCAGCGCACCCGCAACTCCTGCAGGAAGCTGATGGCGCGGAGCGGGTTGTCCTGCGCGATGAAGTCGCCGATCTCCTCCAGATCGGCCGCGGCCGCGGGCGAGAAGACGAGCGGCATCAGGCATCGCTGCGTTGGCCGGCCGTGTTCCGGTACTTGGCGTCCAGCCGGTCGAAGACCTCGTCGGCGGGAATGCCGGGCCCGCTGTTGGCACCTTCCTGGATGGCAGACCGAAGCACCTCCAGCCTGGTGGCGCGCAGCTGCGCACGCTCTTCCAGCACGCGCAGTCCGTCCCGGACGACTTCGCTTGCACTGGCATAGCGGCCTTGCCGGACCTGCTCCTTGATGAAGGCTTCGAAGTGTTCGCCGATGGCGTAGCTGGATGGCATGGACAACCCCGGAATCGATGGCGGATCGACGCTATCAAAGATTGATAATTCCGGCAAGTCTCAGCGCCGCATGCGCATCGAGACCGCGAAGCGGTCCGCCGGGTGCACCGTGACCGTGGCCTCGAACAGCGCGCCCGCGTCGTCCAGGTAGCGCCGCACGATGCGCAGGCCCGGCGTGCCCGGCGCCACTTGCAGGGCCCGGGCCAGGGCCGCGTCCTCGATCGCGACGGCGCGGATGTTCTGGTCGATCTCGGCGATCTGCCGGCCGTGGCGCTCCTCGATCAAGGTGCTGGCCAGCGTGTCGGGCGCGTTGCGCATCTGCTCGGCGATGTCGGTGTAGGCCGGGTCGATGTAGACGTCGGTCCAGCCGATCGGCGGGGCGTCCGCGCCGCCGACCAGGCGCAGGCTGGAGACGCAGAGCCAGGGCGTGCCGCCGGCGCAGCCCAGTTCGGCCGCCAGCGCGGCCGAGGCCTCGACGCGCGCCACGCCCTGCACCTGGCGCAGGTGCTCGGCGCCGAACTGCACCAGGTCGCCGACCGAGCCTAGCGTGGGCTTGAAGCTGCTGCGCGGCCGCGCCGAGAGCACGCGCGTGCCCACGTTCTTCTTGCGCAGCACCAGGCCCAGCTGCTCCAGCTCGGCCAGCGCCGCGCGCACCGTGTGGCGGCTGGTGCCGTAGTGCTTGCACAGCTCCAGTTCGGTCGGCAGCAGCGCGCCCACGGCGAAATGGCCAGAGGTGATGGCCTCGGTCAGGTGCCGCGCGATGTTCGTGAAATTCGGCTTGGGCGCCGTCGCTTCGTTCATGGCCATGCATAGCCCAGGGTAAACCCTAGGATGTTTATATGTTCGGACATATTAAAGTTCATATGTCCGAACATATTGTTCGTTGTGTTCTTCACCCCATCCGAGGTCCCATGCCTTTCACAGCCGCAACCCCTTCCAGCACGGTGGTCGATTCCATCCTGTTCCGTGACGCCTTCGGCACCCAGAAGATGCGCGCGATTTTCTCCGACACCGCGCTGGTTCAGCGCTACATCGATGCCGAGGTCGCGCTGGCCCGCGCCGAGGCGCGCTGCGGCGTGATCCCGCGCGAGGCCGCCGAGGCGATCGCACGCGAGTCGCGGCTCGAGCGCATCGACTTCGACCACATGCGCGAGGAGACCGACATCGTCGGCTACCCGATCCTGCCACTGGTGCACCAGCTCGTGGCCATGTGCGGCGAGGCCGGCCGCTACGTGCACTGGGGCGCGACCACGCAGGACATCATGGACACGGCCGTGGCCCTGCAGGTGCGCGATGCGCTGGACAGCATCGGCGAGGACATCGCCGCGCTGCGCGGCATCCTGGCCGACCTGGCGAAGAAGCACCGCGACACGCCCATGGCCGGCCGCACCCACCTGCAACAGGCGCTGCCGGTGACCTTCGGCTACAAGGTGGCGATCTGGCTGGCCATGTTCGACCGCCACCAGCAGCGCCTGGCCGAGCTGCGCCCGCGCGTGGCCGTGGTCGAGTTCGCCGGCGCGGCCGGCACGCTGGCCTCGCTGGGCGACAAGGGCCTGGAGGTGCAGCAGGCCATGGCCGGGGAACTGGGGCTGGGCGTGCCGGCCACCACCTGGCATGTGGCGCGCGACGGTTTCGCCGAGGCCGTGAACCTGCTGGCGCTCGTGACGGGCTCGCTCGGCAAGATCGCGCTGGACATCATGCTCATGGCCTCCACCGAGTTCGCCGAGGTCTACGAGCCCTTCGTCAAGGGCCGCGGCGCCAGCAGCACCATGCCGCAAAAGCGCAACCCGATCTCCAGCGAACTCATGCTGGCCGCCTCCAAGGCCGTGCGCCAGCATGCGGGCCTGATGGTCGACGCCATGGTGCAGGACTTCGAGCGCGCCACCGGCCCCTGGCATGCGGAGTGGATCGCCATCCCCGAGAGCTTCATCCTGAGCGCGGGCGCATTGCACCAGGCCAGGTTCGCGCTGGGCGGGCTGATCGTGGACGAGGCCCGCATGGCGCAGAACCTGGGGCTGACCAGGGGCCTGATCGTGGCCGAGGCCGTGATGATGGGCATGGCGCCGCACATCGGCCGCCAGCAGGCGCACGACGTGGTCTACGACGCCTGCCGCACCGTCAACGAGAAGGGCGGCACGCTGGCCGAGGCGCTGGCGGCGCTGCCCGAGGTCACGCGCCACTTCGACCGCGCCGCCATCGACCGCCTGACCGATCCGGCCAACTACCTGGGCCTGGCGCCGCAGATGGTGGACCGCGCGCTGGCGCTGTCGGCCGGCATCCGGGCCTGACGGCCGCACCGCATCCAACCACCTTTTCGGAGATTCCCATGAAGACCAAGCTCATGCTGGGCGCGGCTGCGCTCGCCCTGTTCGCCAGCCAGGCGCTGGCCCAGGCCTACCCGACCAAGCCGGTCACCTGGATCGTGCCGTTCGCGGCCGGCGGCCCCACCGACGCGCTGGCGCGCAGCATCGCCGAGCGCGTGGGCCGCGAGATCGGCCAGCCCATCGTCATCGACAACGCGCCCGGCGCCGGCGGCACGGTGGGCGCTGCCAAGGCCGCGCGCGCCACGCCGGACGGCTACACCATGCTGGTCGGCCACATGGGCTACATGGGCGCCGCGCCTGCGCTGTACAAGAAGCTGGCCTACGACCCGGTGGCCGACTTCGCGCCCGTGTTCCGCTTCCCGGACACGCCGCTGGTGCTGATGGTGCGCAACGAGCACCCGGCCAAGGACATCCAGGCGCTGGTGGCCTTCGGCAAGGCCAATCCCGACAAGCTGTTCATCAGCAACGCCGGCATGGGCTCCAGCTCGCACCTGATCGCCGCGCTGATGGCCACGGCCGTGGGCATGAAGGTCACGCTGGTGCCCTACAAGGGGGCCGGCCCGGCCCTGGTGGACGTGATCGGTGGGCAGGTCGACGGCATGCTGGACCAGACCAACACCGCGCTGCCGCAGATCAAGGAGAGCAAGGTGCGCGCGCTGGCCGTCACCTCCAGGGTGCGGCTGCCGCAGCTCCAGGACGTGCCCACGCTGGCCGAGACCGTGCTGCCGAACTTCGAGGCCTCCACCTGGTATGGCATCTATGCGCCCAAGGGCACGCCGCCTGCCGCGGTCGCCAGGGTGGAGGCGGCCTACCTCAAGGTCATGGAGGACCGGGCCTTCACCGACAAGATGGCGGTCCAGGCGATCCAGCTGCTGGCGCCCGAGCAGTACAAGGGCGCCGCCCTGGGCCGGCACACGGCGGCCGAGGTGGCGCGCTGGAAGGACGTGGCGGCCAAGGCCAGGATCACCCTGGATTGAGCCCGGCCCGGGGGGCGGCACATGGCCCCCGGCCCGCATGGGCCTTTGGGCGCGCCGCGCGGCCAGGGCGCCGCTATGCTGTGGCATGGCCCTTGCACGGGGGCCTGCACAGCAAAGGACACCATGAGCGCCCACCTCCACCCGCTGGCCGGCCAAGCCGCCCCGGCCGACAGCCTGATCGACCTGGCCGCCCTGCGCGGCGCCTACGCCGACGACCAACCCGATCCCGGCGTGCCGGCCCAGCGTGTCGCCTTCGGCACGTCCGGCCACCGCGGCTCGGCGCTGGACCGTTCGTTCAACGACTGGCATGTGCTGGCCATCACCCAGGCCATCTGCGACCACCGCAAGGCCCAGGGCATCGCGGGCCCGCTGTTCCTGGGCGCCGACACGCATGCGCTGTCGGCACCGGCCGTGGCCAGCGCCATGCAGGTGCTCGCCGCCAACGGCGTGACGGTGCTGCTGTCGGCCGGCGACGAGCCCACGCCCACGCCGGCCGTCTCGCACGCGATCCTGGTCCACAACAAGGGCCGCAAGAGCGGCGATCCGGGGCTGGCCGACGGCATCCTCGTCACGCCCTCGCACAACCCGCCGCGCGATGGCGGCTTCAAGTACAACCCGCCCAACGGCGGCCCGGCCGGCGGCGAGATCACGGGCCCGATCGAGGCCGCGGCCAACAAGTACCTCGAAGCCCGCCTGGCCGGCGTGCGCACCATGCCGCTGCGCGCCGCGCTGGACGCCGCGACCACGCACCGCCACGACTTCCTGCACACCTACGTGGCCGACCTGGCCAGCGTGCTCGACTTCGACCTCATCCGCGGCTCGGGCCTGCGCCTGGGCGTGGACCCGCTGGGCGGCGCCGGCGTGCACTACTGGCGCGCCATCGCCGAGCGCTACGGGCTGGACCTGACCGTGGTCAGCGAGACGGTGGACCCGCGCTTCGCCTTCATGACGCTGGACTGGGACGGCCAGATCCGCATGGACCCTTCCTCGCCGCACGCCATGCAGTCGCTGCTGGCCATGAAGGACAGGTTCGACGTGGCCTTCGCCTGCGACACCGACCACGACCGCCACGGCATCGTGACGCCCAGCACCGGCCTGCTGCCGCCCAACCACTACCTGGCCGTCTGCATCGACTACCTGTTCCGCAACCGGCCGCAGTGGAGCGCGCAGGCCGCCGTCGGCAAGACCATCGTCTCCACGAGCGTGATCGACGGCGTGGCCGCGCGCCTGGGCCGGCGCCTGTACGAGGTGCCGGTGGGCTTCAAGTGGTTCGCCGACGGCCTGTTCGACGGCTCGCTGGGCTTCGGCGGCGAGGAGAGCGCGGGCGCGAGCTTCCTGCGCCGCGACGGCACGGTCTGGACCACCGACAAGGACGGCATCACCGCGGCCCTGCTGGCGGCCGAGATCACGGCGCGCGGCGGGCGCGACCCCGGCCAGCTCTACGCCGCGCTCGCGGCCGACTTCGGCAACCCCGTCTTCAGCCGCAAGGACGCACCGGCCACGCCGGCGCAGAAGAAGCTGCTGGGCAGGCTCACGCCCGCGCAGATCTGCTCGTCCGAGCTCGCGGGCGAGGCCATCACCGGCGTGCAGAGCCAGGCGCCCGGCAACGGCGCGGCCATCGGCGGCATCAAGGTCAGCACGGCCGGCGGCTGGTTCGCGGCCCGGCCCTCGGGCACCGAGAACGTCTACAAGATCTACGCCGAAAGCCTGCGCGGCGAGGCGCACCTGCAGCGCATCTTCGCCGAGGCCCAGGCCGTGGTGGACGGCGCCATCGCCGACGCGTAGGCACGCACTGCGCCGATGGGGCGGACAGGCCCCGTGCCCTTCAATGGAAGGCAAGCCGCACCGGCCGGTGCGGCAGCACACCAGCGAAGGAGAGCACATGAGCACGCCCGAAGACCGCCAGCAACTCTGGGAACTGATCAAGGACATCCAGTTCGCGATGTTCACCACGCGCCACGCCGCCAACGGCCATCTGCATGCGCGGCCCATGACCACGCAGAACAAGCGCCTGGACGAGGACGACCGGCTGTGGTTCTTCATGTCGCGCAGCAGCGATTCGGTGGCCGACCTGACCGGGGATGCCGGCGTGAACGTGAGCTATGCCGACCCCGGCAAGGACAGCTACGTGTCGGTCACGGGCCACGCCACGGTCAGCGACGACAAGGCCAAGGCGCGCGAACTCTGGAACAAGGCCACCGAGGCCTGGTTCCCGGGCGGCGTGGACGACCCCGACGTGGCGCTCGTCGAAGTGCGCATCAGCCATGCGCACTTCTGGGACGTCAAGGAGAACAAGCTCACGCAGTTCTTCAAGATCGCCAAGGCCGCGGCCACGGGCAAGCCGCCCAGCGGCATGGGCGAGAGCCGCGAAGTCCGCATGCACGCGGACTGATCAGCGTTTCAAGGCGTCGGCCAGCCGCAGGCCGTAGCGCGCCTCGGCACCCGCCAGCGCCTGCGCGATGGTCGGGTGCAGGCGCACGCCCTCGCGCGCGGCCTGGGCCCGGCGGCGCAGCCCGCCCTCGCCGGGCAGGCGCACGGGCTGGCCGGCATCCACGGGCACGTTGGCGCGGCAGCGCGCCGCCACGTGGTCCATCTGGCGCAGGAACTCGTCCTTGCCGCCGAAGGCCGCGAGGTCGTGCAGCGTGAGGTAGACGGTCGCGCCCCAGCCCTCGGGTGCATCGGCGCGGCCGTGGCCGGCCAGGCCCGCCGTCAGCGATTCCACCAGCAGCGCCAGGCCGTAGCCCTTGTGCCCGTGCGTGGTGCCGCCCACGGGCAGCAGCGTGCCGGGCGGCTTGGCGAACAGCACGGCCGGGTCGTCGGTCGGCCGGCCCTGGGCGTCGATCAGCACGGGCTGGGCGAAGCGCTCGCCGGCCGCGTGCTTGCGGTTGCTCATGCCGTTGGTCGTGATCGAGGCCGAGATGTCCACCATCACGCCGCCCGCGCTGAGCGGAAAGCCCAGCGCGAGCGGATTGGGCGTGAACACGGCCTGCGTGCCGCCGAAGGGCGCGACGCTGGCCGCGTTGGGGTCGGAGCAGGCCAGCAGCATGAGCATGCCCTCGTCGAGCGCGCGCAGCATGTAGACGGCCAGGCAGGCGATGTGGTGGCTGCGCCGGATCGCCAATGTGGCCGTGCCGAGTTCGCGTGCGCGCGGCAGCAGCAGGTCCAGGCCCCGGTGCACGAGCCAGGGGCCGGGCAGGCGGCGGCCGTCCCAGAGCACGGCGGCGGGGCGGTCCGACAGCGTCTCGGGGCTGCCTGCCGTCGCCATCCTGCCGCTCTCGATCTCCTGGAGGTAGCCGGCCAGCAGGGCCAGGCCATGCGTGTCGTGGCCCAGCAGGTCGCCGTCGACCAGCGTCTGCGCGACGCTGTGCGCCATGGCGGGGGCGAGGCCGGCGCGCTGCAGCAGGCCGTCGGCGAAGGCGACCAGCGCGGCCGCGTCGTAGAGGGGAGGGGCGTCGGTCATGCGGCCATTGTGCTGCTGCTGATGCGGCTGCGGCGGCGCCAGGCCAGCCAGCCGGAGCCGACCCACAGCAGCAGCGTGAACAGCGCCAGCGCGCCGGCGATCGGCCGTTCGACGAAGGCCAGCCAGCTGCCGTCCGACTTGATCATCGAGGTGATGAAGTTCTCCTCCAGCATCTTGCCCAGCAGCATGCCCAGGATGGCCGGCGCGATCGGGAAGCCGTTCTCCTCCAGGATCCAGGCGCCGACGCCGAAGGCCAGCAGGATCCAGAGGTCGAACAGCGCGTTGTTGATGGCGAAGGCGCCCACCAGGCAGAACAGCAGGATGATGGGCATCAGGATGTTGCGCGGCATGCGCAGCATGCGCGCCGAGGCCTTGATGCAGGCCCAGCCCAGCGGCAGCATGAGCAGGTTGGCCGCGATGAACACCAGGAACACCGCGTAGACGCTGGGCGCGTTGTTCATGAAGATCATGGGCCCGGGGTTCATGTTCTTCATGTAGAGCACGCCGATCACGATGGCCGTGATCGAGTCGCCCGGGATGCCGAACACCAGCGCCGGCACCCAGGCGCCGGCCAGCGCGCTGTTGTTGGCGGCGCCGGCTTCCACCAGGCCTTCGGGATGCCCGGTGCCGAACTTCTCGGGCTCCCTGGACAGCTTCTTGCTCATCGCGAACGACATCCAGGCCGCGATGTCGGCGCCCGCGCCGGGCAGGATGCCCACGGCCGTGCCCAGCACGCTGCCGCGCAGCGTCTGCTTCGGGTACTTGCGCATGAGCCCGAACATGCCCTTGAACACCGAGCCGATCTGCTGGTTGAAGCTGCCGATCTGCTCGGTCGTGACCGTGAAACGCAGGATCTCGGAGATCGCGAACATGCCGATCATGGCCGGGATCAGGCTCACGCCGCCCAGCAGGTCGGCGCTGCCGAAGGTGAAGCGCGGATGCGCGGCCGGGTTCTCCAGGCCCACGCAGCCGATCAACAGGCCCAGGAACAGCGTGATCACGCCCTTGAGCGGCGCGTCGCTCGTGATGAACACGGCGCAGGTCAGCCCCAGCGCCACGAGCCAGAAGTATTCGAAGGAGCTGAATTGGACTGCGAACTCGGCGAGCGAAGGCGCGGCCAGGATCAGCACCGCCGTGCCGAACAGCCCGCCGATGCACGAGAACACCAGGCCGATGCCCAGCGCCGTCTCGCCCTGGCCCTTGCGCGTCATCGCGTAGGACTCGTCGGTGTAGGCCGCCGAGGCCGGCGTGCCCGGGATGCGCAGCAGCGCGCCCGGAATGTCGCCCGCGAAGATCGCCATGGCCGTGGCCGTGACGATGGCGGCGATGGCCGGCACCGGCGGCAGGAAGAAGGTGATGGGCACCAGCAGCGCCGTGGCCATCGTGGCCGTGAGCCCCGGCACCGCGCCCACGAACATGCCGAACACGCCGGACAGCAGCATCACGACCAGCACCTGCGGCGTGGCCACGATCTGGAAGGCTTGCAACACCGCGTCCATCGGGATTCCCTTACCAGGCGATGGGCTGCAGCCAGCCCCAGGGCAGCGGCACGCGCAGCAGTTTGTAGAAGCAGGCGTGGATGAACAGCGTGGCGACCACCGCCACGCCCAGCGCCAGCAGCGGCCGCACGCCCAGCGCCCATTGCGTGGCGAGCAGCACGAGCACGCTGCAGACGATGAAGCCCAGCGCGTCGGCGCACAGGATGTAGAACACCATGCTGGCCAGCGCGACCGCGAACGCCAGAACATGGCGCGGCGAGCGCAGGCCGGCGCCGAGCGCCACCAGCGGCATGCCCGAGCGCAGGCCCTGCCAGCACAGCACGGCCGAGGCGATGGCCAGGCCGCCGGCGATGAGCCCGGGGAACAGCGCCGGCCCGAACTGCTGCCCGGCCGCCGGCGGAAAGCCCTGGATGTGCCAGAGCACGGCCAGGGACAGGAGCAGCAGCACCGCCCCCGTCAGGCTGTCGTGGATGCGCATGCCCTTATTTGGCGATGCCCACGGCCTTCATCGCGGTGGCCGACTCGGCGTCCTTGTCGGCCATGAACTTGCCGAATTCGGCCGGGCCGGCGTAGAGCGGGCCGAAGCCGCGCGACTTCAGGAAGTCCTGGTAGCCCGGGCCCTCGAAGATCTTCTTGAGCGTGGCCGAGAGCCGGTCGCCGACCTCCTTGGGCAGGCCCTTGGGCCCGGCGATGCCGCGCCACGCGCCCGCGTTCCACTGCTTGCCGCCGGCGTCCGTGTACAGCGGCACCTGCGGGAAGATGCCGTCGGGCTTGGAGCCCATCAGCAGCAGCGGGCGCACCTTGCCGCCCTCGATCAGCGCGCGGCCCTCGGGCAGCGAGCAGGAGACCACGTCCACGCCGCCGGCCAGCAGGTCCTGCAGGCCGGGCGCCGCGCCCTGGCTCGGCACCCAGGCGATCGCGTTGCCGGGCAGCATGTTGTCGACCAGCCATTGCGCCAGGCCCAGGTGCCAGATGCCGCCCTGGCCCGTGCCGCTGGCCTTGAGCTTGCCGGGGTTGGCCTTGGCGGCCGCGAGCAGGTCGGCCGCGGTCTTGATCGGCGAGTCGCTGCGCACGAGCACGGTGTTGGCGTCGAAGTTCATGAGCGCCAGCGGCGTGTAGTCCGCCCCCGAGAGCTGCGTCAGCCCGGCGTGCCGCATCATGCCGATCTCCACCGTCAGGATGCCGATGGTGTAGCCGTCCGGCGCGGCCGAGGCGATGGCCTGGTGGCCCACCACGCCGCTGCCGCCCGTGCGGTTGACCACGTTGATGGGCTGCTTCAGTTCCTTCTCGAGCTCGGCGCCGATGATGCGGGCCACGGCATCGGTGCCGCCGCCGGCGCCCCAGGGCACGATCAGCGTGATGGGTCGGTCGGGCCAGGCCGCGAAGGCCGGCAGGCCCAAGGCGAGGGTGGCGATGGCGCCGGCCGTGCGGGCCAGGACATGGCGTCGTTGCATGCGGTGTCTCCTCGTGGTCTGAAGTGGGCGCGATTCCAACATTGGTCGGGTGGTCTGACCACTCTGGATGACCCTAACTCCGCAACTTCGTCCGTTCCGACGATGCCGCCGCCACGGCGGCGGCGCCAAGATGCTCCCATCGAACATGGCTGGCCTGCGCCGGCCGGAGGAGGCGGACGAGATGGCAGGACCTTTGCAGGGACTTCGGGTGGTGGAGATGGCGGGCATCGGCCCGGGGCCGTTTTGCGCGATGCTGTTCGCCGACATGGGTGCCGAAGTGTTGCGCGTGGAGCGGCCCGGCGCCAAGCGCAACCCGCACGACATCCTGGCGCGCGGCCGCACGGTGCTGCAGCTGGACCTGCGCGCCGAGGGCGCGACCGAGCAGCTGCTGCAGGCCATCGCGCGCGCCGACGTGTTGATCGAGGGCTTCCGTCCCGGCGTGATGGAGCGCCTGGGCCTGGGCCCGGACGTCTGCCTCGCGCGCAACCCGCGCCTGGTCTACGGCCGCATGACGGGCTGGGGCCAGCACGGGCCGCTGGCCCAGGCGGCGGGGCACGACATCAACTACATCGCCATCAGCGGCGCGCTGCACGCCATCGGCCGCGCCGGCGAGACGCCGGTGCCGCCGCTCAACTACGTGGGCGACTTCGGCGGCGGCGCCATGCTGCTGGCCTTCGGCATCCTGGCGGCGCTGCACGAGAGCAGGAACTCCGGCCAGGGCCAGGTCATCGATGCCGCCATGACCGATGGCGCCGCGCTGCTGTCGGCCATGATGTACGGCTTCAAGGCCGCCGGGCACTGGAACAACCAGCGCGGCGAGAACCTGCTGGACGGCGCCGCCCACTTCTACGACACCTACGCCTGCGCCGACGGCAAGTACGTGGCCATCGGCGCCATCGAGCCGCAGTTCTACGCGCTGCTGCGCGAGCGCTGCGGCATCGCCGACGACCCGGCCTTCGACGCGCAGCTGGACCAGGCGCGCTGGCCCTTGCTCAAGCTGCGCATGGCCGACCTGTTCCGCACGCGCACGCGCGACGCATGGTGCGCGCTGCTCGAGGGCACGGACGCCTGCTTCGCGCCCGTGCTCGATTGGGACGAGGCGCCCGCGCATCCGCACAACCGCGCGCGTGGCACGTTCGCCGAAGCGGGCGGCCTGGTGCAGCCCGCGCCCGCGCCGCGCTTCAGCCGCACGCCGCCCGAACTGCCGCCGGCCGTCTCGCCGCACGATGCGGCTGCGCTGCTGGCGCGCTGGTCGGCACGCTGATCCACCCGCGCAACGAGGAGACTGCAATGCAACTGACCCAGGCCCTGCACAAGGCCTTGCGCGAGAAACCGCAGGCCACCGCCGTCGTGTTCGGCGAACGGCGCAGCAGCTATGCGCGCCTTCACGGCCGCGTGGCGCGCGTGGCCGCCGTGCTGCGCGGTCTCGGCATGGCGCCGGGCGACCGCGTGGCCATGCTGGCCATGAACTCCGACCACTACGTCGAGTACCTGTTCGGCACCTGGTGGGGCGGCGGCGCGATCAACCCCGTCAACGTGCGCTGGAGCCCGCAGGAGGTCGCCTACTCGCTGGACGATTGCGACACGCGCATCCTGCTGGTCGACAAGTTCTTCGCCGGGCAGGCCGCCTCGCTGCGCGGCCTGTCCAGGTCGCTGCAGACGCTCGTCTACGTCGGCGAGGAGCCTGCGCCCGAAGGCATGCTCTCCTTCGAGGAACTGCTGGCCGCGGCCGCGCCCGTGGAAGACCTGCGCCGCCAGCGCGACGACCTGGCCGCCGTGATGTACACGGGCGGCACCACCGGCCGGCCCAAGGGCGTGATGCTCACGCACGGCAACCTGTACCTGAACGGCCTGGCCTCGGCCGCCGCCGTGCCGCGCGCCTGGCAGGTGCAGGCGCTGGTCACGGCGCCGTTCTTCCATGTCGCCGGCTGTGGCCTGTCGCTGCAGATGGTGCTGCGCATGGCGACCCAGGTCGTGGTGCCGTTCTACGAGGAGGTGGCGGTGCTGCAGGCCATCGCGCGCGAGCAGGTGACCGAAACCTTCCTCGTGCCCACCATGGTCAAGCGGCTCATCGAGCACCCGCGCTTCGCCGAGTTCGACCTGAAAAGCCTGCGCATGGTGCTGTACGGTGCCGCGCCCATCGACGCCACGCTGCTGGGCCAGGCCATGCAGGCGCTGCCCGGCGTGCAGTTCTGCCAGGCCTACGGCATGACCGAACTGGCTCCCACCATCGCCGTGCTGCTGCCCGAGGACCACCTGCCCGGCCCGAACCAGGCCAAGCGCCTGCGCTCGGCCGGCAAGTCGGTGCCGATCGCCGAGATCAGCATCCGCGACCCCGAGAACAACGAGCTGCCGCCCGGCCAGGTCGGCGAGATCTGCGCGCGCGGCCCCATGGTCATGCAGGGCTACTGGAACAAGCCGGCCGAGACCGAGGCCGCGCTGCGCGGCGGCTGGATGCACACCGGCGACGGCGGCATGATGGACGAGGAGGGCTACCTCTACGTGGTCGACCGCATCAAGGACATGATCGTGAGCGGCGGCGAGAACGTCTACTCGGCCGAGGTCGAGAACGCGCTGGCCCAGCTGGACGGCGTGTCCATGTCGGCCGTGATCGGCGTGCCCGACGACCGATGGGGCGAGCGCGTGCACGCCGTGGTCGTGCTGCGCCCGGGTGCCGACCTGGACGAGGCCGCCGTGATCGCCCATTGCAGGACGCTGATCGCCGGCTACAAGTGCCCGCGCAGCGTGGAGTTCCGCACCGAGCTGCCGGTCTCGCCGGCCGGCAAGCTGCAGAAGTTCGTGCTGCGCGAGCCCCACTGGAAGGGCCGCGAGCGCAAGGTGAACTGAAAGAAAGAGACAAGCATGAGCATCGATTTCCGCCGCTCCTGGATGGACGAAGACCTGGAGCTGTTCCGCGACAACGTGGTGCGCTTCATCGAGACCGAGGTGCAGCCGCAGGACGAGGCCGCGCGCAAGAACGGCCACGTGGGCCATGCGCTGTGGCGCAAGGCCGGCGAGCTGGGCCTGCTGTGCGTGGACATCCCCGAGGAGTACGGCGGCGGTGGCGGCGACTTCCGCCACGAGGCCGTCATCCACGAGGAGATGTCGGCCCGCGCGCTGTCGGGCATGAGCGTGGGCGTGCACTCCATCGTCGCGCACTACTTCCTGAACCACGGCACCGAGGCGCAGAAGCGCCACTACCTGCCCCGGCTCGCGCGCGGCGAGATCGTCGGCGCCATCGCCATGACCGAGCCCGGCGCCGGCTCGGACCTGCAGGGCGTGCGCACGCGCGCCGACAAGGTCGAGGGCGGCTACGCGCTGCACGGCTCCAAGACCTTCATCTCCAACGGCTTCCTGGCCGGCGTGGTGCTGGTGGTGGCCAAGACCGATCCCGCGCAGGGCGCCAAGGGCACCTCCATCCTGATCGTCGACACCCAGGACTGCCCCGGCTTTCGCGTCGGCCGCGTGCTCGACAAGATCGGCATGAAGGCGCAGGACACCTCCGAACTGTTCTTCGACGACGTGCGCGTGCCCGCCAGCGCCGTGCTGGGCGGCAAGGAAGGCCAGGGCTTCTTCCAGCTCATGGGCGACCTGCCCTACGAGCGGCTCATCATCGGCGTCGCGGCGCTGGCCGCGATGGAGGGCGCCTACCTGGCGACGCTGGACTACGTGCGCGAGCGCAAGGCCTTCGGCAAGCCCGTGGCCGAGTTCCAGAACACCAAGTTCAAGCTCGCGGAGATCGCCACCCAGATCAAGGTCGGCCGCGCCTTCATCGACCGCTGCGTGGAAGACCTCGTGGCCGGCCGGCTCGACACCGCCACCGCCTCCATGGCCAAGCTCTGGGGTTCGGAGACGCAGGGCCGCGTCATCGACGAATGCCTGCAGCTGTTCGGCGGCTACGGCTACATGAACGAGTACCTGGTCGCGCGCATGTACACCGACGCGCGCATCCAGCGCATCTTCGGCGGCACCAACGAGATCATGAAAGAAGTGATCTCGCGCGCGCTGTGAGCGTGCTCGCCCTCGAGGAGCGCGGCGGCGTCGCCTGGCTCACGATGAACCGGCCCGAGCGCCTGAACGCGCTCGACCCGGCGTTGACCGACGCGCTGCGCGGCTACTTCGAGGGCCTGAACGCCCGCAGCAGCGCGCGCGTGGTCGTGCTGCAGGGCGCGGGCCGCGCCTTCTGCGCCGGGCTGGACATCAAGGACACCACCGCCCAGGGCGGCGGCGCGCGCGGCGTGGAGGAGATGCTGGAGAAGCAGAAAAGCATCCGCGACATCATGCTGGCCATGCGGCGCTGCCCGCAGCCCATCGTCAGCGTGGTGCAGGGCGCGGCCAGCGGCGGCGGCTTCGCGCTCGCGCTGGCCTCGGACATCCGCCTGGCCACGCCCGACGCGCGCATGAACGCGGCCTTCATCCGCATCGGCCTGTCGGCCTGCGACGTGGGCGTGAGCTACTTCCTGCCGCGCATGGTCGGCAGCTCGGTCGCGGCCGAGTACCTGCTGACGGGCCGCTTCATGGAGGCGCAGCGCGCCTATGCGCTGGGCCTGGTCAGCCGCGTCGCGCCCCTGGCCGAGCTGCAGGCCGAAGCCCAGGCGCTGGCCGAGGACATGCTGCGCGCCACGCCCGTGGCGCTGCGCCTGACCAAGGACGCGCTGGGCCTGGCCATCGACGCGCCCAGCATGGAGGCCGTGGTCGCGCTGGAAGACCGCAACCAGGTGCTGTGCACGCAGACCGGCGACTTCCGCGAAGGCATGCAGGCATTCCTCGAGAAACGCGCGCCCCGGTACGGCGGGCGCTGAAGGAGACACACCCATGACATTGGACGACCTCATGTACAAGCCCGGCCTGCTGGCCGGCAGGCGCTACCTCGTGACCGGCGGCGGCAGCGGCCTGGGCCGCGTGATGAGCGAGGCCCTGGTGCTGCTGGGCGCCACGGTCTACATCTGCGGCCGGCGCGAGGGCGTGCTGGAGGAAACCGCGCGCGAACTGAGCGCCGCGGCCGGCCCGCAGGGTGGCCGCGCGCTGGCCGTGGGCTGCGACATCCGCAAGGAGGAGCAGATCGCCCAGATGCTGGACCGCATCTGGGCCGACGGCGGCGCGCTGGACGGCCTGGTCAACAACGCGGCCGGCAACTTCGTGAGCCGCACCGAGGACCTGTCGCCGCGCGGCTTCGACGCCATCGCCAACATCGTGTTCCGCGGCAGCTTCATGACCACGCTGGACTGCGGCAAGCGCTGGCTGGCCGAGGGCAGGAGCGCGGCCGTGGTCTCCATCGTCACGACCTGGGTCTGGAACGGCTCGGCCTTCACGGTGCCGTCGGCCATGTCCAAGGCCGGCCTGCACGCGATGACGCAGTCGCTGGCCGTGGAATGGGCCGGCCGCGGCATCCGCTTCAACGCCATCGCGCCGGGCCTGTTCCCGACCGAGGGCATGAGCGCGCGCCTGAACCCGGGCGGCGGCGAACACAAGGCCGAGGGCAACCCGATGGAGCGCACCGGCCGCATGCCCGAGCTGGCCAACCTCGCGGTGCTGCTGCTCGGCCCGGGCGCCGACTACATCAACGGCCAGACCATCGCCATCGACGGCGGCCAGTACCAGGCCACGGGCGGCAACTTCTCGCGCATGCGCAGCTGGGGCGATGCCGACTGGCAGCGCGCCCGCGAGAACATCGCCGGCCAGGACGCCAAGGACAGGAGGGCCCGCCTTGCTTGAAGAACGCCTGCTGCACGGCCGCGTGGCCGTGCGCGTGGACGCCGACGGCGTCGCGCAGGTCCGGCTCGCGCGGCCGGACAAGATGAACGCGCTGGACATGGACATGTTCGACGGCCTGGTCGCCGCCACCGAGCTGCTGCAGGCCGCGCGCGGCGTGCGCGCCGTGGTGCTGCACGGCGAGGGCCGGGCCTTCTGCGCGGGGCTGGACATGTCGCGCTTCGGCAAGATGCGCGAGGGCGCGCAGCTGGACGGCCTGTCGGCCCTGCAGGCGCGCACCCACGGCCCGGCCAACCGGCCGCAGCAGGTGGCCTGGGGCTGGCGCGCGCTGGCCGTGCCCGTGGTCGCGGCCGTGCAGGGCGTGGCCTTCGGCGGCGGCCTGCAGGTGGCGCTGGGCGCGGACGTGCGCCTGCTCGCGGCCGATGCGCGCCTGTCGGTCATGGAGATGCGCTGGGGCCTGGTGCCCGACATGGCCGGCATCGCGCTGCTGCGCGAGCTGGTGCGCGCCGACATCGCGCGCGAACTCGTCTACAGCGCGCGCATCGTCGAGGCCGAGGAGGCCTGCCGCATCGGCCTCGCAACGCGCGTGGCGGCCGATCCGCTGGCCGAGGCCCTGGCCATGGCACGCGAGATCGCCGGCCGCAACCCCGATGCCGTGCGCGCCGCCAAGCGGCTGCTGAACCAGACCGCCGACGGCGACGCCGCCCAGCTGCTGCTGGCCGAGTCGGTCGAGCAGCAGCGGCTGATCGGCAGCGCCAACCAGCGCGAGGCGGTGGCGGCGGCGATGGAGAAGCGGCCGGGCCGCTTCGTCGACCCGACCTGATCCTGGATTCGGCAGTTGACCGCTTGCAGCCTTCGGGAACGCCGCATGGCGACTGGACTTCGCGCCTTTGATGTCCCTCACCATCTGGGTGAGGGCGCTATGCACCCGCCGGCACCGCGCTCGCCGCGCCAGGCTGCGTTGCTCCTCCTTGCGCACGGCAGTGCGCCGCGTCGTCGCGCCTTGCCTGGCACGCCGATCACGGCACCATCGGGCGCATCCAACTGCCGAATCCAGGCTGATTTCAGCGGATCACGCCCAGCTTGCGCGCGATCGCCACCGCCTGCGTGCGGCTCCTGGCGTCCAGCTTCATGTTGATGTTGCGCAGGTGCGTGCGCACCGTGCTGTCCGAGACGAACAGCTTCTCGGCCATGGCGCTGTTGGAATAGCCCTCGGCCAGCAGCTGCAGCACGCGGATCTCCTTGCGCGTGAGCGGCTCCTCGCTGCCGCCGGCGGCCGTGGCGGGCACCTCGGGTTCGGGCGCGGCCAGCGGGCCGATGGCGTGCAGCAGGCGCTGCAGGTGCTCGGCCTGGATCGGGTCGCCGGCGTCGGGCACGGCCGCGGCATAGCGCTGCAGCAGCCGGCCCACGGCCGGGCCTTCGTCCAGGATCAGGCGCACGAAGCCTTCCTGGCTGGCCGTCTGCAGCACGCTGCCGATCTCGGCCACCGCGGCGGCGGGGTCGCCGGCGCGCTGCTGCGCCAGCGCGCGCAGCACCTGCAGCTTGAGCACGCGCCGCGTGCGCGCGGCCGTGGCGGCGGCGTGGATCTCGGCGTCCAGCAGCTGCAGCGCGGCGCGCGCGTCGCCGAAGGCGATCTCCCAGCGCGCCTTGGCCAATGCCAGATAGTCCAGGTCGTGGGCCGGCAGGCGCATGCGGCGCTCGCGTTCCCAGATCGCCGGGTCGTCGGCACGCTGCAGTTCGTCGCGCGCGGCCGGGCCGTTGCCCTGCAGCAGCAGCATGCGCGAGCGTTCCAGCTTGGCGCCGGCCACCACGCGCGGCAGCTGGCGCGCATGGCCCAGGTACTCCAGCTCGGTCAGCGCCTGCAGCGCGGCCTCCACGTCGCCGCTGTGGAAGGCGATGCGCGAGCGCATCACGTGCGACAGGATCATGTGGTCGGGCAGGCCCACGTCGCGCGCCAGCGGCAGGTAGACGTTGAGCAGGTGCTCGGCCTGCGGCAGCTGGTTGGCTTCGTAGACCACGCCGGCGTACAGCACGCCGGCCCAGGCGTTGCCGTGGCTGTGGTTGTAGGTCACGGCATGGGTGGAGTCCACGGCGATGCGAAAGCGCGCCGTGGCCTGGCGCAGCCGGCCGGCCTGCAGGTCCAGCATGCCTTCGGAGGCCTCGGTGTACATGCGGTGGAAGGTGCCGTCGCGCTTGGCATGGCCCTGCTTGCTGCGCGCGGCGTCCAGCAGGCGCTGCGAGGCGTGCTGGTCGCCCATCACCGACAGGATGTGGGCCATGGCGTTGAGCAGCGCGCTGTCGGCGAAGGCCAGGCCCGTGGGCAGGCGGTTCAGGCAGGCGCGGCCGGCCTCGTAGGCCTCGTCGTAGCGGTCCTGCATGGCCCACAGCAGCGGGTACAGCGTGTGGGCGCAGGCGCGCACCTCGGGCAGCGGGCTGTGCACGCAGTCCGAGGCTTCCAGCCTCGCCATCGCGTCCCAGGGGCCGTGCGTGAAGCACTCGGCCCACAGCGCGATGAGCTGCAGGATGGGGTACTGGCGCAGCTGGTGCTCGGGGATCGCCGCGAACCAGCGCGCCAGCAGCCGCATGCGGCCCTGCTCGAGGAACTGCTCGGCCCAGATGTCCAGCAGCGTCAGCGCATGCGGATGGTCGCCGCCTTCGATGGCGTGGTCGATGGCGGGCACCGGCCGGCCCTGCGACTCGTACCAGCCCGAGGCCGCCAGGTGCAGCCGCGCCAGTTCGTCGGGCTGCTCGCGCACGAGCTGGGCGCGCAGGAAGTCGGCGAACAGGCTGTGGTAGCGCCAGGCCTGGGGCGCGTCGCCGGCCTCGCTGCTGATCGGCGTGAGGAACAGGTCGGCCGCGGCCAGCTGCTCCAGGATGGCGGCGCTGTTGCCGCGCGGGATCAGCGCCTGGCAGACCGAGGGGTCGAGCTGGCGCAGGATGCTGGTGCGCAGCAGGAAGTCGCGGATGGCGCCGGGCTGGTGCGCCAGCACGTCTTCGGCCAGGTATTCGGCCACGGCCCGGTTGGAGCCCGAGAAGCGTTCGACGAAGTCGGGCGCCACGCCGGGGCGCTCCAGCGCCATCGAGGCCAGCCAGATCGCCGCCACCCAGCCCTCGGTCTTGCGGTGCAGCTGGTCCAGCCGTTCGGCCGACAGCGCCGGCATGGCGCGCTGGCCCAGGAAGGCGCCGGTTTCCTCCAGGCTGAAGCGCAGGCGGTCGGTGTCGATCTCCAGCAGCTGGCCGCGCGCGCGCAGCCGGCCCAGGCCCAGGTCGGGCAGGCTGCGCGAGCCGATCACGATGCGGCCGCCGCGCGGCATGTGCTCGACGATCTCCCGCACCAGGCCCAGCACGGCGGGCTCGTGCACCACCTCGAACTCGTCCAGGAACAGCGCGAACGGCGCGTCGTGCGCGGCCAGCACGGCCACGGCGTCGAAGGGCGCGTTGCCGCGCGGGCCCTCCATGCCCAGGCGCAGCACCACCTCGCCCAGGCAGCTGACGAAGCGCGACATGTCGTTGTCGGCCCGGTCCAGCGTGAGCCAGGCCGTGGCGATGCCCTGCTCCTCCAGGCGCTGGCGGGCCTGCGCCATGGTGGTGGTCTTGCCGAAGCCGGCCGGCGCGCGCACCAGCACCAGCCGGGCGGCGGTGCTGGCGATCTCGTCGCCGATGGCGGCGCGCAGCACCTGGGTCGGCGCGGCCGAGGGCGGGTTGAGCTTGGCTTCGAGGATGCGGGTGGCGGAGGGCGGCATCGCGGGCGGAGGAGGGAGGTGCGGCGGGCGAGCGGGGAGTGTCGGCGGCAACCGGCGGACGGCTTGTCTCCTAGGAGGCTGCCGGGCTTCGGCATGTTCCGCGCCGCAGGCGGCCCGAAGGGTGGCGCCAGACGGCCTCCCGGGCGCGGGGGCGGCGGCGTTCCGTCGCTTCCGACGATGCCGGAGCCGGATTCTGCTGCCTAAACTGCGCCCGCCGAAGGCCCTGGCGCCCGGCTGCCGCCTAGGTGACAGGCCCCTGCGCCGCGGCCCGGTGGCTGCAGCGATCATCGGCCGGCCCCGGCGTGCCACCCGCCCGCCACCGTTTTCTGAGGAGTTTCCATGGACCGCATGCACACCCGCGTCACCGAACAACTGGGCATCCGCTACCCCATCGTGCAGGGCGGCATGCAGTGGGTCGGCCTCGCCGAACTGGCTTCGGCCGTCTCGAACGCCGGCGGCCTGGGCCTGCTGACCGCGCTGACCCAGCCCACGCCCGACGATCTGCGCGCAGGAGATCGCGCGCTGTCGCACGATGACCGACCAGCCCTTCGGCGTGAACCTGACCATCCTGCCGGCGATCAAGCCGCCGCCCTATGCGGAGTACGTGCAGGTCATCATCGACAGCGGCATCAAGATCGTCGAGACCGCCGGCAACAGCCCCAAGGAGTTCATCGCCAGGTTCAAGCAGGCCGGCGTGACCCTCGTGCACAAGTGCACCACGGTGCGGCACGCGCTCTCGGCCGAGCGCAACGGCGTGGACATCGTCTCCATCGACGGCCTGGAATGCGCGGGCCACCCGGGCGAGGACGATGTCGGCGGCCTGGTGCTGATCCCGGCCGCCGTGCGCGCGCTCAAAATTCCGGTGATCGCCTCGGGCGGCATCGCCGACGGCCGCGGCATGGCGGCGGCGCTGGCGCTGGGCGCCGAGGGCATCAACATGGGCACGCGCTTCTGCGTCACGCAGGAGGCGCCGATCCACGCCAACATCAAGCAGGCCCTGGTGCGGGCCAGCGAGCGCGACACGGCGCTGCTGTACCGCACGCTCAAGAACACGGCCCGCGTGTTCCGCAACGCGATCGCCGAGGAGGTCGTGGGCATGGAGCGGCGCCCGGGCGGTGTCGCCTTCGAGGAGATCCGCCCGCTGGTGGCCGGCGTGCGCGGCCGGGCCGCGCTGCAGTCCGGCGAGGTCGACGGCGGCATCGTCTCGGCCGGCCAGTGCATCGGCCTGATCGACGACGTGCCCAGCTGCGCCGAGCTGCTGGCGCGCATGGTGGCCGACTGCCGCCGCGAACTCGAGCGCGCGCGAGGCTTCTTTGACTGAAGCGCGCCGCGAAGCCCTGCGCGCGCTGGTGGCGCAGCTGCGCCTGGAGCAGCTCGAGAAGAACCTGTTCCGCGGCACCAGCAGCGACCTCGGTGCGCCGGCCGTGTTCGGCGGCCAGGTGCTGGGCCAGGCGCTGATGGCCGCCGCCCGCACCGTGGAGAACGGCCATGCCGCGCACTCGCTGCACGGCTACTTCCTGCGGCCCGGCGACAAGGCCGCGCCCATCGTCTACGACGTGGACCGCATCCGCGACGGCGGCAGCTTCACCACGCGGCGCGTGGTGGCGATCCAGCACGGCCAGGCCATCTTCCACATGTCGGCCTCGTTCCACCGGCGCGAGAGCGGCGTGGAGCACCAGCGCGCCATGGTGCCGGTGCCGGCGCCGGAGTCGCTGCCGGAGCAGCGGCGGCTGGCGCTGGCGCTGCCCATCGAATTCCGCTTCGCCGATGGCCGCCCGCCGCTGGGCGAGGGCCACTGGGGCCCGAGCGGGCAGACCTGGCTGCGCACCGTGGACGCATTGCCCGACGACCCGCTGCTGCACCAGGCCATGCTGGCCTACGCATCCGACTACAGCCTGCTGGGTGTATCGATGCAGCCCCACGGCCTGGACTTCCGCAAGCCCGGCGTGCAGGGCGTGAGCCTGGACCACGCCATGTGGTTCCACCGCGACTTCCGCTGCGACGACTGGCTGCTGTACGAAGCCGATTCGCCCTCGGCCTACGGCGCGCGCGGCTTTTGCCGCGGCAGCCTGTACAGCCGGGACGGCCGGCTGGTGGCCTCGGTCGCGCAGGAGGGACTGGTGCGCGTGCGGACCTGATGCAACGGGAGTTCCAGTAAGGGAATAGGGGTATTCAGGGACTCCTCAGCTTACAGTGCCGGCCGCCGTGGGAGCGGCGTATGCAGTAAAACGAGGAACCATGGACTTTCTGACATCCCCCGCCTTCTGGGTCGCCCTCGGGCAGATCATCATCATCGACATCCTGTTGGGTGGCGACAACGCGGTCGTGATCGCGCTGGCCTGCCGCAGGCTGCCGCCGGCGCAGCGCACCAAGGGCATCATCTGGGGCACGGCCGGTGCCATCGTGCTGCGCGTGATCCTGATCGCGTTCGCGATGACGCTGCTGAACGTGCCCTTCCTCAAGTTCGTGGGGGCCATCCTGCTGGTCTGGATCGGCGTCAAGCTGCTCGCGCCCGACGAAGAGGGTCATGGCGACATCCAGGGCAGCGACAAGCTGTTCGCCGCCATCAAGACCATCATCGTGGCCGACCTGGTCATGAGCGTGGACAACGTGATCGCCATCGCCGGCGCCGCGCAGAACGCCGGCGACCACTCGCTGCTGCTGGTCGTCCTGGGCCTGCTGATCTCCATTCCCATCATCGTCTGGGGCAGCCAGCTGGTCATCAAGCTCATGGAGCGCTACCCGCTCATCATCACGGCCGGCGGCATGCTGCTGGGCTGGATCGCCGGCGGCATGCTGGTGACCGACCCGGCCCTGGCCGACCCCGACAAGTGGCAGTGGATGCTCAAGCTGCCGCAGACCGACGTGGTCAAGTACGGTGCCGCCGTGGCCGGCGCGCTGCTGGTGCTCGTGGTCGGCAAGGCCCTGGCCGGCCGCAAGACGTCCGCGGGCGGCCACGCCTGAAGCCGGGCGCCGGGGACGGCGCCATCCCCACCGCCCGGGCGTCAGCCCGGGCCACCGAAGCCCTGCGGCCACCGGCCGGGAGGGCTTTTTGCTGCGCCGAAGACCTGTGCAGGCGATCGGCTCGACGGGGAGAGGGGGAGGGGAAGGCTTGCCGGCACCGAGGCGGTGCCGGCGGCGGGGCGTTGGAGCAGCCCGCGCATCGCTGGAGAAGCGCGCCCGGGCTGGCGCGCGGGCGGCAGGGCCAGGAGCCCTACCGCGCCGGGGCTTACTTGCTGGCCGGCGGTGCCTTGCTCTGGCCGACTTCGCCGACCGGCTGCTGCTTGATGGCTTCGGCGCCTTCGGCCTTGCGTTGGGCGCTGGCGGCGGCGCGGTCTTCGGCCGAAGCGCGCTGCGCGCTCGGTGCGGCCTTGGACTGGCCGGCCTCGCCGACCGGCTGCTGCTTGACGGCTTCGGCGCCTTCGGCCTTGCGGTGGGCGCGCGCGGCTGCGGCTTCCTCGGCAGAGACCTTGGCGGCCGACGGCGGCGCCTTGGACACGCCGGCTTCACCCTGGGCGAAGGCGCTCACGGCAAACACCTGGGTCAGTGCGATGCCAATGGAGAGGATCGGATGCTTCATGGATGACTTTCAGTTCGTTGGTCTAGGTAAACACGCATGCGAGGTCTCGCCTGCGCATCGGAACCGTTGCTCCGACACAAAAAATTGTATGAAGTTGAATGGACATCCACAAGAATTGCTTTTTTGTATGTGTTGACAGAGCGACATGCGCACTCGTTTGAGTGTGTTCAATTTATGTGTTGAAGCGGCCCTGCGCAGCGGTTTTGCTGGGCGAACTCGTCCGATCGGACGATGGCTGCCCGCCTGTCCCCCCTCCTAGCATGCGGCCACCCGAACGCCAGGAGACCCGCATGCCGATCACACGCCGCCATTTCGCCGCCTTGCCGCTCGCCGCCTGCCTGCTGCCGGCCGCGCGCGCCAGCGGCTACCCCGACAAGCCCGTGCGCCTGGTCATGCCGTTCCCGGCCGGCGGCATGGGCGACATCCTGGCGCGCCACCTGGCCACCGACCTGTCCCGGCTCTGGGGCCAGCCCGTGGTGGTGGACAACCGCGCCGGCGCCTCCGGCATGATCGGCAACGAGCATGTGGCGCGCTCCGCGCCGGATGGCAGCACGCTGCTGCTGGGCATCAGCCAACTCGCGCTGGCGCCCTGGCTCTACCCCCGGATGGCCTACGACGTGGAGAAGGACTTCGTGCCGCTCGCGCGCGTGGCCGACGCGGTCTCGGTCTTCGTGACCAACGACGCGCGCATCGCCTCGGTCAAGGACTACGTGGCGCTGGCCAGGGCCAACCCCGACAGGCTCAGCTACGGCACCTACGGCGCGGGCACCTCGGCCCACATCTTTGCGGAGATCTTCAACCGGGCCAACGGCATCCGCACCGTGCACGTGCCTAAGAACGTGTTCACGGCCTATCCGGGGTCGCGCAAGTACCTGTGCGGGATGGGATGCAAGGCGCAGCGCGCCGCCAATAGCCCCGCTATTGGCAAGCGCTGCAACGCCGCAGACCGCCCGCACAGGCACTTGCCCGAAGGGTTGGGGCGAAATCGGGCGATTTCTTCGCGTGATCGCTTGCATGGGCATGAGCCCATGCGGCGCGCCCACGCTGCGAACTCATCCCGATTGCGCCCCAACGCGACCCCGGATAGGCCGTGAACACGTTCTCAGGGCGCGGCCCCGCTCATCAACGACCTGCTGGCCGGTCACGTGACGCTGTCGTTCACCGACCTGGCCTCGCCGCTGCCGCACATCCTGTCGGGCCGGCTCAAGGCCTATGCGGTCACGGGCACGCGCCGCGCGCCGCTGCTGCCCGAGGTGCCGACCTTCGCCGAACTGGGCCACGCCGGCCTGGACGTGCCGGGCTGGTACGCGCTGTTCGCGCCGGCGAAGACGCCGCCCGAGACCGTGCGCCGCATCCGCGAGAGCGTGGCCCAGGTGCTGCAGGCGCCCGAGATGCAGGCGCGGCTCACGCAGCTGGGCCTGCTGCCCGTGGTGGAGCCGCCGGCCGCCTTCGAGCAGCGCCTGCGCGACGACATGGCCTACTGGAAGAAGGCCATCACCGAGAACAACATCCGGATCGACTGACCGATTCGTCCGTTCGGACGATGGCCCGCTCCAGGCCCGCTCCCTAGACTTTCCCGGCACGCGGGCAGGGGCCCGCAGGGAGAGTGTTCTTGTTCCAAGGCCAAAGCATCCAGGTCCTGCCGGTCGCCGAGCCCGGCGCCGAGGGACTGGTCGAACTGCGCTTCGACCGCCAGGGCGATGCCATCAACAAGCTCGACGCGCGCACCGTCGACGAGTTCCGCCAGGCGATCGACACGATCGCCGCGGCGCCGAGCGTGCGCGGCGTGCTCGTGACGAGCGCGAAGGACGTGTTCATCGTCGGGGCCGACATCACCGAGTTCGGCGTCAGGTTCCAGCAGAGTCCGCAGGACATCGCGGCCGGCGTGCGCGAGAGCAACGCCATGATCAACCGCTTCGAGGACCTGCCCATCCCCAGCGTCGTGGCCATCAACGGCTTCGCGCTGGGCGGCGGCCTGGAACTGGCCCTGCTGGGCGCCTTGCGCGTCATGTCCGAGACCGCCCAGGTCGGCGTGCCCGAGGTCAAGCTGGGGCTGTTCCCGGGCTTCGGCGGCACCGTGCGCCTGGTGCGCGTGGCCGGCCTGGCCACGGCCTTCGACTGGGTGGCCGGCGGCAAGCCGGCCAAGGCCGCGCAGGCGCTGGCCGCCGGCGTGGTCGACGAGGTGGCCGCGCCCGCGGCGCTGCGCGGGCGCGCGCTGGCGCTGCTGCAGTCCGCCGTGCGCGGCGAGGTCGACTGGGCCGCGCGCCAGGAGCGCAAGCGCGCGGCGCTGCCGCTGGGCGCCGATGCCGTGGCGGCCGAACTGGCCAGGGCGCTCGAGACGGCGCGCCGCGGCGCGCCGCACCAGCCCGCCGCGCAGATCGCGCTGGAGACGATGGCCGAGGGCGCGAGCCTGGGCCGCGACCGCGCGATCGACCTCGAATCGGCCGCCTTCGGCCGCGTCGCCAAGACCCAGGCCGCGGCCTCGCTGGTGCGCGCCTTCCTGAACGACCAGGCCGTCAAGAAGCTGCACAAGCGCCATGCGCGCGAAGGCCGGCCCGTGGCGCGCGCGGCCGTGCTGGGCGCCGGCACCATGGGCGGCGGCATCGCGTTCACGAGCGCGCTGCGCGGCGTGCCCGTGCGCATGAAGGACATCGCCCAGCCCGCGCTGGACCTGGGCCTGGCCGAGGCCGACAAGCAGCTGGCCCGCCAGGTCAGGAGCGGCCGCCTCGGGCCCGAGAAGGCGCAGGCCGTGCGCGCCGCGATCACGGCGCAACTCGACGAGGCCGGTTTCGAGGCGCTCGACTGCGTGATCGAGGCCATCGTCGAGAACCTGGACGTCAAGCGCCGCGTGCTGACTGCGCTGGAAGGCCGCGTCGGGCCCGGCACGGTGATCGCCTCCAACACCTCCAGCCTGCGCATCGACGACATCGCCCAGCCGCTCGCGCGGCCCGAGAACTTCGTCGGCATGCACTTCTTCAACCCGGTGCCCGTGATGCCGCTGGTCGAGGTGATCCGCGGCCCGCGCACCTCGGCGCAGAGCGTGTCCACGGCCGTGGCCTATGCGGCCGCCATGGGCAAGGTGCCCATCGTCGTGCAGGACGGCCCGGGCTTCCTGGTCAACCGCATCCTGACGCCCTACGTGAACGCCTTCGTGCAGCTGGTCGCCGACGGTGCCGACTTCGAGCAGGTCGACCGCGCCATGGAAGCCTTCGGCTGGCCCATGGGCCCGGCCTACCTGCAGGACGTGGTCGGCATGGACGTGGGCAGGCATGTGTTCGACGTGATCGCGGCCGGCTACCCCGAGCGCATCCGACCCGTCGAACGCAACGCGATCCATGCGCTCGTCGCCGCGGGCCGCTTCGGCCAGAAGACCGGCGGCGGCTTCTACGACTACCAGGCCGACCCGGCCGGCAAGCCGCGCAAGACCTCCTCGCCGGCGGCGCGCGCACTCGTGGCCGCGCTGCAGAGCGGCGGCGCGCGCAGCTTCACGGACACCGAGATCGTCGAGCGCATGATGCTGCCCATGCTCGTGGAAGCCGCGCACGCGCTGGAGGAGGGCGTGGTCGCCACGCCCGCCGAACTCGACACCGCCATGCTGCTGGGCGTCGGCTTTCCGGCCTATGCCGGCGGCCCGCTGCAGTACGCCGACTGGCTGGGCCTGCCCCAGGTGGTCGCGCTGTGCGGGAAGTACGCGGCCTTCGGTCCGCAGTACGCTCCGACGGCGCGCATGCGCGCCATGGCGGCCGAAGGCGCCCGCTACCACGGCCTCTGATTCCCGAACCACACACAACTTCGACAGGAGAGATTCCATGCAACTGAATTCCAGCATCGCCGCCGTCGTCACCGGAGGCGCATCGGGCCTGGGCGCGGCCACCGCGCGCCGCCTGGCCAAGTCCGGCGTCAAGGTCGCGCTGTTCGACTTCAACGAAGAAAAAGGCGAGGCCGTGGCCAAGGAGATCGGCGGCGTGTTCTGCAAGGTCGACATCACCAGCGAGGAGATGGTCGACGCGGCCTTCGCCAAGGCCCGCGCCGCGCACGGCCAGGAGCGCATCCTCGTGAACTGCGCCGGCATCGGCGGCGCGGTCAAGACCGCCAGCCGCGACAAGACCACGGGCGACATCAAGCACTTCCCGCTGGCCAACTTCGACCGCGTGATCCAGGTCAACCTGGTCGGGACCTTCCGCTGCATCGCCAAGAGCGCGGCCGGCATGCTGACGCTGGAGCCGCTGCAGGACGCCGACAACTCGGCCGAGCGCGGCGCCATCGTCAACACCGCCTCGGTCGCGGCCGTGGACGGCCAGATGGGCCAGGCCAGCTACTCGGCCAGCAAGGGCGGCATCGTGGGCATGACGCTGCCGATCGCGCGCGACCTCATGGCCGAGGGCATCCGCGTGAACACCATCCTGCCGGGCATCTTCAACACCCCGCTGCTGCAGGGCGCGCCCGAGAACGTGAAGGCCGCGCTGGCCGCCTCCGTGCCCTTCCCCAAGCGCCTGGGCAACCCCGACGAGTACGCCCAGCTGGCCGAGACCATGATCACCAACGGCTACTTCAACGGCGAATGCGTGCGCCTGGACGGCGCCATCCGCATGGCGCCGCGCTGACGGGAACGGGCATGGCGCGCCGCCGTCAGCGGATCGGCAGTGCGTACTGCAGGCCGCCGTGGAGCCACTGCGCGTTGAGCCCGCGGGGCAGGCCCAGCGCAGAGTCCGGGCCGACGTTGCGTGCGAATATCTCGCCGTAGTTGCCGGTGGCCTGGATCGCGCGCAGCAGCCACGCCCGGTCCAGGCCGATCAGCTTGCCGGTGTCTGCGGACTGGCCCAGCATGCGCCGCACCTCGGAGTTGGTGCTGGAGTCCGCCTGCTGCTGCGCGTTGGCCTGCGTCACCCCGTGCTCCTCGGCCGCGATCAGGCCGCGGACGACCCATTTGACGATCGAATCCCAGGCATCGTCGCCGCGGCGGATCAAGGGGCCGAGGGGTTCCTTGGAAATGAGTTCGGGCAAGATGGCGTGGCCTTGCGTTGCGGCCGTTCTGACGCGGCGCACCAGCGCGAGGCTGGTGGCATCGGCCGACAGGGCCGTGCAGAGGCCCGCCAGGTAGGCGTCGGCCGCGTCGCCGAAACGCGCGAACTTGAGCACCGTCATGCCCGTTCTGTTGGCGGCGACGTATTCGGCCAGCGTCTGCTCCGAACTGCCGGTGGTCGTGACGCAGATCCGCCGGTTCACGAGTTGCCGCGTGCTGCGGATCTTGCTGGCGACCGGCACCAGGAAGCCCTGGCCGTCGTAGTAGGTCACGACCGTGGCCTTGATTCCCATGGTGGCGTCGCGTGCCATGGTGAAGGCGGTGTTGTACGACAGGATGTCGATGCGCCCCGCGCTCAGCATCGGGATGCGCTCCTCCAGGCGGAGCGGCACGAACTCGACCTTGTCGCCGCTGCCCAGCACGGCGGCGGCCACGGCCCGGCAGACGTCCACATCCAGACCCTCCCATCTGCCGGATGCGGAATTCAACGCCGAGAAGCCGAGAATTCCCGAACTGGTGCCGCAGCGCACCGCATCGCGTGCGCGCACGCCGTCCAGCGTGGGGCCCGCGTGGGCCGCGCTGGCCAGCAGGCACAGCGCGGCAGCACAGGCCGACGATGCGAACTGGCGGAGGGCAGCGGACGTGGAAGTCGCCATGGGATCGATGGTCAAGGCATGCCGGGCCGTCGGAGCGGCGCGCCCGGCATCGCTGCCATCGATTCTTGGGCGCGCAACGCCCGTCATGCACTCCGCCGGGCAGCGGCGGCGCCCCGCTCGTCGGATCGTGCGGGGAGGCGAAGGGAGAAGGTGCCCTTGTCCGGCGGGGCCGCGGTGGGCGTCGTCGGTGCGCCGCGCCGACGCTGGCGTGCAGGGCGCGCGTGGCATCACCCGCCGCGCAACACCTCGCCGAAGCGCCCGATGCTGTGCTGCACGATGGCCTGCGCAGCGGGCGACCAGCGCCCCATGTCGAAGAAGCCGTGCACCATGCCGGGCCCAGCCAGGTAGTCGACCGGGTTGCCCGCGGCCCGCAGCGCCTCGGCGTAGGCCAGGCCGCTGTCGCGCAGCGGGTCGAACTCGGCCGTCACGACCACGGCCGGCGGCAGCCGCGCGAGGTCGCGGTGGCGCAGCGGCGCCAGGCGCGGGTCCAGCGGGTCGGCGGCGGCGCCGGCGTAGTGCCCGTGGAACCAGGCCATGGTGGTGGTCTCGAGGAAGTAGCCCTTGGCGTTCTGCGCCAGGCTGGCGTAGTCGGCCTGGGCATGGTCCACGGCGGGGTAGATCAGGAACTGCGCGGCCAGCGCGGTGCCGGCATCGCGCAGCTGCTGCGCGACCACGGCCGAGAGGTTGCCGCCCGCGCTGTCGCCGGCCACGCCCACGGTGGCGTTGCCGCCGAGTTCGGCCGCGTGCGCGACGACCCAGCGCGCCGCGGCCACGGCGTCCTCGACCGCGGCCGGGAACGGATGCTCGGGCGCGAGCCGGTAGTCCACCGCCACCACCACGGCCTGGGCGCCGCGGCACAGGTCGCGGCACATGTTGTCGTGCGTGTCCAGGTCGCCGATGACCCAGCCGCCGCCATGGAAGTAGGCCACGGTGGGGAAGGGGCCCGCGCCCTCGGGTCGGTAGATGCGCGCCTTCAGCGGCCCGGCGGCGCCGTCGACCGTGCCGTCCTGCACGCTGGCCACGGGCACGACCTCGTGCGGCTTGCGCGTGCCCACCGTCAATGCGAGGTAGCCGGCGCGGCCCTCGACGGGCGTGCCTTCGGCGGTGGGCTTCCTGCCCGCGGCGGCCATCATCTGCAGCACGCCGGCGAGGTGGGGATCGAGGGGCATGGGTCGGGTCTCCTGGGACGGATCGGGGGTCAACGGTAGGCCAGGGCGCTTTCGTCCGGCCGCACGGCCGGCAGCACACTGCGCTCGGCGTGGTACTCGAGGTTGTGGCGCCAGGGGTCGCGGTCGCCCTGGCGGAACATGCGGTGCTGGGCGCGCAGGATGTAGCCCGCGTTGAAGTTCTCGGGGTCCATCCAGGGCAGGCGCGGCATGCCGGCGTCCTCGGGGCGCAGCCGGGGCGCGACCACCGCATGGCCCTGGGCCTGCATGTGCTCGATCACGCGGCACACGAGGTCGCAGACCAGGTCCAGCCGCAGCGTCCAGCTGGAGCGGAAGTAGCCCATCACATAGGCCAGGTTGGGCAGGTCTTCGAGCATGATGCCGCGCCAGGTCACGCGGCCGGTGAAGTCGACCGGCGCGCCGTCGACGCCGAACGGCACGCCGCCCAGCACCTGCAGGTCGAAGCCCGTGGCGGTGACGACCACGTCGGCCGGCAGGTGCGCGCCGCTGGCGAGCCGGATGCCGCCGGCGTCGAAGCCCTCGATGCCGTCGGTGACCACCGAGGCCCTGCCGCCGCGGATGGCGGCGAACAGGTCGCCGTCGGGCACCACGGCCACGCGCTGCTGCCAGGGGCGGTAGCGCGGGTTGAAGTGCCGGTCCACGTCGAAGCCCTCGGGCAGCTGGCTGCGCGCCTGCTCGATCAGGTAGGCGCGCAGGTCCTCCGGCCGCTCGAAGGACATGCGCACCACCTCGCTGTTGCGCGCGATGTGGGCGCGGCGCAGGATCTCGTGCGTCCACTCGGCCGGCAGGTCCAGCGCGCGCAGCGGCGCCTCCAGCGGATGGGCGCGCGGCAGGGCCGAGAAGAAGGTCGGCGAGCGCTGCAGCATGGTCACGTGCGCCGCCTGGCCGGCCAGCGCCGGGATCAGCGTGGCGGCGGTGGCGCCCGAGCCGACCACCACCACGCGCAGGCCCGTGCAGTCCAGGTCCTGCGGCCAGTGCTGCGGGTGCACCACGCGGCCCTCGAAGCGCTCCAGCCCCGGCCAGGAGGGCGTGTAGGGCCGGCCGTGGTCGTAGTAGCCGGCGCACATCCAGAGGAAGCCGGCGGTCAGCACCAGCACCTCGCCGTGGTCCTTGCGCGCGATGCGCAGCGTCCAGCGCTGCTGCTGCGACGACCAGTCGGCCGACAGCACGCGGTGGCCGTAGCGGATGTGCGGCGCCAGGCCGTTCTCCTCGATGGTCTCGTCCAGGTAGCGGCGGATCTCGTCGGCCGTGGCGATGGCGCTGCCGGGCCAGGGCTTGAAGGCGTAGCCGTAGGTGTAGAGGTCGCTGTCGGAGCGGGCCCCGGGGTAGCGGTGCGTCCACCAGGTGCCGCCGAAGCCGTCCATGGCCTCGAGCACGGCGAAGCGGCGGCCGGGCCAGCGCTTGCGCAGGTGGCAGGCGGCGCCGATGCCGGAGATGCCGGCGCCGATCACCAGGAAGTCGAAGTGCGCGCTGTCCTGCGTCTGGCTCTGGTCGGTGGCCATGGGCCTGTCTCCTTGTCGCGGTGCACGGGGTGCCGCGCGTGCCATCTTAGGCGGGCCGTCGCGGGGGGCGCGTCGTCCGAGGGACAGGCGTTGCCCGCCCTGCACCGCCTGGCGCGCGGCGGCCCCGCGGCGCGGTCGAGACGCGCTCGATGATGATCGCCGGGGCCATGCCGCCGGCGGCGCACATCGTGACCAGCCCGCGCTTGAGGTCGCGCCGCTCCAGCTCGTCGAGCACGGTGCCGATCAGCAGCGAGCCGGTGGCGCCGATCGGGTGGCCCAGCGCCATCGCGCCGCCGTTCACGTTGACCTTGGCGCGGTCGAGCTTCAGGTCGCGGATGAACTTCTCGGCCACGACGGCGAAGGCCTCGTTGATCTCCCACAGGTCGATGTCGTCCACCGTGAGGCCGGCCTTGGCCAGCACCTTGCGCGCGGCCGGCACCGGGGCGTTGAGCATCAGCGTGGCGCTGTCGCCCACGTTGGCCATGGCGACGACGCGCGCGCGGGGCTTCAGGCCGCGCTTCTTGACGTAGGCGCCCGAGGCCAGCAGCAGCGCGCCGGCGCCGTCTACCACGCCCGAGCTGTTGCCGGCGTGGTGCACGTAGTTGATCCGGAGGTCCGGGAAGACCTGGCGGATCAGGCCGGCGTAGGTGTTGCCCTGCTCGTCGATGGGGCGTTCGGCCATGACCTCGAAGGCGGGCTTGAGCGAGGCCAAGCCCTCCAGCGTGGTCTGCGGGCGCGGGAACTCCTCGCGGTCCAGCGCCAGGCTGCCGTCCTCGCGGTAGACCGGCACCAGGCTGCGCTTGAAGTGGCCGCCCTCGATGGCGGCGGCGGCGCGCTGCTGGCTCAGCAGGGCCAGTTCGTCCAGCGCGCTGCGCGGGATGCCTTCGAGCGTGGCGATGGCGTCGGCGCAGACGCCCTGGTGCGATTGCGGCACGTTGCGGCGCAGGCGCAGGTTGCCGGCGTCCATCATGTTGGGGTTGGCGGGGTCGGCAAGCGTGGCGGTGTAGCTCATCATCTCGCAGCCGCCCGCGATGACGAGGTCCTCGAAGCCCGCGGCCACGGTGGCGGCCGCCAGGTTCACCGAGGTGATGCCCGAGCCGCAGAAGCGGTCCAGCGTCACGCCGCTGGCCAGGTGGCTGTAGCCGGCGTCCAGCAGCGCCATGCGGGCCATGTCGTTGCCCTGCTTGCCGCGCTGGGTCGAGGTGCCCCAGATCACGTCGTCCACCTCGGCCGTATCGAGCTGGTTGCGCTCGGCGATGGCCTTGAGCACCGTGGCGGCCAGGTGCTGGGGATGCTGGTCGGCAAGGGCGCCCTTGCCGACCTTGCCGATGCCGCGCGGCGTGCGGCAGGTGTCGATGATGTATGCGTCGGACATGGTGGTGGTTCTGTGCGTTGCGAAGTTCCGCAGACTAGCGGCGCCGCGCGGCGCCGTCATCGTCCGAAGCGACGAGTCGGGGTTTACCCCGCCTGGGTGCGGCCCCGGGCCTGGACCTCTTCGCGCCGGGCGCGCAGCTGGGCGGTGTCCAGCGACTGGGCCCAGCGGCGCGAGGCGGCCTTCTCCTCGACCAGGCCGTCGGCCAGGCTGCCGGCGTAGCCGCCGTCGATGAGCTGCTTGTAGATTTGCACCACCTCGGGCAGCGCACTGGCCATGTCGGCGGCCAGCGCGAAGGCCTGCGGCAGCAGTTCCTCGGGCGCGACCACACGGTTGACCAGGCCCCAGCGCTCGGCCTGCTCGGCGTCGACGAAGTTGCCGCTGAACGACATCTCCTTGGCGCGGCCGATGCCGATCAGCCGCGGCAGCTTCTGCGACAGGCCCCAGCCCGGCACCACGCCCACGCGCGCGTGGGTGTCGGCGAAGCGCGCCTGGGTCGAGGCGATCAGCACGTCGCAGGCCAGCGCGAGCTCCAGCCCGCCCGTGACGGCCGCGCCGTTGACGGCGCCGATGATGGGCCGCGGGAAGCGCTGCAGCGCGAGCACCGGGTCGGCCTTGGCGTTGCCGAGCGCGTTGCCGTCGATCTCGCGCAGGTCCAGGCCGGCGCAGAAGGCGCGGCCCGCGCCGGTCAGCACCAGCACGCGGACCTCGGGGTCGGCCGCCAGGCGGTCCACGTTCTCGGCGATGGCCTGGCGCAGCGCGAGCGAGAGCGCGTTCATGGCCTGGGGCCGGTTCAGCGTGAGGCAGGCCACGCCGGGCGCGGGCCGGGACAGCTGCAGCAGGTCGGTGCCGGTGCTCATCGTGCGCGCTCCAGTGCGGCCCGCACGAGCGGCAGGTGGTCGTTGCCGAAGTACATGTCGTCTCCCAGAAAGATGGTGGGGGTGCCGAAGCCGCCGCGCGCGATCAGTTCCTCGGTGTTGGCGCGCAGCCGGTCCTTGATGTCCTGCGCGCCGATGGCGGCCAGCAGCCTGTCGGCATCGACGCCGGCGCGCGCGCAGACCTCGCGCACCACGGCGTCCTGCGCGATGTCCAGGTCGTCGCGCCAATAGGCCTCGAAGCCCGCCTGGGCGAAGGCCGGCAGCTGGCCGCTGCCGTCCAGCACCAGGCAGCCGCGCATGAGCTTGACGCTGTTGACCGGGAACACCGTGGGCGGGAACTTCACCTGCACGCCGGTCCAGCGCGCCCAGTCCGCCAGGCTCTTGCCCAGGTAGGCCTGCTTGGCCGGCACCGGCGTGCGGCGCGATTCGTAGACCGTGGGGTTCACGGTGTTGAACACGCCGCCGACCATGAAGGGCCGCCAGCGGATCGTGGCGCCGAGTTCGGCCGCCATGGGCTGGATGTTGGTGAAGGCCAGGTAGGTCCAGGGGCTGGAGATGTCGAAGAAGAATTCGATGTCGGGCATGTCATTCCTTGTTGGCCGCGGCGGTGACCGCGGAAGAGGTTGCGGCGGGCCGCGTCGTTCATGGTCTTGCCGGGCCGGCCCAGTTCCCTGCCGACGGCGAGGCCGGCCTGCACCTGCGGCCGCGCGCGCACGTCGGCGTACCAGCGCTTCACGTGCGGGAAGTCGTCCAGCAGGATCTGCTGGGCCTTGTGCGTCATGGCCCAGGGGAAGCTGGCGATGTCGGCGATGGAGTAGTCGCCCGCGATGTACGCGCCCGTGGACGCGAGCTGGCGGTCCAGCACGCCGTACAGGCGGCGTACCTCGGCGCCGTAGCGGTCGATGGCGTAGGGGATCTTCTGTGCCGCGTAGAGCAGGAAATGGCCGTTCTGCCCGGCCATGGGCCCCAGGCCGCCGACCTGCCAGCAGACCCACTGCAGCACGCGGTAGCGTTCGGCCGCGGCGGCGGGCAGCAGCCGGCCCGCCTTCTCCGCCAGGTACTGCAGGATGGCGCCGCTCTCGAACAGCGCCAGCGGCGCGCCGCCACCCAGCGGCGCATGGTCGACGATGGCCGGGATGCGGTTGTTCGGGCTGATGGCCAGGAACGCGGGCGCGAACTGCGCGCCCGCGGCGATGTCCACCGGCAGCACGCGGTAGGGCAGGCCGCATTCCTCCAGCAGGATGCTGATCTTCCAGCCGTTGGGCGTCGGCCAGTAGTGCAGGTCGATCATGGCGGGCTCGTCTCCTTGCCGGTGTTGTAGCGGCAATGGCGGCTCGGCGCTGTCCCGCAGGTGCCCGCCGCGCGGAAATCATCGTTTCGGACGATGGGCGCGCCGGACCGCAGTGCCTAGATTGCGCTGCGCCCAGACCGGGCGGGCAACGCCATTTCCAGGAACCCATGATGCGCATGCGCCAGACCCAATCGCTGCACCGTGCCGTGCAGCAATACCCCGACCGCGTGGCCACCGTCTGCCAGGGCCGCCGCCAGACCTACCGCGAACTGCATGGCCGCGTGGCCCGGCTGGCCGGCGTGCTGCAGGCCCAGGGCATGCGCGCGGGCGACCGCGTGGGCATGCTCGCGCTGAACTCCGACCGCACGCTGGAGTTCTACCTGGCCGTCTGGTGGGCCGGCGGCGTGGTCAATCCCGTCAACACGCGCTGGAGCGCGGCCGAGATCGCCTTCTCGCTGCAGGACTGCGGGACCGCCATGCTGTTCGTGGACGACAGCTTCGTGCCCATGGTCCCCGAACTGCGGGCCCAGGCGCCCTGCCTCGAGACCTTGTTCCACGTGGGCGGGAAGCCCGCGCCGGCCGGCTTCCTGGACACCGAGCGCTTGATCGCCGCGGCCAGCCCCGTGGAGGACGCGCTGCGCAGCGGCGACGACCTGGCCGGCGTGTTCTACACGGGCGGCACCACGGGCCGGCCCAAGGGCGTGATGCTGAGCCAGGAGGCGCTGGCCGCCAACTCGGTGCTCTCGCTCGTGGCCTCGCCGCTGGCGGGCGACGCGGTGCTGCTGCACAGCGCGCCGCTGTTCCACCTCGCCGGCCTGTCGGCGCTCATGCGCGGGCTCGTGGTGGGCACGCGCCAGGTGTTCCTGCCGGGCTTCACGCCGGCCGGCGTGGTCCGTGCCGTGCAGGACGAGCGCATCACCAACCTCATGATGATCCCCGTCATGCTGCAGTTCCTGCTCGACGACCCGGCCGCGCGCGAGGCCGACCTGTCCAGCGTGCGCGTGGTCGGCTACGGCGCCTCGCCGATCTCCGAGGCCCTGCTCGCGCGCGCCTTCGCGCTGTTCCCGCAGGCCGACTTCGTGCAGGGCTACGGCATGACCGAACTCGCCGCCGGCGTGACCTACCTGACCGCGGAGTACCACTCCGCAGAAGGCCGCAAGCTCGGCAAGCTGCCCTCGGCCGGCCGCGCGCTGAACGGCGTGGACCTGCGCATCGTCGATGCCGAGGGCCGCGAGGTGCCGCGCGGCCAGGTTGGCGAGATCGCGGTGCGCAGCCCCTGCGCGATGTCGGGCTACTGGAACCTGCCCGAGGCCACGGCCCAGGCGCTGCGCGACGGCTGGATGTTCACGGGCGACGCCGCGCGCATGGACGAGGACGGCTTCGTCTTCATCGTCGACCGCTTCAAGGACATGGTGGTCTCCGGTGGCGAGAACGTCTACTGCGGCGAGGTCGAGGCCGCGCTCGCGCGGCACCCCGCCGTGGCCGCGGCGGCCGTGATCGGCGTGCCGCATGCGCAGTGGGGCGAGGCCGTGCACGCCGTGCTGGTGCTGCGGCCGGGTGCCGAGGCCGGGGCCGAGGACATCCAGGCCCACTGCAAGGCGCTGATCGCCGGCTACAAGTGCCCGCGCAGCGTGGAGTTCGTGACGGCGCTGCCGATCAGCGGGGCGGGCAAGGTGATGAAGTACAAGCTGCGCGAGCCGCACTGGAAGGACCACCGGCGCGCCGTGGCCTGAAGGCGCGGCGGGGGCGGGCGCCTTTCAACCGAAGAACGGGTTGCGGAACAGCCGGTACAGCACGACGTTGCTGTCGAGGAACGCGCGGGTGCCGGCTTCAGTCCGCGCCCCGGGCCATCACAGCTTGCGCGCGATCAGATCCCGCTGCACCTCGCTCGTCCCCCCGTAGATCCGGTTGACCCGCATGTCCACGAAGGCCCGCGCCACCGGGTACTCCAGCATGTAGCCGTAGCCGCCGTGCAACTGCACCATGGTGTCCAGCGCGCTGCCCAGGGTCTCGGTGGCGAACAGCTTGGCGATGGCGGCTTCCTCGAGCGTGATGCGCCGGCGCATGTGCTCGCCCAGGTAGTGGTCGACCATGGTGCGCACGGCGATCGACTGGGCCTTGATGTCCGCGAGCTTGAAGCGCGTATTCTGGAAGTCCCAGACGCTGTGGCCGAAGGCCTGGCGCTCCTTCACGTAGGCCAGGGTGTGGGCCAGGCAGGCCTCCAGCGCGCGGGCCGCGCCCAGCGCGATCAGGAAGCGCTCCTGCGGCAGCTCGTGCATGAGCGCGTACATGCCCCTGCCAGGCTCGCCGAGCAGGTTGCTCGCGGGCACGCGCACGTCGTCGAAGAACAGCTCGGCCGTGTCGGCCGCATGCTGGCCCACCTTGTCGAGCTTGCGGCCGCGCCGAAAGCCCGGCCGGTCGGTCTCCACGAGGACCAGGCTCATGGCCTTGGAGCCCGTGGCCTGCGGGTCGGTCTTGGCCACGACCACCACGAGGTCGGACAGCAGGCCGTTGCTGATGAAGGTCTTGGCGCCGTTGATGACGTACTCGTCGCCCTCGCGCCGCGCCGTGGTGCGGATGCCCTTGAGGTCGCTGCCCGTGCCGGGCTCGGTCATCGCGATGGCCGTGATGGTCTCGCCGGCCGCGCAGCGCGGCAGCCATGCGTCCTTCTGCGCCGGCGTGCCCAGCCGGTGCAGGTAGGGCACGATGATGTCGGAGTGCAGGCCGAAGTTGATGCCCGTGAGGCCGCGCGCGGCCATTTCCTCGGCCACGATGGCGGAGTGGCCGAAGTCGCCACCGCCGCCGCCGTACTCGGTCGGCAGCATGGGGCAGAGCAGGCCCTCGCGGCCGGCCTTGGTCCAGACCGCGCGGTCGATGGCGCCGGCCGCGTTCCAGGCCGCCATGTGGGGCACGCATTCGCGGTCCAGAAAGCGCTGGACCGTGGTGCGGAACTGTTCATGGTCTTCGCGGAAGACCGTGCGTTGGATGTCCATGGGTGCTTCAGTGGGGTTTCAACATGACGCGGCCGACGACCTTGCCAGCCTCCAGGTCCTGCAGCGCCGCCTCGGCCTGGTCCAGCGGCCGCGCATCGATGGGCAGCGGCACGAGCTTGCCGGCCCTGGCCAGGTCGATCAGCGAACGCAGCTGGCCCAGGTTGCCCACGTAGGAGCCCTCGTAGCTCACGGCGCGCATGGGCATGGAGGGCGTGGAGATTTCCACCTTGCCGCCGAACAGGCCCACCTGCACGAACTGGCCGCCCTTGGTCAGCATGGCGATGCCGGTGCCCACGGTCTGCTCGGTGCCCACGCAGTCCAGCGCGGCCCAGACGGCGCCGCCGGCAGCCGCCCTGGCCTGCTCGGCCACGTCGGGCGCAGCGCTGTCGATGGCGTGCGCGGCCCCGGCCTTGAGCGCGGCGGCGCGCTTGGCGGCGTCGGGCTCGACCACGATGGCGCCCGGGTTGCCCAGGGCCTTGAGCAGCCCCACGGCCATGAGGCCCAGGCCGCCCGCGCCGAACACCACCACGTGCTCGTCCTTGAGCACGGCCGGATCGATCTTGCCGATGGCGCTGTACATGGTCAGGCCCGAGCAGGCGCAGGGCGCGGCCTGTTCGGGCGCCATGTCGCCGATGTCGACGAGGTAGCGCGCATGCGGCACGAGGATGTGGTCGGCGTAGCCGCCCGGCGCGAAGACGCCCAGCGAGCGGCCCTTCATGCACAGGTTCTCCTGGCCGCGCGCGCAGACCTTGCACTGGCCGCAGCCCAGCCAGGGGTAGACCACCACGCGCTGGCCGACCTTGGCGTCCTTGGCGTCGGGGCCGGCCGCGACGATCTCGCCGGCCGTCTCGTGGCCCATGGTCAGCGGCAGCACGGCGCCGCGCTCGCCCATGTTCAGGCGCTTGCCGTTGCCCATGTCGTAGTAGCCGTGGCGGATGTGGATGTCGCTGTGGCACACGCCGGCGGCCAGCACGCGCACCAGCACTTCGCCGCCCTTGGGCGTGGGCGTGGGCTGCTCGTTGCGCGCCAGCGGCGCGCCGAACGCGGTGAGGTCGTAGCTGATCATGTCAATGTCCTTTCGCCAGACGGCATTCGCTTTGGGAAAGAGGGCGGAAGGCGGTGGCGCCCGGCGTGGTGCCGACCACCTTGTACAGATCCCACTCGCCCTTGGACTCGGCCGGCGTCTTGACCTGGTACAGGTGCATGTCGCGCACCACGCGGCCGTCCACGCGCAGTTTGCCATCCACGGTCATGAAGTCGTTGATGGGCGTGGCGCGCATCTGGGCCATGACCTTGTCGGCGTCGCGCGTGCCGGCGGCCTTCACTGCGTTCAGGTAGTGCGTCACGGCGCCGTAGGTGCCGGCCTGGGTCATGGTGGGCATCACGCCGTTGCGCTTGTAGAAGCGCTGCGACCAGGCGCGCGTCTTGTCGTCCTGGTCCCAGTAGAAGGCTTCGGTCAGCAGCAGGCCCTGGGCCTGGCGCAGGCCGATGGCCTTCACGTCGGTCAGGAAGGCCAGCAGCGCCGCGATCTTCTGGCCGCCCTGCACGATGCCGAACTGGCTCGCGGCCTTGATCGAGTTGATGGTGTCGCCGCCGCCGTTGGCCAGGCCGATGATCTTGGCCTTGGAGCTTTGCGCCTGCAGCAGGAAGGAGGCGAAGTCCGAGGCGCCCAGCGGGTGCTTGGCGCTGCCCAGCACCTTGCCGCCCATCTCGTGGATCACGTCGGTGGTGTCCTTCTCCATGGCCTGGCCGAAGGCGTAGTCGGCCGACAGGAAGAACCAGCTGTCGCCGCCGGCCTTCACGGCCGCCGCGCCCGTGCTGCGCGCCAGCGCATAGGTGTCGTAGGTCCAATGGACCGTGTAGGGCGTGCAGCTCTTGCCGGTCAGCTCCGAGGTGGCCGCGCTGGTCACGATCACGATCTTCTTCTTCTCCTCGCCGAGCTTGCTGACGGCCAGCGCCAGGCCGGAGGAAGGCAGGTCGGTGACCATGTCCACGCCCTGGGTGTCGAACCATTCGCGCGCCTTGGAGGCCGCCACATCGGCCTTGTTTTGCGTGTCGGCGAAGACCATCTCGATCGGCGCGCCCAGCACGCTGCCGCCGAAGTCCTCGATGGCCATGCGCGTGGCGTCGACCAGGCCCTTGCCGCCGATGGCCGCGTAGATCGAGGTCAGGTCGGTCAGCACGCCGATCTTGACGGGCTGCGGCCTGGCCTGTGCGGCCGCGCCGCCGGCCCAGAGCGCCATCGCGCCGCACGCCGCCATGGCCAGGAGCGTGGTGGTCCTGTTCTTCATTCTTGTCTCCCGTGTTGGTGGAGGCCGCATGCTGCCCCGGTCCGGCCGGGCCGGCATCGTCCGATCCGACGAGCGCGGTACCCGCGCGACACCGGGTTTCCCCTGACCGGCCCTGGTCGTTCCAGCCAATGGCTTTGGTCGAATCGGCCATGGCCGCTGCCTGTCGCCAGCGCGATAGTGCGGGCCACCGCCGGCGCGCACCGGTCCACCCGGAGACGGGCCCGGGGCCTCGATGCGCCGTGGCGGCGGGTGAAAACGCAAAGGAGACGACGATGGCAGGACCCCTGGAGGGCATTCGCGTTCTGGATCTGTCGGCCGTGCTGTCCGGCCCCATCGCGGCCGGCATGCTGGCCGACCAGGGCGCCGACGTGGTCAAGATCGAATCGCCGGACGGCGACACCGCGCGCCGCATCGGCCCGCGCAAGGCCGACATCTCGGCCATGTTCCTGGCCGCCAACCGCGGCAAGCGCTCGCTGGTGCTGGACTTGAAGCAGCCGGCCGCGCAGCAGATCGTGCGCGAGCTCGCGCAGCGCGCCGACGTGCTCATCGAGAACTTCCGCCCCGGCGCCATGGACCGCCTGGGCCTGGGCCACGAGGCCCTGCTGGCGCTGAACCCGCGCCTGGTCTACCTGTCGATCAGCGGCTTCGGCCAGACCGGCCCGAACGCCGGCGAGCGCGCCTACGACGCCGTGATCCAGGCCGTCTCGGGCATCAGCGCCTCGCACCGCAACCAGATCAGCGGCGAGCCGCAGGTGCTGGCCGCCGCGCTGTGCGACAAGCTCACCGCGCTGACGGCCGCCCAGGCCATCTGCGCGGCGCTGCTGGCGCGCGAGCGCACGGGCCGCGGCCAGTGGGTGGAGCTGGCCATGCTGGACGCGGCCGTCTCCTTCCAGTGGCCGGACGCCATGTACAACCACGTCTGGCTCGACGACGCGCCGCCGGCCTCGCCCGAGTTCGGCGTGAGCCAGAAGCCCTGGAAGACGTCCGACGGCTACGCCGTGGCCTCGGGCCCGCAGCCCGTCGAGTTCGCCGCGCTGTGCGCGGGCTTCGGCCGGCCCGAGTTGGCCAAGGACCCGCGCTTCGCGAGCGTGGACGGGCGCTTCCGCCATGCGGCCGCGCTGCGCGAGGAACTCGACCCGCAGGCGGCCGCCATCGACACCGCCACCCTGCTGGCGCGCATGCGCGCGCAGAGCTGCCCCGTGGGCCGCGTGAACGAGCGCCACGAGGTGCTGGCCGACCCGCAGGTGCGGCACAACGGCACCCTGGTCGAGGTGGACCACGGCGAACTCGGCCGCGTGCGGCTGCCGCGCTCGCCCGCGCGCTTCAACGGCACGCCGGCCGCCAGGCCCGGCCCGGCGCCGCACCTGGGCCAGCACGCGGCCGACGTGCTGGCCGAACTGGGCCATGGCGCGGCGCAGCAAAATGCCTGGCGCGAGGCCGGCGTGCTCGGCCCCGCGCCCGCGTTCGGAAAATCGTCCGTTCCGACGACGCCCCGCTGAGGTGCCGCCGCGAACATCCCGGCCAGACCCGATCCCGAAGGAGACCTTTCCCATGGCAGAAGCATTCATCGTCGCCGCCGCCCGCACCGCCGGCGGCCGCCGCAACGGCCGGCTGGCCGGCTGGCACCCCGCCGACCTGGCGGCCCAGGTGCTGGACGCGCTGGTGGCCCGCACCGGCGCCGATCCTGCCCTGGTGGAAGACGTGATCCTGGGCTGCGTGGGCCAGGCCGGCGAGCAGTCCACCAACATCGCGCGCAACGCCGTGCTGGCCTCCCGCCTGCCCGAGTCCGTGCCCGGCACCTCGATCGACCGCCAGTGCGGCTCCTCGCAGCAGGCCCTGCACTTCGCGGCCCAGGCCGTGATGTCCGGCAGCATGGACGTGGTGATCGCCGCCGGCGTGGAAAGCATGACGCGCGTGCCCATGGGCACGCCCGGCATCCTGGCGGCCAAGGCCGGCCTGGGCACCTACATGAGCCCCGGCATCCAGCAGCGCTACCCGGGCATCCAGTTCAGCCAGTTCACGGGCGCCGAGCAGATCGCCGTGAACTACGACCTCTCGAAGGAACAGCTGGACGCCTACGCGCTCTCGAGCCACCAGCGTGCCGCCGCCGCCACCAAGGCGGGTTACTTCAAGGACGAGATCGTGCCCGTGGCCGTGCGCATGGCCGACGGCACCGAGCCCGGCGAGCAGCACCTGGCCGACGAGGGCATCCGCGCCGACGCCACGCTGGCGAGCATCGCCGCCGTCAAGCTGATCGCCGAAGGCGGCCGCTGCACGGCCGCCAGCGCCAGCCAGATCTGCGACGGCGCCAGCGGCGTGATGGTCGTCAACGAGCGCGGCCTCAAGGCCCTGGGCGTGCAGCCCCTGGCCCGCATCCACCACATGAGCGTGATGGGCCACGACCCGGTCATCATGCTGGAAGCGCCGATCCCGGCCACGCAGCGCGCCTTGAAGAAGGCCGGCATGTCCATCTCCGACATCGACCTGTTCGAGGTCAACGAAGCCTTCGCACCGATCCCGCTGGCCTGGCTGCATGCCACGGGCGCCGACCCGGCCCGCCTGAACGTGCACGGCGGCGCCATCGCGCTGGGCCACCCGCTGGGCGCATCCGGCACCAAGCTCATGGCCACGCTGGTCCATGCCCTCGGCACGCACGGCAAGCGCTACGGCCTGCAGACCATGTGCGAAGGCGGCGGCATGGCCAACGTGACCATCATCGAACGCCTCTGAACGGCCCCGCCCGGCGGGTGCGCAGCAGCGCCCGCCGTCCCCAACCGAGAACGAAGGACCGACGCATGGCACAAGACCATCGTGGAGACAAACCCCTGCTGCACATCGAGGGCGTGACGGTGCGCTTCGGCGGCATCGTGGCGCTGGACGGCGTCTCGTTCGACGTCGCGCGCGGCCAGATCTGCGGGCTGATCGGCCCCAACGGCGCCGGCAAGAGCACGCTGTTCAACTGCCTGTCGCGGCTGTACACCTTCAGCAGCGGCCGCATCGCATTCGACGGCCATCCGCTGGCCAGCCTGCCGCGCCACAAGATGGCCGGCCTGGGCATCGGCCGCACCTTCCAGAACCTGGCGCTGTTCCGCACCATGACCGTGCTCGAGAACGTGCTGATCGGCTGCCACAGCAAGCACCACGCGGGCTTCCTGCGCAATGCCTTCCGGCTGCCCGGCGTGGCCCGCATCGAGGCCGACGCGCTGGCGCGTGCGCGCGAACTGATCGACTTCCTCGAACTGGGCCCGGTGGCCGGGCGCACCGTGGCCGACCTGCCGTTCGGCACGCAAAAGCGCGTGGAGCTCGCGCGCGCACTGGCCTGCGAGCCGCAGCTGCTGCTGCTCGACGAGCCGGCCTGCGGCCTGAACCACGAGGAACTGGAAAGCCTGGGCGAGCTGATCCTGGACATCCGCAGCCGGCGCAAGGTCACCGTGCTGCTGGTGGAGCACCACATGAGCCTGGTGATGGGCGTCTCCGACAAGGTCGTCGCGCTGAACTTCGGCAAGAAGATCGCCGAGGGCACGCCGGCGCAGGTGCGCGCGCACCCCGAGGTGATCCGGGCGTACCTGGGCGAGGAAGAGGTCGAAACGGCATGACGAAACTCCTGGAAGTCCGCGGCCTGCACGCCGCCTACGGTCCCACGCGCGTGCTGCAGGGCATCGACCTGGACGTGTCCGAAGGCGAGGTGGTCGCCCTGCTGGGCGCCAACGGCGCCGGCAAGACCACCACGCTGCGCGCGCTGTGCCAGATGATGGTCAGCACCCAGGGCAGCATCCAGCTGGCGGGCCAGCGCATCGACGGCCGCGCCACCGAGCAGATCGCCAAGGCCGGCGTCGGCCATGTGCCCGACGGCCGCGGCACCTTCCTGGGCCTCACGACCGAGGAGAACCTGCGCCTGGGCGCCTACGCCCGACCCACTCCAGCCGCGTCTGCCGAGCCGACATGGAGCGCATCTACGGCTACTTCCCGCGCCTGAAGGAGCGGCATGCCCAGCAGGCCGGCACGCTGTCGGGCGGCGAGCAGCAGATGCTGGCCATCGGCCGCGCGCTGATGGGCAAGCCGCGCCTGCTGCTGCTGGACGAGCCGTCCTTCGGCCTGGCGCCGCTGATCGTGAAGGACATCTTCGCCATCATGCGCCGCATCAACCAGGAGGAGGGCGTGTCCATCCTGCTGGTCGAGCAGAACGCCAGGCTCGCGCTGGACCTGGCCAGCACCGCCTACCTGATCGAGACCGGGCGCATCGTGCTGTCCGGCCCCTCGGCCGAGATCCGCAGCAACGACGCGGTCCGCCGCGCCTACCTGGGAGAGTGAGGGAACCATGGACGCATTCATCCACCAGCTGCTCGCGGGCCTGGCCACCGGCGGCATCTACGCCAGCGTGGCGCTGGCCCTGGTCATGATCTACCAGGCCACGCACCACATCAACTTCGCCCAGGGCGAGATGGCGATGTTCTCCACCTTCATCGCCTGGAGCCTGATGCAGGCCGGCCTGCCCTACTGGGCCGCCTTCGTGGCCACCGTGGTGCTGTCCTTCATCCTCGCGGCCGTGGTCGAGTTCGCCGTGATCCGGCCCATGCACGACAAGCCCGTGCTGTCGGTCGTGGTGGTGTTCATCGGCCTGCTGGTGATCTTCCACAGCCTGGCGGGCTGGCTGTTCGGCTACACGATCAAGCAGTTCCCGAGCCCCTTCCCGTCGGACGCCTGGTTCGCCAGCCCGATGATGTCGGCGCACGAGGTCGGCGCGATCTTCGTCACGCTGTGCGTGGTGGCGCTGCTGTTCAGCTTCTTCCGCTTCACGACGCTGGGCCTGGCCATGCGCGCGGCGGCGCAGAACCCGGCGTCCTCGCGCCTGGTCGGCATCAACGTCGGCCGCATGCTGATGCTGGGCTGGGGCCTGGCCGGGGCCATCGGCGCCGTGGCCGGCATGATGGTCGCGCCCGTGGTCTTCCTCGACCCGCACATGATGAGCGGCGTGCTGCTGTACGCCTTCGCGGGTGCGCTGATCGGCGGCATCGACAACCCGGTCGGCGCCGTGCTCGGCGGCTTCATCGTCGGCGTGCTGGAGAACCTGATCGGCACCTACGTCGTGGGCACCGAACTCAAGCTGCTCGGTCGCGCTCGTGCTGATCGTCGGCGTGCTGATCGTCAAACCGTCCGGCCTCATGGGCCGCACCATCGTCACGCGGGTCTGAACGCCATGAACACGCAAGTCTCCTCCGCTTTGCCCATCGCTCCCGGGGCCTCGCGCGCCGGCCGCTCGCGCAAGCCCTGGTCTGGGTCAGCCTGCTGGTGCTGCTGGCCATCGCGCTGACCTTCTTCCTCAAGGGCTACCAGCTGTTCCAGGCCACCATGGTGCTGTCGTACGCGATCGCGCTGCTGGGCCTGAACATCCTGACCGGCTACAACGGCCAGATCTCGCTGGGCCACGGCGCCTTCTATGCCATCGGCGCCTACACCACGGGCATCCTGATGGAGCACGCGAGCATGCCGTACTTCCTCACGGTGCCCTCGGCGGCCGTGGTCTGCCTGATCGTGGGCTACCTGTTCGGCCGGCCCGCGCTCAAGCTCGAGGGCCTGTACCTCGCGCTGGCCACCTTCGCGCTGGGCGTGGCCATGCCGCAGCTGCTCAAGTACAAGCACCTGGAGCAATGGACGGGCGGCGTGCAGGGCATCGTGCTCATGAAGCCGGGCGCGCCGTTCGGCCTGCCGCTCAACGAGGACCAGTGGGTCTACCTGTTCTCGCTGGTCGTGACGGTCGTCATGTTCGTGATCGCCTACAACCTGCTGGAGAGCGGCAGCGGCCGCGCCATGCGCGCGATCCGCGACCACGCCATGGCGGCCGAGGCCATGGGCGTGGACAACAGCCACTACAAGGCCATGACCTTCGGCGTGTCGGCCGCGTTCACGGGCGTGGGCGGCGCGCTGTCGGCCATCGCGGTGCAGTTCGTCGCGCCGGATTCGTTCACGCTGTTCCTGTCGATCTCGCTGCTCGTGGGCATCGTGGTCGGCGGCGTGGGCACGCTGTACGGCGCGATCTTCGGCGCCATCTTCATCATGTTCGTGCCGACCTTCGCCGAGAAGGTCTCCAAGGCCGCGCCCTGGGCCGTCTACGGAGCGGTGCTGATCATCTTCATGTTCGTCATGCCGGGCGGCGTGGTCGGGCTGCTGCGCAGGATCCAGGCGCGCTTCGGCCGTGCCGGATGAGCGTGCCGGGCTGCTGGACGTCCTGCAGGCACTGGCCCCGCGGCTGGTGCCGGGCGGCGGCCCGGTGGCCGGACTGCGCCGCCTCTCGGGCGGCGCGAGCCAGCAGACCTGGGCCTTCACGGTCGCCGGCCAGGCGCTGATCCTGCGCCGCGCGGCCACCGCGGAGCATGGGCGCAACCATGGTTCCGCGGGCCTGGCGAACGAAGCGGCGCTGATCACGGCCGCACGCGCGGCCGGCGTGCCGGCCCCCGCCGTGCGCCATGTGCTGCGGCCCGGGGACCGGGCCGGCCAGGGCTTCGTGATGGACCGCCTGGAGGGCGAGACGCTGGGCCGGCGCATCGTGCGCGATCCGGCCTTCGCCGAGGCCCGCCGCGTGCTCGCGCAGCAGTGCGGCGCCGCCATGGCGCGCATCCATGGCCTGGCCACGGACCGGCTGCCGGCTTTGCGCACGGCCTGCGCGCGTGCCGAACTGGACTTCCAGGCCGACCTGCACCGCAGCCACGGCACGGCGCGGCCCGTGTTCGCGCTCGCGCTGCAATGGCTGGCGCGCCACGCGCCGGCCGACGTGGCGCGGCCCGTGCTCGTGCACGGCGACTTCCGCAACGGCAACCTCATGGTCGGCGCGGACGGGCTGCGCGGCGTGCTCGACTGGGAACTCGCCCACCTCGGCGACCCCATGGAAGACCTGGGCTGGATCTGCGTGCGCTCCTGGCGCTTCGGCGGCGGCAAGGCACGGCCCGTGGGCGGCTTCGGCACGCGCGAGGCGCTCTGCGCGGGCTACGTGCAGGCCGGCGGCCGGCTCGACGCGGCGCGGCTGCACTGGTGGGAGATGCTGGGCACGCTCAAGTGGGGCATCGTCTGCGAATCCATGGTGCAGTCCTGGATCGACGGCTCCGAACCCGAACTCGAGAAGGCCGCCATCGGCCGGCGCGCGTCCGAAGCCGAATCGGACCTGCTGGCGCTGCTGGCCGAGGAGGCGGCCTGATGCAGGACCGGCCGCACGCACCCGAGCTGCTGCAGGCCGTGGCGCAATTCCTGCGCGAGCGCGTGCTGCCGGCCACCGAAGGCGCGCTGGCCTACCAGGTGCGCGTGGCCGCCAATGCGCTGGGCATCGCGCAGCGCGAGGCGGAGCAGGGCAGGCATGCCGAGGCGCGCGAGGCCGAGGGGCTGCGCGCCTTGCTGGGCGCCGGGACGCCGGCGGAGCTGGAGGCCGCCAACCGCCTGCTCTGCGAGCGCATCGCCGCGGGTGCCATGGACCTCGCCACGCCGGGCCTGCTCGCACACCTGCAGGCCACGACGGCCGCCAAGCTCGCCATCGACCAACCCGGGTATTCCGAAGAACCATAGCGGACGAACCATGAACTTCGATCTTCCCGCCGACCTCGTGGCCTACCTGGCCGAGCTCGACGCCTTCATCGAACGCGAGATCGTCCCCCTGCAGCAGCAGGACGACAACCAGCGCTTCTTCGACCACCGGCGCGAATGGGCACGCACCGACTTCGAGAACGGCGGCCTGCCGCGGCCCGAGTGGGAGGCCCTGCTGGGCGAGGCGCGCCGGCGCGCCGACCGTGCCGGCCACCTGCGCTTCGCCTTGCCCAGGGCCTTCGGCGGCCGGGACGGCAGCAACCTCTGGATGGCCGTGATCCGCGACCACTTCGCGGCCAGGGGCCTGGGCCTGCACAACGACCTGCAGAACGAGCACTCCATCGTCGCCAACAACCCCTTCGTGCTGATCCTGCGCGACTTCGGCACGCCGGCGCAGCAGCAGGAGTTCACGCAGGGCATGCTGGAGGAGCGCTTCAAGATCGCCTTCGGCCTCACGGAGCCCAAGCACGGCTCGGACGCCACGCACATGGAAACCCGCGCCGTGCGCGAGACGCGCGGCGGCCGTGCCGGCTTTCGCATCGACGGCGAGAAGATGTGGACCACGGGCATGCACATCGCCACGCACTGCCTGGTGTTCGCGCGCACCAGCGGCGCGGACGGCGCGGCCAGGGGCATCAGCGCGCTGCTGGTGCCGTCCAGGACCGAGGGCGTGCAGGTCGAGGAATACCTCTGGACCTTCAACATGCCGACCGACCACCCGCGCGTGAGCTTCACGAACGCCTGGGTGCCCGAGGAGGCGCTGCTGGGCCCGCTGGACGGCGGCCTGGCCATCGCCCAGCACTTCGTGCACGAGAACCGCATCCGCCAGGCCGCCTCCAGCCTGGGCGCGGCCGACTACTGCGTGCGCGAGAGCGTGCGCCATGCCCGCGCACGCAAGCCCTTCGGGGAGGAACTCGCGCGCAACCAGGGCATCCAGTTCCCGCTCGTGGAGCTGGCGACCCAGGTGGAGATGCTGCGCCTCTTGATCCGCAAGACGGCCTGGCAGATGGACCAGATGCCCAAGCCCGAGGTCGAGAAGCGGCTGTCGGACAAGGTCTCCATGTGCAACTACTGGGCGAACCGGCTGGTCTGCGAGGCCGCCGACCGCGCCATGCAGGTGCACGGCGGCCTGGGCTACTCGCGCCACAAGCCCTTCGAGCACATCTACCGCCACCACCGCCGCTACCGCATCACCGAGGGCTCCGAGGAGATCCAGATGCGCAAGGTGGCCGGGCACCTGTTCGGCTACATGGGCGCGGGCAGGCACTGATTCTTTCCACAACCGAGGAGACGCGCATGCAGATGAACCGACGACAGATCGCCCTGGCCGCCGCGCTGGCCGCCGTGCCGGGCCTGGCCCTGGCCCAGAAGAAGTACGACCCCGGCGCCAGCGACACCGAGATCGTGCTGGGCATGCCCATGCCGCTGTCGGGCCCGGTCTCGGGCTATTCCATCGTGGGCAAGGTGGCCGAGGCCTACTTCAAGCAGCTCAACGAGCAGGGCGGCATCAACGGCCGCAAGGTCAGGCTGCTGATCTACGACGACCAGTACTCCCCGCCCAAGACGGTGGAGGTGGCGCGCCGCATGGTCGAGCAGGACCAGATCCTCGCCATGTTCGGCAACCTGGGCACGGCACCCAACCTGGCGATCCAGCGCTACATGAACACCAGGAAGGTGCCGCAGCTGTTCGTGCAGAGCGGCGCCAGCCAATTCAACGACGCCGAGAAGTTCCCCTGGACCTCGCCCTACCTGGGCAGCTACCAGGGCGAGGGGCGCGTGTTCGCGGCCCACATCCTTGCGAACAGGCCCGATGCCAAGGTCGGCATCCTGATGCAGAACGACGACCTGGGGCGCGAGATCCTCAAGGGCCTGCAGCAGGGCCTGGCCGGCAAGAGCGCCAAGCTGGTCGCGCAGGCCAGCTTCGAGGTGACGGACCCGACCGTGGATTCGCAGATCGTGCAGCTCAAGAGCGCCGGCGCCGACGTGCTGGTGCTGGCCGCCACGGCCCGCACCGTGGCCCAGGCGCTGCGCAAGGCGGCCGAGCTGGGCTGGGAGCCCGACCGCTACGTGAACCTGGCCGGCAGCTCGGTCAAGATGGCGCTGGAGCCGGCCGGGCCGGACAAGGCCAAGGGCGTGATCACGCTGTCGGGCTGGAAGGAGCCGGCGGCCAAACGCTGGGCCGCCGACCCCGAGATGCAGGCCTACCTGAACCTGCTCAAGACCCACGCGCCCGGCGTGGACCCCAACAACTCCTCGGGCGTGTCGGGCTACGTCGTGGCCCAGCTCATGGCCCACATCCTGCGCGAGTGCGGCGACGAGCTCACGCGCGACAACGTGCGGCGCATCGCCAGCAGCCTGAAGCAGCCGAAGATCGCGATGCTGCTGCCCGGCGTCAGCATCAGCACCTCGGCGCAGGATCTGCACGTGTTTGCGGCGCTGCAGCCCGTGCGCTACAACGGGGTCGACCTCGACCCCATCGGTTCCGTCCTCAGCTTGAAGTGAGCCTGCCCATGACCATTGAAAACCCCCTGCTCGAAGAGCGCCACGGCGACGTGCTGGTCGTCAGCCTGAACATCCCCGAGCGGCTGAATCCGATCGCGCGCGAGCTGCAGCACGCGCTGCGCGCGCGGCTGGCCGCGCTGCGCGAAGACCGCAGCGTGGCCGCGCTGGTGCTGACCGGCGCGGGCCGCGCCTTCTGCGTGGGCGCCGACCTGTCCAGCAACATGGCCGGCAACGGCACGTCGGTCGGCCAGGCCAGCTACGAGACCATGGAGTCGCTGTCCAACCGCATCATCGAGGACCTGCGCACGCTGCCCATGCCCGTGGTCAGCGCCGTCAACGGCCCGGCGGCCGGCGCCGGCGTGGGCATCGCGCTGGCGGCCGACGTGGTGGTGGCCGCGCGCTCGGCCTACTTCTACCTGCCCTTCATGCCCAAGCTGGGCATCGTGCCCGACCTGGGCACGACCTGGTTCCTCGAGCGCTTCGTCGGCCGCGCGCGCGCGGTCGGCATGACCATGCTCAACGAGAAGCTGTCGGCCGAGCAGGCCGCGCAATGGGGGCTGGTCTGGTCCGTGGTGGACGACGCCGACCTGCGCGCCCAGGCCCTGGCACTGGCCCAGCGCCTGGCCAAACTGCCGGCGCACGCGGCGCGCGAGGTGCGCGCGGCCTACGATTCGGCCGGCCGCGTCTCGCTCGTGGAACAGATGCGCTACGAAGCCGAGCGCCAGCGCGAGCTGCTCGATGCGCCTTCGTTCGCCGAAGGCGTGAAGGCGTTTCGCGAGAAAAGAGATCCAATCTTTCCAAGAAATTGACCGTATTTCGGACATGTGGTCCGAATAGGCGAGAATGCGCGCCGTCATGCTCAAGCGCGTTTCCGTCGCCGACCTGACCCTCGGCATGTTCCTGCACCGTTTCGACGGTGCGTGGATGGACCATCCGTTCTGGCGTCAGAACTTCCTGCTCGAATCCGCCGAGGATTTGGCGCGCATCCGTGCCTCCGGGGTGCAGGCGGCGTGGATCGACATGGCGCGCAGCGTGCTGCCCGGGCTGGCGCCCGCGCCGCAGCCGCCCGAACCCCGGGAAGCCGCCGTGCCGGCGCCGTCGCGGCGCGGACCGACCAGCATGGACGAGGAGTTGCGCACCGCCGCCAGGCTGTGCGGCCAGGCGCGCGAATGCATCACCACGGTGTTCGAGGCGGCGCGCATGGGCCGGCTCACGGATTCGTCGGCCGCCCGCGGCCTGGTCGAGGATGTCTGCGACTCGGTGCTGCGCAACCCCGGCGCGTTGATCAGCCTGGCGCGGCTGAAGACCGCCGACAGCTACACCTACATGCACTCGGTGGCGGTCTGCGCGCTGATGGTGTCGCTGGCCGCCCAGCTGGGCCTGGACGAGGTGCAGACGCGCGACGCCGGCCTCGCCGGCCTGCTGCACGACATCGGCAAGGCCAGGGTGCCGCTGTCCATCCTGAACAAGCCCGGCAAGCTGACCGACGAGGAATTCGACATCGTGCGCAGCCACCCGGAGCATGGCCACGCCATGCTGCTGGCCTGCGGCGACGTGGGCGAGGCCGTGCTCGACGCCTGCCTGCACCACCACGAGAAGATGGACGGCCGCGGCTACCCGCGCCGCCTGCAGGGCGAGGGCATCAGCCGCATCGCGCGCATGGCGGCGATCTGCGACGTCTACGACGCCGTGACCTCCGACCGTCCCTACAAGAAGGCCTGGGACCCGGCCGAGGCCGTGCGCCGCATGGCCGAATGGAGCGGCGGGCATTTCGACAAGTCGCTGTTCCAGGCCTTCGTCAAGAGCGTGGGCATCTACCCCGTGGGCTCGCTCGTGCGGCTGAGCTCGGGCCGGCTGGCGGTGGTGGTGGAGCAGTCGGCCGCGCTGACCACGCCCAAGGTCAGGACCTTCTTCTCGACCAAGGCGCAGCTGCGCCTGGTGCCCGAGGTGCTGGACCTGTCGCGCACCGTGAACGAGAAGATCGTCGCGCGCGAGGACCCGGCGCAGTGGCGCTTTTCCGACCTCGACGAACTGTGGGCGGGCTTTCCGGTGCAGCCATGGTGAGCCAGGCCCGTCCCGCCCTGCGCACGGTGGCGCTGTTCGAGGCGGCCAAGGGCCTGCTGGCGCTGCTGGGCGCCTCCGGGCTGCTGGTGTTCGCGCACCGCGACCTGCAGGCCCTGGCGCTGCGCCTGCTCGACCACATGCACCTGAACCCGGCGGCGCGCTACCCGCACATCTTCGTGCAGGCCGTGGAGCACCTGCAGGACCAGCGGCTGACCTGGCTCGCGCTGGGCGCGGCCGCCTACGCGGGGCTGCGCCTGGCCGAAGGCTACGGGCTGTGGCACGGGCGTGCCTGGGCCGAATGGCTGGCCGCGGGCAGCGGCGCCATCTACCTGCCGTTCGAGGTGGCCGAGATGCTGCGCCGGCCCGGCTGGCTCAGCGTGGCGCTGCTGCTGCTCAACGCCGGCATCGTGGTGCTGATGCTGCGCGCGCTGCGCCAGCGCGGCGCACGGCCGCGCTGGCGGCCCTGAGCCGCCCGCGGGACAGCCGGGCGGCCGGCGCGGCGCCGCCGGGCGGCATACTCGCCGCGATGCAAGCCCTGTCCGTCCCCCTCGAAGTCCTGCAGCGCCGCTTCGTCGCGCAAACGCCCCAGATGGCCGACATCGGCCTGCAGATCACGTCCGCCAGCGTCGGCCAGGCCGCCATGCGGCTGCCGGACCGGCCCGACTGGCTCGGCGATCCGGCGCGCGGCCTGCTGCACCCCGGCCCGCTGATCGTGCTGGCCGATTCCTGCTGCGGCCTGGCCGTGGGCACCGCGCTGACCGAGCGCCAGCCCATCGCCACGCTGGACCTGCGCATGGACTACCTGCGCCGCGCCGGCCCCGGCCAGGACCTGCACTGCGAGACCCACTGCTACCGCATGACGCCCAACGTGGCCTTCGTGCGCGGCGCGGTCTGGCAGGCCGACCCCGGGCAGCCCGTGGCCAATGTGCAGGCCGCCTTCATGCTGGCCACGCCCGCGCGGCGCCAGGCCGCGCCGGCCGGCCCCGCCGTGGCCGAGGCCGCCCCCTGGGCCGCGCCCACCGGCGACGCGCCGGTGCTGGACGGCATGGCGATCCCCTACGCCGACTACCTGGGCATCCGGCTGGCCGAGGCCGGCAGCGCGCCGGTCTACCGCCTGCCCTACCAGCCCAAGCTGATCGGCAACCCGCAGCTGCCCGCGCTGCACGGCGGCGTGGTGGCCGGCTTCGCCGAGAGCGCGGCCACGCTGCACCTGATCGAGGCCATCGGCGGCGCCAAGTTTCCCAAGTGCATCGACTTCTCGATCGACTACCTGCGCAGCGGCCGGCCCGAGGACACCTACGCGGCCTGCGAGATCGTGCGCCTGGGCGCGCGCGTGGCGCTGGTGCAGGTGCGCTGCTGGCAGGGCAAGGGCCCCGGGCAGCCGATCACGGTGGCGCGCGGCAATTTCCTGTTGACGGAAGCGAGCCCGTGAAGGCCGGGGGCTGCACGCCCTGCAGGCGCGTTGCGAGGCCCTCCAGCCGGGTGCAGACGCCCGCCGGGGTCCGCGCGCCGGGCGGCGCATCGTTCTGCGACCGGCGCCACGGCCAGGTCTTCGTCTGCCACAACGGCGCGCGGTCGTACTGCGCGGCGCGCGGTTTCCGCGGCCTGCTGCAGGTGCAGGACTAAGGCAGGGCCAGCGGCGACAGCGTCGCGCGCAGCCGGTCCGCCTGCGAGAGCTCGGCCTGCTCGGTCTGCAGGGCCTCCTCGACGTTGCCGATGTGCGCCAGCATGCGCCGGCGCGCCTCGCCCATGTCGCCGCGCTCCATGGCGGCCACGATGGCGGCGTGTTCGGCGCAGGACTGGCCCGCGTCGTGGCGCGACTGGTAGAGCGTGGCGGCCAGCGTGGTGCGCGCGGTCAGGTCGCGCAGCACGTCCGACAGCAGCCGGTGCCCCATCTCCTGGGCCAGGCAGACGTGGAAGTCGGCCAGCAGGAAGGCGCGCGTGGCGGCATCGGCGCCCTCGATGGCCTGCTGCTCCTGGGCGATGTGCTGGCGCAGCGCGCGGATGGTCTGGGCCAGCGGCCGGCCCTCGGCGGCGAGGATGCCGGATTCGACGATGCGCCGCGCCGCGAAGGCGTCGCGCGCCTCCTCGGCCGAGGGCTGCACCACGTACCAGCCGCGCTTGGGCTGCACCTCGACGAAGCCCCGCGCCTGCAGCTGCATGAGCGCCTCGCGCACCATGGTGCGGCTCACGCCGAACAGGTCGGCCAGCTGCTGCTCGCCGAGCCGCTCGCCCGGGGCGAGCTTCTGCGCGAGGATGGACTGGACCACGCGCTCGGCGATGGTCGTGGGGCTGACTTCGGTGGGCATGCTGGCCTAGTGTGCCGCAGCGCGGTCCGGGTAGGCCGGCGCCGCGTCGGGCGATGCCACGACCTCGTCCTCGACGGGCTCGCCGTTCAGCACCGCGTGCGCGCGGGCCCGGTCGATGTCGCCCTCCCAGGCCGCCACGGCCACGGTGGCCACGCAGTTGCCGATCAGGTTGCCGAGCGCGCGGGCGATGCCCATGAACCAGTCCACCGAGAGCACCAGCACCAGGCCGATGGCCGGGATCGCCGGAATCGCGTGCAGCGTGGCGGCCAGCACCACGATGGCCGAGCCCGGCACGCCGTGCGCGCCCTTGGAGGTGACCAGCGCCACGGCCAGGATGGCCAGCAGGTCGGTGAGGCTGACCGGGGTGTTCGTGGCCTGGGCGATGAACACCGCGGCCAGCGTGATGTAGATCGAGAACGCGTCGAGGTTGAACGAGTAGCCCGTGGGGATCACCAGGCCCACCGTGGAGTCGCGGATGCCCATGCGGCGCAGCTTGGCCATGATCTGCGGCAGCACGCTGTCCGAGGAGGTGGTGGCGAACACCACGGCCAGTTCCTCGCGCAGGTAGCGCAGCAGCTTCCACAGGCTGAAGCCCGAGATGCGCATCACCGCGCCCAGCACCACGCACACGAACAGCAGCACGGCGGCGTAGAACAGCGCCACCAGCATGCCCAGCTGCTTGAGCGAGCCCACGCCGTACTTGCCGACCGTGAACGCGATCGCGCCCAGCACGCCCAGCGGCGCGAGCTTGATCAGGATGCCCATGATCTTGAACAGCACGAGCGACAGCGTGTCGACCAGCTGCGCCACGGGCCGGCCCACGTCGCCCAGCAGCGCCAGCGCGCAGCCGAACAGCACGGCGAACAGCAGCACCTGCAGCACGTCGCCGGTGGCGAAGGCGTTGACCACGGTGGTGGGGATCAGCTTCATGAGGAAGTCCACCGTGCCGCCGCTGGTCAGCTTGTCGGCGTTGCTGGCGTAGGCCGCCATGGCGGCCGGGTCCAGCGCCTTGGGGTCCACGTTCATGCCCACGCCGGGCTGGAACCAGTGGCCCAGCACCAGGCCGAGCACGAGGGCCAGCGTGGTCAGCACCTCGAAGTAGATGAGCGCCTTGACGCCGACGCGGCCCACGCGCTTGAGGTCGCCCGCGCCCGCGATGCCATGCACCACGACGCAGAACACCAGCACCGGGATGATCATCTTGATCAGCTTGATGAACGCATCGCCCAGCGGCTTGAGCTGGACGGCGAACTCGGGATGGACCAGGCCGAGCGTGGTGCCGACCGCCAGCGCGATCACGACCTGGCCGAAGAGGGAACGGAAAAAGCGCATGGCAGCTCCTGTTGAATGCAAGGAGGGTTTAATCTTGCATGCAAGAAATATAGACAAGATGCGACGGCAGGCGACATCGGGTTATCCATGAGACGGGCCCGGGGCGGGAAGGCGCCGGTGCCCGCCCGCGCTGGACGTCAGGCCGGCCGCACGCCCCGGCGCAGCAGCGCCACGAGGGCATCGGCCACCGCATCGAGGTCCACGCCCTCGGGGTCGAGCAGGTACTGCGACACCGCGCCGCGCAGCGCGGAGACGATGACCATGGCCAGGGCCTTGGGATCGGTGGCCGCGTCGATCTCGCCCTTGGCGATGCCGGTGCGGATCTCCTCCTCGAAGAACACCAGCGTGCGCACATTGGCCGGCCGCACTTCCTTGAGCAGGCTGGGCATGGACGAGAAGGACTCGGCCCAGATCACGTTCATCGCGCGCGAGCGCTCCGGGTCCACGCGCACCAGCGCGAGGTAGGCGCGGACCGTCGCGTCGATGTTCATGAGCCCGGGCGTGATGCGGCCCGGGATGTGTTCGCGCGCCCAGGCCGTGGCGCGCGTGCGGAAGCGCCCGACGATGAAGGCGTAGACCTCCTGCAGCAGCTTCTGCTTGGTCTTGAAGTAGTAGTTGGGCAGCGAGTGGCTGTAGCCGGACTCGCGCCCCACGTCGACCAGCGACAGCTTGGACGCGCCATCGCGCGCGATGAGCCGGATCGCGGTCTGGATCATGCGGCTGATCGCGACCTCGCGCAGCTCGGCGTTGGTCTTGGGCTGCTCGCCCGGTTCTTCAGGACGTTCCATGGATGCAGACGGTGGACAGGGGATGCATTGTCACCATGCCTGCATCCATGGCCGCTAGCGGCCCTTCCAGACCGGCTTGCGCTTCTCGACGAAGGCCTGCAGCCCCTCCTTGCGGTCCTCCGACTCGATGGCGCGGCTGGCGATCGGCATCTGCCGCTCCCAGGCCTCCTCCTCGGTCCAGTTGCCGCCCTGGAACACGATCTCCTTGGTGGCGGCCAGCGCGGTCGGGCCGTTGGCCATGATGCGCTCGGCCAGCTCCAGCGCCGTGGCCAGTGCCTGGCCCGGTGGCACCACGCGGTTGACCAGGCCCCAGCGCTCGAAGAACTCGGGGCCGCGCAGCTCGGCCGTCAGCGCCAGTTCCATGGCCAGGTGGTAGGGGATGCGGCGCGGCAGCCGGAACAGCCCGCCGCCGATCGCGACCACGTTGTGGCGCGCCTCGGGCAGGCCCATGCGCGCATTGCTGGCGGCCACGATGAGGTCGCAGGACAGGCACAGCTCCAGCCCGCCGCCCACGGCCACGCCCTCCACGGCCGCGATCAGCGGCTTGCGCGGCGGCCGCTTGAACAGGCCGAAGCCGCCGCGCGGCGGCCGCTCGCGCAGTTCGCCGCGCGCCGCGGCCTTGAGGTCGGCGCCGGCCGAGAAGTCGCCGCCGGCGCCGGTGACCACGCCGACGAACAGGTCGTCGGTGCTGTCGAGCTCGTCCATGGCCGCGTTCATGGCCATGCCCAGCGCGCCGTTGGCCGCGTTCTTGACCTCGGGCCGGTTCAGCGTGACGACCAGCACGTGGCCGCGCCGCTCGGTCAGCACCGGGGGTTGTTCCTGCGTCATGTCGGCCGTCCTTTCAGAGCGCGAAGGTGAAGCCGCCGTTGACGGGGTAGACCTGCCCCGTGATGTAGTCGCTGGCGCCCGAACAGAGGAACAGCACCATGGCCGCGACGTCGCTGGGCCTGCCCAGGCGGCGGATGATGTACTTCTCGAGGATGCGCTTGGCGCGCTCGGGGTCGGCGGCCATGCGCTGCTCGATCATGGGCGTGCCCATGGCCGCGATCACCACGCAGTTGGCGTTGATGTTGTGGCGGCCCATGCCGCGCGCCACCGAGCGCATGAAGCCGGCCGCGCCGGCCTTGGCGCCGGCGTAGACCTCCAGGCCCACGTCGCCGAAGCGGCTGGCGTCCGAGATGATGGTCACCACCTTGCCGCCCTTGCGCTCGATCATGCCCGGCAGCGCACCGGCGGTGCAGTTGAGCACGCCGTCGAAGTTCACGCCGATCCAGGACTTCCAGACCTCGGGGCCGGTCTCGTAGAAGGGCTTGGCGCACGGCCTCGTCGGGGTTGGCGCCGGCATTGCCCGCGTTGTTGACGAGCACGTCCACGCGGCCGTAGTGCGCGAACGCCTTGGCGTACATCGCCATCACGCTGGCGTGGTCGCTCACGTCGGCCTGCAGCGCGATGGCATCGCCGCCCTCGGCCCGGATCTCGTCGGCCACGGCCTGCGCGCGTTCCAGCACGTAGTCGTTGACGACGATGCCGTCGGCGCCGTGCGCCGCCATGAAGCGCGCGATCTCGCGGCCCACGTTCTGGCCGGCGCCGGTGACCAGCGCGACCTTGCCCTTCATGCCCAGGATGTCTTCCATGTCGGTTCTCCTTGTTCAGACTTGACGTTCGTGGTTCTTCCAGAAAGGGGCGCGCAGCTCGCGCTTGAGCAGCTTGCCCACGGTATTGCGCGGCAGTTCGTCGACGATGCGGATCGCCCGCGGCCGCTTGTAGGAGGCCAGCCGCTCGGCGCAGTGCGCGAACAGCGCGTCCTCGGTCACGCCGTGGCCGGGCTTGGGCTCGCAGAAGGCCATCACGCGCTCGCCCATCTCCTCGTCGGGGATGCCGATCACGGCGGCGTCGGCCAGCGCCGGGTGGGTCAGCAGCGCGGCCTCGATCTCGGCCGGGTAGATGTTCACGCCGCCGGCGATCACCATGTCCTTGGCCCGGTCGCTGATCCACAGGTAGCCGTCGGCGTCCAAGTGGCCCATGTCGCCGGTGCGGAAGTAGCCGCGCGCGTCCAGCGTCTCGGCGTCCAGCGGCGGCGCGTTGAGGTAGTGGCGGATGTTGGTCGGCGTCCAGGCCCAGATCTCGCCGGTCTCGCCGGTGGCCAGGGCCTGGCCGTCGGCGCCGCGGATCTCGATGCGCACATGCCGGTAGGGCAGCCCGCTGGAGCCGGGCTTGGCCTGCTGCATGGCCGGCGGCATGTGGGTGATCATGCCGGTCTCGGTGCTGCCGTAGCCCTCGTGCAGGAAGTCGCCCAGGTGCGTGATGATCCAGCGCTTGAGCTCGGCCGAGACCGGCGCCGCGCCCACGGTCAGCTGCTGCAGCGAGGACAGGTCGTGCCGCGCGACGGCCTCGGGCGGCAGCGCCGCGATGCGCTTGTACATGGTGGGCACGCCGGTCCAGTGCGTGAGCCGGTGCCGCGCGATCAGCGCCAGCGCCTCCTCGGCGTCGAAGCGGCGCTGCAGCACGGTCAGCGCGCCCGAGCGCTGGGCCGACCAGAGCTGGCCCGGCCCCGAGCCATGGTGCATGGGCATGGACAGCAGGTAGGCCGCGCGGCCCGCGGTCTGGCGCTTGGAGCGCACGTCCAGCAGGTACTCGGTGGTGATGGCGTCCGCGGCGCCGGGCTGGCGGTCCAGCACCACGCCCTTGGGCAGTCCGGTCGTGCCCGAGGTGTAGATGATGAGCGGCGGGTCGCCCGGGAGAACAACGCCGGCGCCCGGGGCATGCCGGCCAGCAGTTCGGCCAGCGTGGCGAAGCCGGGCGCGGGCCGGTCCAGCGAAACCGCGAGCTTGAGCCGCTGGCCCTCGAAGGCCGGCAGCAGGGCCTCGGGGTCGGCATCGTCGCAGACGATGGCGTTGGCGCGGCTGTTGTTCAGCACGTGGCGGATCTCGGCGTTGTTGAGCCGCCAGTTCAGTCCCAGCAGCCAGCAGCCCAGCTTGGCCAGGGCCGAGGCCAGCACGGGCCATTCCAGCCGCGTCTGCGTGCGCAGCACGACGATGTCGCCGGCCACGAGGCCGCGCGCGCCGAAGGCCGCGGCCAGCCGGTCGGCCTGCTCGTTCCATTCGCGCCAGCGCAGCTCGCGTTCGCCTTCGACGAGGGCGACGGCATCGGGCTGGGCCGCGGCCCAGTGTTCCAGCGTGCCGGGCAGCGCGGCCGCGGCGGTGGGGGGGCGGGACGGTGCTCATCGGTTCCTCACGACAGCAGGGAGCGGGCGACGACGCGGTACTTGTGCACGTCGGTCGGTCCCTCGTAGATGCGCGCCATGCGCTGGTGGTCGTACCAGTGGGCCAGCGGCGATTCGTAGGTGCAGCCGGCCGCGCCGTGGATCTGGATGGCGCGGTCGACCACGCGGTCCACCATCTCGGTGCAGAGCATCTTGAGCATGCCGGCTTCCATGCGCGTGTCGCGGCCCGCGTCGTGCTGCTCGGCGCAGTGGTAGAGCATGAGCCGGTTCTGCTGGATCTCGATCCAGGAGTCCACGATCATGGACTGCACGGCCTGCTTCTCGGCCAGCGGGCCGCCGAAGGCCACGCGCTGCTTGGCATGCTCGACCATCATCTCGTAGGCGCGCTGGGCCACGCCGAGCGCGCGCGCCGCCACGTCGAAGCGCGCGGCCGACAGCGCCTGCTGCGCGCCCTTGAAACCCGAGCCCTCGTCGCCGATCAGCGCGAGCGCGTCGACCTCGCAGTCCGAGAAGGTCAGCTGGTGCGTCTTGAAGCCACCCAGCATGGGCACCTCGCGCGCATGCATGCCGGGGTTGTCCTTGCCGACCGCGAACATCGAGATGCCGCTCGCGCCCTTGCTGCGGTCGGTGCGGGCGATCACGAACACGATGTCGGCGTCCTGGAAGCTGCTGATCCAGATCTTGGCGCCGTTGATGACCCAGCCCCGCGCGGTCTCGCGCGCATGGGTGGCGATGGCGCCGGCCGGGTCGCCGCCGCCGCCGGGCTCGGTCTGCGCGAAGCAGGCGTTGAGCCGGCCCTCGACCAGCGGATCGAGGTAGCGCGCGCGCTGCGCCCCCTCGAGCCGGTACAGCGGCGCGAGCGCGCTGCCGCCGAAGCGCAGCGGCGTGAGGCAGCGGTGGTTCTCCTCGGTGATGGCCATCCTGTCGACCAGCGAGAGGCCGGCGCCGCCGCACTCGGGCGGTGCCGTGAGGCCCCACAGGCCCAGTTCGCGCGCGGCGCGGCGGCCGGGCTCGTAGTCGGCGCGCGTGAGCGTCTCGCCGCGCAGCACGCGGGCTTCCAGCGGCATCTGGTACTGCTGCACCAGGCGGCGCACGACGTCGGTCAGTGCGCGGGACTGTTCGTTCAGGGCGTACAAGGCAGGGGTCCTTTCTGTTCAGGTCAACACGCCGTCGCGGCGGAAGGCTTCGATCTCGTCCTCGCCGTAGCCGGCGATGTCGCGCAGCACGGCGTCGGTGGCATCGCCGATGCGCGGCGCGGCGCGGGCCGGCCGCTGCGCCGCCGGCGCGATCGCGCACTGCGCGTTGCGCATGCGCACGGTGCCGATCTGCGGGTCGCTGACGGCGCCGTAGTAGCCGTCGGCGGCGAGGTCGGCGTCGTGCGCGAGGTCGGCGTGGCTGCAGGCCACGTGGGCCGGGATGCCGCGCTCCTGCAGCGCCTGCTCCAGCGCCTCGGCCTGCTGGGCGGCGGTCCAGCCGGCGACCAGCGCATGCAGGTCGCGGCGGTGGCGCAGGCGGCCGAGCAGGGTGTCGAAGTCGGCCGCGTCCAGTTGCGGCGCGGCGAGCCGGCGCAGCGCCTGCCAGTGGACATCCAGCGAAGCGTCGAGCGCGATCCAGCGGTCGTCGCCCGCGCAGCGGAACAGCCCGCTGGGCGCGCGCAGCGGGTCCACCGCGTCGCCCTGGCGCTGCGGCGTGCGGCCGTTGGCGGCGTATTCGAACCAGGCCGGCAGCAGGAACTGCAGGCCGGCCTCGGCCTGGGCCACGTCCAGGTAGCAGCCCTGGCCGGTCAGGTCGCGCCGGCGCAGCGCGGCCAGCAGGCCGGCGACGATGAAGCGCGGCGTGACCGAATCTGTCCAGGCGTTGAAGGGCCCGGTGGGCGCGCGGTCGGGCCAGCCGACGAGCAGGCTGGCGCCCGAGTAGGCCGCGCCCAGCGTGCCCACGCCGCTGGCGCTGCGGTGGGGGCCGGTCTGGCCGAACAGGCAGCTGGCGGCCATGACCAGGCGCGGGTTCTCGGCGCGCAGCCGCTCCCAGCCCAGGCCCATGCGGTCCAGCGTGCCGGCCGTGAAGCTCTCGATCACCACGTCCACGTGCCGCGCCAGCCGGCGCACGATGCTGCGGCCGGCCTCGCCCGACAGGTCCAGCGCCAGGCTGCGCTTGCCGGCGTTGATGAAGTGGTAGGACAGCGTGCGCTCGGGGTGCGGCTGGCCGTCGCGGTAGGGGCCCAGCGTGCGCAGCGGGTCGATGCGCCTGGCGCTCTCGACCTTGATCACGTCGGCGCCGAGGTCGGCCAGGTAGCGCCCGCTCATGGGGCCGACCATGACCCAGCTCAGGTCGAGCACGCGCAGGTGGGCGAGGGGTGGTGCGGTCATGTCAGACGATGGCGTGGCTGAACAGGGCCTGGACCTCGTCGGCCGTGAGGCCGAGCTCGGCGAGCAGCTCCTGCGTGTGCTCGGACAGGCGCGGCGCGGGGCGGCGCAACTCGGTGTCGAAGCTGTCGCTGCGCACCACCCGGGCCGGCGCGTCCACGGCCACGCCGTCGACCAGGGGCTGGCGCAGCCACAGGCCGCGCTCGCGGTACTGCGCGAAGGCCGCGATGTCGGCCATGTCCATGAGCGGCGCGGCGAAGAAGCCGTGCTCGCGCGCGGCGGCGCCGACCTCGTCCTTGCTGCGCGCCGCGACGGCGGCGCGCACGCCCTCGACGAGCTGGCGCAGCTGGCTGCCGGCGCGCGCTGGGTCCTCGCCCGGAAAGCGCGTCCAGTCGACCTGGGCGATGGCGGCGTCGAGCCGGCCGTCGGCCACGGCCCAGGCCGCCATGCGCGCGGTGATGCCGCCGAAGCCGCCGAAGGCGATGGAGACCTGCACGTAGCCGTCGCGGCAGGGCAGGAAGCTGGGCAGGTCGACGCCGGCCACCGAACGCTTGGCCTGGCCGCGGCGCGGCGGCTGCTCGGGCGTGTCGGCGTAGTAGGGCAGCGAGAAGGCGCTCATCATCGCGGCGGCGCGCATGGAGACCTCCACGCGCTGGCCTTCGCCGTCGCGCGTGCGGGCGGCCAGCGCGGCCAGCACGCCGATGGCGGCCTCGCAGCCGGCCTCCAGCATGGCCTGCGGCACGGGCAGGTGCAGCGGCGCGCGGTCGGCGTCGCCCGTGGCCAGCGGCACGCCGGCGGCGGCCACCAGCGTGCGGTCGGTCCAGGCGTAGCCGCTCTTGGGGCCGCTGGCCGAGAACGGCCGCACCACGCAGTGCACGAGGCCGCTGTCGGCCAGGTGGGCGCAGCGCGCGGGCGCGGCCTCGACCACGGCGTCGGCCCCGCGCGCCAGGGCGTGGAACAGGTCCTGGCCGTCGGCACCGTCCAGGTCCAGCGTGAGGCTGCGCTTGTTGCGGTTCAGCGCGTGCCAGGAGAGGCTGCGGTCCAGGCCGATGCGCCCGTCCAGGAACGGGCCCAGGCGCCGGCCGGCCGCGCCGCCGGGCGGCTCGATGGCAATCACGTCGGCCCCCAGGTCGGCCAGCATCTGCCCCGCCAGCATGGTGGCCGGGGCCGACAGTTCGAGGACGCGCAGACCGTTCAGCACATGGTTCTCCTGCAATGGATGGCAACCTTAAACAAATTGGATGGTGATCCAATATCTAGTTTTCCCTCTCGGGGAAAACACGGAGGCATGGTCTTTGATACTTGCATCGCATCAAATAAATGAACACACTGGCGCCGTCCACACGAATGGAAAGCCGCCATGTCCGCGCAAGCCCTGAAGCCTTCGCTCTACACCGTGCCGCCCGATGCCCGCACGCCCCCGGCGCTGCTGGGCGGCCGCTGCCGCTGCGGCCATGTGTTCTTCCCGATGCAGAGTTACGGCTGCGAGAAGTGCGGCGCCACGGGCGACGCGCTGCAGCCGGCCGCATTGCCGGCCACGGGCACGCTGGTGGCCTCCGCGCGCGTGCTGCTGCATGCCCGCAAGGACCGCGAGCCGCCGTATGTGGTGGTCTCCGTCAGGCTGGACGACGGCCCCGTGGTGCGCACCCTGCTCGACGAGGACACCACCGAGACCATCGCCATCGGCTCGGCGCTGCGCGGCCGGCTCATGGAAGTGGCGCGCACCGAGGCCGGCACGCCCGTGGTCGACCTGCGTTTCACGCGCGTGCGCTGAACCCCCAACACCTGGAGACCCCGATGCCCCAATCCCTGGCGCGCATGCGCCCCGTCTACGTGGTCGGCGTGGGCTGGCACCGCTACCAGTCGCTCAGCGAGACCCCCTATGCCGCGCTGGGCCTGGCGGCGGTGCGCGGCGCCCTGGCCGACGCCGGCGTCGAATGGGCGGCCGTCGAGTCGGCCTACATGGCCACCGCGCTGCTGCCCATGGCGCCGGGCCGGCCCATGCTGCGCCACCTGGGCGCGACCGGCCTGCCCATCGTGCACATCGAGAACGCCTCCGCCTCGGGCTCGGCCGCGTTCCGCCAGGCCTGCATGGAGGTGGCCAGCGGCTGCAGCGACCTGGTGCTGGCCGTGGGCGTGGACAAGCCGACCGGCGGGCCGGTGGCGCGCGGCGAGCAGGCCTGTGGCATCGGGCACCTGGCCGACGACGCCATCGTGCCGTTCACGCACTTTGCGCTGCTGGCCGACCAGTACGCGCAGCGCTGGAAGGTCTCGCACGACGACATCGCGCGCGTGGCCGTCAAGAACCATGGCAACGGCGCCAGGAACCCCAACGCCCAGCGCCAGCAGGCGCGCACGCTGGAGGAAGTGCTGGGCGGCCGCGCGGTCTCGGGCCGGCTCACCACCTTGCAGTGCACGCCCGTGGGCGAGGGCGCGGCCGCCGTCGTCGTGGCCTCGGAGGACGCGATCCGCCGCCTGGGCATCGCCGGCAGCAAGCCCGTGCGCGTGACGGGCTCGGCCGCGCGCAGCCAGCGCGTGTACGACGAGCCCACGCGCTTCGACGCCAACCTCACGGCCGAGACCGCGCAGCTGGCCATCGCCGAATCCGGCCTGCGCCCCACCCGGTTCGACATCGTCGAGCTGCACGACGCCTTCACGGTGGAGGAGGTCGAGTACGTGGAGGCCATGGGCATGTGCGCGCCGGGCCAGGCCGTGCCGCTGCTGAAAGAGGGCGCCTGGGACATCGGCGGGCGCTGCGCGGTCAACCCCTCGGGCGGGCTGATCGCCATGGGCCATCCGATCGGCCCGACCGGGCTGGGCCAGATCGGCGAGATCGCGCTGCAGCTGCGCGGCGCCGCCGGCGCGCGCCAGCACCCGGGCGCCAGGACGGGCCTGGCCCACATGGTGGGCGTGGGCGCCGTCTGCTACGTGCATACGCTGCAACGCGATTGATTCCCGACGACGCGGCGAACCATACGCCGCGCGCCACAACGAAGGAGACAGGACATGACGGCATGGCGTCGCTTGGGCTGGGGCGTAGCGAGGATCGCGGTCACGCTGTTGGCGGTCTCGCTCGTGAGTTTTCTGCTGGTCGCGCTGCTGCCGGGCGACCTCGCGCTGCTGATCCTGGCCGATTCGGCCACGCCCGAGCGCCTGGCCGCGCTGCGCACCGAGCTGGGCCTGGACCAGCCGCTGTGGCTGCGCTACCTGACCTGGATGGGCAACGTGCTGCACGGCGACCTGGGGCGCGGCATCCATTCGGGCGAGGCCACGCTGGACGTGATCCTCTCGCGCCTGCCCGTCACGGTGGAGCTGATCCTGCTCACGCAGCTGGTGGCGCTGGGCCTGGCCATCCCGCTGGGCATCTGGAGCGCCTACCGGCGCGGCTCGCCGGTCGACCATGCCACGCTGGCCGGCTGCCTGGGGCTGCTGTCCATGCCGGCCTTCGTGCTCGCGCTGGCGCTGATCTACGTGTTCGCGCTGCAGCTGCAGTGGCTGCCGGCCACGGGCTTCGTCTCCCTGTCCGAAGGCGTGTGGGACAACCTGCAGAGCATGGCCATGCCGGTGCTCTCGCTGGCGCTGATCGAGGTGCCGGTCTACCTGCGGCTGCTGCGCAGCGAGATGGTCGCCACGCTGCAGCAGAACTTCATCGCGCTGGCGCGCGGCATGGGGCTGCCGACCTGGCGCATCCTGTTCGAGAACGCGCTGCGGCCCTCGTCGCTGAACCTCATCACCGTGGTCGGCATCAACATGGGCCGGCTCATGGGCGGGGCCATCATCATCGAGAGCATGTTCGCGCTGCCGGGCGTGGGCCAGCTGCTCGTGGAGTCCATCTACCAGCAGGAGTACCTGGTCACGCAGGGCATCGTGCTGTTCGTGGCCGTGGCCTTCATCGGCATCAATTTGCTGACCGACGTGGTCTACGCGCTGGTCGACCCCAGGCTCCTGCGCGACGCGGAGGCATGACATGAAGAAGCCCCGTTCCGTCTACCGCGTCGCGCTCGTCTGGCTGGCGCTGGTGCTGCTGGCCGCGCTGACGGCCGACTGGCTGCCGATCCGCGACGCATTGCACCAGAGCCTGCCCGACATGCTGAAGCCGCCGAGCGCCGCGCAGTGGTTCGGCGCCGACTCGCTGGGCCGCGACGTGTTCGCGCGCACGCTGCACGGCTTTCGCATCACGCTGATGGTGAGCCTGGGCTCGGTCGGCCTGGCGCTGGCCGTCGGCACCGTGGTGGGCGTGTGCGCCGGCTACTTCCGCGGCTGGACCGAGCGCGTGATCCTGGTCGTGATCGACGTGCTGCTGGCCTTCCCGCCGCTGGTGCTCGTGATCGCCATGGTCGCCTACCCGGGCCTGCCGCTGGTCAAGGTGGTGGTCGCGCTGGCCATCGTGTTCATGCCGGCCACCACGCGCATCGCGCGCGCCAACACGCTGCGCTTCTCGGGCCTGGAGTTCGTCACGGCCGCGCGCGCGGCCGGCATGAGCGACGCACGCATCATCTGGCGCGAGCTGCTGCCCAACCTGGTGCCGCCCATGCTGGCCTACGGCCTGCTGCTGGTGGCCATCGCCGCGCTGGCCGAGGCCGCGCTGAGCTTCCTGGGCCTGGGCATCCCGCCGCCGGCGCCCTCGCTGGGCAGCATGATGGCCGGCGAGCAGTCGCGCGTGATGGAGGCGCCGCACGCGGTGTTCTTCCCGGCGCTGATGCTGTTCCTGACCATCTTCGCGCTCAACATCGTGGGCGAGGAAGTGCAGCGCCGCCACGACGGCCGCGCGGGGGCCGCATGATGGACACGACGAAACCGCTGCTCCAGGTCGAGGACCTGCAGACCCACTTCGACCTGCCGCAGGGCGTGCTGCGCGCGGTCGACGGCGTGTCCTTCCAGCTCGCGGCCGGCCGCACGCTGGGCGTGGTCGGCGAATCAGGCTCGGGCAAGTCGGTGCTGGCGCGCAGCATCATCGGCCTGCTGCCGAGCGACCGCACGCTCCAACCCGGCGGCCGCGTGGTGTTCGATGGCCGCGACCTGCGCGCACTCGGCGAGGCCGGGATGCGCCAGGTGCGCGGCCGCGAGATCGCGATGATCTTCCAGGACCCGCTGACCTCGCTGAACCCGGTGCTGACCATCGGCCGGCAGATCGAGCAGGTGCTGCGCCAGCACACCGACCTGTCGGGCCGCGCCGCGGCCGAGCGCGCCGTCGAGCTGCTGGCCGAGGTCGGCATCCCCGACCCGCGCCAGCGTGCGCGGGAATATGCGCACCGCATGTCGGGCGGCATGCGCCAGCGCGTGGTGATCGCGATCGCGCTGGCCTGCAAGCCGCGGCTGCTGATCGCCGACGAGCCGACCACGGCGCTGGACGTGACCGTGCAGGCGCAGATCCTGGACCTGCTGCGCCGGCTGCAGGACGCGCACCGGATGGCCATGGTGCTGATCACGCACAACCTGGGCGTGGTGGCCGAGATGTGCGACGACGTGGCCGTGATGTACGCGGGCCGCATTGTCGAGCGGGGCCCGATGGCGGCCGTGCTGCAGCGCCCGCGCATGCGCTACACGCAGGCGCTGCTGGAGTCCGTGCCCAGCATGGCGGCGGCGCCGCATGCGCGGCTGCCCGTGATCGAGGGCGCGCCGCCCAACCTCGTGCAGCCGCCGCCGGGCTGCGGCTTCGCGCCGCGCTGCCGCCACGCCGGCCCGGCCTGCGCCACGCAGCGCCCGCCGTTCACGGCGGCCGGCGAGGGCCGGGCCTTCGCATGCTGGATTCCCGCACCCCAACCCCAGGAGGCTTGATGGCAGGCAGTGGCATCGCGCATCTGAAAAGCGAGGGCGCGCTGTTGACGGCGCGCCACCTCGTCAAGACCTACCGCGCCAAGGGCAGCCGGCGCGTGCAGGCGCTGTCCGACGTGTCCTTCGACCTGCGGCGCGGCGAGACGCTGGGGGTGGTCGGCGAATCGGGCTCGGGCAAGTCCACGCTGGCGCGCGCCGTGCTCGCGCTGCCCGCGCCGGACAGCGGCGACGTGGCGTTCGACGGCCAGGGCGTCTATGGCGCCACGGGGGCCGGGCTGCGCGCGCTGCGCTGGCGCATGCAGATGGTGTTCCAGGACCCAATGTCCTCACTGAACCCGGCGCACCGCATCCTGGACGTGGTGCAGATGCCGCTGGAGGTGGCGGGCCGCGGCGATGCGGCCGCGCGCCGCGCGCAGGCCGAGCAGACGCTGCAGAGCGTGGGCCTGGACGCGGCCGTGGTCGGCGGGCGCCGTGCCTACGAGCTGTCGGGCGGCCAGTGCCAGCGCGTGAGCATCGCGCGCGCACTGGTGCTGCGGCCCGAGTTGCTGGTCTGCGACGAGCCGGTCTCGGCGCTGGACGTGTCGGTCCAGGCCCAGGTGCTGAACCTGCTCGAGGACGCCAAGGACCGCCATGGCCTGACCATGCTGTTCATCTCGCACGACCTCTCGGTGGTGCGCGGCATCAGCGACCGCGTGATGGTCATGTACCTCGGCAAGGTCTGCGAGATCGCGCCGACCGGCGCGCTGTACGGCGCGCCGCGCCATCCCTACACGGCGACGCTGCTGGCCTCGGTGCCCACGCTGGAGCCGAGCCGGCGCGCGGCGCGCCCCGCGCTGGTGCGCGGCGAGACGCCGTCGCCGCTGGACGTGCCCTCGGGCTGCCGCTTCCGCACCCGCTGCCCGCGCGCGAGCGAACGCTGCACGCGCGAGGAGCCGCAGATCGGCGCCGCCACGGGCGCGCCCGAGGGCCACTACGTGGCCTGCCACCACCCGCTGCTGGCCGGCGCCATGCCCGTGGCGCAGCCGCTGGCACGCGTGGCCTGAACGTTTTTCACCCACAGTAGGAGACACGGACATGAAGCGATCCCTTCCGCCGGCAGCGCGCTGCCTGCTCGCCACCACCGCGCTCGTGGCCCTTGCGGCGGCCACCGTGGCCACGGCCGCCGAGCCCAAGCGCGGCGGCCAGCTGTCCATCGGCCTGGCGCAGGACCCGGCCATCGTCGACCCGATCCGCACCGGCACCTTCACCGAGCGCCAGCTGTCCACGCCGGTCTACGAGGCGCTGTTCGACATCGACACCAAGGGCAACGCCGTGCCCTTCCTGGCCGAGCGCTACACGGTCAGCGAGGACCTCAAGACCTGGCGCATCACGCTGCGCCCGGGCGTGAAGTTCCACGACGGCACGCCGCTGGACGCGGCGGCCGTCATCGCCAACTTCGAACGCACGTCCAACCCGGCCAACCGCTGCCGCTGCCTGGTGCAGATGGCCGATTTCAAGGCATGGAAGGCGGTGGACCCGCTGACCGTGGAGATCGTGCTGGCCGGCCCCAACGCCGGCCTGCCCACGCTGCTGGCCGATGCGCCCGGCACCATGGTCTCGCCCACGGCCTTCAAGGCCGACCCGCAGGGCATCGGCACCAAGCCCGTGGGCACCGGTCCGTTCAGGTTCGTCGAATGGGTGCGCAACAGCCGCTACGTGGTCGAGCGCAACCCGGACTACTGGCAGAAGGACAAGCCCTACCTGGACAAGCTGGTGTTCCGCGGCATGCAGAATGGCGAGACGCGCGAGGCGGCCTTCAAGTCGGGCCAGACCGACATCATCCTGCAGCCCTCCATGCACTTCGTCTCCACCATGAAGGGCGACAAGCGCCACGTGGTGCTGTCGCCGGCCGGCTTCGGCGCCGAGGGCGTGTACCTCAATGCCGCCAGGCCGCCGCTGGACGACATCCGCGTGCGCTGGGCCGTGGCCCATGCCATGGACCGCGAACTGCTCAACCGCACGCTGGGCTTCGGCGTGCCGACGCCGGCCTACAGCCCCTTCGGCCGCGGCATGGCCGCGATCAAGCAGCCCGTGGACGTGTACCCCAAGTACGACCCGGCCAAGGCCAAGGCCCTGCTGGCCGAATACGGCAAGCCCGTGGCCTTCGCGCTGAGCTACAACAACACGCCCGAGACGCGCCACCAGGTGCAGTCGCTGCAGGAAATGTGGGCCCAGGTCGGCATGAAGGTGGAGCTGGTGCCGCTGGACCAGAACCGGCTGGTGCAGAACATGTCGTCCAAGCAGTTCGAGGCCAGCATCTACCGCTACACGGGCCGCGCCGACCCGGACGCCAACACCTACGGCTTCTTCCACTCGCGCGCGGCCGACGTCAACCCTTCCTCCAACTACGGCGCCTATGCCAGCAAGCGCGTGGACGAGCTGCTGGACCAGGGCCGCGCCACGGCCGATCCGGTCAAGCGCGCGGCGGTCTACTCGGAACTGGCCCGCGTGCTGATCCAGGAGGTCATGCCCTATGCCTACCTCAACACCGTGACCGACACCATCGTGACCAAGCCGCATGTGAAGGACCTGCCCGTCGTGCCCGACGGCCTGGTGCGCTTCGCCGGCATGTGGCGCCAATGACCGCCAAGGAGTCGCCTTGAGCCTGCCCGCTTCCATCGCCGCGCGCCTGCGGCTGCCGCTGATCGCCGCGCCCATGCTGCGCGTGTCCGGCCCCGCCCTCGTTTCCGCGGCCTGCCGCGCCGGCGTGATCGGCTCGTTCCCGACCGTCAACGCGCGCAGCGCCGAGGAACTCGACGCCTGGCTCACGCGCATCGCCGCCGATGCCGCCGAGAGCGCCGGGAGCGGCCGCCCGGCCGCGCCCGTGTGCCCCAACATCATCATGCGGCGCCAGAGCGAGCTGCTGGCCGAGGACGTGCGCGTGCTCGTCAGGCACCGCGTGCCGATGGTGATCGCCAGCGTGGGCTCGCCCGAGGCGGTCGTGAAGCCGCTGCACGACGTGGGCTGCCTGGTGTTCGCCGACGTGGCCTCGGTGCGCCATGCCGAGAAGGCGCTGGCCGTCGGCGCCGACGGCCTGGTGCTGCTCAGCGCGGGCGCGGGCGGGCAGACCGGCTGGGTCAACGGCATGTCGTTCGCGCGGGCCGTGCGCGCCATGTTCGACGGGCCCATCGTGCTGTCGGGCGGCATCTCGGACGGCGAGGCGCTGTGGGCCGCGCGCGTGCTGGGCTGCGACCTGGGCATGATGGGCACGCGCTTCATCGCCACGCCCGAGAGCATGGCCGTGGACCGCTACAAGCAGATGCTGGTGGACAGCCGGCTCGACGACGTGATGCTCACGCGCGCCTTCACGGGCCTGGACACCAACATGCTGCGGCCCTCGGTGGTCGCGGCCGGCCTGGACCCGCAGGCCCTGGCCGGCCCCGTCACGCCCGAACGCGCGCGCGAACTGTTCGGCGAGCACGGCAAGGAGGCCGGCGGCCCCAGGCGCTGGGTCGACATCTGGAGCGCGGGCCACACGGTCTCGGCCGTCGGCGCGGTGCAGCCCGTGGCCCAGCTGGTGGACGGGCTGGAGCGCGAGTACGACCAGGCCCGGCGCGCCACGGCCGCATTGCTGGCGGCATGACGATGCAGGCGCCGCTGTTTCGCAACCGCATCACCGCGCTGTTCGGCATCCGCCACCCCATCCTGCTGGGCGGCATGCACCAGCTGGGCCGCTCGGGCGTGGTCGCGGCCGTGGTCAACGCGGGCGGCATGGGCTTCATCACGCCGCGCAGCTTCGACGACCTGGCGGCCTACCGTGCCGACCTGCGGCGCTGCCGCGAACTGACGGGCGGCAAGCCCTTCGGCGTGAACCTCACGATCTCGCGCCGGCCCGGCTTCAACCGCGACGCGCCGGCCTGGATCGCCATCGCGCTGGAAGAGGGCGTGCGCCACTTCGAGAGCGCCGGCATGTCGCCCGAGGACGTGATCGGCCCGGTGCAGGCCGGCGGCGGCGTGCTGCTGCACAAATGCCCGAGCGTGCGCCATGCGCTGTCGGCCGAGCGGCTGGGCGTGGACGCGGTGGCGCTGGTCGGCATGGAGGAGGGCGGCCACCCGGGCGCCAACCAGCTGCCGACCTTCGTCAACGGCGCCGTGGCCGTGCCGCGGCTGCGCGTGCCCGTGGTGCTGGGCGGCGGCATCGGCAGCGGCCGGCAGATCGCCGCTGCGATGGCGCTGGGCGCCGAGGGCGTGGTCATGGGCAGCCGCTTCATGGTGGCCAGCGAGGTCGAGATGCACGCGGCCGTGAAGCAGCGCATCGTCGACCTGGACGAGCATGGCTCCATCGCCATCCTCGGAACGCTGAACGACACCTGGCGCGTGATGGCCAATGGCACGGCGCGCGCGGTGCAGGCGATGGAGGCGGCTGGCGCGCGCCGGCATGCCGACTTCGGCGACCTGATCCTGTCCACGCGCACGCGCGAACGCGTCTACCGCGATGGCCAGGTCGACGAAGGCATCGTCTCGCTGGGGCCGGCGGGGGGCTTTGCCGATGCGATCGAGCCCGCGGGCGCCATCCTGGCGCGGCTCGTGGAAGAGGCGCGCGACGCCATGGCGCAGTTGCAACGGCGCTGCGCTGCCGTGCAGGCGGCGGCCGCATGACGGGCGTGCCGCAGCGCGGCGCCCGCCCCCACGAGGTGCCGGCCGCGCTGGGGGCCGCCAGCCGCCGGGATGGCCCGCCCGCAAGGAGGCTTCAGGCGACCTGCCGCGCGCGCCCGGCCCAGTGCTGCTCGCGCAGCTTGTACTTGAGCAGCTTGCCGGCCGGCGACAGCGGGATCGCGTCGACGAACGCCACGCTGCGCGGGCACTTGTAGCCCGCGATCAGGTCCTTGCAGTGGGCGATGAGGGCCTCGGCCGTCAGCGCCTGGCCGGGGCGCAGCACGACCACGGCATGCACGCGCTCGCCCCATTGGTCGTCGGGCACGCCGATCACGGCGCACATGGAGACTTCGGGCAGCTGGGCGATGGCGTTCTCGACCTCGGCCGAGTAGACGTTCTCGCCGCCCGTGACCACCATGTCCTTGAGCCGGTCGACCACGTAGACGAAGCCGTCTGCGTCCATCACGCCGCCGTCGCCCGTGTGCATCCAGCCGTCCTTCAGCACCTCGGCGGTCTGCTCGGGCTTGTTCCAGTAGCCCTGCATGACCATGGGGCCGCGCGCGGCGATCTCGCCCACGGTGCCGTTCGGCACGGGCCGGCCGGCGCGGTCGACGATGCGCACCTCGGCGATGGGCACGGGCCGGCCGGCCGAGCGCCGGCGTGCGGCCGGCTGGCCGGGCGCATGGCACCAGGCCGGCAGCGCCGTGATGACGGGCGACAGCTCGGTCATGCCGTAGAGCTGGCAGAACTGCGCGCGCGGCAGCTTGTCCAGCGCCTGCAGCAGCAGTGCGTCGTCGATGGGCGCGGCGCCGTAGAGCACCAGCTGCAGGCTGCTGGTGTCGAACTCGGCGAAGCGCGGGTGCTCGACGAGCCGCTTGAGCATGGTCGGCACCATGAAGGTCTCGCTGCAGCGCTCCTTCTGCAGCGCCTGCAGCACGGCCAGTTCGTCGAAGGCCGGGAGGATGACCTGCCTGGCCAGCCGCATCATGAGCTGCAGCGTGAGGCCGGCCCCGCCGACGTGGAACATGGGCGCCATGTTCAGGCCCACGGCTTCGTCGGGCCGGCTTGCCGCCATGTTGCTCGACAGCTGGCTGGCGTACAGGTTGCCGTGCGACAGCATCACGCCCTTGGGCAGGCCGGTGGTGCCGCCCGTGTACATGACGGCCGCCAGGTCGCTGCCGCCGCGGCGCGCGTCGGCCACGGGCGTGGCGGCGGCCATCAGCGCCTCGGCGTCGGCGAAGCCTGCGGGGGCCGGGCCGTCGCCGAAATGCACCAGGGTCTGCAGGCTTCTGGAGAGCTGGCGCTGCTCGGCCGCCACGGCGCCGAAGTGGTGGTCGGCCAGCAGGATGCGCGTGTCGCAGTCGTCCAGCGAGTAGGCGACCTCGCGCGCGCTCCAGCGGATGTTGACGGGGTTGACGACGCCGCCGGCCCACCAGGTCGCGTAGAGGTATTCGACGTAGCGGTCGGAGTTCAGCGCCAGCAGGCCCACGCGGTCGCCCGGCGCCACGCCGAGGCCGCGCAGCACGGCGGCCAGCCGCGCGACGCGGCCTGTGAATTGCGCGAACGTGCTGCGGCGCGCGCCGCAGACCAGGGCTTCGGCCTGCGGGCGTTCCTGCAGGGCCTTGTGCAGGGGCTGGGTCAGTTCCATGGGCGTCGCTCCAGAAATCCGGGCAGTCTCGTGCGGCCGGCGGGGCCGCACATCGTCGGAAGCGACGGAAAGACCGGTCGGCTCAAATGCCGTGGAAGCTCGCCACCTCCGCCAGCGGCGCGCGCGCGGTCTGCAGCGCGTCCACCGCATGGCTGCGGTCGGCATAGCCGATGGCCATGCCGCAGAACAGCATGCGGCCCTCGGGCAGTTCCAGGAAGTCGCCGATGGTCCGGGGGTACAGCGCCCAGCATTCCTGGGCGCAGCTGTCCAGGCCCTCGGCGCGCAGCAGCAGCATCACGCTCTGCAGCAGCATGCCCAGGTCGGACCACTGCGGCGGGCCCATCAGCCGGTCGACCGTGCAGAACAGCGCGAGCGGCGCGTCGAAGAACTGGAAGTTGCGCGCGAACCAGCGCAGCCGCGCGGGCTTGTCGTCGCGCGGGATGCCCAGGCTGGCGTACATGGCCTCGCCCACGGCGAAGCGGCGGTCGCGGTAGGGCGATGGCAGGTTCTCGGGGTAGACGTCGTATTCCCTGGCCTCGCCGGCGGGGGCCTGCTGCACGCGTTCGCGCATGGTGGCCTTGAGCGCGTCCAGGCGCTCGCCGCCCACGGCGTGCAGGTGCCAGGGCTGCAGGTTGCCGCCCGAGGGCGCGCGCAGGGCCTGCGCGAGCACGCGGCGGATCACCTCGCCGGGCACCGGATCGGGCAGGTAGGCCCGCACGGAGCGGCGGCTGGCGATGGCTTCCTGGACATTCATTTCTTCTCTCCCCTGGTGGGCACGGGAACGCCCAGTTCGCGTGCCAGTTCGGCGCTGTGTTCGCCGGCGTGCGGCGCGTGCGCGCGTTCGGCGCGCTCGTAGGCGGAGAAGCGCACCGGCGGGGCCACTTCCAGGTAGTCGCCTTCGGTCGGATGGGTGCGCTTTCGGAACAGGCCGCTGGCCACGAGCTGCGGGTTGTCCGGCAGGTCGGCCACCTCGTTCACGCGCATGGCCGGCACGTTGGCCTGGCGCAGGATGTCCAGCCACTCGTCGGTGCCGCGCTCGGGCATGAGGCGCGCGGCGGCCTGGTACATCAGGCTGGTGTTCTGGCGGCGCAGCTCCTTGTCGGCCAGTTCGGGGCGCTCCAGTTCCTCGGGATGGCCGGCGGCCTGGAAGAAGCGCAGCCAGCGCTCGTCCTGGTAGGGCGCGATCGCGATCCAGCCGTCGCGCGTGCGCATGGGCTGGCGGCTCGGGTCGATCTGGCGCGGGTAGAGGGCCGGGCCCGTGGGCGGCACGAAGGTGGCGTCGCACAGGTGCTCGAGCAGGTTGAAGCTGGTGACCGATTCGAACATCGGCACCTCGATGCGCTGGCCCTCGCCGGTGCGCAGCCGGTGCACCACGCCGGCCATCACGGCGTAGGCCGCGTGCAGGCCCGAGACCTTGTCGGCCATGGTCATGGGCACGAAGCGCGGCGCCGGGTTGCCGTCCACCTTGGGCGGCAGCGAGGCCACGCCGGCGGCGGCCTGGATGATGTCGTCGTAGGCCTGCAGCGCCGCGTAGGGGCCGCTCTGGTCGAAGCCGGTGCAGTGCACGTACAGGATGTCGGGCTTGATCGCCCTGACCTCCTCGTAGGACAGGCCGGCCCGCGCGATCGCCTCGCTGCGCACGTTGTGCACGAAGATGTCGGCCGTCTTCAGCAGTGCGCGCATGGCGGCGCGGCCGTCTTCGCTCTTGAGGTTCCAGTCGACCGAGCGCTTGCCGCGGTTCAGGCGCAGGTGCACCGGGCTCATGCCGGGCGTCTTCGCCGGCGTGCCGATGATGCGGGTGTGGTCGCCGTCGGCAGGCTCGACCTTGATCACCTCGGCGCCCAGGTCGGCCAGGATCTGGGTGCAATAGGGGCCGAAGATCACGGTCGTCAGGTCGACGACGCGCAGACCTTCGAGCATGCGGGGGGAAGCGGACATGGATCTCCTCGGAAACACGGGTGGTGTGCCGATGATCGCCGCGGCCTTGCCGCATCCCTGTCACCGCCGCGCGCATCCTAGGGACAACCCGCTGGTGCGTTCAATCGTCCGTTCCGACGATGTGCCGCCCCGAGGGGCCTGCCTACGATGCGGCCGATTCCCTGGGCAGTCCGCCCGGAACACCCTCAGAACAGCGGGAGACTTCGACTATGAACCATGGTGCTTCGCGGCCGCTGCGCCGTTTCCTCAAAGCCGGCCTGGCCTTGGCGATGGGCGTGGCGCTGGCCGGTACCGTCCAGGCGCAGAAGAAGTACGACACCGGGGCCACAGACACCGAGATCAAGGTCGGCCACCTCGTGCCCTACAGCGGCCCGGTCTCGGCCTACGGCACCATCGGCAAGGCCATCAACGCCTACTTCTCCAAGCTCAACGCCGAGGGCGGCATCAACGGGCGCAAGATCAACTTCCTGTCGCTGGACGATGCCTACACGCCTTCGCGCACGGTGGAGCAGGCACGCAAGCTGGTCGAGCAGGACGAGGTGCTGCTGCTGTTCGGCACGCTGGGCACGGCGCACAACATGGCGATCCAGCGCTACATGAACGCCAAGAAGGTGCCGCAGCTGTTCGTGGCCACGGGCGCCACGCGCTTCGGCGACCCCAAGGCCTTCCCCTGGACCATGGGCTGGCAGCCGACCTACCAGGCCGAGGGCCAGATCTACGCCCAGCACATCCTGAAGAACAAGCCGGACGCCAAGATCGGCATCCTGATGCAGAACGACGACTTCGGTAAGGACTACCTGAAGGGCTTCCTGGACGGCCTGGGCGACAAGGCCAAGACCATGGTCGTGTCCCAGCAGACCTACGAGGTGACCGACCCGACCGTGGACAGCCAGCTGGTGGCGCTCAAGGGTTCGGGCGCCGACGTGTTCTTCTCGATCACCACGCCCAAGTTCGCGGCCCAGGCCATCCGCAAGGTGGCCGAGATCGGCTGGAAACCCACGCACTACCTGGCCAGCGTCTCGCAGTCGGTGACCTCGGTGTTCAAGCCGGCCGGCTTCGAGAACGCCAAGGGCGTGATTTCGGCCGCCTACCTGCGCGATCCCGCGGACTACAAGGACACCAAGGAGGTGCAGGACTACATGGCCGTGATGGCCAAGTACTACCCGGGCGGCGACCCGAACGACTCGCTCAACGTGCTGGGCTATTCCTCGGCCCAGACGCTGGAGGCGGTGCTGCGCAAGGCCGGCGACAACCTCACGCGCGAGAACATCATGAAGATCGCGGCCAACCTGCAGCTGAGCCTGCCCATGCTGTACCCGGGCATCGAGCTCAAGACCGCGCCGGACGACTTCTACCCGATCGAGCGCATGCAGCCGCAGCAGTTCGACGGCACGAAGTACGTGCCCATGGGCCCCGTGCTGGGCCGCTGAGCCGGCAGGCGGGGGCCGCAATCGTCCGTTCCGACGACGCCCGCGGCGGCGGCCCCGCCTAGCATGCCTGCGCACCGCCGCGCAGGCCCGCCTGCGCGGCATTCGAGAAGAAAGAGGACACACACCATGGCATCCCCCCTGTTCGGCCTCATGCAGGACCGCCCCCTGCTGATCTCGTCCCTGATCGAGCACGCCGCGCGCTTCCACCCCAAGGCGGAGATCGTCTCGCGCCTGCCCGAGGGCGGCATCCACCGCACCGACTGGGCCGGCATCCGCAGCGAATCCTGCAAGGTGGCCAACGCCTTGAAGAAGCTCGGCATCGCGCAGGGCGACCGCGTCGGCACGCTGGCCTGGAACAGCTACCGCCACCTGGCGCTGTACTTCGGCGTGTCGGGTTCGGGCGCCGTGCTGCACACGGTCAACCCGCGGCTGTTCCCCGAGCAGATCGAGTACATCGTGAACCATGCCGAAGACCAGGTGATGTTCTTCGACACCAGCTTCGCGCCGCTGGTCGAGAAGCTCGCGCCGAAGTTCAAGACGGTCAAGGCCTTCGTCTGCATGTGCACGCGCGAGGCCATGCCCAAGGTCGACCTGCCCAACCTGCACTGCTGGGACGACCTGATCGGCGGCCAGAGCGATGACTTCACCTGGCCCGAGTTCGACGAGCGCACGGCCTCCTCGCTGTGCTACACCTCGGGCACCACGGGCAACCCCAAGGGCGTGCTGTACTCGCACCGCTCGACCATGCTGCACACGCTGATGGAACTGGCGCCCGACACCTTCGGCGTGAGTTCGCGCGAGACGGTGATGCTGATCGTGCCGATGTTCCACGCCAACGCCTGGGGCACGCCCTACGCGGCCGCGATGGTCGGCTGCCGGCTCGTGCTGCCCGGCCCGCACCTGGACGGGCAGAGCGTCTACACGCTGATGCGCGACGAGAGGGTCACGTTCTCGCAGGGCGTGCCCACGGTCTGGCTCATGCTGTTCCAGTACCTGGACGCGAACCCCGGCATCGACCCGCGCAAGCTCGGCATCCAGCGCATCGGCATCGGCGGCGCGGCTGTGCCGCGCGCCATGCTGGAGCGCTTCGAGAACCAGTTCGGCGCCGAGGTCACGCAGGGCTGGGGCATGACCGAGACCAGCCCGATCGGCGTGATCAGCAAGCTGCTGCCCAAGCACGATGGCCTGTCCGGCGAGGAACTCGTCAAGGTCAAGCTCAAGCAGGGCCGCGGCGTCTGGGGCGTGGACCTCAAGATCGTCGACGACGAGGGCCGGGTCCTGCCCTGGGACGGCGAGGCCTTCGGCCACCTGCGCGTGCGCGGCCCCTGGATCGCGAGCGGCTACTTCAAGGGCGAGGGCGGCTCGCCGATCGACGAGGAGGGCTACTTCAGCACCGGCGACGTGGCCACCATCGACCCCGACGGTTTCCTGCAGCTCGTGGACCGCGCCAAGGACGTGATCAAGTCCGGCGGCGAGTGGATCTCGTCCATCGACGTGGAGAACGCCACGATGAGCCATCCCGGCGTGGCCGAGGCCGCAGTGATCGGCCTGCCGCATCCCAAGTGGCAGGAGCGGCCGCTGTTGGTGGTGGTCAAGCGCCCGGGCGCCGAGGTCGACCGGCAGAGCGTGCTCGACCACCTGGGCGAGCGCATCGTCAAGTGGTGGCTGCCGGACGACGTGGTCTTCGTCGACAGCCTGCCGCACACGGCCACGGGCAAGCTGCTCAAGACCCAGCTGCGCCAGCAGTTCAAGGACTACCAGCTACCGGGCTGAATCCCGTCCGGCCTGCCTGGCCGGCGGCCCCGCGTCGCGTGCGCCGGCATCGCGTCCGCAGGCCGCGCGGGCTTCGGTAGCATCGCCGCATGCCGCTGCCGCCCTTCGCCGCGCTGATCCACCATGCCACGCCGCTGGCCGACGGCATCGCGGCCGAGCACGGCTGGGCCCAGGCCGTGGCCGAAGGCGCCGCGCCGCAGGCCCACCTGTGGCGGGGCGTGCCAGGCTGGGCCGTGCCGGCCAGCTATGCGCGCGCACCCGGCTGGGCGGCCTGGCAGGCGCGCTGCGCCGCGGCGGGCACGCCCGTGCATGTGCGGTCGTCGGGTGGCGGTCTGGTGCCGCAAGGCCCCGGCCTGTGGAATTTGAGCCTGTTGTGGCGCACGGCCAAGGCCGAGCCGGTGCAGGCCGACGCGGTCTACCACGCGCTCTGCGGTCTGCTGGCCCGCACCTTGGCCGGGCTCGGCGTGGCGGCTTCGGCGCAGCCCGTGGAAGGCGCGTTCTGCGATGGCCGCTACAACCTGGCCGCCCACGGCCGCAAGCTGGTCGGCACGGCCCAGGCCTGGCGCCGCGTGGCCGGCGTGCCCGTGGTGCTGGCCCATGCGGTCATCGTGCTCGATGCGGACCCGGCGGCGCTGACAGCCGCGACCAACGCCTTCGAAGAGGGCCTGGGCCAGACGCGCCGCTACCGTGTCGAGGCCCTGACCAGCGTGGCGGCCGAGGCGCTGCGCGCCGGCCAGCCGCCCGGCGACTGGCCGCAACGCTTGGCGCAGGCGCTGCGTCGGCACGGCCTGGTCTTCTGAACAACTCCCCAAAGGAACCGACATGGTCCTGCTCGAATTCCAGATGTCGCCGCGCGCCGAGGGCGACAGCGTGAGCGCCTACGTGGCGCAGATCATCGACCTCATCGACAAGAGCGGCGTGCCCTACCAGCTCACGCCCATGGGCACCATCCTCGAAGGCGAATGGGACGAGACCTTCGCCGTCGTGAAGGCCTGCTTCGACCATCTGCGCGCCGTGGGCTGCACGCGCATCGGCCTGCACCTCAAGGTGGACTGGCGCGACGGCCCGGCCGGCCGCCTGCAGGCCAAGACGGCCAAGGTGGAGCAACTGCTGGGCCGCAAGCTGCGCACCTGAATTCCCGCCCGTGCGCGGCTGCCTGTTTTGCGGGCACCGCGTCGCGGGCCGCGCCCGGCAAGGGTTTCGGAAGATTCCACGGCGCTTGTCCACAGCCTTGCCCACGGCGTCCAGGGACAAGTCGGCCGCCCAGAAACGCGAAAATCGCCCGAAGGCGGTTCGTTCCGTGGCGCGTGCCGGGCCGGGGTCAGACTTCGCCGCCCAGCTGCTGGCCGTGCCGCACGGCGTAGACGGCTTCGGCGCGCACGGCGTCGCGGCTCATGCTGCTCCTGGCGGTGGCGACGGCACCGGTGTCGGCGCCTTCGCCGTACTCGGGCAGCGTGCCGTTGCGCTCGGCCTGCAGGTAGTCGGCACGCACGGCTTCGCGCGTCAGGCTGCTCTTGGCGCTGCTCACTTGCGGCACGTAGCCGACTTCACCGCTGATGTTGTCGCCGGCAAAGCTGGGGGCGGCGGCGAAAGCGGCGGCAGCGACGAGGGCGGAGGCGATGAACTTGTTCATGATGGATTCGATTCCTTTGGAGATGACGGATGCAACTTCCCATTCGGCGTGGCCAGACCCCATGTCTGCCGCGTCTCGATGAGTCGTCTTGCATGCGTCTCATCGATGGGTTGAATTGTGGAATTCGCGTCTCGAAAGAAAAACTGGCCTGTGGGCAATGGATCGTTTCTGTGGGCAGAACAATCGGGCGGTGCTGGATGTCTTGGTCGATGTTTTGCACCTGAAGCGCGGGATGCGCTGCAAGTGCTTGATCTCTGTGGACTATCGGCTTGAGGGGCTGTATTTCCCCCACGATTTGCCCCACGGGAGGCCTGGGCTGCGGTGAGACTGCATGGAGGGGCAATCGATGTTCAGCGCGCGCACGGGGGAAGTCTAGCAGTCGGGTTTGTGTTTGGGTGGCGTGTTTCGGTTGATTGCTTTGGCTCCCTGTCTTGGAGGTATGTTTGGGCATGTATGACGGTGGGGCGCGTGGGGCAAGGAGGCCGCATCAATTGCCACCTGCAAACGTCCGCCCACGCCGACGAAAGCCGTGGTGTCCGCCGACAGGTCGTTGACTTCCGCGTACCGCGTTGCATAGTGGAGATTCCCATGAGGCCGCTGTCCTCACCAACAGCCGTCGCAGTCGTTACCTGCCCTTGTAGATCGCCGTGCCTTCGTGCCGGCCAGAGATGCCGAGGTCGCCTTGCGCGGGCTTCGGCTTGCCGCGCAGACTTGATCTGTGCAGAGTCACCTGCGGCGTTTGCCGCCGTTCGAGTCGTCGTGCCTTGTGCGACGGCATCCTGCGCGCCACCCGATGGCGCCCGTGTGCTGCGATGTCTGGGCATCTGCCCTTTGCATTGCCGCGCTCTCCGCGTCGTCACTGGAAGCTTGCTGACAGTGACGACGCGGTAAGTCCGCGCTGCGCCTCATCTAAAGGCGCATTGCGCGAAGTGATGGCCCGAAGTGACGGGCTCTGACGCTGCTGGACGGCGTCCGTCAATGGGGCCTGGAGCCCCCGATCTCGATGCCCTCGCGGCATCCGATGCGCATGCGTTTGGTTTGCCCGACGCTGCGCCGCCTGATCCCCGTCAACGGATCTCCCCTCGTGTGACGTGCACACCCCATGGACCTTGGGTGAACAGTCCCCGCGCAACGATGTGCCAACAGGCACCACCGCGCGGCGCCACAGCGCGTGCAACGCCGGCGACCAGTTGAAGTTGATTGCACAACCGGGAGTGGTGTCCCGTGTCCCTCGTAGTTCCCTTGTGCCGCGGCACCAGGGGCGGACAGAAACACTGACCTGACCGTCATGCACCCCGGCGGCTTCGGCCTTCGGTCTCGTAGGTACCGCACTCCGTGCGGAGATGAATGGATGAGGAATGAAAAGGAGCAAATCATGCGCGACCTGAACCACGACTTCAAACTGCTGTGCGAACGCAACCGGGATGGCTCGTTTGCCACACAACACGACCGCGAGGTGATCCTGAGCCTGGTGGCCGACCAACTGCACGAGGGTGGCTTCCACCACCTGCGCGCGCAGGGCATGCGCACCAAGCACATTGACTACCTGGTCGAGCGATGGCACGACACAGGCATCGCCGCAGGCACCTTCAAGAACCGCATGAGCGCCCTGCGCTGGTTGGCCGAGAAGATCGGCAAACAGAACATCGTGAGGCGCGACAACGCGGCCTATGGCATCCCCGAGCGGCAGCACGTCAGCAACACCTCGAAGGCCAGGACGCTGGACAGCGAGCAACTGAGCCGCATAACCGATCCCTACACCGCAATGTCGCTGCGGCTGGAAGAGGCCTTCGGGCTTCGGCGAGAGGAAAGCATCAAGATTCAGCCGAGTTGGGCCGACAGGGGCCTTGTACTGCGCCTGAAGGCGAGTTGGACCAAAGGAGGGCGCGAACGCGTCATCTCAATTTTCAACCCCAAACAGCGTCAAGTACTCGCGGAAGCCAAGACGCTAGCCCAAGGCGGGAGCCTGATCCCTCCACATATGAACTACCGCGAGCAGCTGTACCGCTTCAGGGCGCAAACCGCGCGCGCAGGCATCGGCTCGGTGCATGGACTACGGCATGCCTATGCGCAAACGCGTTACCTCGAACTCACTGGCTGGAAGGCTCCGGCAGCTGGGGGCCACGATCGAGGGATCTGACGCGGCATCAGAAAACGCTGGACGAGGACACACGGCTGATCATCTCGAGCGAGTTGGACCACGAGCGCGAGCAGATTACCGCGGTGTACCTTGGACGTTGACGACTAGCAGCAATCCGGCCAGATGCTGCCGTCCGGCTCGCTGCGGCGAAAGGCAGGTCAAGACTGCCTGCAGACTTTGAGCTTTCAGCGCTGAGCGACCCCAGTGCGCGAAGCCCGCTGTTCACATTCAACAGGCGCGTCGGTCTGCTGTACATCCCGTACCGGTCAGTCAGCGACAGCACGTCCCCAAGCTGCGCGAACGGCTGCTTGCGCAATCGGCGAATTGGCGCTGTGCGCCCGTAGCGGATCTTCCGCGGTGGCCAGAAAGCAGCCACCCAACGATAAAGCTTAGCGGTCGGTTGGGCAGCCGGACGTGCTTGACGCGCGACCTTGGCACGCTGGCAGGCACGTGACGTGAATGCCGACGCTCGGTTTCCGTGGGCCGCCCGCTGGCCAAGGGTATTGGCACTCGAACTCCGTGCAACGGCTCCGCAACTCCAGCTATTTGCCACTAGTGCCGCGACGATATTTCCCGCGCGACAGTTCTGCAACCTGACCACTCGACCCGACCTTTCCGCCCGCGCTGCCCAACTCGTTATAGGCCGTATTGCGCCTAGAACAATGTTTTAGCGACTACCTCAAGGACAAATTCTCCCTTGTGGCGGAGGATACATGCGAAAATCGACCCGCTCTTCTGTTGTTGCATTGATAGTCGATGCAAATGCTACGCGAACACCAGCTACTGGGGTCTGCGTAACTACATACGGCTCGGTGAACTGCACTTTCGCAGATAGTGAACCGTTCGGTGTAGTACTTGGTAGGGCCAGAAGTAACCGCGACACTAAGTCCGTAATCAATGCGAAGCATGGCGTGTGCAACATGAAGTGGCAAGCCGGTAATGTTGGGGACAGGTAAGGTTACCTCGGGTCTAGCGCCGTATAGTTTCTGTGCCGCCAATTCATCCCTACGACTCAGTCGATCGCGCTGCCCCATATCTTTCCGCGGAATTCCATCAGCTGGAATGATGGTTTGTTGACCACTGCTTGAAAACGCCGTGGAGCCATAATGCATAATTGACTCGAAGTCGTAGTACGACCAATCAAGGCTATCTATTCTGTCAAAGTTGTGGCGATTTTGTTGAGGAACACTGTCCAATACAATCCGCACATACTTGTCGCGATCCTTCCGCATATGCTCGTGAGTTAGACCAATTGCGTGTCCTATTTCGTGAGCAACGACTCCTGGAATATTCCAGTTAAAAACATTGAAGTCTTGTTGTCCGCCCCCGCGCCGTCCTACGTAAGACGAGTTGACATTTGCCGACTGAACAAACATGAAATCAGGCTCGTTTTGGCGCGGTCGACAGACGACGTTAGCAACACCGCTCCACCAACTGCAAGCCACGAAGAACACTTGCTGCTGTGTCACAGAAACGTTAGCGGCGAATACCACGGGAATTACCCCATTGGCCCATAGCTGAATTCTTAATGGAGATGCTCCCTGAATCGCTAGTTCTGGGAGCAGCATGTCGTCATACAAGCGATAGCCCTTCGGCGTCATGCTTGATTGTGCCGTTGAGACGATGCGCCTACCGCGTTGCCCGTAGATCGGAGTTCGTTCCTCCAACTGAGAGACGTCTGGTCGTAACTCTTGCGCGTTTGCGGAATTCCCCAGCGGGAAGCCTGCAATCAACACGAGCGTCCAATTTGTCAGCGTCTTCAGTAGCATGACTTTCCTCACTCTGTAATAGGGAAATCTCGTCTTGGAGAGGAGCGCATTCTGGACAGTTCCGATTGTGCGGCCCAACGTCTGAGTTAACCGGAATGGGCCGGCTGGCCGCACGTTGGCCACCTGTGGTTGTGAACCAGAATGGCCGCTGCAAAGACGATGTGGGCCGCGGCCGAGCCTTTCGGATTCACCGCTTCGGCCGTCTTTAGACCGGCGGCTTCCCGCCAAAGTGTTGGGCCCGAGCAGCATCGGACAGTTCTGCGAGCCGAGCGGTCTCGGGATGCCTGTCGAGCCAACGGCGTGCCCTGTCCTTGTCGATGCGCATGCCCATCTTGTCGCCCTCTGCGATCGCGCGGCGAACCAGATCCTCCCGTCCGGTTACGCTGTTCAAAAGGCGCCCTCTCAGCTCCAGGTCGGCAGCGGCGGCGAGATGAAGTCGGTCATTGAACGATCTGGCCATGAACGGTCTCCTTGAGCGTTGAATGGGACGAGTTGGGAAGCAGGCAGTAAGCGACGCGCACACGTTCGAGCAACGTGGCGAAGCCACCGAGGCGGCGCTCGATCGCTTGTGCGAAGCGTTCGCGCTCCAGAGGAACCGTCCACATAAGTTCTTCGAAGCCTGATGCAATGGCGCGCCTCACCAGCGTGTCGTACATCAAGCATGCCACGGCCGTGCTGGAACGGTCGGGCAGCGTGCCAGCGCAGGTGACCCGCAGCACGCTGCCTACCGCATGGGTGATGCACCATCCGACGGCCCTGCCGCGTCTCACCGCCAACAGGCTGTTGTCGGGAAGGAGACCCTCCTCGAACAGCTGCGGGTCGATCGCACAGAGGTTGCGGTCGCCTTGGCATTCGGCGGACAGACGCTGCCTGACCTTCGGGGTGACGGCCGTCCATCCTCTGCAGGTCGCATGAGCGCGCCGAGCCGCCCGAAGCCAGGTACCTGCCGCGAGGTCGGCGAGCCGACAGCGCACCGCCAGCATCCGGTCAGCCGGCGGTTCCCATTGGGCGCCCCGAAGGATCGACTCGAACGTCGAGGTTGCCCCTGTCCCTGTCTGGTAGACCGCGCGCAGTCGTCTCGCGCCTGATGCGTGCGCTGCGGCTTCGAATGCGCGCACCAGTTGCGCGCCAATCCCACACCCGCGATGGGCGGCGCGTACAAACAGGGACAGCAGCTCAACTTCGCGTCCCGTGTCAAACCGCCCCAGCGCCAAACCCACGGGCTGCGCGAGGTCGCCCGCCCGTGCTTCAATCGCGACCACGTCGGGCCCGCCATGCACCAGCAGGTCACGACAAGAGGGGTATGTGAGGTCCGTCAAGTCGCTCATGCGGACAGCCGGGCGAACCACGATCTGCTCGTTCTTGTGCGACCCCGACCGGCCAGCCGCGGCTCGACGGGTCATGGGACCGACGGCTGCGCGGACGCTGCAACGGTGTCTTCGCCGCTGGGACGGTCCACCATCAACTCGCGCGTGATGGGTTTGGACTCGGCTTGGTTGCTCTTGGCGGTCAGCGAGGTCGTCGCGCGATGGTTCAAACCTCGGACCACCAGTTCAATGACGTAAGGATCGGACGGCTTCTTCAGCTCCGCGTTCGTTGACAGGGATAAGCTGCCGCCATCCAACTTGGCGACGACCCCTGCAGGAAGTTTGCCGACGCCACGCGCGCCGATGATTTCCACGCCCTTCGCTGACACGACGACCGAGGGCTTTTTTCCGGCCGGCAGACCCAACCGAATTTGAAGTGGCCTGATGGTGTCGGGCGACTCCGTCAAGCGAGACAGCACAGTTTCGAAGATGAACGGCGGGGTAGCCACCGCTGCCGCTTTCGCACTGCTGCAATCGGCTTTGACGATCTTGACGGGAACCGAGAGCACACCGTCCGATGCGGCGTAGCTGAGCGAGACCTGGTCGAGGCCGGCAAGCGATGCCTCCGAGGTCCTCAAAGCCGACCGTCACCGTGCCGGCAGAATCTCCGCCGGCCACGCGGTTGACGTTGGATGCGACGTGGGAGCCCAATCGGAACCTTGTCGCGACATCGTCCACATTGGCACCGTTGACCATGAACGATGGATTCCTCTCGCATTGCGAGATGGAGGAAGGCGCCACGGCAAGGATGGATGACCGAAGCGACGACGAGAGCGCAGCGCCGCACGTGTCGCTCGATGTACCCGGACGGCGTATTCGGACGAGCCTGTGCGACGTCCATACGACCAACCGAGGGTCTGCGCCAAGTTCGGCCCGCCGCAGCTGGGATGTATCGACGTCGGCCCGAATGCCTGCCATGTCCGGGAGCACCGCGACATTGCCGAGCGCCACGCCCCCAAGGTAGACCGACGGGTTGCGCGAGAGGTCCGCGCCGTAGATCTGCAGCGTTGTTTTGACGCTGGCCAGCCCGGGGCAGACTGCCAGTAGCTCTGGGCGAACCCGTTCGATTCGCGCCTGATGGAACCCTTGCCCGGTCAACGCACGCGTCAGCTCCACGGTCAACGCGTCCAGCGAAGCCAGGTCGCGTCGCAGGCGCAGCGGCACATCGTAAGCGTCAGCTTCGCGCTGGCCCTCCGTGATCATCGCACCTCCGCCATCGAAGTTGCCGCGCCACGCCGTGTGCACCTTCAGGTTCGCGGCGCGGCCACCAACCCGGCACGGAAAGGGTGGCACTGACAGGCACGGTCCGCGCCAACTGGCGCAGTTCCACTCGGCTACCCTTCGCGTCCAGGACCGGCGTCGGACCGAACAGCCGACCCGAACTGGTACCGCCGCTGGCGTAGGGGGCGGCTTCTCTTGATCAGCGGCGGCCGTGGTCGCCGAGCTGGGACTGCGGTCGCGCCGGAGAAGCCGATGACTTGGGGGATCCGCTCGATCATGTCCACACGTCCGGCTGCGCTGCGCGCGTAGTCAATGCCGGCCCCAATCGACACGCCCTTCATGGGCGCCTGAACCATCGCGCCTGCCGCCAGCTCCAAAGCGTTGGCGGCGCTCGCGACGGCGCCACGCGCTGCGTCCGGGCCGTCGGGTCCACGCTGTACGGGGTGACCGCGACGCGTCCGGCCGTCGCAACCTGCGTGGCCAGCGCAGCCATGGCCTCTTTGAACTTGCCAGGCACAGCAGGGACGCCCATCGGCAGGACCTCTTTCTCAAACGACAATGGCGCAAGCAGCGTGGCGTCCTCAAGTGCCGTGCGGTAGCTTTCGAACTCCTTGTTGGCTGCCTCCCGAAGCGACTGGGAGATGCCGCTGCGATCGCCTAGAGCGTGCACGGCTGCTCTCAACCGACGGAGAGATGTCGATCACGGTCTTCGTGTAGACCTTCAGTTTTTCCAGACCGCCGAACGCCCTCACAACCTCCCTGCAACCGTCGAGGAACCGCGACTGTTCTTTTGATCTGAATGCCGGCCAACAGGGCCCTTCAAGTGATCGAGCAGCCATGGCAACCTTGTGCAAAGCCTCCCGCTCGGGTTCTGGCTGCTCGAACTGGATCGAATAGCGATGCTGCGGCAGAACGGCAATCTTGGCCACTTTGGTGTTCTGAGCAGAACCACGGCGACGTCGTACAGACCGGTGATAGCGCCGAGCGCCTCATAGCTCATGGGCACGTGCGCGCCTCGGGCCTTATCGGGATCTGGGTTGAGCCGGTGGGTGATGTGCGCGAGCCACGTGCTGTACAGGATGCGAAGATCGTTGTCGTCGAGCGCAGGGGGCTCCACGCGCAAGCTTGCGACCCCGAACTGCCGATGGTTGGGGCCAGGCGTGATGCTGGCCATGAACTGCAGGCGGTACAACGCGTTGCCCTCGAGGTCGTGCGCGTCGTCCAGGTCGTTGGAGTTGTAAGCGTCCCGGATGACCTGGCGGATCCCAAGCCGGTCCTCGAATTCGTCGATGAACGGCACCAAGCCCAGGTTCGTCCTCGGATTGCCTGTCAGGCTCTCCGTCCAGGCCGTTCAGCACCCCGTCGATCCGTGACCTCAACATCTTGATGACCTCGTCGCTCGCCTCTGTGGTGCCCGAATAGGAGACCGCAGGAGGCCCGCTGGAGGATGCGGCCATCAAGGGAGCAGACGCGGTCGCAGACGGCGCTTCGGGCGCCGCGTCCAGCCTGGCCTGCAGGTCCTTCAACTCCTTCTTGAGCGTAAGCAGTTGCATTTCCATCTGCACGACGTCGATCTGCTGCTGCAGCCCGGCCTGTTCACTCGCGCGTTCGAAGTTCAGTTTCAGGGACGGGTCCACGCTCAGCGACAATTGCGCTGCCAGTGAGGTGATCACCTGCAGGTCCCGGGTGAGCGCACTCCCGATCGGCTGCGTGGCGCTCGCATCCAGCTGCCCCTTGATGAACGCGCGCTCGTTGAGGCGATCGTTGATCAGCTGCTGCCGCGAATAGACCTGTGGAGCGCTGAGCCTGATCCGAGCAGGCGTCTGCGGCGCCGCCCTATCGACGTCGGTGACGGTCGCGCCGAACGGTGCGTTGAAGCCGCATGCACATAGAGAAGCAAGCAACGCAATCAGCGCGCCTGAGCGGACAACGCTTTCGGCAACCTTCGATGCCATGGACGACCTCCAGACCGTGTTGAACGTGAGGATGAATCCGAGCAATTCTGGTGATCGATTGCTTGCATCGCATCATCCATTCGCATGATGGTGAGCAATGGGATGGACGCCCCACCCGCAGTTGAGCGAACCTGCCAAAGTGGCGGTGTCACCAACCAGCTGAACCGAGAGGGGCGTCTTCATGAATATCACGACTGTTGGCATCGACCTGGCCAAGAATGCGTTCCAGGTCCACGGCATCGACGAGCACGGCAAGGCGGTCTTGAAGAAGCAGCTACGGCGCGACCAGATGGCCGCCTTCTTCGTCAACCTGCCGCCGTGCTTGATCGGCATGGAGGCCTGCGGCAGCGCGCACCACTGGGGCCGTAAGCTGGCAAGCCTGGGTCACACGGTGCGTTGATGGCGCCGCAGTCCGTCAAGCCCTACGTCAAGACCAACAAGAACGACGCGGCCGATGCGGAGGCGATTTGCGAGGCGGTCGGTCGACCGAACATGCGTTTTGTCCCGGTGAAGAACGTCGAGCAGCAGGCGGTGCTTGCCCTGCACCGGGTCCGACAGGGGTTTGTGCGCGCACGCACAGCGCAGGCCAACCAGATCCGCGAACTGCTCGGCGAGTTCGGCCTCATCGTGCCGCAGGGTATCGGCTACATCGCCACACGCGTCCCTGAGCTGATCGACGACGGTGCCAACGTGCTGCCCGGCGCGTTCCGTCTGCTCATCCAGCGGCTGCTCGATCACCTCAAGGAGGTGGATCGCCAAGTCGAGGAGCTCGAAGACAAGATCCATGCATGGCACCGCAGCAGCGATCTCAGCCGCAAGCTGGCCATGGTTCCGGGCATCGGCCCCATCACCGCCAGCGCGCTGGTTGCATCGATCGGGGATGCCAAGAACTTCGACGGTGGCCGGCAGGTCGCGGCCTGGCTTGGACTGGTTCCACGGCAGCACTCGTCGGGTGGGAAGTCGAACCTGCTCGGCATGAGCAAGCGGGGCGACACCTACCTGCGAACGCTGCTGATCCACGGGGCGCTCTCGGTGATCTACCGCGTGAGCCAGCGAGCCGAGGCGTGCAGCTGGATCGGCGCAGTCGTCAACCGACGGAACAAGAATGTGGCCGCCGTGGCCCTCGCCAACAAGAACGCTCGGATCGCATGGGCGCTTCTGGCCCACGACCGGCAGTTCGATGCCGGCTACGTGCGCAACGCAGCGGCGACCTGAACGAGAAGACCAGCAACAACGACGACAGGGAGAACGAACCACCGATTGCTCAGGCGATCATGCAGTGATGGCAAGACAGGTCAGACCGTGGTTGGCAAAGCCCACGCCGGACGAGGCACCCAGAGTGCGTGTAAGCGATCGAGGCGTCAACCAGCAAATCCCATCAGGGACCGCTGCCCAAAAGGCAGCATCAAAGTCCGGATGACGGGTGCAATCTTTACCTTCGAGCGGTCATGAATTGAAAGCTTGGCATAGGGGGCGTCCATGTACGTCCGGCGAAGTCATATTGACGCCCGACGCATGGCCTGCGTCGATGCTCAGGAAGCAGGCGTCCAGTTAGACTACCTGTCCACTTAATGGAGGTTTCCATGGACGCAAGCGTGATCGATCCTGCTGACACCGGTGGAGGCACGAGAGTAGGTATTAAGGGCGAGCAGCTCAGGGAGTGGAACTTCAGGCGCGACTTCGATCAGAAAACACCGTTTGAGGCAAGGGCATGGGCGGTCATTCAGCAGCAGGTCGGCGACGATCCGGATTTGGTTTGGGAAGGCTTTGTTTCGCGGCGTGCTCTTAGCGAAAACGCCGATCCAACGAACGTGCAGCACTATGACATCGGTTTCAAGGTGCGCTTCAACAAGTTGGACATGTATCAGTTTTACTTGGCACTCTCGGACCGCAGTGGTGGCTATCGAAACGGAGCACCAACAAGCGATGCATATGTTGAGAGAGTCTTTGTCGATGAACTGAACTCATCGGACGGCTACCGGTTGCTTTACGTCGACGGATACGGTTCCTCGGTTAGCTTGTTCTACTCAGGCATTGATGGCTTTTACTCAACTGCTGGCTGACACGTCCACTGCGTAGGTTTAGGAAAACTGGCACCGTTAACGCACCCACTTGCCGCGGATGCGGCCACCGAGGCGTAAGGCGAAGGCAGCACTAATGGTACGAACGACGTGGGCAGTGCCGCGGGCATCGCCGGGCGAGGCGATGCTAGTGTCGGGACGCCCTTGGGCATCGTCAGATTCGACGGCGCAAGATCCGCCAGAAGACCCTTTCGCGATCCTCGTTCGTATTGGGAACGCTCGGGTCAAGGCAGGCCGGAGGAAGCCGCAGCCCGAAGGGACCGGATGGAGCGGTCTGGAGTCCGCGAACCCTTGAGGCGATGAACTGCTTGTTATGCGTCCGGAGAACCCATCTTGACCATGCCGATGGCGGTCAGAGGCGCTACTGAGCGCTGCTCGGGCGCCACCGATGCGGCAGCAACTCGTCGATGCGGCTAGCCCGTTGGGTAGGCAGCCGCTCCAGCACGTCCTTGAGGTAGGCGTACGGATCGACGCGCGAACGCCCCCTGCAAGCCGTCCGATCATTGACACTGTGCTGGTGGACCTGTGTTGGCGATACCTCGCTGCCGCCTCCAGGGTCGCCCTGTCATTCAGAGATTTCACCGAGCTCCTTCCCAGCGGCATGCGGGATGCGATCTTCGGCGACTGCTTCTTGCAACGAGAACTACTGTTCTACGTTGCCCGCTTCTCAAAGGAATTCGATGGCAGGTTAGCCTCATCGGCGCTTCCGGACGAGCTCCCGACTTCTTCCAACAGCCCTGCCCATCGGTCCAGCGCCACCTTGCGTTCCTCGAAGTAGTCCGCCCTGAACAATTCGCAAGCCGTTGATCTGGTTCGTGGTTCTTCGGGTTGATGGGCGCGGGATTTGCAAGGTATGGTTTTGCCAGTATCTGTTTTCCTGCAAATTCCTCCGGGGAGTCCAATGGGCCCGAAGCCTTCGCAGCCGCAAACGGCCGAGCTGTTCCGTCCAAGGCTGGACGAGCAGATCAACATGAATCACCCGCTGGTCCGACTGGCGGCGCTGATCGACTGGGCCGAGATCGAGCGCACGTTCGCGGTGTCGTTCACATCCGGACGTGGCCGACCCGCCTTGCAGCCCCGCCTGGTCGCCGGGCTGCTGTACCTGCAGCACACCTTCGACGCCTCCGACGAAGCCGTGGTCAACACCTGGGTGGAGAACCCGTACTGGCAGTTCTTCTGCGGCGAGACCTACCTGCAGACCGAACTGCCCATCGACCCGTCCAGCCTGACGCGCTGGAGAAAGCGTGTCGGGGAAGAAGGCGTGGAGACGCTGCTGGCGGCCAGCATCGAGGCCGCCCGGCGTGGCGGTGTCGTGCAGAAGTCCAGTGCGCAGCAGGTGATCGTGGACACCACCGTCATGCCCAAAGCCATCGCCCACCCCACCGACAGCCGGCTGCTGGACAAGAGCCGCCAGCACCTGGTCAAGGCGGCCGAAGACAACGGGCTGCGGCTGCGCCAGAACTACAACCGCGTGGCACCGCGGCTGGCCGCGCAGATCGGACGCTACGCGCACGCCAAGCAGTTCAAGCGCATGCGCAAGGCCGTGCGCACGCTGCGCACCCGCGTGGGCCGCGTGCACCGCGAGGTGCAGCGCCAACTGCACGGACTGCCCGAAGCAGCCAAGTCCAAGATGCAGGACCTGCTGCAACGCACCGGCCGCATCCTGACCCAGCGGACCAAAGACAAGAACAAGCTCTACGCCCTGCACGCGCCCGAGGTGGAGTGCATCAGCAAAGGCAAAGCAAGGACGCCCTACGAATTCGGCGTGAAGGTCAGCATCGCCACCACGTTGAAGGAAGGCCTGGTGGTGGGCATGCGCTCCATGCCGGGCAACCCCTATGACGGCCACACGCTGGCCGAGACGCTGGAGCAGGTGGGCATCCTCACCGGCACGGACAGGCCACCCGCCACGGTCATCGTAGACAAGGGCTATCGGGGCGTGGAGATCGAAGGCGTGCGCATCCTGCGCTCGGGACAACGACGCGGCATCACCAGGACGCTCAAGGCCATGATCAAGCGGCGCAGCGCCATCGAGCCGGCCATCGGACACATGAAGATGGACGGACGGCTGGGTCGCAATCCGCTCAAGGGCGCGTTGGGCGATGCGCTGCACGCGGTGATGTGCGGCGCAGGGCACAACCTGCGCCTGATCCTGACCGCGCTGCGGCTTTGTTGCGCCCGATTCGGGCTGTCGATGCAGGCGGTCATCGCAGCACTGCTCGCCGCGCCCGGTGACCGCAAACCCGGCTGCGGCTGACACGGGATTGTTCAGGGCGGACGAAGTAGTCGTACTGGTTGTAGATCCCTTCTACGTCGCGCACCTTATGGTTGAGTGCGCGTTCTGCGACGAAGCGGTCCACGCCGAGCGCCGCCATGTGGGTGCGGGCGGTGCGGCGCATGTCATGCACGGTGAAGCGCTCAATGGCCTCCAGTGGTAGGCGATGCAGCGCCACGTTCAGCGTGTCCGGGCTGATGTGGCCGAAGCGGTTTTTCCGCGGTACACCTGCCTTCATGTGGATCAGCCGGCGAGCAGGGAAAAGGTACGCGCTGTTGCATGAGAAAACCTTGACTTCTTCCAGCCATCGGAGAACGGGCTCTGCGAGCGGGATGTCGATGGCCTGGTTCATCTTCGTGCGCGACGGGTGCAGCGACCAGATGCCGCGCTCCAGATCGAATTCCGCCCATTGGGCCGACAGCAGTTCCATCTTGCGGACGCACAGCGCGAGCAGCAGCCACGCGGCCAGCTCGTTCTGGCGCCCGAACCTCGGCGTATCGCGCATGGCCTTGGCGACTGCCGCGAGTTCTTCGCGGTTCAGCCAGCGCTGTCGTGACTTCTCGGTGCCGCCCGCGTCGGAAATCTCGAAGCCGGATGCTGGATTCGCATCGATCCACCGGCGCTTGACCGCGAAGTGAAACATGCGGGAGAGATAGCGCAGCGCATCGTTGGCCACGGTTGGCGCACCGGCATCGACGATGCGCGTGAGCACCTTGTCGATGTGTTGCGGTCGCACCTCTGCCACATCCAGCTTGCCGATCACTGGCGCAATGTGACGGCGGATGACGCGGAGGACGACCTCGGGGTGCTTGTGGACCTTGTCGATGTGGCGGTCGTACCAGGCCTGCGCAAGGTTGGCCACGTCGCCCCGTTCGCTGGCCTTGAGCTTCGCGGCGCGCCGCTCGGCCGCCATGTCGATGCCTTGCTGGATGCGCCCCCGATGTTGGCGCGCGATGTCGCGGGCTTCCTTCAGAGAGATGTCTGGGTAGCGCCCCAGCACGTACTCGCGCTCCGTCCCATTGAAGCGGTAGCGCAAGATCCAGGAGGCCTTGCCTTTGGATGCGCTGGCGGCCGTGGCGAAGAAGATCAGTCCGTCGCCGATGCTTCGGTCAGTAGGCGCGGCGTGTAGCCAGGCGCGTAACGTCTTGTCCGTTACGAGGGTAGTCATGGTGCAATCTCCACAGCGGTTCACGTTGAACGTGCGGGAAAAATTCGGGTACTGGCCCGAATGGCGCGGGGAATCAAATTTCCCCCGCAATTTCTCCCGCACTCATCGTGCGCTGCGCTGACACCACTTGCTACCCCATGAAGCCACTTTCCCCGGCCTTCACCCCTGTAGAAGGGCGTTTTCCGGTGGCGTTTGCAACCCTGGCCCCCTACTCAACGTTCTGCACCTGCTCCCGCATCTGCTCGATCAGCACCTTCATATCCACCGAGATCCGCGTGAGTTCCAACGCCGCCGACTTGGAGCCCAGCGTGTTGGCCTCGCGGTGCAGTTCCTGGATCAGGAAGTCGAGCCGCTTGCCGAGTTCGCCGCCCTTCTTGAGCAGGCGCTCGATCTCGTCCAGGTGCGAGTCCAGCCGCGTGATCTCCTCGGCCACGTCGATGCGGATCGCGAAGGCTGTGGCTTCGGTCAGTGCGCGGTCCTGCGCGGCCTCGGGCAGGGTGGCGCCGTCGGCCAGGGCCATGGCCTCCTTCCAGCGGTCCAGGAAGCGCTGGCGCTGCTGCTCCACGAGTTGTGGCACGAGCGGCAGCGCCTGCGCCGCCAGCGCGCGCAGCTGGCCCAGGCGTTCGCCCAGCATGGCCGCAAGGCGCGCGCCTTCGCGCTGGCGCGCGGCCAGCAGTTCCTTGACTACCTTCTCGGCCAGCGGCAGCACCTGTTCGTCGAGATCGCCCGCGCCATGCTGTTCGGCGGAGGACAGGCGGATCACCTCGGCCACCGACAGCGGCGTGGCGGTCGGCAGCCAGGAGCGCACCTGGTCCTGCACGCCGTTGAGGCGTTGCAGCAGGCGCGGCGTGGGTTCCGGCACGCTGCCCGTGTCGATGCTGTCGATGGATGCGCGCAGCTCGACCTTGCCGCGCTTGAGCTTGGCCGTCAGCAGTTCGCGCAGTGCGGGCTCCTGCTGGCGCAGTTCGTCGGGCAGGCGGAATGCGAGGTCGAGGAAGCGGCTGTTGACGGCGCGGATCTCGATGCCCAGGCGGCGCGATGGGACGCTTCTGGCGTCTTGTTCCGCGGGGTTACCGGCGCCACTTTGCTGGGCGCTTGCGTAACCGGTCATGCTGTAGACTGGCATGAGAAGGTTTCTGGTCGTTGCAAAGGCCAGAGAATAACGGCTTCCACCATCCGCGACGATTGCAGCCCTTTCCATGACCAAGAGCAAGCCGGCGCCGTTGCGGCCAGAGACCGTCATCGGTGGCTACCGCGTCGTGCGCAGACTCTCCTCCGGCGGCTTCGGCATGGTCTACCTCGCCATCGACGGCGAAGGCAACCAGGTCGCGGTCAAGGAATACCTGCCGTCCTCGCTGGCCTCGCGCGAACCGGGGCAGACGCTGCCCGTGGTGCCGTCCGAGAAGCTTTCGCTGTACCGCCTGGGGCTCAAGAGCTTCTTCGAAGAGGGCCGCTCGCTCGCGCAGATCGCCCACCCCTCGGTGGTCAGCGTGCTGAACTTCTTTCGCGAGAACGAGACCGTCTACATGGTCATGAACTACCTGGAGGGCGCGACCCTGCAGGACTTCATCATCACCTCGCGCGAACTCAAGCGGCCCAAGGTGTTCCGCGAGTCGACCATCCGCTCGCTGTTCGACGAGGTGCTGCGCGGCCTGCGCATCGTGCACCAGCACAAGATGCTGCACCTGGACATCAAGCCGGCCAACATCTTCATCACCGACGACGACAAGGCCGTGCTGATCGACTTCGGCGCCGCGCGCGAGGTGCTGAACAAGGAAGGCAACTTCATCCGGCCCATGTACACGCCCGGCTTCGCCGCGCCCGAGATGTACCGGCGCGACGCCACCATGGGGCCGTGGACCGACATCTACGCCATCGGCGCCTGCATCTATGCCTGCATGCTGGGCTTTCCGCCGGCCGAGGCGCCGCAGCGGCTCGAGAAGGACCGCATCACCGCATCGCTCGCGCGCCTGCGCGGCGTGTATTCCGACAACCTGATCGAGGTGGTCGAGTGGTGCATGGCGCTGGACCCGCTGGCGCGGCCGCAATCGGTGTTCGCGCTGCAGAAGGAGCTCAGCCGCGAGGGCGAGCGCCGCTACACCAAGCTGTCCATGGGCGAGAAGATCCGCATGCAGTTCGACACGCTGGTGTCGGACGGCAAGAAAAGCGGGGTCCTGCCTGCCGGTTCGACCGACAAGACCTCGCGATGAGGTTCTCGGTCTTCCAGGTCAGCCGGCGCGGTGGCCGGGCGAAGAACGAGGACCGCATGGGCTACTGCTACACGCGGGAGTCCGGCCTGTTCGTGCTGGCCGACGGCATGGGCGGCCATCCCGAGGGCGAGGTCGCGGCCCATCTGGCGGTGCAGACGGTCTCCGCACTGCACCAGCAGCAGGCCACGCCGCAGCTGGCGCGGGCCGGCGATTTCCTCGTGCATGCGCTGCTGGCCTCGCACCGGCGCATCCTGCGCTACGGCGAAGAGCGCGGCCTGGCCGACAAGCCGCGCACCACGCTGGTGGCGGCCGTGGTGCAGGGCGACAGCGTGACCTGGGTGCATTGCGGCGATTCGCGGCTGTACCTGGTGCGCGGCGGCGCGCTGCTGGCGCGCACGCGCGACCATTCCTACATCGAGCAGATGCCGCCCGACATGGCGCGCGCAGGCCGGGTCAGCCGCAACGTGCTCTACACCTGCCTGGGCTCGCCGGTGTTGCCCGAGTACCAGCTGACCGGCCCGGTGGCGCTGCAGCGCGGCGACAAGATCCTGCTGTGCTCCGATGGTTTGTGGTCCAGCGTGAGCGACGAGCGCATCGTCGAGCAGCTCGGTGCCATGCCCGTGGCCCAGGCCGTGCCGGAACTCGTGGAACAGGCGCTGCGCGCGGCGGGCGACAGCAGCGACAACGTGACCGCGCTGGCGCTGGAATGGCGCTCGGCGGATGCCTTCGCTTCCACGAGCGGCCAGGCGCCGGATGCCTTCGCCGCCACCGTGCAGGGCGCGGACCCGAAAGCCGCCGTGCCCGAGCTGGACGAAGCCGCCATCGACCGCTCCATCGCCGAGATCAACGAAGCCATCCGCCGCACGGCCGCCCGCCGGATTTGACCCGCGCCGGGCGCGGACGGGGCGTGGGCCTTCAGGCTTGGCGACAATCGCCCCATGACTGAATTTGCAAGAACCGGCGGCCGCGCCGCCGACCAGCTGCGCCCCGTGCGCATCACCCGCGGCTTCACCATCCATGCCGAGGGCTCGGTGCTGATCGAGTTCGGCCAGACGCGCGTGCTGTGCACGGCCTCGGTCGAGGAGAAGGTGCCGCCGCACCAGAAAGGCAGCGGCGAGGGCTGGGTCACGGCCGAGTACGGCATGCTGCCGCGCGCCACCCACACGCGCGGCAGCCGCGAGGCCGCCAAGGGCAAGCAGAGCGGCCGCACGCAGGAGATCCAGCGCCTGATCGGCCGCTCCCTGCGCGCCGTGTTCGACCTGAAGCGCCTGGGCGAGCGCACCATCCACCTGGACTGCGACGTGCTGCAGGCCGACGGCGGCACGCGCACCGCGGCCATCACGGGCGCCTTCGTGGCCGCGCAGGACGCCGTCAACAAGCTGCTGGCCGAGGGCAAGCTCGCCGCCACGCCCATCGTGCACCCGGTGGCCGCGGTCTCGGTCGGCATCGTCGGCGGCACGCCGCTGCTGGACCTCGAGTACGTCGAAGACGCGGCCTGCGACACCGACATGAACGTGGTCATGACCGGCGCCGGCCACTTCGTCGAGGTGCAGGGCACGGCCGAGGGCGCGGCCTTCACGCGCGCCGAGATGGACCAGCTGCTGCGGCTGGCCGACAAGGGCATCCAGGAACTCATCGCGCTGCAGCTGGCGGCGCTGGCGGGTTGAGCACGGGCATGGACCTGGTCCTGGCTTCCAACAACAAGGGCAAGCTCGCCGAGCTGCAGGCCCTGTTCGCGCCGCTGGACGTGCGCCTCGTGGCCCAGGGCGAACTCGGCGTGCCCGAGGCCGAGGAGCCCTACCGCACCTTCGTCGAGAACGCGCTGGCCAAGGCCCGCAACGCCGCGCACCACACCGGCCTGGCCGCCGTGGCCGACGACGCCGGCCTGTGCGTGGACGCGTTCGGCGGCCTGCCCGGCGTGGACACGGCCTACTACGCCACGCAGTTCGGCTACGCCAAGGGCGACGACAACAACGTGCGCGCGCTGCTCGAGCAGATGCGCGGCGTGCAGGACCGGCGCGCCGCGCTGGTCAGCACGCTGGTGGCCGTGCGCAGCCCGCAAGACCCGGAGCCGCTGATCGCCGTCGGCCGCGCCGTCGGCCGCATCACCGAGGCGCCGGTGGGCGAGGGCGGCTTCGGCTTCGACCCCGTGATGTGGATCGCGGCCTTCGGCAAGACCTTCGCCGAACTGCCGGCCGAGGTGAAGAACGCCAACAGCCACCGCGGCCAGGCCGCGCGCGAGATGCTGCGCCTGATGCGCGAGCGCTGGTTCTGATGTCCGGCCTGCGCCCGCGCGAACTCACCGCCTACGTGCGGCCCGGCCTGCTGCAGCTGCAGGCCCAGCCGCCGCTCGCGCTGTACCTGCACCTGCCCTGGTGCATCCGCAAGTGCCCGTACTGCGACTTCAACTCGCATGCCGTGCGCGGCGACGGGGCCGTGGTGCGCTGGGCCGGTGCCGGCGCGCCGGCCGTGACCGAGGTGGCGGCGCCGGCCGAGCTGCCCGAGCAGCGCTACATCGATGCGCTGGTCGCCGACCTGGAGGCCGCGCTGCCGCTGGTCTGGGGCCGCACCGTGCACAGCATCTTCATCGGCGGCGGCACGCCCAGCCTGTTCTCGCCCCAGGCCATCGACCGGCTGCTCGGCGACGTGCGCGCACGGCTGCGGCTGGAGGCCGATTGCGAGATCACGCTGGAGGCCAACCCGGGCACCTTCGAGAAGGACCGCTTCCGCGCCTACCGTGCGGCCGGCGTCACGCGCCTGTCGGTGGGCGTGCAGAGCTTCGACGACGGCCTGCTGCACGCCGTGGGCCGCGTGCACGACAGCCGCCAGGCCATCGCCGCGCTGGAGGAGGCGGCCGAGGCCTTCGACACCTTCAACCTGGACCTCATGTACGCGCTGCCGGGCCAGACGCCGGAGATGCTGGCGCGCGACCTGGACACCGCGCTGGCGCTGGCGCCACCGCACCTGTCGGTGTACCACCTGACCATCGAGCCCAACACCTTCTTCGCCAAGCATCCGCCGGTGCTGCCCGAGGACGACATCGCCTACGGCATGCTGGACCAGATTACCGAGGCCACGGGCGGCGCGGGCCTGGAGCGCTACGAGATTTCGGCCTATGCGCGCGCCGGCCACCGCTGCGTGCACAACCTCAACTACTGGCAGTTCGGCGATTACCTCGGCATCGGCGCGGGCGCGCACAGCAAGCTGAGCTTCGCGCACCGCGTGGTGCGCCAGGTGCGGCTGCGCGAGCCCGGGCTCTACATGGAGCAGGCCCTGGCCGGCGCCGCGCTGGCGCAGGACGAGGACGTGCGCCGCGCCGACCTGCCGTTCGAGTTCATGCTCAACGCGCTGCGCCTGCGCGAGGGCTTCGCGCTGCAGGACTTCACCGAGCGCACCGGCCTGCCACTGTCCGCCATCGCGGCCGGCCTGGCCGAGGGCGAACGCCGCGGCCTGCTCGTGCGCGATGCCGCGCGCGTGCGGCCGAGCGAGAAGGGCTTCGACTTCCTGAGCGACCTGCAGGAGATCTTCCTGGCCGGCGCGTAGCGCCTTTTCATCCCACTTCACCGGAGCGACCCATGGATCTGCAGTTGACGGGCCAGCATGTCTTGATCACAGGCGGCAGCAAGGGCATCGGCCTGGCCTGCGCCCAGGCCTTCCTGCGCGAGGGCGCGCGGGTGAGCCTGGTCTCGCGCGATGCCGCAAACCTGGAGCGCGCCGCGATGGCGCTGCGTGCCGATTTCGCCGACGCCGGCACGCGTGTGCAGACCCACGCGGCAGACCTGCGCGACCCATCCGCCGCGCTGGCCGCGGTCGAGGCCATCGAGCAGCAGGCCGGCGCCGTGCAGGTGCTCGTCAACTCGGCCGGCGCGGCCAGGCGCACGCCGCCCGACGAGCTCACCCCGCAGGCCTGGCACGACGCCATGGACGCCAAGTACTTCAGCTACATCCACGTGCTGGACCCGCTGGTCAAGCGCATGGCCGGGCGCGGCGGCGGCGCCATCGTCAACGTGGTCGGCGCGGGCGGCAAGGTGGCCAGCCCCATCCACATGCCGGGCGGCGCGGCCAATGCGGCGCTGATGCTGGTCTCGGCCGGCATGGCCGCCGCCTACGCGGCCAAGGGCGTGCGCGTGAACGCGGTCAATCCCGGGCTCACGCTGACCGAGCGACTCAAGGAAGGCCTGGCGGCCGATGCGCGGCTGCAGGGGATCGACGCCGAAGAAGCCTTGCGCCGCGCTACCGCGCGGCTGCCGCTGGGCCGCATCGCCGAGCCGGCCGAGATCGCCGATGCCGTGCTGTTCCTGGCTTCGGCGCGCGCGAGCTACATCACGGGCGCGATCCTGGCCATGGACGGCGCGGTCACGCCGATGATCTGACCCTGGCTAGTGCTGCGCGCGCCGCAGCGCGGAGACGCGGTCGGCGATGACGGCCGTGTCGCGCGGCTCCTCGGCGCAGACCAGGTACTTCTCCAGGTCCAGCACGGCCTCGTCGTTGTTGCCCAGGTCGGCGTGGGTCAGGCCGCGGTCGCGGTACTCGGACCAGGCTTCGGGCAGCAGCACCACGAGCCGGTTCTGCACCGCCAGCAGGCGCTGCGCGTCCGACTGGCTGCGGTGGATTTCCTTGAGGTTGCGCAGCATGCGCGCCAGGATGTCGCGCGGCTTGGCCGACTGCAGGTACAGGCCCAGCGGCACCTCGAAGTCCTCGCCATGCTCGGCCTGTTGCTGCTGCTTGTAGGGCGCCAGGCGCTCGACCAGCTCCTCGCGGCTCAGCGACTGGCCGACGAAGGGGTCGATCACGACCTGCCCCTTGGGCAGGTTGACCTTGACCAGGAAGTGGCCGGGGAAGTTGATGCCGCGCACCTGCAGGTGCAGGCCCTGGGCCAGTTCCATCCACAGCACCGCCAGCGAGATCGGGATGCCCATGCGCGTGCGCAGCACGGCGTTGAGGTAGCTGTTGTCCGGGTCGTAGTAGTTGTTGACGTTGCCGCCGAAACCCAGCTCGCGGTAGAAGAACTGGTTCAGCATGCGCAGCCGGTGCAGCGGTGGCGCGTCGGCCGCCAGGCGGCGCTGCAGGCGGGCCTGCAGCTGGTCCATGTCGCCCAGCACCTGCTGCACGTCGAGCTCGGGGTATTCGTCCTGGGCCAGGCTCGCGCAGGCCTCGAGCAGCGGGAACTGCTCGTCGCTCTGGACCAGGGCGGTGAAGTACTCGAGCGGGGTCGGGATCGAATAGCGGGGCGGCATCGGTTCTTTGTAATGGACGGGCTTGAACGCGTCAAGCCAGGGGACGGATGGCCTCAGATGCCGTGGCGCAGCATGCGCTTGAGCTGGATGCCGGCGGCCCAGGCCGCGCCGAAGTACACGATGCCCGACGCCGCCAGCGCCAGCGCCATGCCGCCCATGCGCAGCCAGCCGTGGCCGACCTGCGTCCAGGGGTAGGCGCGCGAGACCCAGATCAGGAAGATCGCCAGCAGCGCGCTGGCCGCCACCACCTGCAGCAGGTAGCGCCCCCAACCCGGCGAGGGCCGGTAGCTGCCGCGGCGCAGCAATCCGACCAGCAGCAGGGCCGCGTTCAGCGTGGCGCCCAGGCCGACCGACAGCGCCAGCCCGGCATGCTGCAGCGTGGGCACCAGGCCGAGGTTCAGCAGCTGGGTGAAGACCAGCACCACGAGCGCGATCTTCACGGGCGTGCGCACGTCCTGGCGCGCATAGAAGCCCGGCGCCAGCACCTTGATCGCCACCAGGCCGAACAGGCCGGCGCCGTAGCCCATCAGCGCCAGGCTGGTCTGGCGCACGTCTTCCTCGCCGAACACGCCGTGGTGGTAGATCGTGGCCACCAGCGGCACGGCGAAGGTCAGCAGCGCCACCGCGCTGGGCACGGCCATCAGCACCACCAGGCGCAGGCCCCAGTCCAGCATGGCCGAATAGCGCGCGGTGTCGCCGGCCGCGTGCGCGCCGCTCAGTTGCGGCATCAGCACCACACCCAGCGCCACGCCCAGCAGCGCGGTCGGGAACTCCATGAGCCGGTCGGCATAGCCCAGCCAGCTCACGCTGCCCGGCGCCAGGTGCGAGGCGATCTGGGTGTTGATCATGATGGACACATGGGCCACGCCCACGCCCAGCAGGGCCGGCCCCATGAGCTTGGCGATGCGCCGCGTGCCCGGGTCGGCCCAGGCTTCGCGCAGGCCGGCCAGGCCCAGCCGCACGCGCGGCAGCAGCCCCAGGCCGGCCAGCGCCGGCACCTGCACGCCGAGCTGCAGCAGGCCGCCCAGCATCACGCCGCCGGCCATGGCGTAGATCGGCTCGATGCCGCGCGCGGCCAGCCAGGGCGCGCCCAGCCAGGCCGAGCCCATCATGGCCAGGTTCAGCAGCACCGGCGTGACGGCCGGCACGGCGAAGCGCTTCCAGGTGTTCAGGATGCCCGAGGCCAGCGCCACCAGCGACATGCAGCCGATGTAGGGGAACATCCAGCGCGTCATGACCACGGCGGCGTCGAAGCCGGCGGCATCCTGCTGCAGGCCCGCGGCCAGCACCCAGACCATCAGCGGCGCGGCCAGCACGCCGGCCAGGCAGACCAGCACGAGGATGGCCGTCAGCACGCTGGCCACGTGGTCGATCAGCTGCCGGGTGGCGGCCTCGCCGTGCTGCGCCTTGCTGGCCGCCAGCACCGGCACGAAGGCCTGGCTGAAGGCACCCTCGCCGAACAGGCGCCGGAACAGGTTGGGGATGCGGAAGGCGACGTTGAAGGCATCGGTCATGGCGCTGGCGCCGAACAGCGATGCCATCAGCAGCTCGCGGCCCAGGCCGGTGATGCGCGACGCCAGTGTCAGCAGCGAGACCGTGGAGGCGGATTTGAGGAGACTCACCGCCGCGAGTGTAGCCAGCGGCCGGGGCACGCCCGGGGCAGCCAGCCGGATCTTGACGGCGCTGTTATACTGGCGGGCTTTGCTGGCAACATCCTCAAGCCTTTAAGGAACACATACCATGGCAACCAAGCCGAAGAAGAAGAACCCGCGCCTGGCGTCGGGCCGCAAGCGCGTCCGCCAGGACGTCAAGATCAACGCCGCGAACACCTCGCTGCGTTCCAAGTACCGCACCTTCGTCAAGAACGTCGAGAAGGCCGTTGCCGCCGGCGACAAGGACAAGGCCACCGAACTGTTCGGCAAGATGCAATCCGTGGTCGACACCGTCGCCGACAAGGGCATCTTCCACAAGAACAAGGCCGCGCGCGACAAGAGCCGCCTGGCCGCCAAGGTCAAGGCCCTGGCCACTGCCCCGGCCGCAGCCTAAACCAGCCAACCCGCCCGGGTTGCATCAGCAGCCCGCCGTTTGACCGGGTGCGCTGCCAGCAAGGAAAAAAGAGAAACCGCCTTCGGGCGGTTTTTTCTTGGGCGGATGGATTTCAGCGCCTGGGCGGCTCGGGCACCAGGCAGGCCTCGGCCACCTGCAGTTCGTTGTCGCGCGCGAAGTTCATCGCGAAGTCCCAGGCCATCACGTCGTGGTCGCGCAGGTCGCGGTGCACGATCACGCACTTGACGCCGTTCACCGTGGTCGGCACGCACCAGGGCGAGTAGCCCAGGTGGCTGCCCGGCTGCGGTCCGCCCGGCCGGAACTGGCTCAGCACGCCGGCCAGCCGCTCGGCCCAGTCGCTGGGGCGAAAGGTCCTGCCGTCGCGGGTGATGCCCTGGATGAAGACTTCCTTGGACGGGGGCGGGGTCATCTGGTGGGGTCGATGGGGAAAGAGGCGCTGGGACGCTGCATTGTGTGCAGGACTTCTCGCAAGAACGGTGCCGTTCTCTTGCTGCGGTGCACCAGAGTTTAGCCGAGCCACCTGTGTCTGCCCTGCCGTGCGCCGCATAGCTGTGATGCGGATTTGTCAAAAAAGCGAACAATCGCTGCCCCTAGAATCGCCGTTCAGCGGGCCCAGGCAACTGCCGAGAGGCGCCGGTCTTGCTGAATTCCCCCGTGTTTCGCACCGTTGTACTGGAGAGATCAGCACCATGACCGCCGCCGCAGAGCCCACATCCCCCCACGTCATGAACACCTACGGCCGCGTGCCGATCGCGCTGTCGCATGGCCAGGGCGTGCGCGTGTGGGACACCAACGGCAAGCAATACCTCGACGCGCTGGGCGGCATCGCGGTCAACACGCTGGGCCACAACCATCCCAAGCTGGTGCCGGCGCTGCAGGACCAGCTCACCAAGATCATCCACAGCTCCAACTACTACCACGTGCCCGGCCAGGAGAAGCTGGCGGCCAAGCTGACCGAGCTGGCCGGCATGACCAACGCCTTCTTCTGCTGCACGGGCCTGGAGGCCAACGAAGCGGCCATCAAGCTGGCGCGCAAGTTCGGCCACGACAAGGGCATCGACAAGCCCGAGATCGTCGTCTACGAGAAGGCCTTCCACGGCCGCAGCATCGCCACGCTGTCCGCCACCGGCAACACCAAGGTGCAGCAGGGCTTCGGCCCGCTGGTGGAGGGCTTCATCCGCGTGCCGCTCAACGACATCGAGGCGCTCGAGGCCAAGACCGCCGGCAACCCCAACGTGGTGGCCGTGTTCTTCGAGACCATCCAGGGCGAGGGCGGCGTGAACCCCATGCGCGCCGAATACCTGCAGCAGGTGCGCAAGCTCTGCGACGAGCGCGACTGGCTGCTCATGATCGACGAGGTGCAGTGCGGCATGGGCCGCACCGGCAAGTGGTTCGCGCACCAGTGGGCCGGCATCGTGCCCGACGTGATGCCGCTGGCCAAGGGCCTGGGCTCGGGCGTGCCGATCGGCGCCGTCGTCGCCGGCCCCAAGGCAGCCGGCATCTTCGGCCCCGGCAACCATGGCACCACCTTCGGCGGCAACCCCCTGGCCATGCGCGCGGGCATCGAGACCATCCGCATCATGGAAGAAGAGGGCCTGCTCGAGAACGCCGCCAAGGTCGGCGCGCACCTGAAAGCTTCGCTGCAGCAGGCCTTCGAGGGCCTGGAGGGCTTCAAGGAAATCCGCGGCCAGGGCCTCATGCTCGGCGTGGAACTCACGCGCCCCTGCGGCGTGCTCACCGCCCGCGCGGCCGAGCGCGGCCTCTTGCTCAGCGTGACGGCCGACTCGGTGATCCGCATGGTGCCCTCGCTGATCCTGTCGCAGGCCGAGGCCGACGAGATCGTCGCCATCCTCGTGCCGCTGGTGAAGGAATTCCTGGCAGAACCGGTGGCGGCATGACGACGATCCGGCACTACCTGCAGTTCAGCGACTTCACGGCCGACGAGTACGCGTACCTGTTCGCGCGCGCCGCGCTGATCAAGCGCAAGTTCAAGGCCTACGAGAAGCACCACCCGCTGGTGGACCGCACGCTGGCCATGATCTTCGAGAAAGCCAGCACGCGCACGCGCGTGAGCTTCGAGGCCGGCATGTACCAGCTGGGTGGCAGCGTGGTGCACCTGACCACGGGCGACAGCCAGCTGGGCCGCGCCGAGCCCATCGAGGACAGCGCCAAGGTCATCAGCCGCATGGTCGACCTGGTCATGATCCGCACCTACGGCCAGGACAAGATCGAGAGCTTCGCCGCGCATTCGCGCGTGCCCGTCATCAACGGCCTGACCAACGAGTTCCACCCCTGCCAGATCCTGGCCGACATCTTCACCTTCATCGAGCACCGCGGCTCGATCCAGGGGAAGACGGTGGCCTGGGTCGGCGACGGCAACAACATGGCCAACACCTGGCTGCAGGCTGCCGAGATCCTGGACTTCAAGGTCCATGTCAGCACGCCCAGCGGCTACGGGATCGACCAGTCCGTCGCCGGCCTGCGTTCGGCCGACAGCTACCAGGTGTTCCAGAACCCGATGGACGCCTGCCGCGGCGCCGACCTCGTGACCACCGACGTCTGGACCAGCATGGGCTACGAGGCCGAGAACGAGGCCCGCCGCAAGGCCTTCGCCGACTGGTGCGTGGACGAGGACATGATGCGCGTGGCCAAGCCCGACGCGCTGTTCATGCACTGCCTGCCCGCGCACCGCGGCGAGGAAGTGCAGGCCGAGGTCATCGACGGGCCGCAGTCCGTGGTCTGGGACGAGGCCGAGAACCGCATGCACGCGCAGAAGGCGCTGATGGAGTATTTGCTGCTCGGCCGCCTCTAAGCCGCCACCCGCGCCGCCCACCGGCGTTTCGCGCCGCGCTTGCCTGGGGCGCTTCGTCGCCAGCCGGTGGCCGCGGGGCATCGCCGATCTCCGTCCAGGGGCGCATGGGGCGGCCCGCCTTCGACGCGGCCGTGGGCCTGCGCTTGAGCGTGCCGGCCGAAACCTAGAATTGCGCGCCGCGGTGCGTCGCGCGCCGCCTGTCCCATGTCCGATTCCCACGTCCTCACCCCGGCGCTGCGGCGCTCCATCCTGCTGCTGTCCCTGTCGAACTTCTCGAGCATGTCGGTGCAGCGCATCTGCGACGCCATGCTGCCGGCGCTGGCGCAGGAGTTCTCGGTCTCGCTCGGCCAGGCCGCCCAGGTGGTCTCGTTCTTCGCGATCGCCTACGGCGTGGCGCTGCTGTTCTACGGCCCGCTCGGCGACCGCTTCGGCAAGTTCAAGTTGATCGCGCTGTGCACGCTCGCCTGCAGCGTGGGCAGCGTGGTCTCGGCGCTGGCGCCGGACCTGGTCACGCTGGTGCTGGGCCGCGTGCTGGTGGCCGTGGCCGCCGCGGCCATGATCCCGATGGCGCTGGCCTGGGTCGGCGATGCGGTCAGCTACGACAAGCGCCAGGAGACGCTGGCGCTGCTGGGCCTGGGCTCCACGCTGGGCCTGGTCAGCGGCCAGCTGCTGGGCGGGCTGTTCACCGACTGGTTCGGCTGGCGCTGGGCCTTCTGGTTCCTGACGGCGCTGTTCGGCGTGGTCGGCACGCTGCAATGGCGCGACTGGCGCGCGCAGCAGCAGCACCCGCACCACATGGCCGGGCTGGCCGGTGCGGCCAGCACGCCGCAGGGCTTTGCCGCGCAGTTGCGCAGCCTGTGGCGGCGCCCGCATGCGCGGGCCGTGCTGCTGGTCTCGCTGCTGCAGGGCGCGCTGGCCTTCGGCGCGATGGCGATCTGGGCCTCGCACCTGCACGCGCGCCTGGGCCTGTCGCTGGCCGCCTCGGGCGCCAGCGTGGCGCTGGCCGGCGTGGGCGGCGTGCTGTACATGCTGACGGCGCGCCGCCTGATCCCGCGGCTGGGCGAGCGCGGCCTGGTGCTGACGGGCGCCACGCTGCTCGCGCTGGGCGCCTGCGGCCTGGCCTTCGTGCCGCACCCGGCGTTCGCGCCCGTGGCCACGCTGGCCGGGGGCTTCGGCCTGTTCATGCTGCACAACACGCTGCAGACCAATGCCACGCAGATGGCGCCCGAGGCGCGCGGCCTGGGCGTGGCCATGTTCTCCACCTTCCTGTTCATGGGCCAGTCGCTGGGCGTGGTGCTGGCCGCCGGCCTGGTCGGGCGCTGGGGCTCCACGGCCGTCGTGGCCGCGGCGGGCTGCGGGGTGTTGTGCATGGGGCTGTTCTTCGCCCACGTGCTGCGCCGCCGCGATGCGCGGGCGGCGGCGGTTCGGTAGGCCCCGGGCTGCTGGCGCCTACGCGGCGCCGTTCGATGCGTAGGCCTTCTCGAACGCCAGGATGACCTCGCGCAGCACCTTGCGTTGCGCGGGCGGCAGGCGCAGGAAGGCGTCGAAGGTTTCCCGTTCCAGATAGCCGACGCCTTCTTCCCAGCGCTGGCGGTGCTCCTGCACGGAGCGCTGCACCCGGGTGCCGAAGCGCAGCACCTCCGGTTCGATCCTGAGGATGGCGGCCAGCTCCAGCAGCTTGTCCTGCGCCGGAATGGCCTCGCCCCGCAGCCAGCGCGACACGGCCTGGAAACTGACCGAGCGCCCCCAGTACCGCTCGTTGAACAGCTTGAGCAGGACGCCCGGCCTGGGGTCCAGCCCTGCGGCGACCATGGCGTCGCGCAGCCGCTGGCTGAATTCAAGCTTGTTGTCCATGCATCGAAGCTAAGTTTCGACACCAGAACGGATGAAACTGGTGATGTACGATTCATTCACTAGTCAGTTGAATTCCACATCCATCGGCCAGGACCGCCCATCCGCGTGCGGCAGCGCCTCGTCTTCATGCCCAAGTCCCTGCTCGAACAACTTCCCGAGATCGTTGCCAACGGTCGCAAGCAAGCTGAAAAAATCCTCGAGGGGCTGGAAAGCCGGCAGCGCGTGCGCTTGCAGACGCGCGAACTGGTGCTGCCGGCGCGTGACGCCGTTGCGCAGGACTGGGTCGCGCAGCAGCAGCGCACGGCGCAGGGCAGCCGGACCGAAGGCGTGCAGACGGAGCGGGGTGCCGCCGAGGGCGGGCAGCCCTGGGTCAACCGCCTGATCTACGGCGACAACCTGCTCGCGATGGCCGCGCTGCTGGGCGGCGACGAGCACACGCCCAGCCTGCGCGGCAAGGTGGACCTGATCTACATCGATCCGCCGTTCGACAGCAAGGCGGACTACCGGACCAAGGTCGCGCTGCCGGGCGTGGAACTGGAGCAGCGGCCCACGGTGATCGAGCAGTTCGCGTACTCGGACACCTGGTCGGACGGCACGGCGTCCTATCTCGCCATGATCACGCCGAGGCTGGTGCTGATGCGGGAATTGCTGGCCGATACCGGGTCGATCTACGTGCACCTGGATTGGCACGTGGGGCACTACGTCAAGCTGGTGCTCGACGAACTCTTCGGCAAGGAGAATTTCCGCAATGAACTGATCTGGAGCTACTTCGGCTTCAAGCGGTCCACCGCCAGGAAGTTTCCGCAGAAGCACGACACCCTGTTCCTCTACACCAAGGGCCCGGCCTACAACTGGCAGACCCAGTACCGCCCGCACAGCCCCGAGTACCTCAAACGGTTCAGGCCGGATGAAACAGGGCGGCTGTGCCGGTCCGACGTCAACCCGACCGGCGGCGGCAGCCGGAAGATCTATCTCGACGAAGTCGAAGGAGACATCATCGACTCGGTGTGGGACGACATTCCCCCGGTCAACCCCGTGGCGAAGGAGCGCACCGACTATGCGACGCAGAAGCCCGAGAAGCTGCTCGAACGCATCCTGCGCGCCTCCTGCCCGCGCGGCGGCCTCGTCGCAGACTTCAATGGCGGTTCCGGCACCACGGCGGCCGCCGCCGAGAAGCTGGGGTTCCGCTGGATCGCGTCGGACATCGGCAAGCCCGCCGCAATGGTCATGCGCAAACGCCTGATCGACCAGGAAGCCAGGCCGTTCTTCTACCAGGCCATCGGCGACTACCAGGTCGAAGCGGCGAAAGCCGCCCTGGGCCGCGACTTCCGCATCGGCGACCTGTCCCAGATCGTGCTCTCGCTCTACGGCGCCCTGCCGCTGCCGGCCGATGTGAATCCCCAGCGCAACCTGGGCCAGATCGCCGGCATCGGCTTCGGCGGCAAGCGCGGCAGCAAGACCCTGGTCCTGGCCGATTCGCCGAACAAGCTGACCGGCACCGCCACGCTCAAGAAGGCCATCGCCCAGCGCGACAACCTGATGGGCGGCTGGGACCGCGTGGTCGTGCTGGGGTGGAACTTCGAGCCCTCCATCGGCGAGGCCATCACGGCCTTGAACGACCAGCGCCTGGAGGTGCTGGTGATTCCCCCCGACCTGATGGACAGGCTCAAGAAGAAGGGCGGCATCGACAAGCTGCGCAGCCAGGTGCGCTTCTCGTCGCTGCAGTACCTCACGCTGCATCCGATCCAGCGCGTGCGGCATGCCGTCCATGCGGACGAGGAGGTGCTCGGCGTGCAGCTGAAGAACTACGTGCTGCTGTCGCCCGAAGCCATCAACCTGGACGATGCGAACCGCGCCAAGCTGCAGGCGGTCGCCAATGCGGAGCCGCTCGCGTTGATCGAGTATTGGGCGGTCGACCCGGACTACGACGGCAAGGTCTTCCGCTCGGTCTGGCAGGACTACCGGGGCAACACCGCCAACGACGCGGACGCGCTGCGCGTGGTGACGCACGCCAGCGTGCAGGTGCCGGCCAGGCCGGGAGCGCGGCGCGTCTGCGTGCGCGTGGTGGATGTGTTCGGCTTCGAGGCCGAGGTCGTGAGCACGGTGGAGGCCGCGCGATGAGTGCCGCGGGTGCGGGCCAGGCGAGGGCGAAGACGCGCCTGCGCCTGGCGCGCCATTGCCGCCCGAGCAGGTCGTCAACGCCTTGCTGCCGGTGGCGCCCGGCCGGGCGGCGGGCAACAGCCTGGACGTGCTGGACCGGCGCCATGCGCGCGGCAATGTCCTCGAGTATCTGGCCGGCCTGCCCGAACTCATGGTGTTCAACGACGAGGCGCACCACATCCACGAATTCAGGCGCGAGGGCGAGGTGACCGAGGTGGAGTGGCAAAAGAGCCTGTCGCGCATCGCCGGGACCAAGGGCCGGCGCTTCGTGCAGATCGACTTTCTCGGCCACGCCCTACAACGACGTCGGCTCCGGCAGGAACAAGCGCAAGCTGTACTTTCCGCACATCGTGACCGACTTCGATCTCCAAAGCGCGATGCGCGCAGGCCTGGTCAAGTCGCTGGTGCTGGACCGCCGCAAGGAAATCGGCGCGCTGCCGCTGGCGTTCAAGGCCGAGCGCGACGAGAACGGCCAGGCCACGCTCAGCGAAGGCCAGCGCGTGATGCTGCGCGCGGGGCTGAAGAAGCTGCGCAAGCTCGAAGCCGACTTCGCCGCGCTGGACCCGAATCGCCACCCCAAGATGCTCGTGGTGTGCGAGGACACGACCGTGTCGCCGCTGGTCGCCGGATTCCTGGTGGACCAGGAGGGCCTGGCCGCGGACGAGGTCATGACCATCGACTCGGGCAAAAAGGCCGAACTGGGCGAGAAGGAGTGGGCACCGGTGCGCGAGCGCCTGTTCAGCGTGGACCTGCACGCCACGCCGCGCGTGATCGTCAGCGTACTGATGCTGCGCGAAGGCTTCGACGTGGGCAACATCTGCGTCATCGTGCCGCTGCGCTCCTCGCAGGCGCCGATCCTGCTGGAGCAGACCATCGGCCGCGGCCTGCGCCTGATGTGGCGCGACCCCGAATACAACGACCTCAAGCGCGAGAACCGCGAGCGCATCCAGGCCGGGCAGGAGCCCGGCAGCCTGGTCGACGTGCTGTCCATCGTGGAGCACCCGGCGTTCCAGAGCTTCTACGACGAGTTGTTGACGCAGGGCCTGGCCGGCACGACCGGCGACGGCATGGACGACGGCAGCGCCGCGGGCGACGTCGTCGCCGCCGACCTGCGCCCGGGCTACGAGGAATTCGACTTCGGCATCCCCTTCATCCTGCAGGAAGCCGACGAGTTGCGCGACCACCATCCGCTGGACGTGGACAGCCTGCCTCCGTTCACCACCACGCCGCTCGCGGCGCTGGCCGGCTTGCTGGGCAAGGGCGACACCTTCGTCTCGCAGGACCTGCAAAGCTCCACGCTGTTCGGCGACTACCGCGTGGACGGCGCCGTGATGCAGGTCGGCGGCTACAACGACTACCTCTCGCGCCTGACGCGGCGCATCAGCCAGGCCTTGCACGAGCCCCTGCCCAGGGGCAACAGGATCGCCACGCATCTGGCCAAGCCCTACCTGCAGGTGAACACGGCCGAGCTGACGGCCTGGCTGGACGACTACATCTGGACCCGGCTGTTCGACGCGGACTTCAACCCGCTGGGCCATGACCATGGTGCGGAGAACTGGCGCGTGCTGTTGCTGCAACCGGTGGTCGAGCACATCACCAAGGTGTTCGCCGTCGCGCTGCTCGAATCCGAGGAGAAGCACGTCAGCGGCGCGCTGGAAGTGCACCGGCGGGCGCTGTCGGAGGTTCCGCGCCTGATGGTGCGTGAAAGCCAGTCCGTGCCGGTCTCCAAGTGCATCTACCGGCGTCTCGGCTGGCCGGCGCGCAATGGCGGGCTGGAGCGGCGCTTCATCCACTGGGCGCAGGCCGATGCCCAGGTGCTGGCGTTCTGCAGGATCAGCGAGAACCGCCACGCCTTTGCGCGGCTGCGCTACGTCAAGGAAGACGGCCTGCCGGCCTTCTACACGCCGGACTTCCTGGTCCGCACGGCCGGTGCCATCTATCTCGTCGAAACCAAGGCGCAGCAGCAGCTCGTCCACCCGAACGTGCAGCGCAAGCTGAAGGCGGCGCTGGGCTGGTGCGAGCGCATCAATGGCCTGCCGGCCGAACACCGGCAGGGCCTGCCCTGGCACTACGTGCTGCTGGGGGAGGACGCCGTGGCCGAGTGGCAGGACAAGGGGGCCCACCTGGCCGAACTGCTGGCGTTCGCGCGGCTGCGTGCGCTGCCCACCGCCGCGGCGCAGGCCAGCCTGATCTGACGGGCCGGGCGGTCCGGGCCCACGGGGTGGATGCTGCGACACTGCGCGCTCCACGCATTCCGAGGCCATGTCCCCCTGCCAATCCTGCGGCGCCTGCTGCGCCAGCTTCCGCGTCGATTTCTCGGTCCACGAACTGCAGAGCGAGGGCGGCGCCGTGCCCGACGGCCTGGCGGTGGAGGTCAACGGCAACACCGCGCGCATGCGCGGCACCGACCACCTGCCGATCCGCTGCGCGGCGCTGACCGGCCAGCTCGGGCAGCGCGTGGGCTGCGGCATCTACGAGTGGCGGCCCTCGCCCTGCCGCGAGTTCGAGGCCGGCAGCGAGGCCTGCGACCGGGCCCGCGCGCGCCATGGCATGGCGCCGCTGGATTCCTGATCAGCCGCGCGCGAGCAGGCGCGCGATGGCCTGCGGCAGCCCGGCGTTGGGCTTGGCCGGCGGCGGCGCGAAGCTGCCGCGCGTGGCCTTGCCCGGCGCCAGCGCGACCAGCGATTCGGCATGCCGCACGGCGCTGGACACGCCATCGACCACGGGCACCGGCAGCTGGCCGCGCAGGCTGCGCGCCAGGCCCGCCAGCGGCGCGCCGGCCAGCACGATCACGTCGGCACCGTCCTCGGCGACGGCGCGTTCGCACAGCGCCTTCAACGCCTGGCCGTGGTCGGTCTGCACGCTGCCGATGCCGGCCAGCGGCTGGTCCAGCGCGCGGATGCTGGCGAGCCGGCCGATGAGCCCGTTGGCCTCGACCACCTCGCGGTACCAGGCGCTGATGCGCTGGGAGATCGCCACGATGGAAAAGCGCTGGCCCAGCAGGCAGGCGCTGGCCAGCGCCGATTCGGTCAGGCCCAGCACGGGCATGGGCAGCACCTCGCGCAGGCCCGCCAGGCCCGGGTCGCCGAAGGCCGCCACGACCACGGCGTCGTGGCCGCCCGCGTGCTCGGCCGCGACCTGGGCCGTGGCATAGGCGCCGATCAGCGCTTCGAAGCGCGTCTCGATGTAGGCCACGCCGAAGGGGGCGGTCTGCATGCTCAACGCGGTGGTGGTGGAAGCGCTGCGGCGCGCCTCGGCCTCGATCAGCGCCGTGACGCTGGTGGAGATGTTGGGGTTGATGATGAGCAGTCGCATGGCGTCAGGCCGGGCGGCGTTGCGGGAGAAGGGAGGGCTTGCCGCAGGCGAGCAGCTGGCCTTGGCTGGGGCGCGCATGGAACTGCCCGTCCCACACCACCTCGCCGCGGCTCAACGTGAGGCCGGGCCAGGCCTTGAGCCGCATGCCCTCGTAGGGCGTGTAGTCGACGGCGTGGTGCAGCTGCGCGTTGCGCAGCACGAACTCGCGCTCGTCCCAGACCACGAGGTCGGCGTCGGCGCCGATCGCGATCGTGCCCTTGCGCGGGTGCAGGCCGTAGGCCTTGGCCGGGCCCGTGGCCGTGAGTTCGACGAAGCGGTGCGGCGTCATGCGGCCGGCCAGCACGCCTTCGGACCACAGCAGCGCCATGCGCGTCTCCAGGCCCGGGATGCCGTTGGGGATGTGGCGGAACGCCACCTCCCGGCCGCCCGGCCTCTTGCCCTCGGGCGCGTCGAACCTGAACGGCGCGTGGTCGGACGAGAACACCGTGAACAGCCCGTCGTTGAGCCCGTCCCAGATCACCTGCTGGTTGGCGCGGTCGCGCGGCGGCGGGCTGCAGACGCACTTGGCGCCCTTGTAGCTGTCGTCGATGCCCAGATCCTCGGCCGTCAGGAACAGGTACTGCGGGCAGGTCTCGGCGAAGACGTTGAGGCCGTGCGCGCGCGCCCAGCGGATCTGCTCCACGGCCTCGCGGCCCGAGACGTGCACGATCAGGATGGGCACGTCCACGAGTTCGGCCAGCGCGATCGCGCGGTGCGTGGCCTCGCGCTCCACGAGCATGGGCCGCGCATGCGCATGGAAGCGCGGCGCGGTGCGGCCCGCGGCCTCCAGCCGGCGCGTGAGCCACTCGATGCAGTCGGCGTTCTCGGCATGCACCATGGCCAGCGCGCCGTGCCGGCGCGCCACGTCCAGCACGTCCAGGATCTGGCCGTCGGCCAGCTTCATGTCGTCGTAGGTCATGTAGATCTTGAACGAGGTGAAGCCTTCCTGGATCAGTGCCGGCAGCTCCTCCTGCAGCACCGTGGGCGTGGGGTCGCTCACGATCAGGTGGAAGGCGTAGTCGACATGCGCCTTGCCCGCGGCGCGCGCGCGGTAGTCCTCCACCGCGGCGCGCAGCGACTGGCCCTTTTGCTGCGCCGCGAACGGGATCACCGTGGTGGTGCCGCCGCAGGCGGCCGAGCGCGTGCCGGTGTCGAAGTCGTCGGCCGTGCGCGTGGGCGGCGGCATGGGCTGGTCCAGGTGGCAGTGCGCGTCCACGCCGCCGGGCGTCACGGTGCGGCCGGCCGCGTCGATCTCCCTCTTGCCGGGCGGCAAGGCGAGGCCCAGCTGGGCGATGCGGCCGGCGCGGATGCCGATGTCGCAGTCGAAGCCGTCGGAAGCGGTGACGGCCCGCGCGTTGCGGATCACAAGGTCGAAGTCGGGCATGGTGGTGTCGTGTGGGGGAAAGGGGTGGGGCTCACTGGAGTACCTTCGGCTTCGCCTGCGGTGCGAGCGCCTTGGGGCCCCGGCGGCGCTCATGCCGCCATCCAGCCGCCGTCGACCATGAGCTGGGCGCCGGTGGTGAAGGTGGAGTCGCGGCTGGCCAGGAACAGCACGGCGCGTGCCACGTCCTCGGGTGCGCCCAGGCGCGGCCAGGGCGTGCGGCGCGTCGCGCGGTCCATCACGGCCGGGTCGAGCGCGCGGCCGCCCTGGCCGGTCTGGATCTTGCCGGGCGCGACCGCGTTGCAGACGATCTGCCGTGCCGCGTAGTCGGTGGCGACCTGGCGCGTGAGGTAGGCGATGCCGGCCTTGCTCACGCCGTAGGCCAGGTCTTCGGGCGCGGCGATCATGCCGTGCTGCGAGGCCAGGTTGACGATGCGGCCGCGCACCCCGTCCACCGGGTCCTGGCGCAGCAGCTGGCGCACGGCCGCGCGGCAGCAGCGGTAGACGCCCGAGAGGTTGACGTCGAGCACGCGCTGCCAGTCGGCCTCCTCGAGTTCCAGCAGCGGCCGCGCATGGCGGATGCAGGCGTTGTTGACGAGCACGTCGAGCCGGCCGAAGCGGGCCACCGTCCGCGCCACGAGCGCGTCGACCTGGGCCGTGCTGGCCACGTCGGTGGCGATGAACGCGGCGCGGCCGCCGGCGGCTTCGATGGCGGCCACGGTGGGGGCGCCGCCTTCGATGGCCTCGGTCGTCACGTCGGCCACGACCACGCTGGCGCCGTGCGCGGCCAGCAGGCGCGCGATGGCGCGGCCGATGCCGGAGGCCGCGCCGGTCACGATGCAGACCTGGCTGGCCATGCGGGCCGCCGCTGCGGGTTGGAGGGCGTAGGGATCAGGCATGGGCGGGATCGGTGTCGGCGCGCAGCGTGCGGCGCCAGTCCAGGAAGTCCGTGGCCGCGGCGGCCAGGTCGTAGCGCGGCCGAAAGCCGGTGTCGGCCACGAGGTGCGCGATGTCCATGGGCGCGCGGTCGTAGGGCGCGTAGTAGTCGACGTTGGCTTGGGCGATCGTCGCCGGGATCGGCGATGCGCCACGCCCAGCCCGGCCGCTGCGCGGCCACGGCCTGGCACCACTGCGCCATGCTGCCCATGAAGCCGGCCGCCACGTTGTAGACCGTGCGCGGCAGCCGCGGGCGGTCCAGCAGCGCCTGCAGGCCGGCCGCGGCGTCGCGCACGTAGAGCCAGTCGCGCCGGCTGTCGCGCGGCAGCCGCACGGCCTGGCCGCGCTCGGCCTGCAGCAGCACCTGCAGCGGCGCGCTGGGCGTGTCGCGCACGCCGGTGTCGGCCTCCCAGGGGCCGAAGCAGGTGCCGAGCCGGCCGACCACGAGGTCCAGCCCGTGCAGCGCGGCCAGGCGCAGCGCCGCGGCCTCGGCCGCCTGCTTGGAGATGCCGTACAGGCCCTCGGGCCGCAGCGGCGTGCGGTCCTCGTGCAGCGCGGCGGCGCCCTGGCCGCTGGCGCCGTAGACCGAGCCCGAGCTGGCATGCAGCACGCGCTGCACGCCGCAGGCGGCCGCGGCCGACAGTGCGGCCACCACGCCGCCCAGGTTGACCTCGAAGATGGAGGCCGGCGCGGCGCGCTCGCGCCGCGCATCGGCCGTGATGGCGGCCAGGGTCACCAGGCCCCGCGGGCGGTGTGTGCGCATGGCCGTCTCCAGCGCCGCTGCATCGCGCACATCGCCCTGCACCATGGCCAGCCGGCCGGGCAGGGGGGCGAAGGCCCGCGCCGCGGCGGCCGGCAGCGGGGCCTGGTCGAAGCCGACCACCTCGCGGCCCTGCTGCAGCAGCCGCTCGACCAGCGCCAGGCCGACGAAGCCGCAGGCGCCCGTGACGAAGGTCGGCATCAGGCCGGCACCGCCAGCGGCGCCGCGGGTTCCGGCCGCAGCAGCTGCAGGATGCGGCGCTTGGTGTCGTTGAACTGCGGGCTGGTCGAGTCGCGCGGGCGCGGCAGGTCGATGGTCAGCATCTCGCGGATGCGGCCCGGCCGCGCCGACATCACGGCCACGTGGGTTCCGAGCGCCAGCGATTCCTCGATGCCGTGCGTCACGAACACGATGGTGCTCTGGCTGTCGCGCCAGATGCGCACCAGCTCGGCATGCATCTCCATCTTGGTCTGCTCGTCGAGCGCGCCGAAGGGCTCGTCCATGAGGATGACCTCGGGGTTCATGAGCAGTGCGCGCGCGATGCCCACGCGCTGGTTCATGCCGCCCGACAGTTCGCTCGGGTAGTGGTTCTCGAAGCCCTTCAGGTTCACCATCTCGATGTAGTGCTGGGCCTTCTTGCGGCGGATCTCCTTGCCCACGCCCTGCATGGTCAGGTGGAAGGCCACGTTCTCCCAGACCGTGAGCCAGGGCATCAGCGTGGGCTGCTGGAACACCACGCCGCGGTCGGCGCCCGGCGCGGTGATGGACTGGCCGCCCACGCGCACGCTGCCGCTGGAGGGCCTGTCGAAGCCCGCGATCAGGTTCAGCAGCGTGGACTTGCCGCAGCCGCTGGGGCCCAGCAGGCACAGGAACTCGTTGCGCGCCACGTGCACGCTGACGTCGTCCAGCGCCTTGACGGCGCTGCCGCGTTGGGGGTCGTCGAACAGGCGCGTGACGTGGTCGATCTCGATCAAACTCATTTCATGCTTCCTTTGCCTGGAGGGTGGAGCCGCGCTGCCAGCGCAGCACGCGGCCGGCGAACAGCTTGATCGCCAGGTCGCTCAGGAAACCCAGCAGGCCGATGCTGACCATGGACGCGATCACGATGTCGTAGCGCAGGAAGTAGTAGGAATCCCAGAGCACGTAGCCCACGCCGCTCTTGACGGCCACCATCTCGGCCGTGACGGTCAGCATCCAGGCCGAACCGATGGCGATGCGCAGGCCCGAGAACACGCTGGGCAGCGCGGCCGGGAACACGATGTGGCGCAGCAGCTTGCTCGGCGTGCCGCCGGCCATGGCGCCGGCGCGCAGCAGGTTGCGGTCGCAGGTCTTCACGCCGTGGATGGTGGACAGCAGCACCGGGAAGAACGAGCCCAGGAACACCAGGAAGATGGCGGGCTTGTTGGCGATGCCGAACCAGATGATGGCCAGCGGGATCCAGGACACGGGCGGCACCGGACGCAGGATCTGTAGCACGGGCTCGATGAGCCGCTCCACGGTGCGCGACCAGCCGATGGCCATGCCGATGGCGATGCCCAGCACGGTGGAGATGGCGAAGCCGGTGAACACGCGCGAGGCGCTGGCGGCCACGTCCTGCAGCCAGTGGCCGCTGTAGGTCTGGGTGTTGCCGTCGGTGGCGAAGACCCAGTCCGCCCAGGCCAGCAGCACCTGCGAGGGGGCCGGCAGCAGCGCGGGCGGCAGCACGCCGGAGCGCGAGAACAGCTCCCAGCCGACCAGCAGCGCCACGGGAACCAGGGCGCGCTCGATGCGGCGGTACAAGACGGCGCAGGGGGAGCAGGGCGGAGTTGCGGGTCACGCGACGGTCCTCAATAGCCCAGGGCCGATTTCGGCTGGCCCGTGGCGGCCTCCAGGAAGCGGTAGTCCATGTTCTTCTGGACCGCTGCGCTGACGTCGCTGTTGATGTATTTCAGTTCGCGCATCATCTGCGCGATGGCCACGGCCGATTCGCGGTGCATGGCGTAGTCGGGGTACAGGTTGGCGGCGGCGCCGGTGGCAATCGCCCTGTCCAGGCCCGTCACCTTCTGGATCGTGTCGATGAACTGCGCCTTGTCGCTCTCCATGAGCTTGTTGACCTTGATGATGGAGCGCACCGTCTCTTCCACGCCCTTGGCGCGGCCGGCGATCACGTCCGAGCGCGTCACGATCAGGTTGGTCAGCTTGCCGGCGGCCTGGTCGTAGGGGAAGGTGAAGAACTTGGCGGCCTTCACTTCGCGGATCTGGGTGGCGAAGGGGTCGACCGAGCAGATCAGCTCGACCTCGCCGCGGCGCAGCGCCTGCACGTGGTCGGACGGGTTCGGGATGTTCACGAACTGCACGTCCTTGTTGATGTCGATGCCCTGCCTGGCGAAGGCGCCGCGCATGTGGATGTCCTGCGCGTTGCCGCGCGAGGCCGCCACGCGGAAGGGCTTGCCCTGGGCCTTGTACTCGGCGATGAGCTTCTTGAGGCCGGCCCAGTCGTTCTCGGCCAGCGGCAGGTCGTTGCCCACGAGGATCTGCGAGCCGCCGTTGATCTGGCCCGAGATCGCGACCACGTCGAAGCCCTTGTCGAGCGCGGTGGCGTAGTGCAGGTAGGTGACCTGGGCCACGTCGATGCTCTTGGAGAGCAGGGCCGTCAGCACGTCGTTGCCGGTGTTGAAGGCGATGGCTTCGAGCTTGACGTTGCTGGCGTTGGCCGGCGTGAGCGCCAGCGGCGTGCAATGCGCGCACTTGGCGTAGCCGAGCTTGATGGCGTCCTGGGCGTTGCCGGCCAGCGGCAGGATGGCGGCCGCCAGGAATGCGCACTGGGCGAGGCGGGCGAGAAGTTTGAACATGGGGCTCCCTGGGGGTTGGGCGGGCCCGCGGGCGCGGGACCTGCAGCCGGTCCAGCAAGGGACGTGCCAAGTTTGTATCCAATCTGCTAAGTGTTTGGCGCCAAACGGTTTCACCGGCGGATCGGCGCGGGAGCCCGCGGCGCGGGGCACAGGAATGGATCCATGCCATGCGCCAGATTGGATACAAAGTGCCCGGACTTGGTGCGTGTCAGGCCCAGTAGCGCTTGCCCTCGGCGGCCCACAGCGCGCGGGCGGCTTCCTCGGCCTCGCGGCAGATGGCGTCCATGTCCACGCGCGTGGGCCGGCCGTTCTCCACGAGGATCTCGCCGTCCACGACCACCATGGACACGTCGCGGCCCTGGCCCGTGTGGACCAGGTTGCCGAGCGGGTTCACGTGCGGGCGCAGGTGCGGCCGGTTGGCGTCGAAGACCACGAGGTCGGCCGCCTTGCCCAGTGCCAGGCTGCCCAGTTCGTGCGCCAGGCCCAGGGCCTTGGCACCGCCCAGCGTGGCCATGTGGAACACGTCGCGCGGCTGCCAGCTGTCGTCCACGCGGCCTTCCTGCACGCGCGCGGTGACCAGGGCCCAGCGCATGAGTTCGACCATGTCGCCGTGCTGGGTGTCGGTGGCCAGCGCCATGTTCACGCCCGCGCGCTTGAGCATGGGCGTGGGTGCGAGCCGGCCCGAGGTGGCGTTGCACTTGGGGATGTGCACCGCGTGCGCGCCGGCCGCGGCCATGCGCGCCGCGTCCTCGGGCGTCACGTAGATGCAGTGGCCGCCCATCAGGCGCTCGTTGAGCAGGCCGGTGTCGGCCAGCACCTCGGTGGAGCTGCGGCCGCAGCGCGCGCGCACGCGCTCGACCTCGACCTGGCTCTGGCCCAGGTGGGTGCTGACGACCAGGCCGTGCTGCGCCGAGGCTGCGGCCACTTCGCGCAGGAAGCCCTCCGAGCAGGTGTCGACCGCGTGCGCGGCCAGGTTCACGCGCACGCGCGGGTGATCGGCCCAGCGCGCGTGCAGGTCCAGGCCGGCCTGCAGCGTGGCCTGGCCGATGGCCGCGCTGTGGTGCCAGTCGCCATGGGCCACGCGCGCGAAGTCCACGTCGTGGATGCGCCAGCTGGGCGCCAGCCGCATGCCGAGTTCGACCATCGCCTCGGTCGTCACGTCGGCGTGCACGAAGTTGTCGCCGAGCACGGTGGAGCCGAACAGCAGCGCCTCCAGCGCGCCGAGCCGGGCCAGCGCGCGCGCCTGTTCAGCGTTGACCTGGGTGCCCTTGGGGATGCCGGGCGTGTACGAGGGCGCGAAGCCCAGGTCGGCCGCCACGCCGCGCACCATGGTCAGGATGGAATGCGCGTGGGTGTTGACGAAGCCCGGCGTGACGAAATGGTCCGGCAGGCGCAGCACGCGGGCGGCCGCGTAGCGCTCGGGCGGCTGGGCGGCCAGCCAGGTGATGCGGCCCTTCTCGATGCCGATGGCGGCGCCGCGGATCTCGGGCTGGGCCGGGTCGGCCGTCAGCGCGATCGCATCGAGCAGCAGCAGGTCGAAGGTGGGGGTGTGGTCGGTGGTCGTCATGCGGCCGTTGCAAGCAACGGCCGTGCCGACTTTGTATCCAATCTGCGGCGGGCTGTCGCCCAGTCACGACGGGTCAGCCGAGCAGGGCTTCGGCCAGGTCGATCTCCGGCGCGGCCTCGGCGTCCAGGTTCAGCGACTTCTCGATGTGGTGCAGGTGCTCGTCCATGAGCGCCACGGCGGCGTCGGCATCGCCGGCCTCGATGGCGTCGAGCAGCACGGTGTGCTCGTCGTTCGGGCAGGCCGCGCCCGTCGGGGCGTCGAAGGTCAGGATGGCCAGGCAGGTCAGCGGCGTGAGCTCGCGCAGCATGCGCGTCATGATCGCGCTGCCCGACAGCTGGGCCAGCAGCACGTGGAATTCGCCCGACAGCCGCACGGCCGCGCGCCGGTCGCCGTTGGCATGGGCCTGCTGCTCGCGCTTGACCAGCGCGCGCAGCTGCTTGACGGCCGTGGGCGCCTTGCCGGCGGCGATGCGGTCGATCAGCCGCTGCACCACGGCCGGCTCCAGCGTGCGCCGCACCTCCAGCACGTCGTGCGCCTCCTCGGCGCTGGGCGTGGTCACGAAGGCGCCGCGGTTGGGGATCAGTGTCACGAGCTGCTCCACGGCCAGGCGCTGCAGCACGCCGCGCACCTGGGTGCGGCTGACCGCGAACAGTTCGGCCACGCGCTCCTCCGACAGCTTGGTGCCGGGCAGCAGCCGGTGCTCGACCACGGCCTCGTAGATGCGTTCGTAGATGTCGTCCTTGGAGGCGGCCTTGCCGCCGGCGTGGGCGGAAGGCAGCCGCAGCGTGCGCCGTGACGGGGAAGGAGCCATGGTGGGAACTGGCGGTGGTGGTCGGATGAAGAGGCGCGGGAATGGTAGCGGCTCGGCGCTTCAGGTGCCCGGCAGTTCGCTGAACAGACGGCCCCAGCCCTGCACGCGGCGCGTGTCCACGCCGGCCAGGCGCAGCGACTTCCAGACCGCCGTGGCGATGGTGTCGTAGACGGGCATGCCCAGTTCGGCTTCCAGCGCCGGCACCAGCTGCGCGGCGCGCAGGTTGGTGCAGAAGGTGGTGATGCACTGCGGGCCGGCGGCCGCCAGCGCGCGGGCCATGGCCTCGATCTGCGCGGGCGTGACCTCGGAAAACTCGAAGTTGACCTGCTTGTCCAGGTGGCGCTCGGCCACGCAGTCGAAGCCGCTGGCGCGGTAGTTGGCCACGATGCGCTGCTGCACGTCGTCCAGGTAGGGCGAGGCCAGGCCGAAGCGGGTGCGGCCGGACAACTGCATGGCCTCGTTGAGCGCCAGCACCGAGGTGCAGGCCGGGATGCCGGTCTCCTCGGTGATGCGCGCGCACAGGGCCTCGTCGGTGTCGAAACCCAGCCAGCCGGACGAGGTGCCGTTCCAGGCGATCACGTCCACGCGCGCGTCGGCCAGCAGCCGCGCGGCCTGCAGGATGGGTTCCAGGTCGAACTGGCCGAGCGCCTGGGCACGCAGCGAGATCTCGGTCACGCGAAAGCGCGCGAAATGCGCCGACACCTCGGGCAGCCCCGCGAGCATGGCCGCCGTGAGCGGCTCCAGCGCGGTGTTGGACGAGGGCGTCAGCATGCCCAGCAGCACGCGCTCCATCAGACCTTGACCTCCCGGTTGAAGCGGTCGATGTACTCGCCGCGGCGTGGATTCAATTTCGCCCAGTCCACGCCGTTCATGGCCTCGATCTCGGCCACGTTTTTGGCGTAGGCCTGCAGGCCGGGGCTGAATTGCGCCTTGCTGCTGACCGGCGCGACGAAGTAGGGCGCGGCCGCCATCTGCGTCTGCACCTCGGGGCTCAGCGCGGCGTTGATGTAGGCCGCGGCGAGGTCGGGGTTCCTGGTGTTCTTGACGATGTGCATCACGCTCTTGATGTGGATCCAGCCCGTCTCGGGCCTGGCCAGCGCCACCGGCACGCCCTTGGCCTGCAGATCGCCCACGTTGTTGTTGTAGTGCACCGAGATGTCGATCTGGCCCTGCTGGAACAGCGTGGCCAGCGCGCCCGGGTTGCTGGCCACGGCGCTCACGTTGGGCAGCAGCTTCTTGACGAACTGGAAGGCGGGTTCGAGGTTCTCCTCGCTGCCGCCGTTCAGCCGCGCGATCTCGACCATCCAGGCGGACATCAGCGTGGAGCCCATGCCGGCCAGGCCCACGCGGCCCTTGTACTCGGGCTTGAGCAGGTCGTTCCAGTTCCTGGGCGGGTTCTTGATCTTCTCGGTGTTGTAGGCGATGCCGATGATCTGGCCCGACACGAACACGCCCAGGCCGCGCGGGTCCACGAGCTTGGGCGGCACGTCCTTGAGGTTGGGCATCTTGTCCACGGGGATCTTCTCGAAGATGTCCTGCGACAGCGCGGCCAGGTAAGGGCCTTCGTCCAGGATCACCACGTCGTAGGGCGGGTTGGCCTTGGAGGCGACGATCTTGGAGACCGTGTCCACCGCCAGCGAGGAGACCAGGCTGGTCGAGGCGCCCGTGGCCTTGGCGAAGGCCGGCAGCAGGATGCTGCGGTGGGCCGATTCCCAGGCGCCGGGGTAGGTGGTGGCCGAGATGGTCTTGGACTGGGCGTGGGCCAGGCTGGCGTGCAGCGGCAGCTGGGCGGCACCGAAACCGGCGGCGGCTTGCAGCAGCGTGCGGCGGGACAGGGACATGGGTGGACTCCTAGTTGGCGAGGGCTGCCCGATGGCGGGACTGTGCCTGCCAGCGCAAGCTTTGTGCCATGGCCTGTATCCAGGGCTGCGCCCCGATGTCCCTCCCAAGCCGGTGCGGCGGTTGCGCCAAGATGGCGCACGGCGCACCAAATTGTTCTCAACATGAAATCAGATTGTGTCCAATCTGTGGTTCGTTTGTGGCCATGGGAGAGGGCGCTCCGTGGCACGTTTCTTGAGTCGCCGGTGGCAGCGCGGCGCATCCCGGTGCCGCACCAACCCACCCACCGCATGCAAGCTTCCGATCGAACTGCCGGCGTCGGCGTCGTGCTCGACCAGATCCACCACCGCTATGCCGGCTCCACGGCGGTCGAGTCCGTGTCGCTGGACATTCCGGCCGGCGAACTCGTCGCGCTGCTGGGCCCCAGCGGCTGCGGCAAGACCACGCTGCTGCGCATCGTCGCCGGCCTGCTGCGCCAGAGCGGCGGCCATGTGCGCATCGGCGGCGAGGTCGTCGACGCGCTGCCGACCAACGAGCGCGGCGCCGGCATCGTGTTCCAGAACTACGCGCTGTTCCCGCACATGACGGTGGCCGACAACGTGGCCTACGGCCTGCGTGCGCGCGGCGTGGCGGCCCCCGAGGCGCGCGCCACGGCCGCGCAGATGCTGGCCATGGTGCGCATGGCCGACTACGGCAGGCGCTACCCGCGCGAGCTCTCGGGCGGCCAGCAGCAGCGCGTGGCGCTGGCGCGCACGCTGGCCGTGCGCCCGCGCGTGCTGCTGCTCGACGAGCCCTTCGCCGCGCTCGACAAGAACCTGCGGCTGGACATGCAGATCGAGATCCGGCGCATCCAGCGCGAGCTGGGCATCACCACCATCCTGGTCACGCACGACCAGGAGGAGGCGATGTCCATGGCCGACCGCATCGCCGTCATGCACGCGGGCCGTGGTCGAGCAGTTCGACACGCCCGAGGCCATCTACGACCGGCCGGCGACGCTGTTCGTGGCCACCTTCATCGGCACGGCCAACCTGCTGCCGGGCCAGCTGCGCAGCGCCGAGGGCGGCTTCGTGGTCGATTGCGCGGACGGCGGCGCGATGGCGCTGGAGCGGGCCGCGCCCTGCTCGCGCGCGGGCAGCGTGGTGGTCGCGGCACGGCCGGAGAACCTCGTGCTGGCCGGCTCGGCCGTGGGTGCGCTGCCGGCCCGCGTGGAGATGGTGCTGCCGCTCGGCCCCTCGCTGGTCTACGAGCTCGCATTGCCCGGTGGGGGCACGATCAAGGTCACGCAGCCGCGCAGCGCGGGCCAGATGCGCTACGCGGCGGGCGAACAGGTCGGCGTGCGGCTGCGCCCCGGCGCACCGGCCGGCGTGTTCGCGGGCTGACGCGATGGCCACCGCACCCCGCTTCGCGCCGCCGCTGGGCCTGGCGCTGCCCCTGGGCATCTTCTTCCTGTTCTTCGTGTTCGCGCCCATGCTGCTGCTGGCCTGGATCAGCCTGCACGACGACCAGGGCATGACGCAGTTCGGCTTCGCCCAGTACGCCAAGTTCCTGGGCGACGGCTTCAACCTCGCAGTGCTGGGCGGCACGCTGTGGCTGGGCCTCAAGGTCACGCTGCTGACCTTGCTCATCGGCTTTCCGCTGGCCTATCTCTACACCCAGGCGCCGGCGCGCTGGCAGGGCCTGCTCATGCTGCTGATCGTGCTGCCGCTGCTCACGAGCTCGGTGGTGCGCACCTTCGCCTGGGTCGTGATCCTGGGCCGCCAGGGCATCGTGAACACCGCGCTGCTGGACTGGGGCCTGATCGCCGAGCCGCTCAAGCTGCTCTACACGCCGGGCGGCGTGACGGTGGCGCTCGCGCAGATCGAGCTGCCGCTGATGGTGCTGCCGCTGATCACCTCGCTCATGAACACCGACGCCAACCTGCGCCAGGCCTCGCTGGCGCTGGGCGCGGGGCATTGGCGCACGTTCTGGCAGGTCACGCTGCCGCTCACGATGCCGGGCCTGCTGGCCGGCGCGCTGCTGGTGTTCGCCTCCAGCATCAGCGCCTTCGTCACGCAGACGCTGGTGGGCGGCGGGCAGCAGATGTTCATGCCCTACTACATGTACCAGCAGGCCATCCAGGCCAACAACTATCCGTTCGCCGCCGCGATCGCGATGCTGCTGCTGGCCAGCGTGCTGGCCGTGGTCGTCGCCATCAACGCACTGGGCCGCCGCAGCCGGGGATTCGTCCATGCCTGATGCCTTCGTTTCCGGCGCGCCCGTGCGCCCCGCCACCGCGCCGCGCGCGGCCGAGTCGCTGGGCGCTGCCTTCGAGCGCCGTTCGTTCTGGGCCGTGTTCGGCGTGCTCGGCGTCTGCGCCGGCGTGCTGCTGCTGGCGCCGACCGTGGTCGTGCTGATCACCTCGTTCACGAGCGGCTACTCGCTCAAGTTCCCGCCGCCGGGCTACTCGGTGCGCTGGTACGAGGCGCTCTGGGATTCGCCCGAACTCATCGACGCCGGCCTGCTCTCGCTGAAGCTGGCGGCCGTGGCCACCGCCGTCTCGGCCGTGCTGGCGGTGGCGGCCGCGCTCGCGCTGGCGCGCCGGCGCGAAGCCTGGGCCCGCGCGGCCGAGGCCGTGCTGCTGTCGCCGCTGATGCTGCCCGCGCTGGCCATCGGCCTGTCGCTGCTCATGCTGTTCAACATCGCGGGCACGGGGCTGTCGTTCACGACGCTGGTGCTGGGCCACATCGCCATCACCACGCCCTACATCCTGCGCACCACCTCGGCCAGCCTGCTGCAGATGGACGGCGTGCTGCTGGAAAGCGCGCATTCGCTGGGCGCCTCGCCGCTCTACGTGTTCCGCACCATCACGCTGCCGCTGATCGCACGCGGCGTGCTGGCCGGCGCCTTCATCGGCTTCATGTACTCGGTCGACAACGTGGCCGTGTCGCTGTTCCTGTCGGACGCGCGCAGCGAGGTGCTGCCGATCCGCATGTGGCACATCATCGAGTCGAACCTGGATGTGCGGGCGGCCGCCGTCTCGGGCGTGCTGATCGCAGCGACCCTCGTGCTGATGATCGTCATGGAACGCGTGGCCGGCATCACGCGCCACATGCGCTGATGCACGGCCTGGTTTCAGGCGGGGCGGACTCGGTCGCCGCCCCAGCGCAGCCGCAGCGCGAGGTAGTCGGCCTCGAGCACGCCCTCGCGCAGCGCCATGGCGTGGCCGGTCAGCGCGCAGAAGCGCTCGATGCTGTAGTCGCCCAGGTCGCTGCGGCGCAGCGTGGCGTGGCGCAGCGCCAGCACCAGCGTGGACACGCCGGCCAGCTTGAGCGCGCCCGCGCACATGGGGCAGGGCTCCATCGTGCAGTACAGCGTGGCGCCCTGGGCCGCGGCCGGGCCGTGGGCCGCGAAGGCCTGGCGCAGCGCGTCGGGCTCGGCGTGCAGCGTGGGGTCGCCCTGGCTGACCTGGCGGTTCCGGCCACGGCCCAGCAGCCGCCCATCGCGCACCAGCACGGCGCCGGTGGGCCAGTCGCCGCGCGCGTAGGCGTCCTCGGCCTCCTGCAGCGCCAGGCGCATCCAGTGCTCGTCGTTCATCCATCGTCCTTCAAGAAATTCGGAGCCAAACCATGAGCAAGAAGCGCACCCTCCTGCGCAACGCGCGCGTGTTGCTGGGCGACGCGCTCGCGCTGTCGGACGGCCCGCAGGACCTGCTGGTCGACCAGGGCCGCATCGCCGCCATCGCGCCGGCCGGCCAGCTGGGCCAGGCCGAGCAGGTCGTCGACCTCACAAACCACCTGCTGGTGCCCGGCCTGGTCAACGGCCACCAGCATTCGCACGAGCACTTCCAGCGCGGCCGCACCGAGAACCTGCCGCTGGAGCTGTGGATGCAGCTGGTGCGCACGCGCACGCCGGTGCCGCTCACGCCGCGCCAGGTCTACCTGCGCACCATGGTCGGCGCCATCGAATCGCTGCGCACGGGCGCCACCACCGTCGTGGACGACATGGCCCTGGGCGGGCTGATCGACCGCGAGCGCATCGCGGCCGTGCTGCAGGCCTACGACGACGCGGGCATCCGCGCGCTGCTGGGCTTCGCCATGATGGACAAGCCCATCGTCGACAACTTTCCCTTCCTCGCGGCCCATGTGCCGCCCGCGCTCGTGGCCGAGCTGCGCGCCGCGCCGCGGCCCGCGGGTGCCGACCAGCTGGCCCTGGTGCGCGACCTGGCGCGCGCGCGGCATCCGCAGGCGCGCCGCGTGGGCGTGCTGGTGTCGGCCTCGGCGCCGCAGCGCTGCACCGAGCCCTTCCTGCGGGACGTGCGCGCGCTGGCCGACGACCTGGACCTGCCCGTCATCACGCATGTGCAGGAGACGCGGCTGCAGGTCGTCACGGGCCAGCTGTTCTACGGCTGCCCCATGGTCGAGTACCTGGACCGCATCGGCTTCCTGAAGCCGGCCACGAGCCTGATCCACGCCGTCTGGCTGAACCCGCGCGAGATCGCGGCGCTTGCGCGCACGGGCGCCACGGCCCAGCACAACCCCTGGAGCAATCTGCTGCTCGGCTCGGGCGTGCAGCCCGTGCGCGAACTGCTGGACGCCGGCGTGAACGTGAGCCTGGGGTCCGACGGCTCCTGCTCCACGGTCACGGTCAACATGCTCAACGTGCTGGGCAGCGCCGCGGCCGTCTCCAAGCTGCGCGGCGACGACCACCGGCGCTGGCTGTCGGCGCACGAGGCCCTGCATGCCGGCACCCTGGCGGGCGGGCGCGCCCTGGGCTTCGGCGAGCAGCTCGGCGCGCTGCGCGTGGGCGCCATCGCCGACCTGGTGGGCTACCGCACCGACACGGTCAGCTTCACGCCGTTCAACGACCCCGTGCGCCAGCTGGTCTATGCCGAGCGCGGCGCGGGTCTGGGCTTCTCCATGGTCGAGGGCGAGGTCGTGGTGGCGGGCGGCGCGCTGCGCTCCGTCGACGAGGCCGCGCTGCTGCGCGAGATCGAACGCGAGTTCGCGCACCTGGCGCCGCAGTACGCCAGGGCCGAGGCCGAGATGGGGCCGGTGGTCGATGCGCTGGAAGGCATCCATCGGGAAGGGCTGGCCATGGCCATCGCGCCCGACACCCATGCGGCGAGGCTGGCATGAGTGCGCGCGATTTCTCCGGCTACCGCTGGAACTACCCCAGGCTGCGCTGGCCCGGCGATGCCGGCCTGGCCGTCTCCTTCGTGCTCAACGTGGAGGAGGGCGCCGAGTTCGCCTTGAGCGCGGGCGATGCGCGCAACGAGAGCCACCACGAGGTCAAGCACGAGGTGGTGGGCGCGCCCGACCTGTGCATGGAAAGCCAGTTCGAGTACGGCGCGCGCGTGGGCTACTGGCGCATCACGCGCCAACTCATGGAAGCCGGCATCCCGCTCACGCTGAACGCCTGCGCGCGGGCGCTGGAGACCACGCCCTGGATCGCCACGGATGCGGCGGAGCAGGGCTTCGAGGTCTGCTGCCATGGCTGGCGCTGGGAGTCGCACGCGGGCATGGGCGAGGAAGAAGAGCGCGCGCTGATCGCGCGCTGCGTGGACAGCATCCGGCGCCTGCACGGCCGCGCGCCCGTGGGCTGGCACACCAAGTCCTCCGCCTCGGTCCACACGCGGCGCCTGCTGGTCGAACAGGGCGGCTTCCTCTACGACAGCGACGCCTACAACGACGACCTGCCCTACTACGTGCGCGCGGGCGGCCGGCCGCACCTGGTGCTGCCCTACGCCTTCGACACCAACGACATGCGCTTCTTCGACAGCTACGCCTTCGTGCGCGGCAGCGACTTCGCCGACTACGCGATCGACGCCTTCGACGCGCTGCTGGCCGAGTCGCGCGAGACGCCGCGCATGCTGTCCATCGGCCTGCACACGCGCATCATCGGCCGGCCCGGCCGCATCGAGGGCCTGCGCCAGCTGACGCGCCACATCGCGCAGCGCGGCGGCGCCTGGTGTGCCACGCGCGAGCAGATCGCGCGGCACTGGCTGGCCCACATGCCGCCGGAGGCCGCCGCATGAAGCTGCTGCTGGTCAACCCGAACCTGACCCAGGCCGTGACCGACGCGGTGCTGGCCGCGGCGCGCGGCCGCGCGGCGCCCGGCACCGAGCTCGTGGCCGTGACCGGCCGCTTCGGCCCGGCGGTGATCGGCTCGCGCGCCGAGAACGCGCTGGCCCAGCACGGCGTGCTGGAACTCGTGGCGCAGCATGCGCCGGGTTGCGACGCCGTGGTGCTGGGCGTCTCGCTGGACACGGCGCTGTGGGCCTGCCGGGAGTTGCTGGACGTTCCCGTCGTCGGCATGACCGAGGCCGGCCTGCTGTGCGGCGCGACCGTGGCCACGCGCATCGGCCTGCTGACCAATGGCGCGCGCATGGGGCCGCTGTACCGCGAGCTCGTGCAGTCCTATGGCCTGGGCGAGCGCCTGGCCGGCGTGGAGACGCTGGCACTCACGCCGCAGCAGATGGTGGGCGCGCCGCAGGACGCGCAGGACGCCGTGCTCACCGCCGCCCGCACGCTCGTCGAACGCGACGGCGCCGAGGCCGTGCTGCTGGCCGGCGCGGCCATGGCCTCCATGGCCGAGGCGCTGCAGCCGCGCCTGCCCGTGCCGCTGCTGGACGGCGTGGGCTGCGCCGTGGCGCTGGCCCAGGCCCTGGCGGGCCTGCGGCTGCCGCGCGCCCGCGTGGGCAGCGTGAGCCCCACGGGCGGGCGAGCCGTGCAGGGCGTGTCGCCCGCACTCACGGCCTTGTTCGGAAGGTCGGCATGACGGAACTCCATGAACACGGCGCGCGGGCCCTGGCCGCGCAGGTCCGGGCCGGCACGCTCGGCGCCGTGGCCGTCGCACGCCACTTCATCGACCGCGTGGAGCGCCTGAACCCTGGCCTCAATGCCATCGTGCAGTTCGACCCCGCGCAGGTGCTGGCCGAGGCCGCGGCCGTGGACGCACGCCTGGCCGCAGGCGTCGACCTTCCCATGGCCGGCGTGCCGTTCACGGTCAAGGACAACCTCTGGGTCGCGGGCCGGCGCATCGCCCAGGGCTCGCGCCTGTTCGAGGACTTCGTCGCGCCGCGCGACGCCTGGGCCGTGGCCCGGCTGCGCGCGCGCGGCGCGGTGGTGCTGGGCATCACCAACTGCTCGGAGTTCGCCTGCAAGGGCGTGACCAGCAACCTGCTCTACGGCGCCACGCGCCACCCGCTGGACCCGGCCCTGACGCCGGGTGGCTCCTCGGGCGGTGCCGTGTCAGCGCTGGCCGCGGGCCTGGGCCTGCTGGCGCTGGGCACCGACGCGGGCGGCTCCACGCGCCGGCCCGCCGCGCACTGCGGCCTGGTCGGCTTCAAGCCCAGCAACGGGCTGATCCCGCACCCCTGGGGCTTCGCCGAGCCGAACTTCGGCCTCTCGGTGATCGGCCAGCTCGCGCGCGGCGTGGCCGACTGCGCCTGGCTCTACGACCAGCTGCTGGCCTACGATGCCGCCGACCCGGCCGGCGTGCCGATTGCCGTGGGGCTGGAGGCTTCGCCCGGCCTGCGGCAGCCCGTGACGGGACTGCGCGTGGCCTGGAGCCCGCAACTGGGCTGCGACTTCGCGGTCGATGCCGACGTGCTGCAGGCCTTGCAGCAGCGCGTGGACGCGCTGCGCACCGCGGGCTGGCGGATCGACGATGCCGACCCGCCCTGGCCGGCCGAGGCGCGCGAGTACCCGCTGCTCGCGCTGCAGCAGGCCGGCCTGCATGCGCTGTACGGCGCGCGCCTGGCCGACGCGCGCGACCGGATCGACCCCGTGCTCGTGGCCCAGATCGAGGCCGGTGCCGGGGTCACGCCCGCCCAGGTGGCGCGTGCGCTGCGGCTCAAGGAACGACTCATCGCCTGCCTGGCGGGCTTCTTCGAACGCTACGACCTGCTGCTGTGCCCGACCACGCCGGTCACGGCCTGGCCGCTCGACCAGCTCGGCCCGCCCGGGATCGGCGGCCGCCCGGCCGGCCCGCGCGGGCATGCGGCGTTCACGCCGCTGTTCAACTACTGCGGCGTGCCGGCCTGCTCGGTGCCGGCCGGCAGCGTGCGCGGCCTGCCCGTGGGGCTGCAGGTGGTGGGGCCGCGCTTCGAGGACCCGCGGGTGCTGCAGGCGGCGCGGGAGATCGAGGCGCTGGGGGCGTAGCGGGCCGCACCGCCCATCGGCGCGTTCAGCGCCAGATTGGCCGTGAGTTGGACGGTCGGCCTGGCAGCCATGGGGGCGAAGCCTTACCTGGGCGCCTTGGCTGCGCGGTGGCGCTGGATGGCGGTCAGGGCGCTGCGCGCGTCCTTGACGGCTCCTGCCGCCACGTCGGCCAGGCCCTGGGCCGCATCGTCGATGAGCAGCAGGTGGATGCGCTCGCGTTCCAGCTGGTGGTAGTAGTCCAGGCGCCGGGCATCGATGAGGGCCACATAGCTCTCGCCGTTCTTGGTGATGATCTTCTCGGCCCCGGCCTTCACCTGGTCGGCCAGATCGGACAGGTTGGCCCTGGCTTGCGACAGTGGAACCACGTCACCGGCGGAGATGGCCATGGTCGACTCCTTTGCTGATGCCCTGTGCAGGATTCTGTGCACCATACGCGCTTGAATATGCCTTCGACGCTGGCGCGCAGTGCGCAGCCGGACCCGCCCAGCTGTTGGAAATAACCGACACCACGCCTGCCCGCATGGCGCTACCTTCGCGTCCATGTCGACCGAACCACGCCTGTGGGACATCTCGCCGCCCGTGCATGCGGGCACGCCGGTGTTCCCGGGCGACACCCCCTACCAGCAGCGCTGGGCCGCCAGCATCGGCCCCGGCTGCCCCGTCAACGTCGGCGAGCTGACGCTGTCGCCGCACGTGGGCGCGCATGCCGACGCGCCGCTGCACTACGACCCGGCGGGTGCCGCCATCGGCGCCGTGGACCTCGTGCCCTACCTGGGCCCGTGCCGCGTGGTGCATGCCATCGGCTGCGGGCCCCTGGTCACGTGGTCGCATCTCGCGCATGCGCTGCACCAGCTGCCGCCTCGCCTGCTCGTGCGCACCTACGCCGCCATGCCGCAGGACCGCTGGGACCCGCAGCTCGCGGCCTACGCGCCCGAGACCGTGGAGCGGCTCGCGGCCCTGGGCGTGCGGCTGATCGGCATCGACACGGCCAGCATCGACCCGGCCGACAGCAAGACCCTGGACAGCCACCAGGCCATCCGCCGCCACGGCATGCGCGTGCTCGAGAACCTCGTGCTCGACGACGTGCCCGAGGGCGACTACGAACTCATCGCGCTGCCGTTGAAATTGACCACGGCCGATGCCTCCCCCGTGCGCGCCGTGCTGCGCGAACTCCGGAACTGAACCATGACGACCCTGCAAGACTGCCGCGCGCGCGATGCCGCGGACCCGCTGCGCGCGCTGCGCGACCTGTTCACCGTTCCCGAGGGCGTGGTCTACCTCGACGGCAATTCGCTGGGCGTGATGCCCGCCGCCGCGCCCGCGCGCATCGCCGCCGCCGTGGCCGGCGAGTGGGGCACGCAGCTGATCCGGGCCTGGAATTCCGCCGGATGGTTCGACCTGCCGCAGCGCCTGGGCGACCGGCTCGCGCGCCTGGTCGGTGCCCGGCCCGGCGAACTGGTCTGCACCGACTCGACCTCGGTCAACCTGTTCAAGGTGCTGTCGGCCGCGCTCAAGATCGCGGCAGAGGACGCGCCGCAGCGCCGCCTGGTCGTCAGCGAGCGCAGCAACTTCCCGACCGACCTGTACATCGCCGAGGGCCTGTGCCGCGAACGCGGCTACACGCTGCGCCTGGTCGACGAGCCGGCGCAGATCGCCGCGCTGCTGCCCGAGACCGCCGTGCTCATGCTCACGCACGTGAACTACCGCACCGGCGCCATGCACGACATGGCGGCCGTCAGCGCCGCGGCGCATGCGGCTGGCGCACTGGCGGTCTGGGACCTCGCGCACAGCGCGGGCGCCGTGCCGGTGGACCTGAACGGCGGCGGTGCCGACTTCGCGGTCGGCTGCGGCTACAAGTACCTCAACGGCGGCCCGGGCGCCCCGGCCTTCGTCTGGGTGCACCCGCGCCATGCGCAGCGCTTCTGGCAGCCGCTGTCGGGCTGGTGGGGCCATGCGGCGCCGTTCGCGTTCACACCCGACTACCAGCCGGCGCCCGGCATCGCGCGCTACCTGTGCGGCACCCAGCCCATCCTGAGCCTCACGGCGCTGGAGTGCGGGCTGGACACGGTGCTGGCCGCCGAGCCGCTGGGCGGCATGGCGGCGCTGCGCGCGAAGTCGCTGGCGCTGACGGACCTGTTCATCGCACTGGTCGAGCAGCGCTGCGCGGGCCACGGCCTGGCCCTCGTGACGCCGCGCGAGCACGCACGGCGTGGCTCGCAGGTCTGCTTGAGCCGCAGCGAAGGCGCCTACGCCATCGTGCAGGCCCTGATCGCACGCGGCGTGATCGGCGACTACCGGGCCGGCGACAGCCAGATGCCGGACATCCTGCGCTTCGGCTTCACGCCGCTGTACCTGGGCTTCGAAGACGTCTGGAACGCCGTCGAACACCTGCGCGAGGTCCTGGTGGCCGAGGAGTGGCGCCGCCCCGAGTTCAACGCCAAGAACGCGGTGACGTGACATGAGGCCCCCACGCTCATCACTTCGTGTATCGCTGCCCCCCGAGGGGGAGCGTCAGCGCCTTCGGGCGGCCGGGCGGCGCTGACATGTCTTCCGAGAAGATCGTCCACGACGAGAAGGCCCAGCTGGACTTCAGCCGGTCCATGAGCTACGGCGACTACCTGCACCTGGACGAGATCCTGCATGCCCAGCATCCGCTCTCGCCCGCGCACGACGAGATGCTGTTCATCGTGCAGCACCAGACCAGCGAGCTCTGGATGAAGCTCATGCTGCACGAGCTGCACGCCGCCATCCGCGCGATCGCCGGCGACCAGCGTGCCGACGCCTTCAAGATGCTGGCGCGCGTCACGCGCATCATGGAGCAGCTGGTCAGCGCCTGGACCGTGCTCTCGACCATGACGCCGCCCGAGTACAGCGCCATGCGGCCCTACCTCGCGAGCTCCAGCGGCTTCCAGAGCTACCAGTACCGCAGCATCGAGTTCGCGCTCGGCAACAAGAACGCGGCCATGCTGCAGCCGCACGCGCACCGCGGCGACCTGCTCGCGCAGGTGGAGGCCGCGTACCGCGCGCCATCGCTCTACGACGAGGCGCTGCGCCTGCTCGCGCGCGAGGGCCTGGCCATTCCGGCCGACCGGCTCAAACGCGACTGGACCCAGCCGTATGCGGCGAGCCCCGAGGTCGAAGCTGCCTGGGCGGCGGTCTACCGCGACCCGCACCGGCACTGGGACCTCTACCAGCTCGGCGAGAAGCTCACCGACATCGAGGACGCGTTCCGGCTCTGGCGCTTCCGCCACGTGACCACGGTGGAGCGCGTGATCGGCTTCAAGCGCGGCACCGGCGGCACGGGCGGCGTGAGCTACCTGCGCAAGATGCTCGACGTGGTGCTGTTCCCGGAGATCTGGTCGGTGCGCACCGCGCTGTAGCGCCACCGCGAACTCGCCAGGCCGCCGGGACCGGGCCGCGTGGACGCCGAGAATGCGGTGCATGCCCCCCTCGCGTTTTCTGGCGCTGACCCGGCGCCACCCCTGCGCCATCCTGCTGCTCGTGCAACTGGCCGGCCTCGTGCTCTATCCGCTGCTGGAAGCCACGCGGGCCGGGCCGCTCGCGCTGGGCAGCCTGGGCATCGTGGTGCTGATCGTGACCACGCACATGGTGCGCAGCACGCCGGGGCTGACCTGGATCAGCGTGTGCATCGCGCTGCCGGCCATCGTGCTCCTGGTGCTGCAGGCGGTGTGGAACATGCACTGGCTGCTGCCCTGGTCGGCGGCGCTGGAGGCAGTGTTCTATTTCTACGCCGTGGGCAGCCTGATCGCCTACATGCTGGGCGACCTGCGCGCCACCACCGACGAGCTGTTCGCCGCGGGCGCCACCTTCACGCTGCTGGCCTGGGCCTTCGCCCATGTGTTCGTGGTGCTGCAGACGCTGCAGCCGGGCAGCTTCGTGGCGGCGGTCGATGCCCAGGCGCCGCGCAGCTGGACCGAGCTGCTGTTCCTGAGCTTCGCGCTGCTGTCGTCCACCGGCATCGGCGACGTGATCCCGGTGCGGCCCGTGGCCCGCGCCATGGCCAGCCTGGAGATGTTCGCGGGCGTGATCTACCTGGCCGCCGTGGTCTCGCGGCTGATCGGGCTCACGCTGCAGCGGCGCTGAAGATGCGATCCAGGTTCAACCGACCCGTGCGAGCTGGGCCTGCGTCCAGCGCACGATGTCGGCCGCGCCCATGGCGCCGGGCTGGCGCGCGATCTCGCGGCCGCCGCGGAACAGCGCCAGCGTGGGGATGCTGCGGATGTGGAAGCGCGCGCCCAGCGCCTGCTCGGCCTCGGTGTCGAGCTTGGCCAGCCGCACATGGGGCTGCAGTTGGGCCGCGGCCTGTTCGAAGGCCGGCGCCATCTGCCGGCAGGGGCCGCACCAGGGCGCCCAGAAGTCCACCAGCACCGGGATGTCGCTGCGGCCGATGTGGCGGTCGAAGCTGGCGCCGTCCAGCGCCACGGAATGGCCCGTGAACAGCGGTTGGTGGCACTTGCCGCAGTCCGGCGCCCTGGCCAGGTCGGCCGCGGCGACGCGGTTGGTGGTGTGGCAGTGCGGGCAGACGAGGTGCAGCGGCGTGGTCATGGCTCCAGCTGCGGGGCGCCCGGCCGGATTTCAAGCCGCGAGCGCGGTGGGCGCGGCCTGGGCCGCCACGGCACGGTCGCGCCCCTGCGCCTTGGCGCGGTACAGCGCCGCATCGGCCGCCTGCACGAGGGCGGTGGCGTCCTGCTGCGCGTCGGGCACGGTGGCCGCCACGCCGATGCTGGCGCTGACGATGCCCAGCGGCGAATCGCCGTGCGGCAGGGCCTGCTGCCGCAGCGCCGCGCCGATCTTGTGCGCCAGCTCCAGCGCCTCGGAGGCGGTCGTTCCGGGCAGCACGAAGACGAACTCCTCGCCGCCGTAGCGCGCCACCAGGTCGCCCGCGCGCGCGACCTGGGCCGCCAGCAGCTGCGCCAGGGCGCGCAGGCAGGCGTCGCCGGCGGCGTGGCCGTGGTGGTCGTTGTATTTCTTGAACCAGTCCACGTCGAGCATGCCGACGGCCAGGCTGGTGCCGTCGCGCGCGGCGCGGCGCCACTCGCGTTCCAGCACTGCGTCGAAGTGGCGGCGGTTGGCCAGGCCGGTCAGTCCGTCGCTGTTGGACAGCACCTCCAGCCGCTGGTTGGCGGCGCGCAGCGCGCTGGTGCGCTCGGCCACCTTGCCTTCCAGTTCCTGCTTGGAGCGCATCAGCTCGTAGCGGTGGGCCGCGAGCAGGTAGGCCGGAACGCCCAGGCTGAACACGAACACCAGCAGCGCGATCAGCGAGCCCATGTTGTCGTTGAGCGCGAACGGCCCCACGTGGTGGGCGGTGGCGACCGTCAGCGCCAGCGAGGCGCACAGCACGAAGCCGGTGGCCGCGCGCAGGCCCCAGTACAGCGCCGCCAGCACGCCCAGCATGGTCACCAGGTGGATCGCCGCGCGGTGCCAGAACATGGTGACGGCCACCAGCAGCACCAGCACCGCGGCGAGCGGCAGCACCATGCTGCGCCAGCGCGGGCGCCGGGTCAGGCGCGTGCCGCGGTTCGACCAGGTGATGCCGAACAGCCCGGCGACGAAGTAGCCGTGGTAGTCGGCCATGGCCCCGGCGATCCAGACCGACAGCACCAGCGGCGCATTGCCCAGGTCGATGTAGCCGGCCACGCCGAACATCAGCGTCAGCAGCAGCATGTTGAGCATGCTGGGCGCCAGCGTCACCTTGAACAGGAAGTTGACGATGTTGCGCGCCGACTGGATGTTGCCGTCGGGGATGTGGCGCCGGTACAGCGCATTCGCGAACAAGGCCTGCACCCCCGTGTTGATGCTGGCCGCGCCCAGGCCGGCCAGCACCCCCTGGGCGACCGAGGCCCCGGCAGCGCCGCCGACCAGGAACGGCGTGTTGGTGACGAAGGAGCCGAGCCACAGCGCCGGCCAGATGCCCACGCCGTAGCGCACGCAGGCGGCCAGGCTGATGCCCGAGGGCAGCCACAGCATGCTCAACGAACTGCCGCCGATCGTGCCGTACTGGATGCCCAGCCAGCCGAACACCAGGTAGACCAGGAACACGCCGGCCTGCTGGCGCAGCGTGGGGGGTGTGCGCGGCGGCGCTTCGGGTGGCAGACCCGCGGCCATGGGCACGGCTTGCGGCAGCAACATCGCGCGGCACCTTCCTGCCGTTCGCGCGGCCCGGCACGGGCCTGCGATGACGGCCCGGTCAATGTACCAGAGGGGTATCCCCCAAAGCGGGCGGCCGCAGGGGAAGGGGCCGGCGCGCCCGGCCGCTCATTGCGGCACCAGTCCCGAGGCCTTGACCAGCTCGGCGTGCAGCTTGCTTTCGTCCGAAATGGTCTTGGCGAACTGCTCGGGCGTGGTCGGCGCCACGTCCATGCCGGCCTCGCGCAGCTGGGCCTTGACCTCCTCGCTGGCCAGGATGCCGTGGATCTGCTGGTTCAGTTGGTCGATCAGCGGGCGCGGCGTGCGGGCCGGGGCCAGCATGCCGATCCAGGTCTGGAACACCATGTTGTCGATGCCGGCCTCGCGCATGGTCGGCACGTCGGCGATCAGCGCGGAGCGCTGCTCGCTCATGATCGCCAGCGCCGTGAGCTTGCCGGCCTTGATGTGCGGCAGGGCCTCGGGCAGCGGCGCGAACAGCATGTCCACGTTGCCGCCCAGCAGGTCGTTGATGGCCAGCGCGCCGCCCTTGTAGGGGATGTGCACCATGCGCACCTTCATGCGCGTCTCGAACATCAGCGCCGCCAGGTGCTGCGGGCTGCCGTCGCCGGAGGAGGCGTAGTTCACGGCCTCGGGCCTGGCCCGCGCCGCGGCCAGCACCGCGCCGGCGCTGGCGAACTTCTGCCGGTCCTTGACCACCAGCACCATGGACTGGTTGGCCAGTTTGGTGATGGGCGCGAAGTCGGCCTCGGCGTCGTAGGGCATCTCCTTGAAGATGTGCTTGTTGGTCGTCAGGAACGAGGCCGGCGAGGCCATCAGCGTGTAGCCGTCGGGCGCGGCCTTGGCCACCAGCGGCAGGCCGATGCGGCCCGAGGCGCCGGCCCGGTTGTCGACCACGTAGGGCTGGCCGTTCAGCGCGGACAGCTTCTGGCCCACGAGGCGCGCGATCATGTCCACGCCGCCGCCGGCCGGCAGCGCCACCATGAGCTTGACGGGGTGGTCGGGGTACTTGCCCTGGGCGGCGGCCGGCATGGCGGCGGCCAGCAGGCCCAGGGTGCAGGCCAGCAGGGAAAGACGGCGGCGGATGGTCATGGCGGCAACTCCAGAAGGGAATGGGCGCATCCTAGGATTCGCCTGCATTGCCGTCCATCACAGCATCAGCAACGTTGCATGCGAAAAATTCGCATGGGTGCGCGGTTCGGGCCTCGGCCGCCTGCCGCACCAGCCGGCCCGTTCGGCGCGCGCCTGCGGGAAGCGGCGCCCCCACGAGCAGGCCCGGGTCGTTGCGCGGACCGGTTCAGCGCTTCGCCGCGCGCGCCTTGGCCACTTCGGCGTAGAAGCTGCGCGCGAAGTCGGCGCCCACCGTGTCCATGTTCTTGTCGATCACGGGCTGCACGGCCGCGCGGATCTTGTCCAGCTCGGCCGGCGGCATCTCGTTGACGGCCATGCCCTTGGCCTTGAGCTGGCCGACGACGTCGGCCGCGTCCTTCAGCTCCAGGCTGCGCTGCAGCGTGCGCGTGTTCTCGGCCACCTTCTGCACGGCCTGCTGCTGCTCGGGCGACAGGCTGCTCCACCAGCGCTTGGACGCCACCAGCGCAACCGGTGTGTAGACGTGGTTGGTGATCGTCAGGTACTTCTGCACCTCGAACATCTTGTTGGCGAACATGTCGACCACGGGGTGCTCGTAGCCGTCCAGGGCCTTGATCTCCAGCGCCGGGTAGACCTCGCTGAAGGCCATGGGCACGGCGTTCATGCCCATGGCGTTGAAGCTGGCCAGCGCCATCGGGCTCTGCATCACGCGCACCTTCAGGCCCTTCATCTCGGCCATGCTGGCCAGCGGGCGCTTGCTGTTGGACATGTTGCGGAAGGCACCGCCGGACCACACCAGGCCCTGCAGGTTCATGTCGGCCAGCCCATCGAGCATCTTGCGGCCGACCGGGCCGTCCAGCACGGCGGCGGCCTCGGCGTCGCTGCCGAAGATGAACGGGAAGTCGAAGATCTGCAGCTCCTTCTTGCGGGCCGAGATCGGTGCCAGCGCGCCCATGTACAGGTCCTGCGTGCCGCTCTGCGTGGCGATCAGCATCTTGTCCTCGGCGCCGAGCTGGGCGCTGCCGTAGACGTCGATCTGCACCTTGCCGCCGGTGGCCTTGGCCACGTCGGCGGCGAACTGCTTCATGGCCACCGCGCGTGGGTGGCTGTCGGCGAAGGAATGGCCCAGGCGGGCGCGCTTGACGTCCTGCGCGCCGGCCGGCGCGACGCTGGCCAGGGCCAAGGCGCTCAGCACGGCAGAGAACAGGCGGCGGGTGGGATGGGGCATGGTGTCTCCTTGGGGGTCAGTCGAAACTCAGCAGCACCTTCATGGACTGCGTGCGGTCGGCCGCCAGCGCAAAGGCGCGGCCGGCGTCGCGGTAGGGCAGCGTGGCCGAGACCAGCGGCTTGAGGTCCACCAGGCGCTGGTTGATCAGCTGCACGGCCACGCCGAACTCCTCGTGGAAGCGGAAGGTGCCGCGCAGGTCGAACTCCTTGGCCACCACCACGTTGAAGGGCAGCGTGAGCTCCGCTCCCGACAGCCCCAGCTGCACGATGACGCCGCGCGGGCGCACCACGTCGAAGGCGCTGCGCAGGGCCTGGGCGTTGCCGCTGGATTCGAACAGCACGTCGAACTGGCCCTTGTCGGCGGCGTACTTCGCCAGGGCCTCGGGCTGCGCGGCCACGTCGATGGCCTCGTCGGCGCCGATCTGCAGCGCCTTGCGCAAGGTGTTGGCCACCACGTCGGTGACCACGATGCGCCCGGCGCCGGCGCGGCGCGCGGCGATGACCACCATCGCGCCGATCGGGCCGCAGCCCGTCACCAGCACCGTGCGGCCCAGCAGCGGGCCGGCCCGGTTGACGCCATGCAGCGCCACGGCCAGCGGCTCGGCCATGGCGCCTTCGCCGTCGCTGATGCCGTCGGCCAGCGGGAAGGCCTGGCTGGCGTCGATCACGATCTCGCGCCGGAACGCGCCCTGCACGTGCGGCATGCGCATGGCGCTGCCGTAGTAGCGCATGTCCAGGCAGTGGTTCTGCAGGCCCTGCTGGCAGAAGCGGCAGGCACCGCAGGGGCGGCTCGGGTTGATGGCGATGCGGGTTCCGACGGGCAGGTGCGCCACGCCTTCGCCCACCTCCTCGATGGCGCCGGCCGCCTCGTGCCCCAGCACCATGGGCTGCTGGATGCGGATGGTGCCGAAGCCGCCGTGCTGGAAGTAGTGCAGGTCCGAGCCGCAGATGCCGCCGGCGCGCACGCGCACGCGCACCTGGCCGGCCTGGACCGCGGGGGTGGGAACGTCCTCGACGCGCAGGTCGCCGGGGGCGTGGATGACGAGGGCTTCCATGGTCAGTCTTCCGAAGGGTGGGAACGGGGCATCAGCGCGTCATCCAGGCCAGCGGCCACATGACGATCTGCGGGAACAGCACGAGCAGGAACATCACGATGGTCTGCGCCACCATGAACGGCACCACGCCCTTGATGGCGCCGCTCATCGGGATCTTGGCCACGCCGCAGACCACGTTGAGCACCGTGCCCACGGGGGGCGTGACCAGCCCGATCGCGTTGTTCATGATGAACAGCACGCCGAAGTACACCGGGTCGATGCCAGCCTGCTTGAGCACCGGCATCAGCACCGGCGTCATGATCAGCACCGTGGGCGTGAAGTCCAGCGCCGTGCCGACCAGCAGCACCAGCACCATCAGCGCGAAGGTCAGCAGCATCTTGTTGTCCATCAGCGGCTGCACCAGGTCGGCCAGCTGCTGCGGGATGTTGGCCGTGGTGATGAGCCAGGCCGACACGCCGGCCGCCGACACCAGGAACATGATGATGGCCGTGGTCTCGGCCGCGCGGTAGATCAGCTTGAACAGCTGGCCCGGCTTGATCTCGCGGTAGACGAACATGCCGACCAGCAGCGAGTAGACCGCCGCGATCACGGCCGCCTCGGTCGGCGTGAACAGGCCGAACTTCAGGCCGCCGATGACGACGATGGGCAGCACCAGGGCCCAGACCGACTGGCGCGTGGCCGTCAGCCGCTCGGCCATGCTGCGGCGCGGCTCGGACGGCAGGTTCTCGCGGCCGATGCACCAGCGCCAGGCCAGCATGATGGCCACGCCCATGAGCAGGCCCGGCACGATGCCGGCGATGAACAGCTTGGTGATGGACACGCCGCCCGTCACGCCGTACAGGATCATCGCGATCGAGGGCGGCAGCACGGGCGCGATGATGCCGCCGCAGGCGATCAGCCCGCAGGAGCGGTTCACGTCGTAGCCGGACTTGCGCATCAGCGGCACCAGCACGGCGGCCAGCGCCGCCGTGTCGGCCACGGCCGAGCCGGACAGCGAGGCCATGACCACGGCCGCGGCCACCGCCACGTAGCCCAGGCCGCCGCGGATGTGGCCGATCCAGGCCATGGCCATGGTGATGATGCGCCGCGTCATGCCGCCGGCGTTCATGAACTCGCCGGCCAGCATGAAGAAGGGCACGGCCAGCAGCGGGAAGCTGTTGGCGCCGTCCCACATGTTCTGCACCACGATCTGCGGATCGGTGAAGCCCATGGTGTACATGATGGCCAGGCCGCAGCCGATCAGCGCGAAGGCGACCGGCATGCCCAGCGCCATGAGGCCGAGCAGCGAGGCGATGAAGATGAAGATGGTCATGCGCGGCCTCCGGGGGCGGCGCCCTGCGCCTTCATTTCGTGCTCGGCCTCCAGGGCCTCGTCCATGCCTTCCTCGTGCACGTCGATGAGCTCGTCATCGGCCACCTGGCCGGCGAACAGCCGCACCAGGTTGGACAGGCAGATCAGCCCGATCGCGCCACCCGTCAGGTAGCTCACGCCGTAGACCCACAGCATGCTCCATTGCGCCACCGGCGAGGCGTTGCCCGCGATGATGTCGTGCTGCAGCCAGGTGCCGTAGACGATGTAGCCGCAGCACACCAGCATGATGGCCTGGCTGATGCCCCAGCACACACGCCGGCCGAGCGCGGGCAGCAGCTGCACGACCAGGTCCACGCCCAGGTGGGCGCGCTTGCGCATGCCCACGATGGCGCCCAGGAAGGTCAACCAGACGAAGGCGAAGCGCGGCACCTCCTCCGACAGGTCGATGCCGGTGTTCAGGAACAGCCGCAGCATCACGTTGCCGAACACCATGACCAGCATGACGAGCATGCAGCCCACCATGACCACTTCGAGCATGCGCGTCAGCCCATCGGCCGCCGTCTTGAAGACCTTTGCCATGGCGCGCTACTTGGTCGTGCGGACGGCTTCGATCTCGGCCAGGAAGCCCTTGACGAAGTCGTCGCCGATCTGCGGCGCGAACTTGGCCACCACCGGCTTGACCTTGTCCTGCACGCGGGCAAGTTCGGCCGGGCCCATGGTGTTGACGGTCACGCCGGCGGCCTTGAACTTGGCGATCACCTCGGTGTCGCCCTCGTCCAGCAGCTTGCGCTGCAGCAGCCCGGCCTCGGTCGCGGCCTTCTGCACGCCGGCCTTGTCCTCGGCCGACAGGCTGTCCCAGAACTTCTTCGATGCCACCATGGCCACCGGCGTGTAGACGTGGTTGGTCACGGTGATGAACTTCTGCACCTCCTGCATCTTGTTCGCGTACATGTGCTGCAGCGGGTTCTCCTGGCCGTCCAGCGCCTTGATCTCCAGGGCCGGGAAGACCTCGGCGAAGGCCATGGGCGTGGCGTTGGCGCCGATGGTCTTCCAGGTGTCCAGCGCGACCGGGTTGGTCATCACGCGGATCTTCAGGCCGTTCACGTCTTCCACCGTGTTGACGCTGCGCTTGCTGTTGGACAGGTTGCGAAAGCCCATGCCGGTCCAGGTCAGGCCGACCAGGCCGGCCGGCGCGATCTTCTCGAAGATCTTCTTGGAGGAAGGGCCGTCCAGCAGGGCGTAGACCTCGCGCTGGTCGCGGAACAGGAAGGGAAGGTCCCAGACCTGCACCTCCTTCACGCGGGTGGACAGCGGCGCCAGCGTGCCGATGTAGAGGTCCTGCGTGCCGGACTGCACGGCCTGCAGCTGCTTCTCGTCGCTGCCCAGCACGGCCGAGTGGTAGGCCTGGATCTTGACATTGCCCTTGGTGTAGCTGGAGGCCAGTTCGCAGAACTTGTTCATGGCCACGGCCTGGGGATGGCTCTCGGGCATGGCGTGGCCGATGCGGGCCTTGATCTCGGCCATGGCGGGCATGGCCAGCGCGCAGGCGGCGGCCAGGGCGAGGACGGTACGTCGGGTGGGGACGGGCAGGGACGGCATGTGTTCTCCAATGTCGGGTTGCAGAAGAGGTGCGCCGCGCAGGGGCCGGCGCATGGGGTCGCTCGGGAAAAAAGGGGCGGCGGTGTCCGTGTCAGGGCAGGGCCAGGCTGCCGTCGCGCAGCCGGGTCTGGGTCCAGGTCGTCACGCCGGCCTGGCAGGGGTACCTGGCGGCCTGGGCCTCGTCGAGGTCCACGCCCAGGCCGGGCTTGTCGTTGGCATAGACGAAGCCGTTGCGGTGTTCGGGCAGACCGGGGAACACGTCCAGCAGGGCGCTGCCCGAGCCGCTCAACTCCTGGATCACGAAGTTCGGCGGCTCGGTGCCGGACCATTCCTGGATGCCGAAGTTGCGCGCCGCCAGGTCCATGTGGATGTTGGCCGCGTGGCCCAGCGGGGACTGGTCGCCCGGGCCGTGCCAGGCGGTGCGCACGCCGTACTGCTCGGCGAAGATCTGCAGCTTGCGCGTGGGCGTGATGCCGCCGAGCTGGCTCGGGTGCACGCGGATGAAGTCGATCAGCCGCTCGGCGATCAGCGAACGCCATTCGAACGGGTGGTTGAAGAGCTCGCCCTGCGCCAGCGGCGTGCTGGTCTGCGCGCGCAGGCGGCGCAGCCAGTCGCCTTCCTCGAGCGGGATCGCATCTTCCAGGAAGAACAGCTGGTAGGGCTCCAGCTGCTGGGCCAGCCGCACGGCATCGGCCGGGCGCAGGCGCTCGTGCACGTCGTGGCACAGCTCCACGTCGAAGCCGAGCTTGGCGCGCAGCGCGTCGAACAACGCCACGGTGTCGCGCATGTAGCGGCGCGGCTCCAGGTAGATGCCGCTGGCCGCGCCCTCGGCCGCGTGCGCCGGCGCGGGGCCGAAGCCGCTGCCGCCGTAGCCGCCGCTCTGGCAGCGGATGTGCTGGATGCCCTGGGCCTGCAGGCGCGCCACGTCGTCGCACAGCGCGGCCAGGTCGCGGCCCTCCGCATGGCGGTAGACGGGCACGCCCTGGCGCACCTTGCCGCCCAGCAGCTGGTACAGCGGCATGCCGGCCAGCTTGCCCTTCAGATCCCACAGCGCCATGTCGATGCCCGACATGGCGTTGTTCTCGATCGGGCCGTTGCGCCAGTAGGCGTTCTGGTGCATGAGCTGCCAGAGCTCCTCGATGGCCTCGGCGTCGCGCCCCACGAGCAGCGGCTTCAGGTACTGCTCGACCACGCACTGCACCGCCAGGTGGCGGTAGGCGAAGGTAGCGCAGCCCAGGCCATGGAGGCCGGGCTGGTTGGTCTCGACCTTCACGACCAGCAGGTTGATGCCCTGCGGCGCGGTGGCGATGGTGGTGATGTCGGTGATCAGCGTGGCCATGGCGGACTCACAGCACGGACAGCCAGCCGCCGTCGACGTAGATGATCTGGCCGTTCACGTAGTCGGAGGCGCTGGACGCGAGGTAGACCGCGGTGCCGGCCAGCTCGTCGGGGCGGCCCCAGCGCTGGGTCGGGTTGCTGGCCTTGACCCAGGCGTCGAAGCTGGGGTTGTCGACCAGCGCCTGGTTCATGTCGGTCAGGATGTAGCCGGGGCCGATGCTGTTGGCCTGGATGTTGTGCTGGGCCCATTCGGCCGCCATGGCCTTGGACAGCAGCTTGATGCCGGCCTTGGCCACGGTGTAGGGCGCGACCGTGGCGCGCGCGGCGGCGCTGGTCAGCGAGCCGATGTTGATGATCTTGCCGGCCTTGCGCGGCACCATGCGGCGCGCCGCCTCGCGGCCGACCAGGAAGGCCGCCGTCAGGTTGGTGTCGATCACGCGTTGCCAGTCCGCCAGCGGCAGTTCCAGCATGGGCTGGCGGTGCTGGATGCCGGCGTTGTTGACCACGATGTCGATGTGCCGGCCGTCGGCGTCGAACTGCGCGAAGGCCGCGCTGACCGAGGCTTCGTCGGCCACGTCGAACACCGCACCGCTGGCGGCGATGCCCTCGGCCGCGAGGCCGGCGACGGCCGCATCGACCGCCGGCTGCTGGCGGCCGTTGACGACGATGTGGGCGCCGGCGCGGCCCAGGCCCTGGGCCAGCGCGTAGCCGATGCCCCGCGTGGAACCGGTGATCAAGGCACTGCGGCCGGACAGGTCGAAGGGGCTGCGTTGGGCGGATGTGTTCATGACGGGAGAATTTATCGACGTATGATGTTTGTTGAATTAGGGCAAACCCGAAACCGGTTTCAAACCTGGGTCGCTCCCCTTGCAGCGTGCCGCGTCAAACGTATGATGAAGACATCCATGAACCGCTTGTCATCACCGCGACCCACGACGTTCCATGAGCAGGTCGTCGCCCAGCTGGGGCAGGACATCTGCAATGGCCGCCACCCGCCCGGCGCGCTGCTGCCGTCCGAACCGGAACTGTGCGAGCGCTTCGGCTACAGCCGCATCGTGATCCGCGAGGCCATCAAGTCGCTGGTGGCCAAGGGCATGCTGGAGGTGAGCCGCCGCGTCGGCACGCTGGTGCTGGAACAGCAGCGCTGGAACCTGTTCGACCCCGAGGTGATCGCCTGGCGCGCGGCTTCTCCCGACTTCGACGCCAGCATGGCGCACGACCTCATGGAGCTGCGCCGCGTCATCGAGCCGGCCGCGGTGCGCCTGGCGGCGCAGCGCGCCAGCCCCGAGGAGCGGCGCGCGCTGCGCGCGGCCTACATGGCCATGGTGCGGGCCGTGGCCGGCAAGGGCGACTACGTCGAGGCCGACGTGGCCTTCCACGCCGCGATCCTGGCGGCCTGCGGCAACCAGTACCTGCGCCAGATGATGCGGGCCATGTCGGCCATGCTGGAGGCGGCGTTCGAGATCGTCTCGCAAAAGCCGGGCGGTCCGGCGTCTTCGCTGGCCATGCACGAGGCGGTCTGCGTGGCCATCGAGGAGGGCGACGGCGCGGGCGGCGAGCAGGCCGCGCTCACGCTGATCGATGCGGCGCAGCGCGACATGGACGAGCTGCTGCCGCTGCAGCGCGGGCGCCGGGCGGCGGGCCTGCGCAGGGGAACACGATGAAGATCCGGGCCTTGCACACCTACCACGTCGCGCCGCGCTGGCTGTTCCTCAGGATCGAGACCGACGAGGGCATCGCCGGCTGGGGCGAGCCCGTCGTCGAAGGGCGCGCGCGCACCGTCGAGACGGCCGTGCACGAACTGGGCGCCACGCTGGTCGGGCAGGACCCGCTGCGCATCAACGACCACTGGCAGAGCATGGTGCGCACGCACTTCTACCGCGGCGGCGCCATCCTCATGAGCGCCATCGCGGGCATCGACCAGGCGCTCTGGGACATCAAGGGCAAGGCGCTGGGCGCGCCCGTGCACCAGCTGCTGGGCGGGCGCGTGCGCGACCGCATCCAGGTCTACAGCTGGGTCGGCGGCGACCGGCCGGCCGACGTCGTGGAGCAGATCCACCGCCTGCGCGAAGGCGGCTTCGACACTTTCAAGCTGAACGGCTGCGAGGCCATGCGCATGCTCGACTCGGTGCGTGCGATCGACCGCGCCGTCGGCGTGCCGGCGCAGGTGCGCGACGCCTTCGGCACCGCGGTGGACTTCGGCCTGGACTTCCATGGCCGGGTGGCGCTGCCCATGGCCAAGCCCTTGCTGCGTGCGCTGGAGCCGCTGCGCCCGCTGTTCGTCGAGGAGCCCGTGCTGGCCGAGCAGGCCGAGCACTACCCCGTGCTGGCGGCCGCCACCAGCATCCCGCTGGCGGCCGGCGAGCGCATGTACACGCGCCAGGAGTTCAAGCACGTGTTGCAGCGCGGCGGCATCGCCATCCTGCAGCCCGACCTGTCGCATGCCGGCGGCATCACCGAGTGCCACAAGATCGCCGCCATGGCCGAGGCCTACGACGTGGCGCTGGCGCCGCACTGCCCGCTGGGGCCGATCGCGCTGGCCGCCTGCCTGCAGCTGGACTTCGTGGCCTACAACGCCGTGCTGCAGGAGCAGAGCATGGGCATCCACTACAACCAGGGCGCCGAGTTGCTGGACTACGTGGTCAACAAGGCCGACTTCGCCGTGTGCGACGGCCACATCGCCGCCTGGGACAAGCCGGGCCTGGGCGTGGAGATCGACGAGGAGCGCGTGCAGCACGCCGCGCGCAACCCGCCGGACTGGCACAACCCGCAGTGGCGGCACGCCGACGGCAGCGTGGCGGAGTGGTGAGGCGCGCGCGCCGGTTCAGGCCGTGGCGGCGGCCGACGAGCCGCGCACCACCAGCTGCCCTTGCAGCAGCACGCGCCGCGCCGGGCCCTGGTGGCCCTGCAGCCGCTCGATCAGGCAGCGCGCCGCGCCTTCGCCGATGGCATCGGTGGGCTGGGCGATGCAGGTGAGGCCCGGGCCGATCAGCGGGGCCCAGTCGGGATCGTCGAAGCCGGCGAAGCCCAGGTCGGCGCCGAACTGCCAGCCGAGCTGGCGCACCGCATGGGCCACGCGCAGCGTGACCACCGCGTTGCCGGCCACCACGGCGGGGCGGCGCTTGCGGCCGGCGCGCTGGCGCAGCGCACGCAGGGCCGCCACCAGCGCGGCGTCGGCGCCCTCGGCGCTTTCGAACACGTGGCCGGCCATGGGCGCCTGCAGGCAGCTGCCGAAGGCGGCCGTGCGTTCGCGTCGCGTGCTGACGCCGGCCACGGGCTCGGTCACGTAGAGCAGCTCCTGCCAGCCGCCGGCCTGCAGGTGGCCGCACAGCTGGGCCATGGCGCCGGCGTTGTCCAGCGCCACGAAGTCGGTCTGCATGCCGGTATGGCGCCGGTCGATCAGCACCACGGGCTTGCCCTGGGCGGCCACGGCATCGGGCACGCTGTGGCCGCGGCCCAGCGTGTTGAGGATGAAGCCGTCGACCTGGTAGCCGGCCAGCGCCTCGATGGCCTCGCGTTCGAGGCCCGGCTCGTTGCCCAGGTTGAACAGCATGACCAGGTAGCCGGCCTCGCGGCAGGCGCGTTCGGCCCCGCGCAGCACGGCCACGGAATAGGGGTTGGCGATGTCGGCCACCACCAGCCCGATCAGACGCGAGCGGCCCCGGCTCAATGCCTGGGCCATGGGGCTGGGCGCGTAGCCGAGCTGGTCGATGGCGGCCTGCACGCGGGCGGCGATGTCCGGGCTCAGCAGGCGCTCGCGGTGGTTGAAGAAGCGCGAGACCGTGGCCTTGGAGACGCCGGCCGCCGCGGCGACGTCGGAGATGGTCGGCCGCGCCGCGCTCACGCCGCGCTCACGCCGTGGTCGTGTCGTAGGCGGCCACGGGCCGCTCGCCGGCCAGCACCGCCAGCAGGTTGGTCACGGCCAGCGCGGCCATGGCATGGCGCGTCTCGGCCGTGGCCGAGCCGATGTGCGGCAGGGGTGTCACGCGCGGGTGCGTGCGCAGCGGCGAAGCGGCCGGCAGCGGCTCCCTGGCGAACACGTCCAGGCCGGCCGCGCGCAGCGGGCCATGGTCGAGCGCGTGCAGCAGCGCGGCCTCGTCCACGGTGGCGCCGCGGCCGCCGTTGACGAAGATGCTGCCGGGCTTCATCTGCGCGAACAGCTCTGCGTTCAGCATGCCGCGCGTGGCGTCCGACAGCGGCAGCATGGCGACCACGAAGTCGGCGCGCGGCAGCAGCTCGGCCAGCGGCGTGTGCCGGGCCTTGCCGGCCAGATCGGGCGCCTGCGCGGCCAGGTCGACCGGCCGGCGCGCGTGGTAGAGCACTGGCATGCCGAAGCCCAGCGCGGCGCGCCGGGCGATGGCCTGGCCGATGCGGCCGAAGCCCAGCAGGCCCAGCGTCTTGCGGTGCACGTCCCAGCCGTACAGGTCTTCGCCCACGCTGTGGGTCCAGCGGCCCTCGCGGACCAGGTTGGCCAGTTCGACCATGCGCCGGCTGGTGGCCACGAGCAGGCCGAACACGGTGTCGGCCACGGTCTCGTCGAGCACGCCGGGCGTATGGCACAGCACGATGCCGCGGCTGTGCAGTGCCGCCAGCGGATAGTTGTCCACGCCGACCGAGACGCTGGAGACCACGCGCAGGCGCGGCGCCTGGTCCAGCAGCGCCGGCGTGATGGGGTAGCTCGCGCCGATCAGGCCCTCGGCCTGCGGCAGCGCGGCCTCGAACGCGGCGGGGTCGGTCTTGGGGTGGGTGACGGTGACCTGGTGCGCGGCCTGCAGCCGTGCCAGCTGGTCGGGCGGCAGCGCGCCGAAGACGACGACGTTCACAGCCCGCTCTCCTGCAGTTGCGCGCGCGTGGGCAGGCCCTCGGTGTCGCCGATCACCTGCACGCAGCGCGCGCCGATCCAGGCGCCGCGGCGCACGGCCTCGGGCACGGTCCTGCCCTCCAGCAGCGCGCTGACCACGCCGGCCGCGAAGCCGTCGCCCGCGCCCACGGTGTCGACCACCTTCTCGACCGGGAAGCCCGGCACGCGGCCGGTGCCGGCCACGTCGCTGTCGTAGTAGGCGCCGTCGGCGCCGAGCTTCACGACGACGAGCCTGGCGCCCTGCGCGCGGTAGAAGGCCGCCACGCGTTCGGGCTGCGTCTCGCCGGTCAGGATCTCGCCTTCCTCGATGCCGGGCAGCACCCAGTCGGCGCGTGCCGCGAGGCCGTTGATGGCCTCGACCATGGCGGCGCGGCTCGGCCACAGCGTGGGCCGCAGGTTGGTGTCGAACGAGACCGTGCGGCCGGCGGCACGCGCGATCTCCATGCTGCGGACGGCGGTGGGCAGCGTGGTGGCCGAGATGGCCGGGAACACGCCCGTGGCGTGCAGGTGGCGCGCGCTGCGCAGCCAGGCCTCGTCGATGTCGCTGGGCGCCATCTGGCTGGCGGCCGAGCCCTTGCGGTGGTACTCGACCGGCGGGTCGCTCCCGTCCGTCACCCGGCCCTTGAACTGGAAGCCCGTCTTCTGCGCGGCGTCGCAGACCACGTGGCCGCAGTCGATGCCCTCGGCCTGCATGCTGCGCAGCAGATAGCGGCCCATGCTGTCGGTGCCCAGGCGGCTGGCCCAGCCGACCTTGAAGCCGAGGCGCGACAGGCCGATGGCGAAGTTGGTCTCGGCGCCGGCCGTGCGCTTGAGAAAGCCGGTGCAGTCCTCCAGCGGGCCGGGCTGGTCGGCGACCAGCAGCATCATGGCCTCGCCGAAGACGGCGATGTCGAAGGCGGTGGGAGTGGTCATAGGATCTGCCCGAGGAATTGCCGGGTCTTTTCGTGCTGCGGGTTGTCGAAGAACTGCGCCGGCGCGCCCTGCTCGACGATCCTGCCTTCGGCCATGAAGATCACCCGGTCGGCCACGCTGCGCGCAAAGCCCATCTCGTGCGTGACGCACAGCATGGTCATGCCATCCTCGGCCAGCGCGATCATGGTGTCCAGCACTTCCTTGACCATCTCCGGGTCCAGCGCCGAGGTCGGCTCGTCGAACAGCATGATCTTGGGCGCCATGCACAGCGCGCGCGCGATCGCCACGCGCTGCTGCTGGCCGCCCGAGAGCTGGGCCGGGTACTTCTTCGCCTGCTCGGGGATGCGCACGCGCGTGAGGTAGCGCATGGCCACCTCTTCGGCCTGCTGCTGCGTCATGCCGCGCGAACGCATCGGCGCCAGCGTGCAGTTTTCCAGGATGGTCAGGTGCGGGAACAGGTTGAACTGCTGGAACACCATGCCGACCTCGGCCCGCACGCGGTCCACGTTCTTGCCGCCGGCCGTCAACTCGATGCCGTCCACCGTGATGGTGCCCTGCTGCACGGTCTCGAGCCGGTTGATGCAGCGGATCAGCGTGGACTTGCCCGAGCCCGAGGGGCCGCAGACCACGATGCGCTCGCCGGCGCGCACCGACAGGTCGATGCCGGTCAGCACCTGGAAGCTGCCGTACCACTTGTTGACGCCCGCCATCTCGATGATGGGGGCGCCGAGGGTGTGCGCCGTGTCGCTCATGGGATCAGGAATTCGGAAGAGTGGGGAAGTCGGTGCCGAGCCACTTCTGGTACAGCTTGTTCAGCTCGCCGTTCTTCTTGTTGCGCTCGACGAACTCGTCCAGCGTCTTCTTGAGTTCGGCCTGGCCCGGCCGCATGGCCACGCCCATGACCTGCTGGCGCAGGTTGAACTTGTTCTCGTAGGTGCCGGCGGGAGCGCGCTTGGCGATCTGCGCGGCCACCGTGGTCGAGCAGCCGATCGCGTCGACCTGGCCCGACATCAGCGCCTGCATGGCGGAGGCGTCGTCGTCGAAGCGGCGGATCTCCGTGCCCTCGGGCGCGATGGCCGTGAGCGCCACGTCCTGCGTGCTGGCGCGGGCCACGCCCACGCGCTTGCCCTTGAGGTCGGCGGGCTCCTTCAACTGCACCTTCTGCACGCCGTACAGCACGATGGTGGCGGCCGCGTAGGGCGTGGAGAAGTCGACCTGCTTGGCGCGCTCGGGCGTGATGGCCAGCGAGGCCACCAGCACGTCGACCTTGTTGGTCAGCAGGAAGGGGATGCGGTTCGGCCCGGTCACGGGCACGATGTTGGCCTTCACGCCCAGGTCCTTGGCCAGCAGCTTGGCGACGTCGGCGTCGTAGCCGTCGGGCTGGTTCTGCGCGTTGGTCGTGCCGTAGGGCGGGAAGTCCACCAGCATGCCGATGGTGATCTCGCCCTTCTTCTTGAGGTCGGCCACGGTCTGCGCCGCGGCGGGCAGGGCGAAGGTGGCGGTGGCGGCGGCCAGGGTCAGCGCCAGGGTGGCGCGGCGGGTCATGCTCATGCAGGTCTCCTTGGGGTGGAACGGGGAAGAGGTCAGCGGGCGAGAGCGGCGGCGCGGCGCTTTTCCATGCGCGCGGCCAGCAGCGAGAGCGGCCAGCAGATCACGAAGTAGACGGCCGCCACGGTGGTGAACACGTGCAGCGGCTGGAAGGTGGCGTTGTTGATGATCTGGCCCGCGCGCGTGACCTCGGCGAAGCCGATGATGGCCGCCAGCGAGGTGCCCTTGATCACCTGCACCAGGTAGCCCACGGTGGGCGGCAGCGCGATCTTGAAGGCCTGCGGCAGGATCACGAAGCGCATGCGGTCCAGGTACGAGAGGTTCAGCGCCAGCGCCGCCTCGCGCTGGCCGCCCGGCACGGCCTGGATGCAGCCGCGCCAGATTTCGGCCAGGAACGCGGCCGTGTTGAGCGTGAGCGCGATGCCGGCCGCCACCCAGGGGTTGATGTCCAGCCCCAGCACCGGGAAGCCGAAGAAGATCAGGAACAGCTGCAGCAGGAGCGGCGTGCCCTGGAACACCTGGATGAAGCCCGTCGCCAGGAACTGCGCGCCGCGGTGCTCCGCGGTGCGCGCCAGCGCGATCAGCAGGCCCAGGACGACGCCGCCGACGAAGGCGATGGCGGACAGCGCCAGCGTCCATTTCGCCGCCTCGACGATGAACAGGAATTCGGGCCAGCCGAAGGTTCTCATCGCTTGTCCGGGTAGTTGAGGAACTGGCGGTGCACGAGCTTGAACAGCGCCGAGAACGCCAGCGCCAGGCCCAGGTAGATGGCCGTCACCACGATGTAGATCTCGAAGCTGCGGAAGGTCTGCGACTGCAGCGTGGCGGCCACCGAGGTCAGGTCGTCGGCCGAGATCACCGAGACCACGGCCGAGGTCAGCATGAGCAGGATGAACTGGCTGGTCAGCGCCGGGTAGATGGCCTTGAGCGCGGGCTTGAGGATGACGAAGCGGAAGATTTCCCAGCCCTTGAGGTTGAGTGCGCGGCCGGCCTCGATCTGGCCCTTGGGGATGGACTCGATGCCGGCGCGGATGATCTCGGTGGCGTAGGCGCCCAGGTTCACGACCATGGCCGTCAGCGCGGCCTGGTAGGGCGACCAGCGCAGCCCGAACACGGGCAGCGCGAAAAAGAAGAAGAACAGCTGGACCAGGAAGGGCGTGTTGCGGATCAGCTCGATGTAGGCCTGGATCAGCCAGCGCAGCCAGCGCGGCCCGCTGGTCTTGCCCCAGGCGCCCAGCACCGCGACGACGAGGCCCAGCACCGTGGCCGTGAGCGAGAGCTGCACGGTGATCCACGTGCCCTTGAGCAGCAGCGGCCAGGCTGCGAAGACCGCGTCGAACTGGAATTGGTAGTTCACGCGGCGGATTGTGAAACCGGTTTCAGTTCATGACGATGAGGGTTTACACGGAGATCGCCGAGCCGCCCACCTCCAGGCGGTTGCGCCCGTTGGCCTTGGCGGCGTAGAGCGCCGCGTCCGCACGCGCGATGACGGTTTCCACCGAGGTGTCGGCGCTGGACCACTGCGCCAGGCCGATGCTGATGGTGAAGGCCGGCAGGGCGTGGTCGTCGACCTGGACCGCCTGCGCGAGGATGCGCTGGCCGGCCAGCTGCGCGGCGCGCAGCGTGGTGTCGGGCATCACGATCATGAACTCCTCGCCGCCGTAGCGGGCCACCACGTCGTTGGGCCGCACCAGCGCCGCCATCCGGCGGCACAGGTGCACCAGCACGCGGTCGCCCACGGGGTGGCCGTGGGTGTCGTTGATGGCCTTGAAGTGGTCCACGTCCAGCATGGCCACGCTGAACGGCTGGCCCGAGCGGCCGCTGCGCGCGCGTTCGCGTTCCAGGCTCTCCATCAGGGCCTGGCGGTTCAGTGCGCCGGTGAGCGGGTCGTGGGTGGCCTGGTCCTCGATGCGCGTGCGCACGTGGTCCGAGGCGATGGTGGCGTAGCCGATCACGAGCATCAGGCAGCAGATCGTGAAGCTGCCGGTGTAGAGGATCTGGACCAGGTCCTGCGTCAGCAGCCCGGTGCGGCCCTGCGGCACGAAGACGGCGTGCAGCGCCCGCGCGCCGTAGACGGCCGACAGCACCAGCAGCCAGGAGATGGTGATGCTGACGCCCATGGAGCGGCCGAACCGCCCGGCCCGCGGGTGCCGCAGCAGCACCAGCGCATGGTGGGCGCTGACGCAGGCCGACAGCCCGGCCACGATGACCACGCGCATGCGAAAGCTCGGCTCGGCGAAGCTGAACCAGCTGACCGCGGCCGTCGCCACCGTCCAGGCGCACAGCCAGGGCCACCAGCGGATGCGCTGGCCCAGGTGCCGGTGCGTGCCCGCCAGCCACAGGATGTAGGCCATCATGATCGCGCCGTTGCCCAGCGTCACCGTGGCCAGCGGCGCCAGCCAGTCGCGCAGCCCCACCAGCAGCAGCGCCACGAACACCAGCCACGCCCCCAGGACCCAGCAGCGCAGGCCCGGCACCGGCAGCGGCGAGGCGTGCGCCAGCAGCGACAGCACCAGCGCCATCAGGCCGCTGGTGATGCTGCCGATCAGGACGGTCGTGCGCGGGTCCAGCGCGTACGTGGAAATGTCCCCCATGGGGTGTCAATCGAGGCGGAACGCCGCCACCGCGTGGCGCAGCCGCTCGGCCTGGTCGTGCAGGCTCTGCGCCGCGGCGGTGCTCTGCTCGACCAGCGCGGCGTTCTGCTGCGTCATCTGGTCCAGTTGCGTGACCGTGGCGTTGACGTCGGCGATCTCCTGGCTCTGGCTGCGCGCGGCCGTGCTGATCTCGCCGACGATGTCGCTCACGCGCTGCACGCTCTGCACGATGTCCTGCATCGTGGTGCCGGTGGTCTGCACCAGCGTGCTGCCCGCGCCGACCCGCTCCACGCTGCTGCCGATGAGTTCCTTGATTTCGCGCGCGGCCTGGCTGCTGCGCTGCGCCAAGCTGCGCACCTCGCTGGCCACCACGGCGAAGCCGCGGCCCTGTTCGCCGGCGCGCGCCGCCTCCACGGCGGCGTTCAGGGCCAGGATGTTGGTCTGGAAGGCGATGCCGTCGATCACGCCGATGATGTCCGCGATGCGGCTGCTGCTGTGCTGGATCTGGTCCATGGTGGCCACCAGTTCGCCCACCACGCTGCCGCCGCGCTGGGCCACGGCCGCGGCGCTGCCGGCGAGCTGGTTGGCGTGCTGGGCAGAGTCGGCCGACTGGCGCACCGCGGCCGTCAGCGTGTCGATGCTCGAGGCCGAGGCCTGCAGGCTGCCCGCGGTCTGCTCGGTGCGGTGGCTCAGGTCCTGGTTGCCGGTGGCGATCTCCGAGCTGGCGGTGCTGATGTGGTCGGCGCTGGAGCGGATCTCGCGCAGCATGTGCTGCAGCTTCTCCACGAAGCCGTTGAAGCCCGCCGCGATGCCGGCCAGCTCCAGCGCGCCCCTGGTGGGCAGGCGCCGCGTCAGGTCGCCCTCGCCGGAGCTCACGTCCACCATGGCCTGCTGCAGCGCGCCCAGCGGCCGCAGGCTGGCCGACAGCACGGTGCCGATCACCAGCACCGCCACCACGGCGATGACGATGCTGCTGATGGAGGACATCCACGCCATGCGCGTCATCGCGGCCAGCGCTTCGCCGCGGTCCAGCGCCACGGCCAGGATCCACGGCGTGCCCGCGATCCGCGCCAGCTGCACGAGGCGGCGCTGTCCGGCGATCTCCATCGGCTCCAGGTCGGCCGCCGCGGTCATGCGCGCCATGCGCTCGGCGGTCAGCTGGGGGGCGATGTCGGTGGCGGGCTTGCCGATCAGCTGGAGGTCTTCGTGCACCACCAGCCGGCCCTGCGCGTCGAGCACGAAGCCGCGCGTGTTGGGCATCGGCCGGATCGAGGCGACGTTGTCGATCACGCTGTCCATGAACACGTCGCCGGCCACCACGCCCGCGACCTTGCCCTCGCTGCGCACGGCCATGGCCACGGTCAGCACGGCCTTGCCATTGCCCGCATCCAGGTAGGGCAGCGTGATGATGGGCGCGTCGCTGGCCACGGCCTGCTGGTACCAGGGCCGGACCGTGGGGTCGTAGCCGGCGGGCAGCGTCTCGTCGCGGGAGAACATCGTGCGTTTGTCGGGAAAGCCGATGTAGGCGATGTCCAGCCGGGCGGCGACCGCCGCCTGCCGCAGCCCGAGCATCGGGTCCGCCGTGGCGGGCAGCGGCGACATGGCGCGCATGACCTGCAGCCGGTTGTCCACCCACTGCGCAATGCTGTCGGCGTGCGCGTTCGCGATGGCGCGCGCGCTCGACTCCAGCGTCTGCAAGGCGTTGCTGCGCGCGATCCAGATGTTGGCGGCCGCCTGCGCGCCCAGGCCCAGCAACACCAGCGCACCGGTGTACAGCATCAAGCGCATCCGCAATGTCATTGCCTGCTTCGCCATGTCGCTCCCCCAAGGGTTGGGTTGGCCCAAAAGCCCGTGCGTTCACCATGGCATCCGCCGCGCCGCCGTCCGCAGGCCTTGCGCACGGCGTGCACAGGCATGGCGAGCGCGTTCTCTGCGCCTTCACTGTCTACAAACAGATAAGTCTTGAAACAGTGGGATGCGGAGCTCCTGGTTCGTTCACACGTTGACCAGACTAGGCGTGCTTGTGCACCGTGCGCGACGTGCGGATTCCGTCTGTCGCCCCAGCGCTGCGGATCGTCAGCCGGCGGGCGCCTGGCCGCCGGCTGCGGGGCTCACTCGGCCTTGGCGCCCGAGACGCGCACCTGCTCGGCGGCGAGCGGCATTTGGTGTTGAACGAAGCGCCAGAACGCGTCCACGTCCATGGGCTGGACGGGCAGCGAGCCCTGGTCGAGGAACTGCTTCTGCACCTCGGGGTTGCGCAAGGCGGTGGCGAGGGCCGCGTTGAGCTTCTCCAGCGCCGCGCGCGGCGTGCCGGCCGGCGCCACGAGGCCGTACCAGGAGTCGGTGGTGAAGCCCTTCACGCCGGCCTCCTCGAAGGTCGGCACCTCGGGCAGCGCGGGCAGGCGCTGGCGCGACGCCACGGCCAGCGGGCGCAGCTTGCCCGAGCGGATGAAGGACATGGCGCCCGTGGTCAGCACGAAGTCCACGCGGCCGGCCATGAGGTCGGTCATGGCCGGGGCCGTGCCCTTGAAGGGGATGTGGGTCACGTCGGCGCCGGTGATCTTCTTGAAGCTGGCGCCGGCCAGGTGCTGGCTGGAGCCCACGCCGCCCGAGCCGTAGTTGAGCTTGCCGGGCTGGGCCTTGGCGGCGGCGAGCAGGTCGGCGACCGAGCGGAACGGCGAGTCCGTCGGCACCAGCAGCACGCTGGGCGAGGTGGTGATCATGCCGATCGGCGCGAAGTCCTTGATCGGGTCGTGGTTGAGCTTGGGGTAGAGCGCCGAGTTCAGGCCGTGCGAGGCCACGGTGGCCAGCATGATGGTGCTGCCGTCGGGCCGGGCGCGGGCCGCCGCATCGGTGCCGATGTTGCCGCCGGCGCCGCCCTTGTTGTCGATCACGATGGACTGGCCCAGCGCCTCGGCCATGCGCTGGGCGGTGAGCCGCGCCACGTTGTCGGAGGGCCCGCCGGCCGGCCAGCCCACGATCATCGTGATCGGGCCGGCGGGCAGCGCGCCCTGGGCGGCGGCGGCGAAGGGCAGGGCGAGGGCGAGGGCCGTGAAGCCGCGGCGGGAAAGAGCGTGCATGGTCTTGGCTGGGGAAAGAAAGGTAATCAAGGTTTGTCCTGCCAGGGCATTTCGGCCCAGAGCTTGCGAAAGCCCGCTTCGGTGGCTTCCAGTTCGGCCGCGTAGGCCGCGGGCGCCAGGTAGCGCAGCGGCGCGTACATGGCCTCGGCCTGCTGCTTGAACGCGGGGTCGGCCGCGATGGCGGCCACGGCGTCGACGAGCTTCCTGCGCACGGGCTCCGGCAGGCCCTTGGGGGCGGCCAGGCCGCGCAGCGAGGCCAGTTCGATCGCGATGCCCTGCTCGCGGAAGGTGGGCACCTGCGGCGCCAGCGAGGAGCGCTCGGCCGACATCTGGCCCAGCAGCCGGATCGGCGTGCCGCCCTTCTGGTAGGCCAGCACCTCGCCGACGTTGATGGCGCCGATCACGATCTGCTGGCCCGTGGCGGCGGCACGCACCTCGCCCGCGCCCTTGTAGGGCACGTGGGTCAGCTTGGTTCCGGTGGCGCGCTCGAACAGCAGCATGGCCAGGTGGTCGTCCGAGCCGGTGCCCGTGGTGCCCACGGTCACGGCGCCGGGGTTGGCCTTGGCATGGGCCGCCAGGCCCGCCAGCGTGGTGATGCCGCTGCTGTTGTGGATGGCGAAGCCGCCCGGGTCGTCCACGAGGTTGCCGAGCAGGTCGTACTGGCTCCAGTGGAAGGCGCTCTTGCGCTCGATCGGGATGGTCAGCACGTTGGGCGTGTTGATGAAGCCGATGGTGTAGCCGTCGGGCCTGGCGCGCGCGAGTTCGCCGAAGCCGATGCCGCCGCCCGCGCCGGGGCGGTTCAGCACCACCACGCTGGCGCCCATCTGCTTCTCCAGGTGGCGGGCCAGCAGGCGCGCCACGAGGTCGGTGCCGCCGCCGGGGCCGTAGGCCACGATGAGTTCGATGGGCTTGGCGGGGTAGGGTGCGTCGGGCTGCGCGGCCGCGTTCAGGTGCGGCAGCGCGAAGGCGGTGGCGGCGAGGCCGGCGCACAGCGCGCGGCGGGTGAAGGATGCGGTCATGTCTTGTCTCCGTTGGTGTGCCCGTGGCGGGCTTTGGCGAATTCAGTGGCCGAGCGCGGCCGCGATGCGTGCGCTGGCGCGCGGCCAGACCTCGGGGTTGACCAGCCGCGCCGGGCGCTGGCCGTCGGACAGCAGCTGCACGATCTGCGTGGCGGCCAGCGTGGCGTTGTTGCGCCGGGCCTCGTGCGTGACGCCGGCCGTGTGGAAGGTGGCCACCACGCCCGGCAGCTGCAGCAGCGGATGGTCGGCCGGCGGCGGCTCCTGGTCCCAGACGTCCAGGCCGGCACCGGCCAGGTGGCCGCTGGCCAGCGCGGCGTGCAGGGCGGCCTCGTCGTGGATGCCGCCGCGCGCCGTGCTCACGAAGATGCTGCCGGGCCGCATGGCGGCGAAGGCGCTGGCGTCCATCAGGCCCAGCGTGCCGGCATCGCGCGGGCAGTGCAGCGAGACGATGTCGGCGCGGCGCAGCAGTTCGTCCAGCGCCACGGCCTCGGCGCCGCGCGCGGCCATCTGCGCGGTGTCCAGCGCCGGATCGACGCCCAGCACCTGCATGCCGAAGGCGCGGCCCAGCGCGGCGACCCGGCGGCCGGCCTCGCCCACGCCCACCACGCCCAGCGTGCGGCCGCGCAGCTCGTGGCCCATGAGGTCCTCGCGGCTGAAGCCGCGCGCCGGGCCGTGCAGCAGCCGGTCGGATGCGGGGATGCGGCGCAGCACCGACAGCATCAGCCCGATCGCCATCTCGGCCACCGAGTCGGCGTTGCCGCCGGCCTGGTTCAGCACCAGCACGCCGGCCTGCGTGCAGGCCGCGACGTCGACCGTGTCGTAGCCCGAGCCGCTGGTCGAGACGGCCAGCAACTGCGGGCAGCGCGCCAGCAGGGCCTCGCCCACCAGCCACTGGCGCGGCAGCTCGTCCTTGGCGGCCGTGGTCTGCAGGACCTGCGCGCTGGCCAGCGCGTCCCAGGCATCGGCGTCGGCGCCCTCGCGCCGGCAGGTGCGCAGCGCGATGCCGGGTGCGGCCGAGACGATGCGGTCGAAGGCCGGGTCCAGCCAGAAGTCGAAGCGCACGACGCGCCGGATACCGCTCACAGCGCCCCCTTCTCGCGCAGCGTGCGCACGACCCAGCCGCGGTCGGCCCGGCCCTCGGCGATGGCCTGCAGGGCCTCGGCCTCCACGCGCTCGATGGCTTCCACGCGCGCGGCGATGTCCTCGGCCTCCTCGGGCGGCACGGCCAGCAGGCCGTCGCCGTCGCCGACCACGATGTCGCCGGGCCGCACCACCATGCCGTCGATGCTGACCGGCACGTGCAGTTCGCCCGGGCCGTCCTTGTAGGGGCCGCGGTGCGACACGCCGCGCGCATAGACCGGCAGGCTGTGCTGGGCGATGGTGTCGCTGTCGCGGATCAGGCCGTCGATCACGATGCCGGCCGCGCCGCGCGCGATCAGCAGCGCCAGCATGATCTCGCCGATGATGGCGTTGGGGCCGACGCCGCCGGCGTCCACCACGAGCACGTCGCCCGGCGCGCAGGTGTCGATGGCGTGGTGCACGAGCAGGTTGTCGCCCGGCCGCGTGCGCACCGTCAGCGCGCGGCCCGCGAAGCCGCCGTCGCGCCGGTGGAAGGGCCGCAGCGCCGAGGTGCCCGTGGTGCGGCTCATCGCGTCGCTGACGTTGGCGACCTGGAAGCCGCGGTAGCGCGCGAGCAGCGCGTCGCTCACGGCCGGGGCCGGCCGCGCATGGATGTGGAAGCCCTGGATCTTGCTCATGGGTGGTTCTCGGTGGAGGGAAGGTAGTCGGCCGGGTCGGCGGCCGGCCGGATGCAGGCGGGGGTGATCCGGTCCAGCCGGGTCAGCCCCAGCATGGCCATGTCGCGCGAGATTTCCTCGCGCAGCAGCGCGATGCCATGGGCCACGCCGGCCTGCCCGGCGACCGCCGCCGCGTAGTTGAAGGGCCGGCCCACGAACACGCAGCGCGCGCCCAGCGCCATGGCCTTGACGGCATCCGTGCCGCGGCGCACGCCGCTGTCCAGCATCACGGGCAGGCCGGGCACGGCGCGCACGATGGCGGCCAGCACGCGCAGCGGCGCCACCGCGCCGTCGAGCTGGCGGCCGCCGTGGTTGGAGACGATCAGGCCGTCGGCGCCGTGTTCCCGTGCCATCACGGCGTCCTCGGGCGCCAGGATGCCCTTGACCACGAGGTGGCCGGGCCAGCGCTGGCGGATGGCGGCCAGGTGCGGCCAGGCGAGGTGGGCGCGGTCGGAGAAGTCGCGCAGCACGCTGGGCGAGAGGATGGGCGCGCCGCGCGTGGCGTAGTTGTTCTCGAAGTGCGGCATGCCGTGGCGCAGCAGCGTCTTGAGGAAGGTGCCCAGCAGCCAGCGCGGGTGGCTGATGCCCTGCCAGGCCAGCGCCAGGCTGGGCTTGAGCGGCGTGGAAAAGCCCGCGCGCACGTTGTTCTCGCGGTTGGCCGCGACCGGCGTGTCCACGGTGACGACCAGGGTCTGCACGCCGGCGGCCTGCACGCGGTCGAGCAGGCCGTCGATCTGCGCCGTCTCGCCCGGCAGGTAGGCCTGGAACCAGGTCTGCGGCGCGGCGGCCATGACTTCTTCGAGCCGGATCAGCGAGGAGCCGCTCATGATCGCCGGCACATTGGCCTCCTGCGCGGCCCGGGCCAGCACCACGTCGCCGCGGTAGGCCGACAGTGCCGAGATGCCCATGGGCGCCAGGCCGATCGGCGCGGCATAGCGGCGGCCGAACAGTTCGAAGCCCAGGTCGCGCTGCGCCACGCCGGCCAGCACCCGCGGGCGGAAGGCCAGGTCGGCGAAGGCCTGGCGGTTCCCGGCCAGCGCGCGGTTGTCTTCCACGGCACCGCTGATGTAGGCGTAGATCGGCCGCGGCAGGTGGCGCCGGGCCAGTGGCTCGAAGTCGTCCAGGGACAGCACCTGGCGGCAGGCCCGGGGCAGGACGGGGGTGGCGGCAGCAATGGGCATGGGGGCGGCCATGGTGCCCAGGCCGATGTTCAAAGAAAAGCGAAAAAAAGCGGCATTGTGATTTCGCTTTTTGGAAAATAAGGCCCATGACGCTCAAGCAACTCGAGGCCTTCTACTGGGCTGCCACCTGCCTGAACTTCTCGGTCGCGGCCGAGCGCGTGCACCTGTCGGTGTCCTCGCTGTCCAAGCGCATCGCCGAGCTGGAAGCCTCGCTGGGCACGCAGCTGTTCGACCGCAGCGGCCGCGCGGCCGAGCTCACGCCGCAGGGCGAGCAACTGCTGCCGCGCGTGCGCGCACTGCTGCACGACGCCGCCCAGCTGCAGCAGTCGGCCGGCCGCAGCGTGGGCCTGCAGGGGCGCTGCCGCATCGGCTTCGGCGAACTGAGCGGCCTGACCTGGCTGCCCAGGCTCGTGCAGAAGGTGGCCGAGCTGCACCCGGCGCTGCAGCTGGAGCCGCACGCCGACATCGGCCAGGTGCTGGAGCAGCGCATCGTCGATGGCGAGCTCGACTGCGTGGTGATCGCCGGCCCTTCCTCGCGCAGCAGCCTGGCCTTCGAGCAGGTGGCGCAGGTGCGCTTCGTCTGGGCTGCCAGCGCCGGCTTTCTTGCGCGCGCCGGCACCGACCAGCCGCAGCGGCTGGTGCGCGAGCAGCTGCTGATCGCGCTGCCGGTGGGCTCGGGCGCCACGCGCACGCTGGACGACTGGCTGGGCCGCCAGGGCCTGGGTGTCGGGCGCCGGCTCAGCTGCAACAGCTGGGGTGCCGTGGTCGGCATGGTGGCCGAGGGCCTGGGCTTCACCTACATGCCGCAGGGCTGGGCCGAGGCGCTGCAGGCGCGCGGCGTGCTGACCATCCTGTCCGGCGGCGGCGCGCTGGCGCCGCTGACCTACACCGTGCAATGGCGGCGCGACGATGCGCGGCCGCTCATCACCGAGATGCGCGAGATCATCCGCGGCGTGATCGACTTTCCGGCGCCGCGCTGCCTGTGTTGATCTTGAAAAGCATGGATGGTGGTTCCACTATTGGTACCATTCGACGATGGCCGGCGTGGAGAAACTGCTCGATCAAATGCGGCGCGAGCCGGCGGGCGTGCGGTTCAGCGATCTGCAGAAGGTCTGCGAGCACTACTTCGGCGCTGCACGGCAAAGCGGGTCGAGCCATGCGGTCTATCGGACACCCTGGCCGGGCGACCCGCGCGTGAACATCCAGAACGCCAAGGGCAAGGCCAAGCCCTACCAGGTCAGGCAGGTGCTGCAGGCCATCCACAAACTCAGCGAGGGCGCACGCCATGAAGACTGACCACTACACGTACCGGGTGACTTGGTCTGCCGAGGACGGGGAGCACCTGGGCCTGTGCGCGGAGTTTCCGTCCCTGTCGTGGCTGGCTGCCAGCCCGGAAGCGGCGTTGGCCGGCATCCGCTCCACGGTGGCGGACGTGGTGGCCGACATGCAGCAGCAGGGTGAAGAGGTGCCGCTACCCATCGCCGAGCGGCATTACAGCGGGGAGTTCCGGGTGCGTGTTCCGCCCGAGCAGCACCGTCGCCTGGTGCTCGAAGCCACGGAACAGGGCGTCAGCCTGAACCGGCTCGTCAGCGCCAAGCTCGCGAGCGTCTGAGTTACTTCGGTCAATTTTTGTCCTAACTTGAGTCTTGTGAAGCCAAAGCCGTCGCCCTAGTATCTGCTGCGTTCCCCAGAACCAGCAGGAGACAAGCGGCGTGACGCCCTGGCAAGCCACCACTGCGGACGAGATGCGCGTGCTCGACGCGGCCTTCTGGTCGCCCGGCAGTTCGCGCCATGCGCTGGCCGCGCCGCTCGGTTTTTCGTCCAGCAAGGGCAAGGCGCTGGTCGCCGGCCTGATCGACCAGGGCTTGCTCGAAGAGGCCGGCACCCAGGCCTCGCAGGGCGGCCGCCCGGCCGAGACGCTGCGGCTGCACCATGGCCTGGGCCTGCTGCTGGGCGTGGACATCGGCGTCACCAGCCTGACCGTGGCCGTGCTGCGGCCCGACCTCACGCTGCTGACCCAGCACGGCGAAGACATCGACGTGCGCCGCCAGGGCCCGGGCGTGGTGCTGGCGCGTGCCGCCGCCCTCATGCGCGAACTGCTGGCGCGCAGCGGCGGCAAGGCCGAGCAGGTGCTGTCCATCGGCGTGGGCGTGCCGGGCCCCGTCAACTTCGAGGCCGGCCAGCTCGTGAGCCCGCCGCTGATGCCCGACTGGGACCAGTTCTCCATCCGCGATTTCCTGCGCGACGACTACCGCGCCCCCGTGTTCGTGGACAACGACGTGAACCTCATGGCGCTGGGCGAGCTCTGGCGCCTGAAGCGCGCGCTGCCCAACTTCATCGTCATCAAGATCGGCACCGGCATCGGCTGCGGCATCGTCTGCCATGGCAGCGTGTACCGCGGCGCCACGGGCTCGGCCGGCGACGTGGGCCACATCAGCGTGGACCACGAGGGCCCGCGCTGCCACTGCGGCAACCGCGGCTGCGTGGAGGCCATGGCCGCCGGGCCGGCCATCGTGCGCATGGCGACCGCGGCGGCCGAGGCCGGCGAGAGCCCTGTGCTGGCGGCGGCGCTGGCCGAGCGCGGCAGCCTGGCCGCCGAGGACGTGGGCGCCGCCAGCCGCGCCGGCGACGCCGCGGCCAACCGCATCCTGCAGCACGCCGGCCACCTGGTCGGGCAGATGCTGGCCGCCGTGGTGAACTTCTTCAACCCCTCGCACGTGCTGCTGGGCGGCGGCATCACGCAGGTCGGGCCGCTGTTCCTGGCCGCCGTGCGGCAAAGCGTCTACCAGCGCTCGCTGGCGCTGTCGACGCGGCAGCTGGAAGTGCAGTACGCGCCGCTGGGCGCGCAGGGCGGCGTCGTGGGCGCAGGGGCTTTGGCCATGAGCGAGACCTTGCGGGTCAGGGGAGTCACGCCATGAGCATCGCCGGGCCCCAAGGTGCTCGCTCCGCAGGCGAAGCCGAAGGTATCCCAGTGACCCCCGGCGTCGGCGTCGCGTTCGACGCGGTCCGCAAGTCCTTCGGCCCGGTCGAGGTGCTGCACGGCATCTCGTTCAGCCTGCAGCCCGGCCGCGTGGTCGGCCTGCTCGGCGAGAACGGCGCCGGCAAGTCCACGCTCATGAAGATCCTGTCCGGCTACGAGGCGGCCACGTCGGGCACGCTGCGCGTGAACGGCCGGGCCTGCGCGTTCAAGGGCCCGCGCGACGCCGAGGAACTGGGCATCGTGCTGATCCACCAGGAGTTCAACCTCGCGGACGACCTCACGGTGGCGCAGAACATCTTCCTGGGCCACGAGCGACGCAAGGGCCTGTTCCTCGACGACGCCGCGATGCACGGCGCCACGCGCGCCGCGCTGGCCCAGGTGGGCCTCACGGTGCCGCCGGAGCGGCGCGTGCGCGACCTGATCGTGGCCGAGAAGCAGCTCGTGGAGATCGCCAAGGCCGTGGCGCGCCGCGCGCGCCTGCTCATCATGGACGAGCCCACGGCCACGCTGACGGCGGCCGAGACCGAGCGCCTGTTCGCGCTGATCGCGCAGCTGCGCGCCGACGGCGTGACCGTGGTCTACATCTCGCACAAGCTCGACGAGGTCGAGCGCGTGACCGACGAGGTGGTCGTGATGCGCGACGGCCAGTTCGTCACGCAGCAGCCCACGCAGGGCCTCACGCGCCATGCCATGGCCCGGCTGATGGTGGGCCGCGAGATCGCCGACCTGTACCCGGTGCGCGACGCGCGGCCGACCGAGGGCCCGCTGGCGCTGCGCATCGAGGATTTCACCGTGCCGGGCTGGGCGCAGGGTTGGGCGTTCGCGGTGCGGCCCGGCGAAATCCTGGGCTTCGCGGGCCTGGTCGGCGCCGGCCGCACCGAGCTGTTCGAGGGCCTGCTGGGCCTGCGACCCGCGCGCGGCCGGGTCTGGCTGCACGGCCGGACGCTGCCGGGCGAGGGCGGCTTCAGGAACCCGCGCGCGGCCGCCGACGCCGGCCTGACCTACCTCAGCGAAGACCGCAAGGGCCGCGGCCTGCACGTGCACATGGGGCTGCGCGAGAACCTGACCCTGATGGCGCTGCAGCGCTACGCCCGGCCCTGGCTCGACCCCGCCGCCGAGCGCCGCGCGCTGGAGCAGGCGCGGCGCGACTTCGGCATCCGCACCGGATCGCTGGACGTGCCCGCCTCGGCGCTGTCGGGCGGCAACCAGCAGAAGCTCGCGCTCGCGCGGGTGCTGCACCCGGACCCGCGCATCGTGGTGCTGGACGAGCCCACGCGCGGCGTGGACGTGGGCGCCAAGCGCGAAATCTATGAACTCGTGCAGCGCCTGGCGCGCCAGGGCCTGGCCGTGCTGGTGGTCTCGTCCGAACTCATGGAACTGATCGGCCTGGCGCACCGCGTGGCCGTGGTGCGCGCGGGCCGGCTGGTCGCCACGCTCGATGCCGACGGCCTGACCGAAGAAACCCTGATCGCCCATGCCACGGGAGTGGCGGAGCCCCCGCATGTCCACGCCTGATTCCAAACCCTCCCCCCATGCCAAGCGCAACCTGCACGGTTGGGGCCCGGTGCTGGGCCTGGTGCTGCTGTGCATCGCCGGCACGCTGCTCAACGGCGACTTCGCCACCGTGGACAACGCGATGAACCTGCTCACGCGCACCGCCTTCATCGGCATCATCGCCGTGGGCATGTGCTTCGTGATCATCTCGGGCGGCATCGATCTGTCGGTCGGCTCCATGGCCGCGCTGATCGCGGGCTGCGTGATCCTGTTCATCAACGCCATGGGCCCGCTCACCGGCTCGCCGCTGCTGGCCGTGGTGCTGGGCGCGGCGCTGTCCATCGTGCTGGGCGCGGCCTTCGGCCTGGCGCACGGGCTGCTCATCACCAAGGGCCGCATCGAGCCCTTCATCGTGACGCTGGGCACGCTGGGCATCTTCCGCGCCTACCTGACCTGGGCCGCGGACGGCGGCGCGATCACGCTGGACAACGACCTCTCGGACCTCTACGCGCCGGTCTACTACGGCAGCCTGCTGGGCATCCCGGTGCCGGTCTGGGTGTTCCTGGCCGTGGCGCTGGCCGGCGGCGTGGTGCTGAACCGCACGGCCTACGGCCGCTACGTGCAGGCCATCGGCTCCAACGAGCAGGTGGCGCGCTACGCGGCCGTGGCGGTGGACCGCGTGAAGATCCAGACCTACATGCTGCTGGGCATCTGCGTGGGCATCGCCACCTTGCTCTACGTGCCGCGGCTGGGCTCGGCCTCGCCGACCACGGGCCTGCTCTGGGAGCTGGAGGCCATCGCCGCCGTGATCGTGGGCGGCACCGCGCTCAAGGGCGGCGCGGGCAGCATCACGGGCACCGTGGTCGGCGCCGTGCTGCTCTCGGTCATCAGCAACATCCTGAACCTGACCAGCATCATCAGCGTCTACCTGAACGCGGCGGTGCAGGGTTTCGTGATCATCGTCGTGGCCTTTCTGCAAAGAGGCCGGCGGTGAGTTTTGTGCCAGCAACCACCACCAGGAGACTCCGCATGATTTCCAGACGCCTGACCCTCACGGCGCTCGCCGCCGCCAGCTTCGCCCTGCCAGCCCTGGCGGCCGAGCCGGTGCACCTGGGCGTGTCCATCCCGGCCGCCACGCACAGCTTCATGGGCGGCATCAACTACTGGGCCAACCAGGCCAAGAAGGACCTGGAGAAGCAGCACAAGGACCTCAAGATCACCATCCGCACGGCCGCCAACGCGCCCGAGCAGGCCAACCAGCTGCAGGACCTGTCGTCGGTGTCCAGGATCAACGCGCTCGTGGTGTTCCCGTTCGAGTCGGCCGCGCTGACCAAGCCGGTGGCCCAGGTCAAGGCCAAGGGCGCCTACGTGACGGTGGTCGACCGGGGCCTGACCGACACCAGCGCGCAGGACGCCTACGTGGCCGGCGACAACACCGCGTTCGGCAGGATCCCGGCCGAGTACATCGCCAGGAAGCTGGGCGGCAAGGGCAACGTCGTGGCGCTGCGCGGCATCGCCACCACGCTGGACAACGAGCGCATGGACGCCTTCAACGCCGTGCTCAAGAACCACCCCGACATCAAGCTGCTGGACGCCAAGTACGCGAACTGGAACCGCGACGACGCCTTCAAGGTCACGCAGGACTACCTCACGCGCTTCAAGCAGATCGACGCGATCTGGGCCGCCGACGACGACATGGCGGTGGGCGTGCTCAAGGCCATCGACCAGGCCAAGCGCGACGACATCAAGATCGTCTTCGGCGGCGCCGGCGCCAAGGGCATGGTCAAGACCATCCTGGACGGCAAGGACAAGCGCATCGATGCCGACGTGAGCTACTCGCCCAAGTTCATCTACGACGCGATCAAGCTCACGGCCGAGGCGCGCCTGAAGGGCGAGAAGCTGCCCGCGACGACCATCATCCCCTCGGTGCTGATCACCAAGGACAACGCCAAGGACTTCTACCACCCCGACTCTCCTTTCTGACATGCGCACCTTGAAAGGCCCGGCCATCTTCCTCGCCCAGTTCCTGGGCGACGCGCCGCCGTTCGACACGCTGGACCACCTCGGCGCCTGGGCCAAGGGCCTGGGCTACGCAGGCGTGCAGCTGCCGACGGCGCCGCACATCGTCGACCTGGAGAAGGCGGCCGCCAGCCAGACCTATTGCGACGAAGTCACGGGCACGCTGGCCGCGCACGGCCTGGCGATCACCGAGCTGTCCACGCACCTGCAAGGCCAGCTCGTGGCCGTGCACCCGGCCTACGACACCCTGTTCGACGGCTTCGCGCCCGAGGCGGTGCGCGGCAAGCCGGCCGCGCGCACCGAATGGGCGATCGGCCAGATGCACCTGGCGGCGCAGGCCAGCGAGCGGCTGGGCCTCGCGGCCACGGCCACCTTCTCGGGCGCGCTGGCCTGGCCCTATCTCTACCCCTGGCCGCAGCGGCCGGCCGGGCTCGTGGAGGAGGCCTTCGGCGAGCTCGCGCGGCGCTGGCGGCCCATCCTCGACAAGCTGGACGCGCACGGCGTGGACGCGGCCTTCGAACTGCACCCCGGCGAGGACCTGCACGACGGCGTGACGTTCGAGCGCTTCCTCGACGCGGTCGGCAGCCATGCGCGCGCCAACATCCTGTACGACCCCAGCCACTTCGTGCTGCAGCAGCTGGACTACCTGGCCTTCATCGACATCTACCACGCGCGCATCAAGGCCTTCCACGTCAAGGACGCCGAGTTCCGGCCCGATGGCCGGCAAGGCGTCTACGGCGGCTACGGCAGCTGGGTCGAGCGGGCCGGGCGCTTCCGCTCGCTCGGCGACGGGCAGGTGGATTTCGGCGCGATCTTCTCCAGGCTCGCGCAGCACGACTTCGCGGGCTGGGCCGTGCTGGAGTGGGAATGCGCGCTCAAGCACCCCGAGGACGGTGCGCGCGAGGGCGCGGAGTTCATCCGCCGCCACATCATCCGCGTGGCCGACCGGGCCTTCGACGACTTCGCCGGCAGCGGCGTGGACCGTGCCGCCGTGCGCGGCCTGATGGGGCTGCCATGACGCGGCGGCTGCGCCTGGCCATGCTCGGCGGCGGCGAGGGCGCCTTCATCGGCGCCGTGCACCGCATCGCCGCGCGGCTGGACGACTGCTACGAACTGGTCGCCGCCGCGCTCTCGTCCGACCCCGCGCGCGCGGCCGCGAGCGCGGCCGCCATCCACCTGCCGCCCGGCCGCAGCTACGCCGACTGGCGCGAACTGCTGCGCGCCGAGGCCGCGCGGCCCGACGGCGCCGAGGTCGTGGCCATCGTCACGCCCAACCACCTGCACGCGCCCATGGCCACGGCCGCGCTGCAGGCCGGCCTGCACGTCGTCTGCGACAAGCCGCTCGCCGTCTCGCTGGCCGAGGGCGAGGAACTGGCGCGCCTGGCGCGCCGGCAGGGCCGTGTGTTCGTGCTCGCGCACGCCTACGCGGGCTACCCCATGGTGCGCCACGCGCGCCAGCTCGTCGCCGGCGGCGCGCTCGGCACCATCCGCCTGGTGCAGGCCGAATACCAGCAGGACTGGCTCACGCGCGCCGAGGAGCAGGCCGGCAACAAGCAGGCCGCCTGGCGCAACGATCCGGCCCAGGCCGGCCCGGCCGGCTGCCTGGGCGACATCGGCACGCACGCCTTCCAGCTGGCCTGCTTCGTGACCGGCATGGTGCCCAGCCAGATCAGCGCCGAGCTGACCAGCTTCGTGCCGGGCCGCGTGCTCGACGACCACGTGCAGATGATGCTGCGCTACGCCAACGGCGCGCGCGGCCTGCTCTGGGCCAGCCAGGTCGCGGCCGGCTGCGAGAACGCGCTGCGCCTGCGCGTGTTCGGCACCGAGGCCTCGATCGCCTTCGACCAGGAGCGGCCCAACGAACTCTGGTTCACGCCGCTGGGCGGCGCGGCCCAGCGGCTCACGCGCGGCCGCGTGGACAGCGCGGCGGCCCGCGCTGCCACGCGCGTGCCGGCCGGGCACCCGGAGGGCTACCTGGAGGCCTTCGCCCAGGTCTACCGCGACGCGGCCGAACTGATCCTCGCGCACGGCGAAGGCCGCCCGGCCGATGCCCTGGCGCTGGAGGTGGCGACGGTGGAGGACGGCGTGGCCGGCCACCGTTTCATCGAGGCCGTGCTGCGCAGCAGCGCGGGCGACGGGCGCTGGGAGCCGCTGGCCTGAAACTCCGCCGGCCGCGGCAGCGCGCGGGACTACACTGCGCGCGCCGCATTCCCGCGGGGAGGCCCATGACCCGAACTCTCGCCACGCCCGACCTCCACCAGCCGGGCGCCGGTCATGCGCTCATGCTCGATGCGCTGTTCGAGCTGACCAAGCGCGTCGCCGATCCCGCCGAGGTCATGCGCCTGACCGCGCGCCTGCTGGGGCAGCACCTGCGCGTCAGCCGCTGTGCCTATGCCCATGTCGATGCCGACCAGGACCACTTCGAGCTGTTCGGCGACTACAACGACGGCGTGCCCAGCATCGTCGGGCGCTACGCCTTCTCCGATTTCGGCGTGGCGGTGCGCGACCTCATGCGCGCCGACCTGCCCTACATCAACCACGACGTGGACAGCGACCCGCGCACGGCGGGGACCGACCTGTCGGCCTACCGCGCCACGCGCATCCAGGCCGTGATCTGCGTGCCGCTGCACCGCGACGGCCGCTTCGTGGCCGGCATGGCCGTGCACCAGGACCGGCCGCGCGTCTGGCAGGACGACGAGATCGTGCTCATGCTCAACGTCGTGGCGCGCTGCTGGGAGTCGCTGGAGCGCCTGCGCACCGAGCGCGCGCTGCGCGACGCCAACCAGCGCCTGAGCCTGGCCCTGGCCGCCGGCGAGCTGGGCGACTGGAGCTGGGACGCCGCCACCGACCGCATGGCCCTGAGCGATGCGGCCGCACGCCTGTACGGGGTGGAGCCGGGCAGCAGCTGGACCCGCAGCGCCATGCGCCGGCTGCTGCACCGCGACGACCGCGAGCCCGCGCGGCTGGCCGCCGCCCATGCGGCCGCGCAGCGCGGGCTGTACGACATCGAGTACCGCGTGCCGCGGCCCGAGGGCCTGCGCTGGGTCTCCGTGCAGGGCAAGCCCACCTACGGCGCCGACGGCCAGCTGGTCGGCATGATCGGCGTGGTGCGCGACGTCACGGCGCGCCGCCTGGCCGAGGAGCGCGCCCGCAACGAGGCGCAGACGCTGGAGCTGCTGAACCAGACCGGCGCCGCGCTGGCCGGCGAACTGGAGCTCGATGCGCTGCTGCAGCGCGTCACCGACGCCGCCACGCAGCTGACCGGCGCGCGCTTCGGCGCCTTCTTCTACAACGGCACCGACGACCAGGGCGAGGCCTACCTGCTCTACGCGCTGTCGGGCGCGCCGCGCGAGGCCTTCGAGAAGCTGGGCCACCCCCGGCCGACCGCCTTGTTCGGCCCGACCTTCCGCGGCGGCCCGCCGATCCGCAGCGACGACATCCTGGCCGATCCACGCTACGGCCAGTGGCACCCGCACCACGGCATGCCGGCCGGCCATCTGCCGGTGCGCAGCTACCTGGCCGTGGCCGTGACCTCGCGCACCGGCCAGGTGTTCGGCGGCCTGTTCTTCGGGCATCCGGAACCGGGCCGCTTCGACGCGCGCGCCGAGCGGCTGGCCGTGGGCATTGCCGGGCAGGCCGGCATCGCCATCGACAACGCGCGGCTGTACGCCGACGTGCAGCGCGCCAGCGCGCTCAAGGACGAGTTCCTGGCCACGCTCTCGCACGAGCTGCGCACGCCGCTGTCGGCCATCCTGGGCTGGGTGCACATCCTGCGCCGGCGCTATCCCGATGCGGCCGGCGACCTGGCCAAGGGCATCGGCGTGATCGAGCGCAATGCGCGCGCGCAAAGCCAGCTCGTGGACGACCTGCTGGACATGAGCCGCATCGTCTCGGGCAAGCTGCAGCTGGACCTGCAGCCGGTGGCGCCGCTGGGCTGCATCGAAGCCGCCATCGAGACCGTGCGGCCGGCCGCCGAAGCCGCCGGCGTGCGCATCGAGACCCGGCTCGACCCGGCTGCCGGCGTGGTGGCCGCCGACGCGGTGCGGCTGCAGCAGGTGGTCTGGAACCTGGTGGCCAACGCCGTCAAGTTCACGCCGCGCGGCGGCCTGGTCTCGGTGCAGCTGGCGGCCGAGGGCGGGGCGCTGCGCCTCGTCGTGCAGGACAGCGGCATCGGCATCGCGCCCGAATTCCTGCCGCACATCTTCGACCGCTTCCGTCAGGCCGATGGTTCCATCACGCGGCGCTTCGGCGGCCTGGGCCTGGGCCTGGCCATCGTGCGCCAGCTCGTGGAACTGCATGGCGGCAGCGTACAGGCCAGCAGTGCCGGCGAGGGGCAGGGCAGCTGCTTCGTCGTGCGCCTGCCGCTGCAGGCGGCCGGCCTGCTGCCGGCGCTGCAGGCCTTCGCGCCGTTGCCGCCGGCCAGCACCGAACTGGCCGGCCTGCGCGTGCTGGTGGTCGACGACGAGGCCGATGCGCGCGAACTGCTGCAGCGCATGCTGGCCGATGCCGGCGCCCAGGTGCTGGTGGCCGACAGTGCCGAGGCCGTGCTGCAGGCCATCGCGCGCGAGCGCCCGCAGGTGCTGGTGTCCGACATCGGCATGCCGCTGGTGGACGGCTACGCGCTGCTGCGCCGCGTGCGGGCGCTGGGGCCGGCCCGGGGCGGCGACCTGCCGGCCATCGCGCTGACCGCCTTCGCGCGCGCCGAGGACCGCGTGCGCGCGCTGCGGGCGGGCTTTCGCGCCCATGTGGCCAAGCCCGTGGAGCCGGCCGAACTCGTGGCCACCATCGCCAGCGCCGCCGGGCGCTGACGCCCGGGCGCCGGCTTCAGGCGCCGAGTGCGGCCTCGATCTGCGCGAAGGTCTGGGCGCGCTCGTACGTCTCCACGGGCGCGCCGAGCTGGCGCTCGATCTGCGTGGCCGAGAACATGCCGCGGATGGCCAGGGGTTGCTCGGGCAGCTGCTCGCTGACCAGCAGGTGCTTGCGGCCCAGGCGCTGCAGCGTGGCCACCAGGTCGCCGACGTTGGCGTGCAGCACGTCGGCGAGGCGCAGCACCTGCAGGCTGGCGAGCGGGTGCATGAGGTCGGAGACGCTGAGGTCGGCCACCGTGCCCTCGCCCAGGTGGCGCAGCTGCAGGGGCCGCTCGCCCAGCGTGTCCTGGGTGCTGATGATGCCCAGCAGGTGCTCGCGCTCGGTCACGAACAGCAGGCGCACGCCGTAGGTGATCATGGCCTCGTTGGCCGCGAACAGCGTGGCCTCGGGCGCGATGCCGACCGGCTGGGTCTGCGTGAAGTCGGTCATGACCTCGGTCGCCGGCGACTCCAGCGTGACCGGTTTGCCCGGTGCCGGCCGCGCCAGCAGCGCGCGCGCCGCAAGAGGGTGGGTGCCGAGGGGCTTGAAGCTCATGCCGGTCATGGTGCGGTCCTTTGCAAGGCGGGTGGAGCGTGCCAGCGCCCTCTGCTGCGGCGGGCCCGCTCCGTTGGCCCGCGTTGCCATGTGGTGGATGTGGCGCTGCCGGACCAGTATGCGACGCGGGCCTGGGAGCGTCAAACCGCGCGTCTCGGCGTTTTCGCTGACACGGTGGCAGCGGCGGCAGGGGTAGGCTGCGCCGGCGCAATCCGCGCCAACGACATGACGAGGAGACACCCCGATGCAATCCACGCGACCGATGTTCCTGAGCCTGCTCGCGGCCGCCGCCCTGGCCGCCTGCGGCGGTGGCGGCGACGACAACGCACCCGAGGAAACCCGCCTGCAGGACAGCCGCAACAGCTTCGTGCCGGCCGAGCCCAATGCCACGACCTTTGCCGCCCTGACGGCGGACAGCGGCGATACGGTGGACAACGCCACCACCAGCCGCTGGGCCGGCGTGCTGAACGGCGCGGCCTACCGCGTCGAGGTGCCGGCCAACTGGAACGGCCGGCTCGTGATGTACGCCCATGGCTATGCCGGCGAGGGCAATACGCTGGGGATCAGCAACCCCTCGATTCGCCGCCACCTGATCCAGAACGGCTATGCCTGGGCCGCCTCCAGCTACAGCAAGAACTTCTACGACGTGCGCGCGGGCGTGGAGGACACGAACGCGCTGGCGCTGGCTTTCAACAGCATCGCCGCGGCCAACAGCCGCGCGCTGGCGGCACCCACGCGCCTGTACATCACCGGCCATTCCATGGGCGGCCACATCACCGCCGCCGCCATCGAGGCCGAGGCCCTGGAGGACGCCAACAACAAGGTGCGCTACCACGGCGCCGTGCCCATGTGCGGCGTGATGGGCGACACCGAGCTGTTCGACTACTTCGCCGGCGCGCAGGTGGCCGCGCAGGCGCTGGCCGGCGTGCCCAACAGTCCCTTCACGGCCTGGACCGCCGTGCGGGACCAGGTGACGAACGCGCTCTTCACCGCCTTCCCGGGCACGCCCACGGCGACCGGTGCGAAGTTCATGTCGGTGGTGGAGAACCTGACCGGCGGCGACCGGCCGCTGTTCGAGCTGGGCGTGGCCTACGGCGGCTCGTTCAGCCCGGTCTGGGGCGTGTTCGGCGGCGACGGCACGGTGAACGGCATCCTGAACAAGAGCGTGATGGACACCAACCGCTTCACCTACACCATCACGGGCGATGCCGCGGGCTCGGCGGCGTTGAACGCCTCCGCCCAGAAGCTGACGGCCGTGGCGGATGCCAACCGCGAGCGCCGCGACGGCCTGCGCTGGATTCCCAAGGCGAACGGCGAGATCGGCGTCCCGGTGGTCTCGCTGCACACGCTGGGCGACCTGTATGTGCCGTTCAGCATGCAGCAGATCTACAAGCGCCGCGTGGTCGAGAAGGGCAACGACCGCTGGCTGGTGCAGCGCGCCATCCGCGGCATCTCGCACTGCGATTTCACGGTGGCCGAGCAGGTCGAGGCGTTCGACGCCATGGTGCAGTGGGAGCAGGGCGGCGCCAAGCCGGCCGGCGACGACGTGCTGACGGCGGCCACCGTCGCGGCGCCGACCTACGGCTGCACCTTCACGCGCGACACGCTGGGGCCGGACGACGGCAACACCACCGTCCAGCTGCGCGGCGCCGTCGCGCTGGCTGGCGCCAGCTGCCCGCAGTAGCCGCTACTCCAGGCCGGCCCGGCCACGGCCGGCCTTGATCTCCGAGCGGCGGCTCTTGCCTTCGAGCCGCCGCTGCCTGGAGCCGAAGGTGGGCTGGGTCGCCTTGCGCACGCGCGGCGGCCGCGCCACGCTCTGCACGAGTTCGTGCAGGCGCGAGAAGGCGTCGAGCCGGTTCATCTCCTGCGTGCGGTGCTGTTGGGCCTTGAGCACGAGCACGCCGGCCTGCGTGATGCGGCTGTCGCGCAGCGCCAGCAGGCGCTCCTTCACATCCGCTGGCAGCGACGAGGCGGGGATGTCGAAGCGCAGGTGGATCGCGCTGGACACCTTGTTCACGTTCTGGCCGCCCGCGCCCTGGGCGCGGATGGCGGTGACTTCCACTTCGGACTCGTCGATGGCCAGCAAGGGGCTCACTCCAGCAGCTGCCGCAGCACATACGGCAGGATGCCGCCGTGCCGGTAGTAGTCGACCTCGATCGGCGTGTCGATGCGCAGCGTCAGGCTGACTTCCTGGCGGCTGCCGTCGGCGCGCGTGATCACGAGCCTGGCATCGCTGCGCGGTGCCAGGTCGGCCGCGGGCGTGATGTCGATCTGCTCGTCGCCCTTGAGGCCCAGCGACTCCCAGCTCTCGCCATGCTTGAACTGCAGCGGCAGCACGCCCATGCCGACCAGGTTGCTGCGGTGGATGCGCTCGAAGCTCTTGGCCACCACGGCCTTGATGCCCAGCAGCTGCGTGCCCTTGGCGGCCCAGTCGCGGCTGGAGCCCGTGCCGTATTCCTCGCCCGCGAAGACCACGGTGGGCGTGCCGGCGGCGATGTACTGCATGGCGGCGTCGTAGATCGGCAGCTTCTCGGGCTTGGCACCGGCCGCAGCAGCGGCCGGGGTCGGCTGGAACAGCGTCAGGCCGCCTTCCTCGCGCGAGCCGTCGGCGCCGGCCGGGATCATGAGGTTCTTGATGCGCACGTTGGCGAAGGTGCCGCGCATCATCACGTCGTGGTTGCCGCGGCGCGCGCCGTAGCTGTTGAAGTCGGCCTTCTGCACGCCGTTTTCCTGGAGCCACAGCCCGGCCGGCGCACTGGCCTTGATCGAGCCGGCCGGCGAGATGTGGTCGGTGGTGATGGAGTCGCCGAACAGCGCCATGATGCGCGCGCCGCGCACGGCCACGGCCTCGTCGGCCGCCGGCGGCTCCAGGGTGAAGTCGGCGAAGAACGGCGGCTCGGCGATGTAGGTGCTGTGCGGCCAGGTGTAGGTCGCGCCGGCCACGCCCTCGATGTTCTCCCACAGCTTGCCGGGCTCGGTCCTGACCTTGGCGTAGTTCTCGCGGAAGGCCTTGCCGTTCATGGCGTACTTGAGCAGCGCATGGATCTCCTCGCTGGTCGGCCAGATGTCGCCCAGGTAGATGTCCTTGCCGCCCTTGCCCTTGCCGACCGGCTCGGTCATGAGGTCCTTGAGCACCGTGCCGGCGATGGCGTAGGCCACGACCAGCGGCGGGCTGGCCAGGAAGTTGGCCTTGAGGTTGGGGTGGATGCGGGCCTCGAAGTTGCGGTTGCCCGAGAGCACGGCCGCGCAGACCAGGTCGTTCCTGGTGATGACCTCGTTGAGCTCGGGCGTGAGGTCGCCCGCGTTGCCGATGCAGGTGGTGCAGCCGTAGCCGGCCAGCGCGAAGCCGAGCTTGGCCAGGTAGGGCAGCAGGCCGGTCTCGGTCAGGTACTCGGTCACGATGCGCGAGCCGGGCGCCAGCGAGGTCTTGATGTGCGGCTGCACCTTGAGGCCGGCTTCCACGGCCTTCTTGGCCAGCAGGCCCGCGGCCAGCAGCACGCTGGGGTTGGAGGTGTTGGTGCAGCTGGTGATGGCGGCGATCAGCACGTCGCCGTTGCCGATGGTGATCTCGGGCGTCTTTCGGGGCGCGGGCGTGGCCTCGGCCTTGGCCGAAGCCAGCGTGGCCTTGTTGGCCTCCATCTCGACCACCGGCAGGGCCGCGCCGCTGGGCGTGGGCGGGGTTTCGGGCACCTTGTCCAGCAGCGGCTCCTCGCTGCGGCGCACCTGGTGGCGCGTCTGCAGCACGGCGGCCGGCTGGTTGAAGCCGTTCTCGGCCACGGGCCTGGAGAACAGGCTCTTGAACTGGCTCGCCACCTGGCCCAGCTCGATGCGGTCCTGCGGGCGCTTGGGGCCGGCCAGGCTGGGCGTCACGTCGCCCAGGTCGAGCCTGACCACCTGCGAGTAGTCGATCTCGCCGGCCTGGGGTACGCCGAACAGGCCCTGGGCGCGGAAATAGGCCTCGAAGGCCTCGATCTCGGCCTTGGTGCGGCCCGTGCCCTTGAAGTAGTCGATGGTTTTCTCGTCCACCGGGAAGAAGCCCATGGTGGCGCCGTACTCGGGCGCCATGTTGCCGATGGTGGCGCGGTCGGGCAGGGCCAGCGTGCGCGTGCCCTCGCCGAAGAACTCGACGAACTTGCCCACCACCTTGTGGCGGCGCAGGATCTCGGTCACGGTGAGCACCAGGTCGGTGGCCGTGACGCCCTCGCGCAGCCGGCCCGTGAGCTCGAAGCCCACCACGTCGGGCGTCAGGAAGTAGACCGGCTGGCCCAGCATGGCGGCCTCGGCCTCGATGCCGCCCACGCCCCAGGCCACCACGCCGATGCCGTTGATCATGGTGGTGTGGCTGTCGGTGCCGACCAGGCTGTCGGGGTAGTAGACGTCGTCACGGGTCTTGTGCACGCCGCGCGCCAGGTACTCCAGGTTGACCTGGTGGACGATGCCGAAGCCGGGCGGCACCACGCCGAAGGTCTTGAAGGCCTGCATGCCCCACTTCATGAACTCGTAGCGCTCGCGGTTGCGCTGGAACTCGAGCTTCATGTTGAGGTCCAGCGCGTTCTTCTGGCCGTAGTAGTCGACCATGATGGAGTGGTCCACCACCAGGTCCACCGGCACCAGCGGCTCGATGCGGCCCACCGGCTTGTTCAGGCGGGCGGCCACGCTGCGCATGGCGGCCAGGTCGGCCAGCAGCGGCACGCCGGTGAAGTCCTGCAGCACCACGCGCGAGACCACGAAGGGGATCTCGTCGGTGCGCTCGGCATGGGGCGCCCAGTTGGCGAGCTGGCGCACATGTTCCTCGGCCACGCGCTTGCCGTCGCAGTTGCGCAACACGGATTCGAGCACGATGCGCAGCGACACCGGCAGCCGGCCGATCTGCGGGAACTCCTTGGCCAGGGCCGGCAGCGAGTAGAACTGCCCGGTCTTGCCGGACGCGGTGGTGAACTTCTTGCGGGTGCGCGCGAATGCATGGGCCATGCCGGATGCTCCGTTTTATGTGGGTGGTGGGGCGACGCCGCGGCTGCGGCGGGTGCCGGAGCATCCTACTCCCGGGCTGTAACACCCGCAGTGCTGTGAACTATTTGGCACATGGGCTGGGCGGCCTTGGAGGTACAACCGCTCATCGCGCGCCGGGGGCCGCCTGACGCGGCTGCCCGATGACACGCTTGTTTCAGGCGGTCGGGCGATTAGCATTCGCACAGTCATGACCCGCCCATTCCGTGGCCATTCCCCCTTTCCTGCGGCCCGCGGCTTCACCATGCTCGAGCTGATGGTGGTCGTGGCGATCCTCGCCATCCTGGCGGCGTTGGCCGCGCCCAGCATGGTGCCGGTCATCGACCGCTGGCGCGTGCGGCAGGTGGCGGAGGAGATGGTGGCGACGATGGCGTTCGCGCGCTCGGAGGCGATCAAGTGGGGTGGCGATGTGACCGTGGCCAGGAGCACGCCGGGGACGGACCAATGCGCGCTGCCGACCAACGTGGCCGACTGGCGTTGCGGCTGGACGGTGTCCAGCGGCACGACCGTGTTGCGCGAATCTCCGCTCGGCAGCGGCGTCAGCGTGACCCGTTCGACCAGTTCCGGTTCGTTCGCGCTCACGCGCTGGGGCGACCCGGCGACCGGCGGCGCCGTGACCTTCGTGGTGGCGTCCACGCGCAGCGGTTCCACCGTGCGGTCGGCCGTCTGCCTGGGCGGCGGCGGCCGCATCCGCAGCAAGGCGGGGGCCAGCACATGCGACTGATGGCGCGGCGCCAGCGCGGCGTGACGCTGCTGGAATCCATGATCGCCATCGTGCTGGTGGCCCTGGGCGTGCTCGGCATCCTGGGGATGCAGCTGCGCACGCTCTCCGATACGCAGACCACGGTGCGTCGGGCCCAGGCGATCCGCCTGATCGAAGACCTGGGCGAGCGCATCAAGGCCAATCCGACCTCGCTGACGGCGGCGGTCCTGGCCAACTACACGGTGGGCTGGGGCGCGGTCAGCGGCACGCCGCCGGATTGCGCCAGCGGTTGCGGGCCGGGCGATACCGCGCTGGCCGACATTGCGCAGTGGAAGGCCAACGTGGCGGCCACCTTGCCGCTGGGCCAGGCCACGGTGTTCGTCGTGGCCAATGGCACGGCGACCAACGTGCGGCCGCAGCTGGGCGTGATGGTGAGCTGGCGCGAGAACGAGCGCCAGCGCGAGGGCGCCACCGCCGCCGAGAACCTGGCCTACAAGGCCCCGTTCGCCATCGGCACCGTGACCACCGGCGCGAGCACCGGTACGACCAGCGTGAGCTGCCCCGCCAACCGCATCTGCCACCTGCAGTACCTGCTGCCCACGTTGCGCTGCACGCCCTACGTGGCGGGCGATGTCGCCAATCCTTCGTTGTACTGCCCATGAGACGCAGCACCCAGTCCGGCGTCACGCTGCTCGAACTGCTGGTCGGATTGGCCATCGGGTTGATGACCATCGCCGTGGCGCTGGGGGCGCTGCTGGTCTCGCGCGGCGTGTCGGGCACGGTCAGCGACGCCAGCCAGCTGCAGCAGCAAGGCGCCTATGCGCTGCGCGTGGCCGGTCGGCAGCTGCGGCAGGCCGGCGCGATCCGTCTGAACACGGCCTTCGGCGCCGCCGCCGGCGCGACGGAAGATCCGGCCCAGCCGGTGGCGTTCGAAACCACGTTCGACCGCGGGACGCGCGCGCTGCGGAACGACACGACCTATCCGCTGCGCGTCGGATACCAGAACTTCACGGAGACGGTATCGGGCGCCGCCACGGCACAGTCCCTGCTCAGCGACTGCCTGGGCCGCAGTTCGACCACCGCGGCGGTGGTGCAGAGCGATTTCAGGCTGGACCGGGCCGTCGGCGCGGCGACGGGCAATCTGCGGTGCCGCGGAACGAGCGGCGCCGAGGAGGTGCTGATCGGCAACGTGGCGGACTTCCGGGTGACATACCTGGTGCAGACGCTGCCGGCCGGCGGCGTCGGTGCCGCGACCCTGCGCCGCATCGCCCCGGCCGCGATGGCCACGGCGGACTGGGCCTCGGTTGTCGCGGTGGACATCTGCCTGGAGCTTGTCGGCGACGAGAACATCGACACGGCCGATGCGACCTACCGCGACTGCGCGGAGTCGGACGTGTCGCTGGGCAACCGGATGCACTTGGTGCTGCGCAACACCTTCCAGCTGCGCAGCCAGGGGGCGGCGCGGTGAGGCGCGCATCCGCGGGCCTGGCGCGCACGCGCCAGCGCGGCATCTCGCTGCTGGTGGTGATGATCGTGGTGCTGCTGTCCTCGCTGCTGGCCTTGTGGGCGTTCCGGTCCTCGCTCGTCAACGAGGCCATCGTGGGCAACGATGCCGACTACCAGCGCGCATTCGAGGCGGCCCAGGCCATGATCCAGGACGCCGAACTCGACATCCAGGGCATGCGCGCGGACGGGACGAGCTGCGTGTCCGACGCCACCAACACGAAGATCTGCCGCATGGGCACGACGGTTCGGTTCGTCGATGAAATGGCGGCCTTCCAGCGGCTGCTGACGCAGCTGTCGCCCACGACCACCCAGTGCCTGAACGGCATCTGCCTCAAGCGCGCGGGCGCGCAGGACTTCTGGAGCACGGACGCCACGATGGATCCCATGACCGCCGACGACGTCGGCGCGCGTTACGGCGAGTACACCGGCGCCCTGCCGGCCTCGGGCAGCACGGCCATGGTCAATCCGCTGCTGACCGAACGCCGGGCCAGCCGCGGGGCCTGGTACTGGATCGAGGTCATGCAGTACGCCAACACCGGCGAATCCAGCGTCGTCTCGAACGCGTCGCAGACCATGGCGCTGAACCTGAGCCCGCGCGTGGTCTACCGCATCACCGCCGTGGCCCGGGGGTTGAAGCAGGGCACGCAGGTGGTGTTGCAGTCGACCTTTGCACGGCAGAAGCTCAGAGATTGAAGGAGGCCATGATGCGAGCACATCCCAGGGCGAGGCGTGCGCTGCTGAGCGTGCTGATCGCCGCCATCGGCATGCCGTCCGCACCGTTCGCGGCCCAGTTGTCGCTGGCGCAGTATCCGGCCGGCTCGGCCAGCCGCGCGCCGGCGCCGAACGTCGTCCTCACGCTGGACGATTCGGGCAGTATGGGCAATGCGGGGACAGCCAGTTCCGGCATGCGGGACCTGAAGGTGGCCCTGCACACGATCTTCAACGCCACCACCCAGGTCATCCCGGACAACTCGATCCGCCTGGGCTGGAACACCTTCAACAAGTGCAAGGCCGTGGGCGACAACACCGTCGGATGCAACGGCGTCCGCGTGCTCGACACGGCACACCGCACCAAGTTCCTGGACTGGGTGGGGCCCGCCACGACGAACGGCTCCAGCACCACGAACCTGTACACCTCGGGCGGCAACACGCCGACGCACGCGGCTTACACCGCCGCGGGCAACTACTTCGTGAACGCTTCGACGACCGACAGCAATGGCCCTTGGGCCGCCACGCCGGGTGCCACGGCCGCGCCGGTGCTGAGTTGCCGGCGCAACTACATCATCCTGATGACCGACGGCGAATGGAACGTCACGCCGGCAGCAGGCATCGGCAACTATCTGGCCACGACCAGGACCCTGCCCGACGGCACCCACACCTACGACGCGACCAGCGCCGAGACGAAGCTGTACCGTCCCAACGCCAGCGGCAGCAACAACAAGCTGGCGGACCTGGCCTTCTATTTCTGGGCCACGGATCTGGCGAGCGGGCTCACCAACAACCTGAAGCCGCTGGAGGCCCGCGCCAGCAATGAGACGTTCACGACCGGCACGACCAGCGTGACGCTGACCCCCTTCTGGAACCCGCGCAACGATCCGGCGACCTGGCAGCATGTCCAGACCTACACCATCGGCTTTCGCGACGCGGCCGCGTGGTCGCCGTCCGTGCCCAGATGGGACGCCGCGAACGGCACCTACGGCGCCAACGGCGACTACCCCGGCCTCGTGACCGGCGCCGTCGTCTGGCCCAATCCCACCAGTTCCACCGCCGCCAAGAAGATGGAGCTCTGGAACATGGCGCTGGCCGGCCGCGGGCGCTTCATCCCGGCCACCGATTCGAACGGCCTGGTGAGCGCCTTCCAGGAGATCTTCGGGCAGATCTCCGCCGACAACAGCACCCCCGTGACGGGCTTTGCGAACTCGTCCTCCTCGATCGCCTATTCGGCAACCACGCAGTACACGAGCAGCTACGTCGCCGACGGCTGGTCCGGCGCCGTGCGGGCCGACAGCGTGTCCCAGGACGCGACCTCGGGCGCCGTGACCGCCACGCCCGACGCAACCTGGGGCACCAAGAGCGCGACACCGTCCAACATGACCACGGCGGACAAGCTCAACGCGCTGGCGGCGACGGCGACGGGCATCGCCAACCGGCTGATCCTGAGCTGGCGCGACCTCACGAGCGGGGGCGGGGGCACCTCGTTCGAATGGGCGGAGGACCAGACTTTCCTGAGCACGGCGCAGAAGAATCTGCTCAAGGAAAGCACGGCGACGACCAGCGCGGCCAACACGCTGGGCCAGCAGCGGCTCAACTTCATCCGCGGCGACCGCAGCCTGGAGGGCACGACCCTGCGCACGCGCACCTCGGTGCAGGGCGACATCGTCAACTCCAGCCTGTGGTACGTGGCCGACCCGGTCAGCGGCTACAGCCAGAACAACTACCTGGCGTACGCGCGCAAGCACGCCAAGCGCCTGCCGATGGTCTATGTCGGTGGCAACGACGGCATGTTGCACGGCTTTTCGGGCGTGGACGGCACCGAGAAGATCGCCTATGTACCCAAGGGCGTGCTCCAGAACCTGCCGCTGCTCACGCGCAGCGACTACACGCACCGCTACTACGTGGACGGTTCGCCCTTCAGCGGCGACGTGTTCGTCCCGCCCCTGGGGGGCGGCGACCGGCAGTGGCAGACCTGGCTGTTCGGCACCCTGGGCGCCGGGGGCAAGGGCTATTTCGTGCTGGACGTGACGAACCCCGGCAGCTCCGCGACCGACGGCACCGGGCAAGCCTCCACCATGCTCAAGGCCAATGCCGCGACGCTGGTGGTCATGGACAAGACCTCGGCAGCCGGTTCGACCGCGGAGGACGCGGACCTCGGGCACATCATGGTGCCGCCGGTGCTAGACGACGACAACGCCCTGAAGACCACCCAGATCGTCTACCTGAACGACGGCCGCTGGGCCGCCATCATGGGCAATGGCTACAACAGCACGAACGAGCGGCCGGTGCTGCTGATCCAGTACCTGGACGGGAGCCGGGAGCTGTTCAAGATCGTCGCCAAGAGCGCCACGGGCACGGGCAACGGCCTGTCGGCGCCGCGCCTGGTGGACCTGGACGGCAATGGCACGCCCGACCTGGTCTATGCGGGCGACCTGCTGGGCAACCTGTGGAAGTTCGACATCTCGTCGGCGACCGCGACCGAATGGAACGTGGCCTTCAGCGGGGCGGCCCTCGGTGCGTCGACGACTTCGACCAGGATCTTCAACGGCACGCCGCTGTACCAGGCGGTCTACACGTCGGGCGGGAGCAGCGTGCAGCCGATCACGGCGCCGCCCCTGGTGCGGGCCAACGCGCGCGGCGCGACCGGGCTGATGGTGGCGTTCGGCACCGGGCGCAACGTCACGGAAGGCGACCGGACCGACACCTCGGTGCAGAGCATCTACTCGGTGCTGGACAACACGCGCTACAAGCTCGTGTCCGGCAAGGTGGTGGTCGACACCAGCGTGGTCACGCCGACCGCGCTGGGCAGCGGGGTGGAGAAGCTGCAGCGGCAAGAGGTCTCGACCACGGTGGCGGGGACGAGCGACGGCACCAATGTGGTCCGCACCTTCTACACCGTGACCCAGAACGACGTGGCCTACAGCGACACCGACGCGAGCGCGAAGAAGGGCTGGTACATGAACCTGCCCATCAGCGGCGAACGGGTGCTGGCGCAGATGTACTTCTACGACGAGAGCAACAACATCGAGCTGATTTCCGAGGTGCCTGCCTCGGGTGGGAGCACGGCGGGCGAGACCTGCGCGGCGGCGGCGGTGCCGGTGCAGAAGTACCGCACGCTGCTCAACATCATGGACGGCAAGAAGCCGTCGGTGCAGGTCATGGACACGAACGGCGACGGGGTCTACAACGCCGCGGACGGTGGCACCTCGCGCATGACGGCGTCCGCCGCCGAGAACCGTGTCACGACGAAGGGCAGCCAGATCCGCATCGGCACCCGTTCGGGTTCCCAGGCCACCACGACGGACAAACTGGCGCGCATGCCCGAAATTCCGCTGCGCCCGAGCTGGCGCCAACTGCAATGAACCGACGACCACCTCCTTCCCGGCGCGCCGTGCGCGGCTTCACATTGATCGAAATCATGATCACGGTGGCCATCATCGGCATCCTGGCTGCCATCGCGTTGCCGAACTACACCGAGTACGTGCGCCGTGGCGCCCGCGCCGAGGCGCGCGCAGGGCTGCAGCAGGCGGCCCAGTGGATGGAGCGCGGGGCGACGGCCAGGGGCACCTACCCCGTGACCGCCGACTTTCCGGAAAATCTCAAGCACGTGCCCTCCGGCCGGTACAGCATTTCGCTGGTCTCGGACGGTGCCACGTTCACGCTGACTGCCACGCGCAACGGCGCCCAGACCGGCGACAAGTGCGGAAACTTCACCCTGACCAACACCGGCGTGCGCGGCCTGGTCAACAACACCGAAACCGTCCCGAACTGCTGGAACCGCTGACCATCCCGCCCCCGACGCTGCTCGGCTGCGACTTCAGCAGCAGCCCCACGCGCCGCAAGCCCATCGTGCTGGCGCTCGGCCATCCGGACGGCAGCGCGGTCCGGCTGGAGCGCTTCGAACGCTTCGCCACGCTGGCCGATTTCGGCGCCTGGCTGGCCCGGCCCGCCGACTGGGTCGGCGGCTTCGACCTGCCGTTCGGCCTGCCGCGCGAACTGGTGCTGGCGCTGGGCTGGCCGACCGACTGGGCCGCCTGCATGGCGCACTACGCCAGCTTCACGCGGCCGCAGCTGCGCGGCCTGTTCCAGGCGTTCTGTGCCGGCCGTCCAGTGGGCGGCAAGTTCGCGCACCGTGCCACCGACGGCCCGGCCGGGGCGAGCCCGTCGATGAAATGGGTCAACCCGCCGGTGGCCTGGATGCTGCATGCCGGCGTTCCGCTGCTGCGCGCTGCCGGCGTCCACCTGCCCGGCCTGGCCGATGGCGACCATCGGCGTGTCGCGCTGGAGGCCTATCCGGGCCTGCTGGCGCGCGAGGCATTGGGTGGCCGGCGCAGCTACAAGAGCGACGACCCGCTGCGCCAGACGCCCGCGCGCCGCCAGGCGCGTGCCGATCTGCTGGCCGGGCTGTGCGAGGGAGAGGGCGCGCGCCGGCTGGGCTTGCGGCTGGTGTTGCCGCCCACGGCCCGGGCGGCCATGCTGGACGACGGCAGCGGCGACCTGCTCGACGCCACGCTGTGCCTGGTCCAGGCCGCGTGGGCGCAGGCCCGGCGCGCCGCCGGCGATCTGCGCTTCGGCATGCCGGCCACCTGCGATCCCCTGGAAGGATGGATCCTGACCGCGCCGCCGCCCTCATTGGCTTGAAGCGCGCGGTTTCTGTTGCTGATGGGTCGCCCGCTTGCAACAATGCAGCGTCTTGCGAGGAGTGCCGTATGTCCGAAACCGATCCGAACCGGGGCCTGCGTGGGTTTTTGCGCAAGTGCGTCGCCGTGGCGCGGGTCGCCGGCATCGTGCCGCCGGCGCGGCCGGCGGCGCAATGGGCGCCATGCCCGCATTGCGGCGAGGAAGCCGACCATGCCTGCAGGCGCTGCGGGCATTGCGGTGAGGTCATGACGCCGCAGTCCAAGTGGGATACCGCGCACGCGCCGCTGGAGCCGCGCGGCTGGCGCAAGTAGCGCGGGCGGCGCCCGCCGCGGCTTCAGCCTGGGTTCGTTCAGTTGCCCGTGCCGTCGGCGCGGGAGATCACCGTCTCGTCGAGCTTGCGCGCCAGTTCGGTCACGGCCATCGCCGCCGGGCTGCCCGGCGCGCTGGCCATCAGCAGCTGGCGCCGCATCACGGCTTCGCGGACGGCGGTGTCCACCGGGATGTCGCCCAGGTGGATCAGGCGCACGGAGCGGCCTGCGCCGGTCGTCACGAAACGGTCGAGCACCTGCTGCAGCTGCGAGGTGATGGCCCTGCCGTCGCCCGGGCGGGCGGTCTGGTTGATGACGATGCGCACGTGCTGGCGCTTGTGCTGGGTGGCCAGCACCTTGATGGCGGCATAGGCATCGGTCAGCGAGGTCGGCTCGGGCGTGGCCACGACCATGACCTCGGAGGCCAGCGACACCGCGAACAGCACCACGTCGGAGATGCCGGCGCCGGTGTCCAGCAGCAGCACGTCGTAGTTGGGCATCACGCTGCGGATCACGCCCAGGAACTCGTCGCGCACTTCGGGCGTGAGCCGCGAGTACTCGACCATGCCCGAGCCGGCCAGCAGCACCGAGAAGCCGCCCGGTGCCTTGACGATGGCCTCGGTGATGGTGGCCTTGCCCGTGAACACGTCGTGCAGCGTGATCTTGGGGTGCAGGTTGAGCACCACGTCCAGATTGGCCAGGCCCAGGTCGGCGTCCAGCACCAGCACGCGCTGGCCGCGCCGCGCGAGCGCGGCCGCCAGGTTGGCCGAAAGAAAGGTCTTGCCCACGCCGCCCTTGCCGCTGGTGACGGCCAGGACTCTGGCGCCTAATGCCGGCGGCATGGACTTGGGGGTGGAGGGATCGCTCATCGTGTTCCTCTTACACGGCGCCGCCGGAGACGACGCCAGAACTCATGTCGATCCAGGCAGGATCTGCGGCGGCCAGATGGCCGAACAGCAAGTGTTTCTCCTCCGCGCTGACGGTGCTGTCGGGTTGCTCCTCCAGGCACAGCCGGTTGCGGCCGCCGGTCTTGGCAACGTAGAGCTGCTGGTCCGCGCGGTCGACCCACAGCTCGGTGGTGGAGCGGATCCACTGCAGCGCGAACGCACCGCCGATGCTCACCGTCACGCGCAGGTCCACGCTGGGCGAGACCCGGATGGGCGTGGCCTCGATGGTGCGGCGGATGCGCTCGGCCACCACCTGGCCGAAAGCCGGCTGGCAGCTGGGCAGCACCACGGCGAACTCTTCCCCGCCATAGCGGGCCGCCGTGTCCATGGGACGGATGCAACCGGCCAGCGCCTGCGCCACGGCCTGCAGCACCTGGTCGCCGGCCATGTGGCCGTAGTTGTCGTTGACGGACTTGAAGTGGTCGATGTCCAGCATCAGCAGCAGCGCTGCTTCGCCCGAGCGGGCGACGCGGTCGATCTCGGCCTCCAGCACCTGCTCAAGCTGGCGCCGGTTGGACAGGCCGGTCAGCGCGTCTTTCAGCGAGAGCTCGTTGAGGCCATCGATCACGGCCTGCAGGTAGGCCGTGGCATCGCCATCGGCCGGCGGCAGCTGGACCCTTCCTGCGCGGGCCAGCAGTGCGCACGCCGCATCCAGGCGCAACGCGTGCAGGTCGACCAGGTTGGACGGGGCCGGATGGATCACAGATGGAGGAGGGGTTGAACCGGGGCAGTTTACCAGCGCGGTCCGGCTCCGGCGCTGGCGCGCGGCGCTGCCGAACGCCGGAAAACAGGCGGATCGCCGCGTGTTTCAGGCCGGCCGCTGCATGCTCGGGTGCTGCAGCGCGGCCAGCGCCTCGGCGTCGGTGCGGTACAGGCGCAGCAGCGGATCGGGCGTGCTGCCTGCCGCGGGCAGTTCGCCGGCACGCAGCAGCACGCGCTCGACCGGCAGCTTCATGCCGGCGATGTGCAGGCAGATGCCGCGCTCGCGCAGCCCCTTGCGCAGCTGGCCGAACATCTCGACGCCGGTGGCATCGATGTGGTTGATCGACAGCGCGAACACGCAGACGTGGCGCGTGTCCGGGTGCGCGGCCAGGTGCTCCAGCACGGCCCGCTCGAAGGCGTTGGCCGAGGCGAAGTCCAGGCCGCCGTCCATGCGCAGCGCGCACAGCCGGGGCGCCAGCGGCGGCAGGTGCCAGAGATGGCGGTCGCGCAGGCTGCCGTCCGGATGCAGGCCGATCTCGATGATGCGCGGGTGCAGCCGCTGGTACAGGAAGTGCGACAGGCTCATGAGCAGGCCGGCGATGACGCCCCAGTACAGCGCCGGCGCCGACAGCACGGTCACGCCGAAGGTCACGCCGGCCGTGACGGCTTCCACGCGCGACACCCGCCACAGCTGCACGAACGCGGCCGGCTTGACCAAGCCCATCACGGCGGCCACGACGATGGCCGCCAGCACCGCCTGCGGCACCGGGTGCAGCAGCGGCGTGAACCAGACCAGGGCCGCCAGCACCACCACGACCGAGGCGATGGTGGCCCAGCCGGTGCGGGCGCCGGCGTAGAGGTTGAGCGCCGAGCGCGAGAACGACGAACTGGTGGGAAAGGCGCCGGACAGGCCGGACGCCAGCTTGGCCAGGCCCTGGCCGATCAGGTCCTGGTCCTGGTCCCAGCGCTGGCCGCCCTTCTGGCTGTCGACCTTGGCGCTCGAGGCAGTCTCCAGGAAGCTGATCAGCGTGATCACCAGGGCCGGCACCAGCAGCCGGCTGAAGTCCTGCCAGCCCGGCCATTGCGGCAGGTAGAGCTGCGGCATGCCGGCCGGCAAGGAGCCGACCACCTCGCCCCCCGCGGCCTCGAAGCCGATGGCCCAGCTGATGCCGGCGGCAGCCAGCACCACCAGCACCACGGCCGGCAGCTTGGGCGACAGCCGGCGCGACAGCACCAGCAGCACCAGCGAGCCGATGCCGAACAGCGCAGCGCCTGGATTGACCTGCTGCGCCAGCTGGGCCGGCTGCCAGCCGGCCGGCAGGCCCAGCAGGTCGCGCAGCTGCGACAGCAGGATCAGCACGGCCGCGGCCTGCGTGAAGCCCATCAGCACCGGTGCGCTGACCACGTTGAGCAGCCAGCCGAAGCGCGCCAGGCCCAGCACCACCTGCAGCAGGCCCGACAGCAGCGCCAGCCAGACCGCCAGGTTGACCCACTGCGGACTGCCCGGTTCGGCCATGCCGGACAGCGAGGCGGCGATCAGCAGGCAGCTCAGCGCCGTGGGGCCCACCGACAGCCGCGTGGAGGCCGAGAACAGCACCGCGATCAGCGCCGGCAGCAACGAGGCATAGATGCCGGTCACCAGCGGCATGCCGGCCAGCGCGGCATAGGCCACGCCCTGGGGGATCACCATCATGCCGACCGTCAGGCCGGCGATGGCCTCGCCCTGCAGGGTGGCGCGGTCGGGCCGGGGCCACGCGAGGAAGGGGAAGAAGCGGCGCCAGGGCCGGCGGACGGGGGTATGCGGGGCTTCGGGCATCATGCAGGGGCCCGGCACGCTGCGGGCGGCGCATTGTCCCATCGTCTGTTCCCTTCACCTGTCGTGTTCCGTTCTCTTGCCGCCCTGTGCTGGACGCTCGCGGGCCTGTGCTGCGCGCCGGTGCAGGCGGCCGATGCGTGGTGGGGCGTGGTCAGCCACGTCAGCGATGGCGACACGCTGTGGGTGCGGCCGGCGGACGGCGGTGCGCCGCGCAAGATCCGCGTGCATGGCATCGACGCCCCGGAGCTGTGCCAGGCCCATGGCGCCGAGGCGCGGGCTGCCCTGCAGCGCCAGGTGCTCGGGGCGGCGGTGCGCGTGCAGCCGCTGCGCCGCGACGACTACGGGCGCCTGCTGGCGCGCCTGTGGCAGCAGGACGAGGACGTGGCGGCCCGCATGGTGCGCGCGGGCCATGCCTGGTCGTACCGCTACCGGCACAGCCCCGGGCCCTACGCCGACGAGGAGCGCGCCGCGCGCGCCGCCCGGCGCGGCCTGTTCGCCGACGCCGGGGCGCAGCGCCCCTACACGTTCCGCCGCCGGCACGGCCCCTGCGCGTGAACCCTCAGCGGTTGGCGCAGACCGGGCAATGCGGCTGCCTGCCCACGCGCAACGTGGTCCATTCCAATTGGCGCGCATCGAGCATGAGCAGGCGCCCGGCCAGCGAGGGACCGGCGCCGCAGAGCAGCTTGAGCGCCTCCACCGCCTGCAGGCTGCCGACCACGCCGACCAGCGGCGCGAGCACGCCCATGGTGGCGCAGCGCACCTCCTCGGGCGTGCGTCGGGCGGGAAGACGCAGGCGTAGCAGGGCGAAGCGGCGTCGCGCGGGTCGAACACCGCCAGCTGCGCGTCGAAGCGGATCGCCGCGCCGGAGACCAGCGGCCGGCCATGCCGCACGCAGGCCGCGTTGACGGCCTGGCGCGTGGCGAAGTTGTCGCAGCAGTCCAGCACCACGTCGGCGTCGCGCACGAGGCGGTCCAGCAGCGCGGCGTCGGCGCGCTGCGCGACGGTGTGGACCACCACCTCCGGGTTCAGCGCCGCGATGGCCGCGCGCGCCGAGTCGGCCTTGGGCTGGCCCAGCCGCGCCATGCTGTGGGCGATCTGGCGCTGCAGGTTGGTCAGGTCGACCGCGTCGTCGTCGACCAGCGTGATGCGGCCCACGCCGGCGCTGCCCAGGTACAGCGCCACCGGCGAGCCCAGCCCGCCGGCACCCACGACGAGGGCGTGGGCATCGAGCAGGCGCTGCTGGCCCTCGATGCCGATCTCGTCGAGCAGGATGTGGCGCGAGTAGCGCAGGAGCTGGTCGTCGTTCATGGGGGAATTGTGGCCAAAAGAAAAGCCCCGCATCGCGGGGCTCCGTGCTGCCTGGCCTGGGCCGGGATCAGTTTTCCTTCTTCTCCGCCTGGCGCTCGACCAGGGTCTTGCTGACCAGCACCGGGCCGCCCTTGAGCTGGTTGAGCGCCTGGGCCAGCTGGAAGTCCTTGTCCGAGCCGAACTCGGGCGGGCGGCGCTCGGCCACCGGCTTCTTGGCTTCTTCTTCCATGCGCTTGCGCGCTTCTTCGCGCGCCTTCTCGCGGGCCGGGTCCTTCGTCCTCGGGGCCCTGGCCGCTGTTGAGGTGCTTCTCCAGGTCGGCCTCGCGCGTGCGCAGGGCGGCGAACGGGCTGCCTTCCTCGGTCTCGTCGACCATCACGTCGGGCACGATGCCCTTGGCCTGGATCGAGTTGCCGCTGGGCGTGTAGTAGCGCGCCGTGGTGATCTTCAGGCCGGTGTCGGGGCCGAGCGGGCGCACGGTCTGCACCGAGCCCTTGCCGAAGGTCTGGCTGCCCATGATGGTGGCGCGCTTGTGGTCCTGCAGCGCGCCGGCCACGATCTCGCTGGCCGAGGCCGAGCCTTCGTTGACCAGCACCACGAGCGGCACGGTCTTGAGCGCGGCCGGCAGCCGCTTGAGCGGGTCGGTGCCGCCGCGGCGCAGGTAGTACTCGGGCGCGGCCTTGTAGGTGAACTTGCTGTCGGCCAGCTGGCCGTTGGTGGAGACCACGGTTACGCTCTCGGGCAGGAAGGCCGCGGAGACGGCCACCGCCGCGTCGAGCAGGCCGCCCGGGTCGTTGCGCAGGTCCAGCACCAGGCCCTTGAGGTTGGGGTCCTGCTTGTAGATTTCCTCGAGCTTGCGCACGAAGTCGTCGACCGTGCGGTCCTGGAACTGGCTCAGGCGGATCCAGGCGTAGCCCGGCTCCATGACCTTGCCCGACCGACTGGGTGCGGATCTCCTCGCGCGTGATCGTCACCGTGAAGCTGCGGTTCTCGTCCTTGCGGAAGATGGTCAGGTCGACCTTGGTGTTGGGCTCGCCGCGCATGCGCTTGACGGCGTCGTTCAGCGACAGGCCCTTGACGGCGGTGTCGTCGATCTTGGTGATCAGGTCACCGGGCTTGAGGCCGGCGCGGAAGGCCGGCGAGCCCTCGATCGGCGAGACCACCTTGACCAGGCCGTCTTCCTGCGTGATCTCGATGCCGACGCCGACGAAGCGGCCGGACGTGCCCTCGCGGAATTCCTTGAAGGACTTCTTGTCGAAGTACTGCGAGTGCGGGTCCAGGCTGGACACCATGCCCGAGATGGCGTCGGTGATGAGCTTCTTCTCGTCGACCGGTTCGACGTAGTCGCTCTTGATCATGCCGAACACGGCGGCGAGCTGCTGCAGCTCCTCCAGCGGCAGCGGCGCCAGCGCGCCGCGCGCGACGGTCTGCAGCGACACGGTGGTCATGGCCCCTGCTACGGCGCCGATCGACACCCAGCCTGCGATCTTCAGTTTCTGACCCATGAGCGATCCCCTGACACCGGGTCCGAGGCAATATACACCTTGGAATGCCGGTCGCGGCCCGGTTCCGCTGGCCAGCGCGAGAGCTTTCGGCTTTCAGGCCGTTTCGTAGCTGCCTTCAGGCCTTGCCCTGCGCCGCGACCTTCGCGGCCGCAGTCTCGGCCGCCTCGGCGTCGCCCAGGTAGTAGTGGCGCAGAGGCTTGAGTTCGGCGTCGAGTTCGTAGACCAGCGGAATGCCGTTGGGAATGTTCAGCCCGACGATGTCGCTGTCGGAGATGCCGTCCAGGTACTTCACCAGCGCGCGGATCGAGTTGCCGTGCGCCGCCACCACGAGCGGCGGCCGGCGCTGATGGCCGGCGCCATGGTCTCGTTCCAGAACGGCAGCACGCGGGCCACGGTGTCCTTCAGGCATTCGGTCAGCGGGGATCTCCTCGGGCGCGAGCTTGGCGTAGCGCAGGTCGCCGCGTTCGCTGCGCGGGTCGCCGGGCTCCAGCGCCGGCGGCGGCGTGTCGTAGCTGCGGCGCCAGACCAGCACCTGGGCGTCGCCGTACTGCTTGGCCATGTCGGCCTTGTTCAGGCCCTGCAGCGCGCCGTAGTGGCGCTCGTTCAGGCGCCAGCTGTGGACCACGGGCAGCCAGGTGCGGTCCATCTCGTCCAGCAGTGCCACAGCGTGCGCGTGGCGCGCTTGAGCACGCTGGTGTAGGCCAGGTCGAACTCGTAGCCTTCGGCGCGCAGCAGGCGGCCGGCGTGCTTGGCCTGTTCGATGCCGGTGTCGCGTGAGGTCCACGTCGGTCCAGCCGGTGAAGCGGTTTTCGAGGTTCCAGGTGGATTCGCCGTGGCGGATGAGAACGAGCTTGTGCATGGAGGGCGAGCTTGGGAAGGGCCAGGGGCGGGGGAGGTGGGTGGGGGGGGGGGGCGCGCGCGGCAGGGCAAAACCGGGCATTTTAAAATCGCCGGCCCTCCCGCGCTCGGCGTGCGGCGTCGACCACAGAGAAAACCGTGAAATTCATTCTTGACAACTGGATCCTGATCCTGGTCGTCACTGGTCTCCGGCGGCATGCTGCTGTGGCCCATGCTGCGCGGCGCCGCCGGCGGCGGCGCATTGACGCCGGCCAGGCGCCGGTGCAGCTCATCAACCGCGAGAAGGCGGTGGTGGTGGACGTCAGCGAGGCCGAGGAATTCGCCGCCGGCCATGTCGGGCGGCGCCAGGAGCGTGCCGCTCGGCCAGCTCGAGGAAAAGCTGCCCGGCCGTGGTCAAGAACAAGGCGCTGCCGCTGATCCTGGTTGCGCCAGCGGCGCCCGCGCCAACCGCGCGGTGGCGGCCGTGGCGAAGAAGCTGGGCTACGAGCAGGCCCAAGACGCTGGCCGGCGGGGTGATGTCCTGGAAGGATGCTAACCTTCCGGTCGAGAAAGCCTGAACGCACAGGCCCATGCAGACAGTGAAGATGTACACCACGGCCGTCTGCCCGTACTGCGTCCGCGCCAAGCAGGTGCTGCAGTCCAAGGGCGTGGCGCAGATCGAGGAGATCCGCGTCGACACCGACAAGGACGAGCGCGCTGAGATGATGGAGATCACGGGCCGGCGCACGGTGCCGCAGATCTTCATCGGCGCCACCCATGTGGGCGGCTGCGACGACCTGATCGCGCTGGACCGCCAGGGCGGCCTGGTGCCTCTGCTGCAGGCTGCCTGACACGGTCCGGGCCGCCTCGCTGGCGATCCCGGCCGCAGAGATCTCCGCGATCCCTCCGGCGTAGGCATCTACTGCTGGCTCTTGACGCGCAGACCACCCAGAACCGACTCAGAAACACCATGGCCGACCAAGCACAAACCCGGTGTTCCAGATCCAGCGCGTGTACCTCAAGGAGGCTTTCGCTGGAGCAGCCCAATTCCCCCGCCATCCTGCTGCGAGCAGGAGCAGCCCTCGGTGGACATCCAGCTCGGCGTCGAGGCCAACAACGTGGCCGACGGCATCTTCGAGGTCTGCGTGACCGGCCACCGTGCACGACCAAGATCAAGGACAAGACCGTGTTCCTGGTCGAGGCCAAGCAGGGCGGCATCTTCGAGATCCGCAACATCCCCGAAGAGCAGATGGCTCAGATCATGGGCATCGCCTGCCCGCAGATCGTCTATCCCTACCTGCGCTCGAATGTGGCGGACATCGTCCAGCGCGCCGGCTTCCCGCCGGTGCACCTGGCCGAGATCAACTTCCAGGCAATGTACGAGCAGCAGCGCCAGCAGGCCGCCGCGCAGGCGCCCAAGATCGTCACGCAGTAGGCCGCCGGCCCATGGCGCGGCAGCGGCCGCCGTGAGGATCGCCGTCCTGGGCGGCGGCGCCGGGGCACGGCGCTGGCCATCAGCGCCAGCCGCGCCGCGCGGCGGCGCACACCATGCGCCTCTGGGTGCGCGACGCGCTCAGGCCGCAGGCCATGGCCCAGGCGCGCGAGAACACCCGCTACCTGCCCGGCGCGCTGCTGCCGGCGCCTCGCGGTGCAGCCTGGCCGACGCGGGCGGCTATGGCGCCCGCCCTGGCACGGATGGATATCGTCGATGGTCGCCACGCCCGTGGCGGCGCTGCGCGGCGTGCTGCAGGCAGCTGCAAGGACTGCGCCGTGCCGGTGGCGTGGCTGTGCAAGGGTTTCGAGCGCGCCAGTCGCCGCGAGCCATGGGCCTGCTGCCCCACGAGGTCCAGCAGCAGGTCGCGCCGCAGCTGCGCGCTGGCGTGCTGAGCGGCCCCAGCTTCGCGCTCGAGGTGGCGCGCGCCCAGCCGACCGCGGTGGTGGCCGCCAGCGCCGACGCCGCGCGTGCGTGACGCTGCTGGTCGCAGGCCTTCCACGGCCCCAGCCTGCGCGTCTACGCCAGCGAGGACGTGGTGGGCGTCGAGGTGGGCGGCGCGGTCAAGAACGTGCTGGCCATCGCCACCG
>JASGJO010000023.1:0-20134 GCA_049840715.1 Pseudorhodoferax sp.
GGACGTGGACATCTGCGTGCTGCACGAGCGCATCGCCCGTATCGAGGAAGTGCACCTGCTGACCATCCACTGCCTGGCGACGGCGTCGACTCCCAGTTCCTGGGCGACCAGGAGCCGCATTGAGGCCGCGATCCCCTTCTCAAACTGCCATGAAGACCATTCCTTTCCAACGCTTGCGTCCTTCCCTGGCTGTGGCCGCGCTGGCTGCGGGCCTGCTCGGCTGCGCTGCTCGCTGGTGGCGTCGGCGGCACGGCCGGCGGCGTGCTGATGGCGCTGGACCGCCGCACCTCCGGCGCCGAGCTGTACGACGAGGGCATCGAGCTGCGCTCGGCAACCGCCTGCGCGAGGCGCTCGGCGAAGAGCGCCCGCGTCAGCGTGACCAGCTACAACCGCCAGGTGCTGCTGACCGGCGAGGTGGCGAGCGCCCAGGCTACCAGCAGCGCCGAGCAGATCGTGGCCAGGGTCGACAACGTGCGCTCCGTGGTGAACGACCTGGGCGTGATGGCGCTGGCCAGCCTGTCGCAGCGCTCGGGACACGCTGATCACCGGCAAGGTCAAGGCCTCGCTCGTCGACGCCAAGGACCTGCAGGTCAATGCCTTCAAGGTCGTCACCGAGCGCGGCGTGGTCGACCTCATGGGCCGCGTGACGCAGCGCGAGGCCGAGCCGCGCCACCGAGATCGCGCGGGGCGTGGGCAGCGTGCTCAGGTAGTGCGGGTGTTCGAGATCCTGAGCGAGGAAGACCTGGCGCGCATGTCCCGGCCAGGCGCCCGCGGCGCAGAAGTCAGAGCCGCGGCCGCGGCGCCGGTCAATCCAGCCGGGTGATCAGGCTCGACGTGTCCAGAGCCCGCCGCCGGCCTGCTGCACGTCGGCGTAGAACTGGTCGATCAGCGCCGTCACCGGCACGCGTGCGCCGTTGCGCTTGGCCTCGTCCAGGACGAGCCCCAAGTCCTTGCGCATCCAGTTCGATCGTGAAGCCAAAGTCGAACTGGCTCCTCGACGATGGTCTCGCCGTGTTCTCCATCTGCCAGCGGGCCGTGCCCTTGCTGATCACGTCCAGACCTGCGCCATGCCCAGGCCCGCACGCTGGCCGAAGGCGATGGCTTCCGACAGGCCCTGCATGAGCCCCGCGATGCAGACCTGGTCGACGATCTTGGCGAGCTGGCCGGCGCCGCTGTCGCCCAGCAGCGTGACCGCGCGCCAAGCACTGGGCTACCGGCTCCGCGCGGCCGAAGGCCGCGGCATCGCCGCCGCACATGACCGTCAGCGCGCCGTTCTGCGTGCTGGCCTGGCCGCCGGAGAGTCGCGTTGACGAAGTGAGACCGGCGCGCGCGCGGCGGTGTACAGCTCGCGCGCGACGTTGGCCGAGGCGGTCGTGTGGTCCACGAACACCGCGTCGCGCGCCATGCCGGCGAAGGCGCTGTTGGCCCCAGCACCACCGAGCGCAGGTCGTCGTCGTTGCCCACGCAGCAGAACACCAGCTCGGCGCCGGCCGCGGCCTCGCGCGGGGTGGCGGCGCTGCGGCCCTGGAAGTTCCCCGCACCAGGCCTGGGCCTTGGCCGCGCTGCGGTTGTAGACCGTGACTTCGTGCCCGGCCATGCCCGCGCAGGTGGCGGGCGCCATCGGGAAAGCCCATCACGCCAAGGCCCAGGAAGGCCACTTTGCGTGGTGGCGCGGCGGTGTAGCTGCGGGGATTGGTGGATGCCATGTGGTTGATCTCCTTGGGAATGACTGTGATTCGAGGATAGGCCCCGGCACGCATGCGGATAATCCTCGGCCCGCGATGCGTCCGCGGCGCGCACGGCATCGTGAAGAATGCTGGATGTGACATCCTGCAAACCAGAGGTTGCAGGCACCATGTTCGATCTGGCGTTCTTTCTGTACCCCGGCGCCGCTGGCGCTTCGCCGCCGCCGGCCTGCTGGCGCTGGCCGCGGCGCACGGCGCGGCCGGCTGGCACCGTCACCGTGATCACCTCGTTCCCGAAGGAGCTGACTCAGGCCTACAAGACCGCGTTCGAGAAGGCCAATCCCGACATCAAGCTGGAGATCCTGAACAAGAACACGGTGGCCGGCATCGCCTACGTCCGTGAACTGCCGGCCGGCCAGCGCCCCGACGTGTTCTGGGCCAGCGCGCCGGATGCGTTCGAGGTGCTCAAGCGCGACAAGCTGCTGGCGCCGCTGCCCGATGTCGCCAACGCGGACATCCCGGCGAAGATCGGCAACTATCCGGTCAACGATCCGCACGGCTTCTACAAGGGCCAGGCGCTGGCCGGTTACGGCATGATGTAGAACACCCGCTACCTGAAGGCCCACAAGCTGGCGGCGCCCCGCGAATGGGAGGATCTGAACCGGCCCGAATGGTTCGGCCATGTGGGCATCACGTCGCCGTCGCGTTCGGGCACCATGCATCTGACGGTGGAGACCATCCTGCAGGGCGAGGGCTGGGATCGCGGCTGGGGCACCTGCTGCGCGATGGCCGGGCAACAGCGCCGCGGTGACCGAGCGCAGCTTCGGCGTGCCCGACGGCGTCAACAACGGCCAGTTCGGCATCGGCCTGGTGATCGATTTCTTCGGCCTGGCCGGCAAGTACAGCGGCTTTCCGGTCGAGTTCGTCTATCCGGCGGTCACGGCGATCGTGCCGGCCAACATCGCGCTGGTCGCCGGCGCGAAGAATGCCGATGAAGGAAGAAAGTTCATGCAGTTCACGCTCGGCAAGGAAGGCCAGAAGCTCCTGCTCGATCCGAAGATCTCGCGGCTGCCGGTGATGTCCTATGCGAGCCTGGCCGGCACGATTCCGCCCGGCTATCCCGATCCGGTCGAGATCGCCAAGCGCGCAAGGTGCAGTTCGACTCGGCGCTGTCGCAGCCGCGCTACTAGGTGGTGATTCGCTGTTCGACCAGACGATGACCTTCCGGCTGAAGGAGCTGCAGGACGCGACCCAGGCGATCCTGGAGGCAGAGCGCCAGCTGGCAAGGCGAAGCCCAACGCGCGCGCGAGCGAGCTGCGTCCGGCAGGCGCGCGAGCTTCGCCTACTCGCCGCTGGTCGGCGCCAAGCTGGCCGGTGAAGCGCGAGTTCCTGGCGCTGTTCGCGCAAGAACCAGCGCGAGGTCGGCGGTCTACAAGCAGGTCACCGGGCCAGGAGGAGCTGTGAGCCCCAAGTCGCAGCGAACTACGCAGAAGGCGCGCGAGCTCGCCGGACGAGGCCGCGCGCGCTCGCACGCTGATGGCCGCCGGCTGTACAGGCGCCTGCGCCGCCACCAGGCGTGCGGCGCCGTGCGTCGCGCCGCGGCGCCCGCGGGCGCTGTGGGCAGTCGTCGCGCTGGTCGCGGCGTTTCTGCGGTGTTCCTGGTCTGGTGCCGGTGGGGCTGGTGGTCCGCAGCGCCTTCGTCGACGAGGCCGACGGCTCGCCGACGCTCGGCCACTTCGCTGACGTTCTTCGTCCAGAGCCTGCTGACGGAGTCCTTCTTCAACAGCCTTGACGGTGGCGACTGGCCAGCGTGTTCGTTCGCCGCGCTGATCGCGGTGCCGCTGGCCTACTTCACCGTGCGCTTCGAGTTCCGCGGCGCGCTGCTGATCCAGACGCTGGGCGTGTTGCCGCTGGTGATGCCGCCCTTCGTCGGCGCGGTCGCGATGCAGCTGATCTTCGGCCGCTCGGGCACGATGAACCTGCTGCTGGACGATGCGTTCGGCTGGTCAGCTCGGGCTGATGGACGGCCTGAGTCGGCGTGATCTTCGTCGAGAGCATCCACTATTTCCCGTTCATCCTGCTGAACCTGACGTGGCCGCGATGCGCAACATCGACGGTTCGATGGAAGAGGCGGCGATGAACCTGGGCGCGCGCGGCTGGCGGCTGTTCCGGCGCGTCGTGTTCCCGCTCGCGATGCCGGGCTTCGTGGCCGGCGCGGCGCTGGTGTTCGTGAAGGTGTTCGACGACCTGGGCACGCCGCTGGTGCTGGGCGTGACCAACATGCTGGCGCCGCAGGCCTACCTGCGCATCACCTCGGTCGGCATCGACGACCCGCAGGGCTACGTGGTCAGCGTGATCATGGTCGCGTTCTCCATCTTCGCGCTGTGGCTGGCCGCGCGCATGACGCAGGGCCGCGACTACGCCACGCTGCAGAAGGGCGGCGGCGCGCTGCGAGCGGCGCCGGCTGCGCGGCTGGGAGGCGCTGCTGGCCTACGGCTGGATCGTGCTGGTGCTGCTGGTCGTGCTGGCGCCGCACCTGGGCATCCTGCTGATGTCCTTCGCGCGGGTCTGGAGCTTCTCGGTGCTGCCCGACGCCTACACGCTGGACCACTACGCCAGCGTGTTCGCCAACTCCGGCGGCATGGTCGTGAACACGCTGCTAGTACTGCCTGCTGGCCGCCGGCCTGGACGTGCTGCTGGGCGTGGCTATCGCCTGGCTGATCCTGCGCACGCGGATGCCGGCACGCCGGTGGCTGGACTGGACTCGCCTCGGCCGCGCTGGCCATCCCGGGGCTGGTGCTGGCGATCGGCTACCTGCGCCTGTTCAAGGGCGTGACGCTGCCGTTCGGCGGTGCCGATCGGTGCCGCTGGTCGGCACCTGGGTGCTGATCATGCTCGCCTACGCCGTGCGGCGGCTGCCGTACGCGCTGCGCGCCTGCATGGCCGCGCTGCAGCAGGTGCACGTCGTCGCTGGAGGAGGCGGCGCAGAACCTCGGCGCCTCGCGCCTGTCGACGGTGCGGCGCGTCGACGGTGCCGCTGATGGCCGGCGGCATCCTGGCCGGCTTCGTCACCAGCTTCATCACGGCCGCGGTCGAGCTGTCGGCCACGCTCCTGCTGGCCTCCAGCGAGAGCCAGGCGCCGATGAGCTACGGCATCTACCTGTACATGCAGAGCGTCTCGGGCCGCGGGCCGGGCGCGGCGCTGGGCGTGCTGGCGGTGGCCGTGGTCGCGGTCGGCACCTGGCTGTCGCACCGGTTCGTGGAGGGCGAATGAAATGAAGAAGACCTCGCGTCGAAGCCCGCCACATCAGTCCTGGCCAATACCGGCAGCACGCCGGTGCTGCGCGACATCAACCTGCGCGTGGAGCCCGGCGAGTTCTTCGCGCTGCTCGGCCCGTCGGGCTCCGGCAAGTCCACGCTGCTGCGACTGATCGCCGGCTTCGCCCGGCACCAGAGCGGCGAGCTGCTGCTGGACGGGCAGGACATCGGCCGCGTGCCGCCGCATGCGCGCAACGTCGGCATGGTGTTCCAGAGCTACGCGCTGTGGCCGCACATGACGGTGTTCGACAACGTCGCCTTCGGCCTGGTGGAGCGGCGCGAGAGCCGCGACGCGGTGCGCCGCAAGGTCGGCGCCGCCTTGGCCCTCGTCGGCCTGTCGGACTATGCGCAGCGCCGCCCCGGCCAGCTGTCCGGCGGCCAGCAGCAGCGCGTGGCGCTGGCGCGCACCGTGGTCATCGAGCCGCGCCTGCTGCTGCTGGACGAGCCGCTGTCCAACCTCGACAAGAACCTGCGCGTGCAGATGCGCGAGGAGCTGCAAGCGCTTGCAGCACACGCTGGGCCTCACCACCGTCTTCGTCACGCACGACCAGGAGGAGGCCATGACCACGGCCGACCGCATGGCCGTGCTGGACGGCGGCGTGCTGCAGCAGGTGGGCTCGGCCGTGGGTCTGTTCGACCACCCGGCCAACCGCTTCGTGGCCGGCTTCGTGGGCACGGCCAACCTCGTGGACGGCCGCATCACGGCCGCCGGCGAGATCCTGCGCTTCGAGGCGCCGGGCCTGGGCGAGCTGCTGCTGCCCGCGCTGCCGGACGGCCCGGCGCAGCCGGGGCCGGCGGCCATGGCGTTCCGGCCGCACCAGGTGCGCATCCAGTCCGCGGGGCTGCCGGCCGATGCCGCGCACTGGTGGATCGACGGCGAGGTCGAGAGCGCGGAGTTCCTCGGCGAGTTCTCGCGCTACCGCGTGCGCGTGGGAAGCCTGCGGCTGCTGGCGGACCAGCCGCACCAGGGCGGCGACGCGCTGTTCGCACCGGGCGCGGCGGTGCGGCTGGGCATCGCGCCGGCGCAGGTGCGCCTGCTGGCGGGATAAGGTGTTTCTTTTATAAAAAGAGTCGCGATCGACCGGCGACTTCGCGTTTCGAAGCCGTGGATGACGGTAAAGATGTGGCCATATCAGCGCTAACCCTGATATCGATTGCAGAAGTTTTATAAAAAATCGGCACCCAAGGAGATGCCGATGACCCACACGTCCTACGACACCTACCGCGAGAGCATCGCCGGGCCGCGCGGACGTGGAGGACACGCCCGAACTGGTCGCCTACTACCAGCGAGCTCGAACGGCTCGCAGACCGGCGCGCTGTGGACGGTCGCCAACAAGATCGAGCCCTGGCAACCGAAGTCCGACGTCGGTGCCGGTGCTGTGGCGCTACCGCGACCTGCGCGAGCACGTGCTGCGCTCGGTGGACGCTGGTCACGCCCGAGAAGGCCGGGCGCCGCGTGATCTACCTGAACAACCCGGGCCGGCGCGAGGTCTCGGCCGCGGTGGGCTGGCTCTATTCCGGGCTGCAGGTCATGCACCCGGGCGAGCGGCCTCGGCGCACTGCGCATTCGTCCTCGGCGCTGCGCTTCATCATGGAGGGCCGCGGCGCCTACACCATCGTCGACGGCCACAAGATGACGCTGGGCGCCAACGACTTCGTGCTCACGCCCAACGGCACCTGGCACGAGCACGGCGTGGAGGCCGACGGCGCTCCCCTGCATCTGGCAGGACGGGCTGGACATCCCGCTGGTCAACGCGATGGAGGCCGGCTTCTACGCCGGTGCACCCGGAGCTGCAGCCAGGCCGTGACCCATCCGGTGGACGACTCGGTCGGCATCTGGGGCGCGGCCGGCGCTGCGGCCGCAGAACGTGCGGCTGGAGCAAGCCCTACTCGCCGCTGTTCAAGTACCAGTGGGAGCCGACCTACGAGGCGCTGCAGCCGCCTGGCGCGGGCGCAGCGAGGGCAGCCCCTTCGACGGCGTGCTGATGCACTACGTCAACCCGGTCGACCGGCGGCCACGTCATGGCCACCATCGGCGCCAGCATGCAGTTGCTGCGCCCGGGCTTCGCGCGGCAAGGCGCACCGCCACACCGGCAGCTTCCTCTACCAGGTCGCCAAGGGCCGCGGCTATTCGGTCGTCGACGGCCAGCGCTTCGACTGGCAGGAGCGCGACATCTTCTGCGTGCCATCGTGGGCCTTGCACGAGCACGCCAACGCCTCTGACCGAGGACGCCTGCCTGTTCTGCTTCAACGACCTGCCGGTGATGGAGAAGCTCGGCCTGTACCGCGAGGAGGCGCTGGCGGACAACGGCGGCCACCAGCCGGTGCCCGCGGTTGAGCTCCTTCCATCGCGCCCGCCCGCCCCCGCACCTTTTCTTTCCTGGAGGAATTCATGCGTCTCGTGACCTATCGCGCCGACGTCACCGCCGCCGCCCGGCTGGGCGCCATCGTCGGACAGCCAGCGTCGTCGATCTGCACTGCCTCGGCGCAGCATGCCGGCCAGCCGCTGCCCGCCGACATGCTGCGACTTCATCGACCTGGGCCCGCAGGCCGTGGCCGCGGCCACGCGCGCTGCTGCCGTCGTCCGAGGGCCGCTGGCCCGTCGGCACCGCCGTTGCCGCTGGTCAACGTGAAGCTGCTGGCGCCGATTCCGCGGCCGCGCAAGAACATCTTCGGCATCGGCCTGAACTACGTGGAGCACGTGGCCGAGTCCAGCCGCACGCTGGACACGTCCAAGGACCTGCCCAAGCAGCCGGTGATCTTCTCCAAGCCGCCGACCACGGTGATCGGCCCCGGCGACGCGATCGAGCACAACGCCGCGCATCACGCAGCAGCTGGACTGGGAGGTGGAGCTGGCCGCGATCATCGGCACGCGCGCCACGCGCGTGAGCAAGGAGGACGCGCTGGACTACGTGTTCGGCTACAGCGTGATGATCGACATCAGCGCGCGCGACAACCGCCGCGCCGGCCAGTGGATCTATTCCAAGGGCCAGGACACCTACGCGCCCTTCGGCCCGGTGCATCGTCACCGCCGACGAGATCCCCGACCCGCAGGTGCTGGACCTGAGCCTGAAGGTCAACGGCGTGACCAAGCAGAACTCCAACACGCGCCACATGCTGTTCAAGGTGCGCACGCTGATCGCCGACATCAGCGCCGGCATCACGCTGGAGCCGGGCGACATCATCGCCACCGGCACGCCCGAGGGCGTGGGCGCCGGCCGCAACCCGCAGGAATGGCTGTGGCCGGGCGACGTGGTCGAGGCCACCGTCGCAGCACATCGGCTCGCTGCGCCATCCCGTGGTCGCCATCGGCGAGCCGCGCCCGGCCGGGCGCGCGTGAAGCCGGCGCCGGCACCCGTGGACCACGCCGCGCCGGACACGGCCAGGAGGCTCGCATGAGGGTCAGCGTTGCACAGGGCATCGGCATGGCGCTGGCGCGCCTGGGCATCCGCCGCGCGTTCGGCGTGGTGGGCAGCGGCAACTTCCACTTCACCAACGGGCTGGTCGCGGGCGGGGTGCAGTTCGTGGCCGCGCGCCACGAAGGCGGCGCTGCCACCATGGCCGATTCCTATGCCCGCATGCGCGGGGAAGTCGCCGTCGTCTCCGTGCACCAGGGCTGCGGCCTGACCAATGCCGCCACCGGCATCGGCGAGGCGGCCAAGAGCCGTACGCCGCTGCTGGTGGTGAGCGGGGAGACGGCGGACCCCGCGTCCAACTTCCACATGGACCAGGACGCGCTCGCCCGGTCGGTGGGCGCCGCCAGCCTGCGGCTGCGGTCGGCGGCCACGGCGCTGGCCGACGCCCGGGCGGCGTACGCCCTCGCGCTGCGCGACCGGCGCACCGTGCTGCTCAATCTGCCGCTACACATCCAGAGCGAGGCGCTGGATGCCGCGCAGCTGGAAAGCCTGCAGCCCGTGGCTGCAGCGGTCCCGCCGCAGGCGGCGCCGGAGAGCGTCCAGGCGCTGGCCGGGCTGCTGAGAGCGGCCCGCAGGCCCGTGTTCATCGCAGGGCGCGGCGCGCGCGGGGCAAAAGCCCGGGATGCGCTGGTCCGGCTGGGCGAGGACGTCGGCGCCCTGCTGGCCGAAGGCGCGGTCGCCAAAGGACTGTTCGCCGGTCACCCATGGGCATCGACGTCGCGGGCGGTTTCTCCTCGCCGCTGACGGCCGGACTGATCGCAGGCGCGGATGTCGTGGTGGGCTGGGGCTCGGCCTTGAACATGTGGACCACCGGGCACGGCAGCCTCCTGGGCGCGGGCGTGCGGCTGGTGCAGGTTGATCTGGACGCCCAGGCCATCGGCAGGAACCGGCCGGTCGCGCTGGGGGTGGTGGGCGACGTGGCCGCCACGGCGCAGGCCACTTCGGATCTGCTGCGCGCGCAGGGCCACCGAAGCGCGGGCTACCGCACGCCGGCACTGGCACAGCGGATCGGCGCGGGCATCCTCTGGCGCGACACCCCGTACGAAGACGCCGGCACCGCGGCCAGGATCGACCCGCGCACGCTGTCCATCGCGCTGGACGACCTGGTCCCGAAGAACCGGGTCGTCGGCGTGGACTCGGGCAACTTCATGGGCTATCCAAGCATGTACCTGCGCGTGCCCGACGAGAACGGCTTCTCGTTCACGCAGGCGTTCCAGTCGATCGGCCTGGGCCTGGCGACCGCCATCGGCGCGGCGCTGGCGCAGCCGGACCGTTTCCCGGTCGCGGCGTGCGGCGACGGCGGCTTCCTGATGGGCATCGCCGAACTGGAGACGGCCGTGCGCCTGCAGCTGGGCATGCTGATCGTCGTCTACAACGACCAGGCCTATGGCGCCAGGTGTATACTTCGGGCCGACGGGCACCCCACCGGCACGGTGGAGTTTCCCGACACCGACATCGCGGCCATCGCCCGCGGCTACGGCGCCGACGGGGTGACGGTGCGCAACACGTCCGACCTGCAGGCCGTGGCCGAGCGCGTCGCGCGCGGGCTGGTGCGGCCGCTCGTCGTCGATGCCAAGGTCGTCGGCGCCAGCGCTTGGTGGCACCAGGCCGCCATGAAAGGGCACTGAGGCGGCCATGCCGCACGCCGGCGCCGATTGCAAGCTCGAACCGCAAAGGAGAAACGCATGCGCAGAAGACATTGTTTGAGCGCCGGGATGCTCGCCCTGGCCGGCCCCTGGGCCGCGGGCGCGGGCGCTGGCGCAGGCCGCCGGCGTGGCCGACCAGGCCCGTGCGCCTGGTCGTCGGGCTGGCGGCCGGCGGCCTGGCCGACGTGCTGGCCCGCGCCATCCAGCCGCACTTGTCGGAAGCCCTGGGGCAGCCGGTGCTGGTCGACAACCGCGGCGGCGCCGGCGGCAACGTGGCCGGCGTCGAGGTGGTGCGCAACGGCGGCGACGGCCACAGCTTCCTGCTCGTCCCTTCGACGACCGAGTCGGTGAACCCGTCGATGTTCCAGCGCATGCCCTTCGACCCGCAGCGCGGACTTGCGGCCGGTCGCGCTGCTGGCCAACAGCCAGCTGTTCCTGTTCGTCCGCGCGTCGCTCGGCGTCGACACGCTCGAAGCCTTCATCGCCCACGCGAAGCAGCATCCGACACGCTCAGCTACGGCTCCGCCGGCAACGGCACGACGCCGCACCTGGCCGGCGAACTGCTCAAGCAGGCGGCCGGCATCACGGCCGCCCACGCGCCCTACCGCGGCGTCGCGCCGGCGATCCAGGACCTGATCGCCGGCCAGATCGACTTCGCCTTCGGCCCGGCGACGGTCTTCCCCAACGTCCAGACGGGCAAGCTGAAGGTGCTCGCGGTGGCGAGCCGCAAGCGCGCCGCGGTGGCGCCCGGAGATCCGCACCTTCTCCGAAGCGGGCATCGATGGCGTCTTCGCCGACAGCCTGTTCGGCATCTACGCGCCCGCGGGCGCGCGGCCCGAGGTGGTCGAGCGCATGAACCGCGAGATCAACAAAGTCCTGGAGCGGCCGGACATCCGGCGCCCGCTTCCTGGAAGCCGGCGCCGAGGCGATCCCGATGCGCGCGGCCGAGTACGCGGCGCAGGTGCGGGACGAGAAGCGCTGTTCACCGCGGTGGTCAAGGCGCTCGACCTGAAGGCCGATTGAGCGCGGTCGCCTGCGACCCGAGTGCGCCGGCGCCGCCCTTGCTGCCGGCGCGGCGATTTCAACCTGGAGGATCCTCCATGCTCAAGAAACTCTGTCTCCTCGCCGTGACCGGCATGATCGCCCATGCCGCCACCGCGGCGGAACCCGTCAAGATCGGCTTCATCACCACGCTGTCCACGCCTGCCGGCTACATCGGCGAAGACCTGCGCGACGGCTTCATGCTGGCGGTGCAGCAGGGCGGCGGCAAGCTCGGCGGCGTGCCGGTCGAGCTGGTGGTCGAGGACGACGGCCTCAAGCCCGCCAACGCCAAGCAGGCGGCCGACCGCATGGTGCAGTCCGGCATCCGGCTCTACACCGGCGTGAACTTCTCGAACGTGCTGGCCGCCGTGGTGCCCAGCGTGACCAAGGCCGGCTATACCTACGTCAGCGCCAACCCCGGGCCGTCGGTGTTCGCCGGCGAGAAATGCGACCCGAACTACTTCGTCGCCTCGTACCAGAACGACGCCTTCCACACGGCCGGCGGCGTCGCGGCCAACGAGCTGGGCTTCAAGCGCGTGGTGGCGCTGGCGCCGAACTACCAGGCCGGGCGCGACGCCCTCGCCGGCTTCAAGCGCACCTTCAAGGGCGAGCTGCTGGCCGAGATCTACACCAAGCTCGACCAGTCCGATTTCTCGGTCGAGATCGCGCGCATCCGCTCGCTGGCGCCGGACGCGATCTATCAGTTCCACCCCGGCGGCGCCGGCATCAACTTCGCCAAGCAGTACGGCAACGCGGGCCTGGGCAAGACCATCCCGATGCTGATGCCCGGCTTCTCGATGGACGCGCGCATGCTGGCGGCCACCGGCAACGCGTCCGAGGGCTTCTACACCACCGGCATCTGGTCGGTGGCGATGGACAACCCGGCCTCGAAGAAGTTCGTGCAGGACTTCCAGGCCGCCTACGGCCGCGTGCCGACCGACTACGCGATGCAGGCCTACGACACTGCGCAGTGGATCGCCGTCGGGCCTGAAGGCGGTGAACGGCGACCTCGGCCAAGGCCGACGCCTTCCGCGCCGCGCTGCGCAAGGCCGACTTCACCTCGCTGCGCGGCAAGTTCGCGCTGAACACCAACCAGCACCCGATCCAGGACCTGTACCTGATGCGCATCGAGAAGGGCGCGACGGCGAGCTTGCGCTCAAGGTCGTGCGCAAGATCGTCAGCGACGACCGCGACAGCTACGCCAGCGCACTGCAAGATGCCGTCATGAGCACCGCCGGTGAAGCCGGAGGTACACCAGCGAGCGCCGTCCGGCCGCTCCGAAGGCGCTCGGCACCGCAGCGCGCGGCGCGGAGGTCAGTCCAATGACATTGCTGCTCGAACAGGTCCTGAACGGGCTGCAGTTCGGGGCCATGCTGTTCATGCTGGCCTCCGGGCTCACGCTGATCTTCGGCATCATGGGCGTGGTCAACCTCACGCACGGCTCGTTCTACATGGTCGGCGCCTACTGCGCGGCCTTCGCGCTCGGCAAGACCGGCTCGTTCGCGGCCGCGGTGGTGGCGGCGCTGCTGGGCGCCGGCGGCTACGGCCTGCTGGTGGAGCTGGCCGTGGTGCGCAGGCTGTACCAGCGCGACCACCTGTACCAGGTGCTGGCCACCTTCGGCCTGATCCTGTTCACCAACGAGGCGGTGAGCCTGCTGTTCGGCCGCCGCCCGCCGCTGGTGGACACGCCCGCCATCCTCTCCGGCGCGGTGACGCTGGCGCCGGGGCTGCAGTACCCCGTCATGCGGCTGGCCTTCATTGGCATCGGCGCACTGGTGGCGCTGGGCCTGTGGTACCTGGTCAACCGCACGCGCATCGGCATGCTGGTGCGCGCCGGCGCCGACGACCGCGAGATGGTCGACGCGCTGGGCGTGGACATCCACCGCCTGTACACGCTGGTGTTCGGCCTGGGCGCGCTGCTGTGTGGCCTGGCCGGTGTGATGGCCGCGCCGCTGCTGGCGGTGGAGATCGGCATGGGCGAGCGCGTGCTGATCACCACCTTCGTCGTGATCGTGATCGGCGGCGTGGGCTCGGTGCGCGGCGCGCTGGCCGGCGCGCTGCTGGTCGGCATGGTGGACAGCCTGGGCCGCGCCTTCCTGCCCACGCTGCTCGAAGGCCTGCTGCGCCCGAGGTCGCCACGCCGCTGGCCGCCGGCCTGGCCTCGGCCGCGATCTACGTGCTGATGGCCGTGGTGCTGATCGTCCGCCCGCTGGGGCTGTTCCCCGCGAGGGCCTGAGCCATGTCTTTCCCGTTCACGCGGCGCAGCGCCGCGGCGCTCGCCGGCCTGGCGGTGCTGGCCCTGCTGCCGGCCGGCGCGGCCCTGGCGGGCGCGCCCTACGCCGTCAACCTGGCCACGCGCTTCCTGATCTACGGCCTGGCCGCGGTCTCGCTGGACCTGGTGCTGGGCTACGGCGCGATGGTCAGCTTCGGCCATGCGATGTTCTTCGGCCTGGGCGGCTACGTGGTGGCCATCGTAGCCCACCACGCGCTGGAGGCCGGGCCCGTGTCGGCTGGAGCGGCTCCATGCAGGCGCTGGTGGTGTGGCCGCTGGCGCTGGCCTGCTGCGGCCTGCTGGGCGCGGTGGTCGGCTACCTCGCGCTGCGCACGCGCGGCGTGCAGTTCATCATGATCACGCTGGCCTTCGGGCAGCTGGTGTACATCGTGCTGATGTCGCTGCAGGTCTACGGCGGCGATGACGGGCTGATGATGCAGCAGCGCAACGTCGTGCCCGGCATCGACCTGGAGAACCCGACCGCGTTCTACTACCTGTGCCTGGCGCTGCTGGCGGCCTGGACCTTCGTCTGCGCGCGTCTGGTCGCCTCGCGCTTCGGCATGGTGCTGCAGGCGCTGCGCCAGAGCGAGCGCCGCGCGGTGAACCTGGGCGCGGCCCCCACGCCGTACCGGCTGTCGGCCTTCGTGCTGTCGGCCGTGGGCACGGGGCTGGCCGGCATCCTGTGGGCCAACTTCGCCGGCCTGGTCACGCCGGACATGGCGGCCTGGACCAAGTCCGGCGAGCTGATGGCCATCGTGATCCTGGGCGGCGTGGGCACGCTGCTGGGGCCCGATCGGCGGCGCGGCCGTGTACCTGGGGCTGGAGCAGTCGCTCGCGGCCTGGACCGAGCACTGGATGCTGGTCATGGGCCCGGTGCTGGTGCTGGTGGTGCTGGCCGGGCGCAACGGCCTGTTCGGCCGCTGGCTGGGGGCGCGCCATGCCGGCTGAACGCACGCGGCCGCTGCTCGAAGTGCAGGGCCTGCGCAAGAGCTTCGGCGCCGTCAAGGCCACCGACGGCGTGGACCTGGCGCTGGCCGAGGGCGAGATCCACGCGCTGATCGGCCCGAACGGCGCCGGCAAGTCCACGCTGATCGCGCAGCTGTGCGGCGAGCAGCGGCCCGACGCCGGCCGCATCGTGCTGGACGGCGCCGACGTCACCGCGCTGCCGGCCTTCCAGCGCGCGCGGCGCGGGCTGTCGCGCTCGTTCCAGATCACCGAGCTGTGCCCGGACTACTCGGCGCTGGAGAACGTGCTGCTGTCGCTCACGCTGGTCTCGGGCCGCGCGTTCGGCGCCTGGGCCGACCCGCGGCGCGACGCCGGCCTGGTGGACGCGGCGCGGCGCTGGCTCGGCGAGGTGGGCCTGGCGGAGCGGGCCGCGGTCTGCGTGGCCGACCTCGCGCACGGCGAGAAGCGGCAGCTGGAGCTGGCGGTCGCGCTGGCGCGTTCGCCGCGCCTGCTGCTGCTGGACGAGCCCATGGCCGGCATGGGCGCGGAGGAGTCGGCGCGCATGACGGCGCTGCTGCAGGGCCTGAAGCGCCGCTACACCATCCTGCTGGTGGAGCACGACATGGACGCGGTGTTCGCGCTGGCCGACCGCATCACGGTGCTGGTCTACGGCCGCACCATCTTCACCGGCACGCCCGGGGAGGTGCGCGGCCACCCCGAGGTGCGTGCCGCCTACCTGGGGGAGGAAGCATGCTGACCGTGAGGGACTGGCCGCCGGCTATGGCGGCAGCCAGGTGCTGTTCGGCATGGACTTCGCAGCGCAGGAAGGCCAGGCGGTGTCGCTGGTCGGGCGCAACGGCATGGGCAAGACCACGACGGTGCGCACGCTGATGGGCATGCTGCCCGCGCGCGCGGCCGCGTGGTGCTGCGCGGCACGCCGCTGGACAAGCTCGCGCCGCACGCGGTGGCGCGGCTGGGCGTGGGCCTGGTGCCCGAGGGCCGGCGCGTGTTCGGCTCGCTGTCGGTCGAGGAGAACCTGGTGGCCACGGCGCGCAGCGCGCCCGGCCGCAGCGCCTGGCCGCTGGCGCGCGTGCTGGCGCTGTTCCCGCGCCTGCGCGAGCGCCGCCGCCAGTCGGCGCGCACGCTGTCCGGCGGCGAGCAGCAGATGCTGGCGATCGGCCGCGCGCTGATGACCAACCCGGTGCTGCTGGTGCTGGACGAGGCGACCGAGGGCCTGGCGCCGCTGATCCGGCACGAGATCTGGGCCTGCCTGCGCGCGCTGAAGCAGGAAGGCATGACCACCGTCGTGATCGACAAGAATCTGTCGGAGATGGCCACGCTGCTGGACAGGCACCATGTCGTGGAGAAGGGCCGCGTGGTCTGGTCCGGCACGCCGGCCGAGTTGAAAGCCCGCGCCGATCTCGCGCACCGCTACCTGGGGATTTGAGATGAAACCATGCACCACGACCCGCGCGCCGGGCTCCTTCCCCCTCTGGGGGAAGGTCGGGATGGGGGCACGCACGGCGCTGGCAGGCACAGCGCCGCCGGCCCCCACCCCAGCCCTCCCCCAACGGGGGAGGGAGGCAACACCGGCCGCCATTCGCCACGGAGAGCTGACGATGGAACCGACCCCGCCCTCCGCCGCGCTCTACCGCGGCATGGACCAGCCCACGCTGGAGCGCGAGTACAACGCGCGCGCCAGCGTCGCCTCCTACGACGACGAGCATGCCGCCTACGTGCGCGACAGCGCGCGCGTGCAGCAGGCGCATGCGGACCGCGAGAGCTTCGTCTACGACGCCACCAGCGGCGAGGCGCTGGACCTGTACCGCGCCGGCCCCGGCAGCCCGGTGTTCCTGCGGATCGCATGGCGGCTACTGGCGCGCCGGCTCGCGCCACGACAACGCGTTCGCGGCCGGCGGCCTGCCGGCGCACGGCATCTCGGTCGCGGTCATGGACTACACGCTGGCGCCGCAGGCCCGCATCGGCGAGATCGTGCGCCAGGTGCGCGCGGCCGTGCAGTGGCTGGTGCGGCACGGCGCGGCGCACGGGCTGCGCACCGACCGCATCCACGTCGGCGGCTCCTCGGCCGGCGGGCACCTCGTCGGCATGCTGCTGGCCGGCGGCTGGACCGAGGGCTTCGGGCTGCCGCAGGACGTGGTCGGCACGGCGCTGGCGCTCAGCGGCCTGTACGACCTGACGCCGCTGCAGCATGTGCAGGTCAACGGCTGGATGCGCTTCACGCCCGAGGAGATCGCGCAGAACTCGCCGGAGCGGTTGCTGCCGGCGCGCAGCGCCGCGCGGCTGATCGCCTCGGCCGGCGGGCGCGAGACCGCGGAGTTCCGGCGCCAGACCGCCGACTACGCCGCGCTGTGGCGGCAGGCCGGCCACGCCGCGCAGGTCATCGACATGCCGGCCCACAACCATTTCGACATCGCGCGCAGCCTGGTGGAGCCGGACGGCACGCTGGTGCGCGCGCTGCGCGACGCCATCCTCTCCCCCGACGCAAGGAACCCCCATGCTTGACCTTCCCCGCTTCAAGGCGGCCGCCGTGCAGGCGGCGCCGGTCTTCCTGGACACCGACGCCACCGTGGACAAGGTCTGCGCGCTGATCGCCGAGGCCGCGGGCCAGCGGCGCGCGGCTGGTCGCCTTCCCCGAGGTGTTCATCGCCGGCTACCCGTACTGGAACTGGATCGATGAACCCGGTGGAGGGCAGCCCCTGGTTCGAGAAGCTGGCGCGCTCGGCGATCGAGATCCCGGGGCCGGAGATCGCCAAGATCTGCCAGGCCGCGGCGCGCGCACAAGGTGCACGTGGTCGTCGGCGCCAACGAGCGCAGCCGCCACGGCATCGGCACGCTGTACAACACGCTGGTCACCATCGGCGAGGACGGCCGCATCCTCGGCCGCCACCGCAAGCTGGTGCCGACCTGGGCCGAGAAGCTGACCTGGGCGCCGGGCGACGCCTCGGCGCTGCGCGTGCACGACACCACCATCGGCCCGCTCGGTTCGCTGGCCTGCGGCGAGAACACCAACACGCTGGCGCGCTTCGCGCTGCTGGCGCAGGGCGAGCTGGTGCACGTGGCCAGCTACATCGCGCTGCCGGTGGCGCCGCCGGACTACGACATGGCCGAGGCGATCAAGGTCCGCGCCGCGGCCCACTGCTTCGAGGGCAAGCTGTTCACCATCGTCGCCGTGCTCGACCATCTCCGAGGAGATCGTCGCGGCCATGGCGGCGACTCACCCGAAGGCGCGCGCGCTGCTGGAGCGCAAGAGCAGTGCCTTCTCCGGCATCCTCGGGCCCGGACGGCCGCGTGATCGGCGAACCGCTCTTCGACGAGGAAGGCATCGTCTACGCCGACATCGACCTGGCGCGCTGCATCCAGCCGCGCCAGATGCACGACATCACCGGCCACTACAACCGCTTCGACGTGTTCGACCTGCGCGTGAACCGCCGGCCGCTGCAGCCGGTACGCTTCGACGACGCGCCGCCGGCGGAGGAGCCTGGGGCCGACGACCGGGAGGAACAGGCATGAACGCGGCGGCCTTCGGGGCCTTGCCGCCGGGGCGGTACCGAAGGCCGCGGCCTATGCATTCCCGCATGCGACGCCTTCCCATGCCCACGATGCCCGCCGGAGCGCCTGCGGTGAAGCCGCGCATCCGCGTCGTGCGCGGCACGGTGGAGACCGCCACCGCGGCGGACGCGCCGGTCGAGGAGATCACGCTGGCCGAGCAGGCGCACCGCGCGCTGCGCCGCGACATCATCTCCGGCGCGGTCCCGGCCGGCCAGCCGCTGCGGCTGGCGTACCTCAAGGAGCGCTACGGCCTGAGCTTCTCGCCGCTGCGCGAGGCGCTGAACCGCCTGCAGAGCGAGCGGCTGGTGGTCGCGACGCCGTCGCGCGGCTTCCGCGTGGCGCCGTTCTCCGAGGAGGAGATGTGGGACGTGATCGAGACCCGCATCCTCATCGACTGCGAGGCGCTGCGCCGCACGCTGGTCCGCGGCGACGACGCGTGGGAGGCGCGGCTGGTCGCCGCGTTCGAGGCGCTGATGCAGAACACCGGGCGCGGCGGCGCCGATGCCGCGGCCACGCCGGACGGCGCGGAGCTGGAGGAGCGGCACAGCGCCTTCCACGACTGCCTGATCGCGGCCTGCGGCTCGCGCTGGCTGCTCGACCTGTCGGCCCAGCTGTACGCGCAGACCGAGCGCTACCGCCAGCCCAGCCTGCGCGATCGGCAGTACCTGCGCCTGGACCGCGACGTTGGCATGGAGCACCGCGGCCTGCTCCACGCCGCCGTGGCGCGCGACGCGACGCTGGCCGCCGGCCTGCTGGCGCGCCACTACCGGGAGACCGGCCGCATCGGTGAAGCAGGTGCTGGGCCTGGGCGGCGCGGGGCAGCGCCTGGCCTGACGCGCCGCGGCCCTGGCGGCCCGGCCGTCCCTGCGCCGCCGAGGCCAGGCCGGCTTGCGGCGCCGCGCGGCGCCGAGGCCTGCCAGGCCCAGACCCAGCAGGGCCAGGGTGCCGGGCTCGGGCACGGCGTCGGGGCCTGGCGCAGGATGGATGTTCGCAGGAAGCTGTAGTGCAGGTCGTACAACGCCATGTATCCCCAGCCGGCATCTTCGTCGGGGCCGGGCAAGCGCAGCGTGGCGAACATGTTCGTGTGCTGGAAGCCGCCCAGATCCACGCTGGCCAGCGGCGCAAGGTCGGTGCTCGAGACGACCCCGAGCGCGCCCGTGGCGTCGTCGTACGGGCGGACATGGCAGTCTCGTCAGACCGTGTCGGATCCGGAAAGCGCTGCGGGCCAGTGGACGGTACGCCAAGCGTAGAGGCCCCACAGCAGCAGGCTGGGCCCGATGGTTGCGGCGAGGACCAGGAAGCTTGCGTCCACCCCGCCTTCGCCCATCCATGGAAGACCGATCGCCGGGAGAAGGAACAGGCTTCCGACGATGATGGCCAGCCAGCTCTTGCCGCGTACCCGGAATGTGGCGGCGGCATGGCCCCCGTTCAGCAATGCGGCGGCCATGCCGAACACAACGATTCTTCCCGACAGGTTTCTGCTGTGGTCGTCGATGCCCATCCACAGCATCAGAAGCCCGAGCACCAGCAACACAGCCGTCACGAGCATGTACGCATAGAACAGCGGGCGACGCATGTTGGCGGCCAGGTCGGCGGCTTGCCAGGAGGGGATGATTTTCTGCATGGCTCTTCTCCTTGTGGGTCCGGATGCCTGGGGGTTGGCCGGCAGGCATGTCCATGGGACGCGCCGTGGCTGCGGATGTCAGGACGCACTGCCATCCTGACGCATGCCCTGCCCGCCCGTCTGATACGGCAAGCGCCTCCGTCGGGGCGCGATGGGGGCGCCGACGGCGCCGGATCGGGAGAAGAAAGATGTCGGATTTCCTGGAGAGCGTGCGCCGGGTGCATGCGGAAATGCACCCGGACAAGGTGCTGTTCTACGAGGAGGAGAACGGAGCGGTCGACAACAGCGGGATGTCGCACCATGACGTCGGGCGGCGCCTGGAGGCGTGGGCGGGCCAGCGGGAGGGGAGCCCCCACGCGTACCTGCAGAGCGGGACGGTGCGGGAACATCTCGCAGCCGCGCCGATGGCCTGGTGCACGGCCATCCTGTTCGTCCTGGCGCTTGCCGTATTTGCCGTGGCGGGCATGACGGACCGGGGTGCGGCCCTGCTCAAAGGCTATCCGATGGCGGCCAGAGCCGCAGCGAACGGCTACCTCTACGGAGGTGCTGTTCGGATTCTATCGTGTTTCCCTATTAACCTTAGCAATACGTAACTGAACCTTCGAAGCAGAGGAAAG